>MEGD01000010.1 GCA_001725355.1 Novosphingobium sp. SCN 66-18
TTCCGGGCGCTGGCCTCGGCCCTGGGCGTGCTGATCGTGCTGCCGTTCATTCCCGGCATCTTCCTGGGGTCGTTCCTGCTCGAACTGTTCCGCCGGCGGCCGCGCCAGGCGGAACCCGGCCGCCCTGCCCCGGCCACGCCGATGCAGGCCGCCGGCCGGCGCACGGCGGACGTGATCGACCTGGCCGCCGCCAGGCAGCGGCGCGGCGGCCAGTATCGCCCAAGCCTGTCGCAGCCTCATAGAACTCTCCAGCTCAAAAGATCGGAAGCCGGCTCCTCCACCAAAACCCCCGTCATTGCGATTTGGCTCAGAATAACAGGCGTTCCCTTGACGAAAAATGACTGCCCCGCCCCCGGCAACCCGCTCCATAGCCCGCCACATCGTCCGATTCCCCCTTGCCTCGCCTCCGCTTTGCCATAGTCTCCCCTGTCGATGTGGCTGCTTGACCAGATGCTTCGCCGGCTGATCCGCAAGGGTCGGCTCATCGTCATCGATCACGATGGCAGGGAATACGCCTATGGGCCGGGCACAGACGCGCCCTTGCGCATCCGCCTGACCGACAAGGGCGCTTCCACGCACATCGCGCGCTACCCGCGCGTGGGGGCGGGCGAGGCCTACATGGACGGGCGGATGGTGATCGAGCCGCCGCACGACATCCGCGATCTGGTGCTCTTCGTGGCACTCAACGCCGAAGGCGATCACGAACGCGCGCTGGGCGCCAAGGGGCCGCTGCGCAAGCTCCTGGACCGGGCCGCCGCCACGATCGACAGCTTCAACGACCGGCGCTCGGCCCGCAAGAACGCCGAATATACCTACAACCTCACCCGCCGGCTCTACGAGCTGTTCCTCGACGAGGACCGGCAATACACCATGGCCTATTACCGCGATCCGGCGATCAGCCTGGAACAGGCGCAGCTCGACAAGAAGGCGCACATCGCGGCCAAGCTCAATCTCGACCGCGCCACCTCGTCGGGCAAGCGCGTGCTCGACATCGGCTGCGGCTGGGGCGGCCTCGCGCTCTACCTGCACCGGCATTACGACGTGGACGTGCTGGGCGTGGCGCTCGCGCCCGATCAGATCGAGTTCTGCCGCGAACGCGCCGCCGAGCTGGGCGTGGCGGACCGCGTGAAGTTCGAACTGATGGACTATCGCGACGTGCAGGGCGAATTCGACCGGATCACCTCGGTTGGCCTGCTGGAGCATGTCGGCACGCCACAATACCCGGCGTTCTTCGAGCACACTCACCGCCTGCTCAAGCCCGACGGCGTGATGTTCTCGCACTGCTGCGGGCGCGCCGGGCCTCCCGGCAAGACCGATGCCTGGACTCGCAAGTACATCTTCCCCGGCGGCTATATTCCCGCCCTGTCCGAACTGGTGAGCGAGAGCGAGAAGGCCGGCTGGCAGGTGACCGACGTGGAGGCCATGCGCTTCCATTACGCCCACACGCTGGAGGAATGGTACAACCGCACGCGGCTGCACCGCGACGAGATCGTCGCGCTCTATGACGAGCGGTTCTACCGCATGTGGGAATTCTACCTGGCCGGAGCGGAACAGGCGTTCCGCTATGGCGGGCTGGTCAACTGGCAGCTCCAGTACGTGAAGCGGCGCGATGCGATCCCGATGATCCGCGACCGTATGGTGGAGGAAAGCGCCCGCCTGCGCGCCAGCGACACCGCGCCGGCCTGGCATCTCGATCCCGCGCTGAAGCACGCGGCGGAATAGCCGGTCCGCGCTGAATCGATACCAAAAAGGGGGAAAACCCCCGGGAGTGGAGAGGAACGATCATGATCAAGAGACTGGCTGCCGAGGGATTCGGCACGTTCTGGCTTGTGTTCGGCGGGTGCGGATCGGCCATGCTGGCCGCGGCCTTCCCCCAACTCGGCATCGGGTTCGCCGGCGTCGCGCTGGCGTTCGGGCTGACGGTACTGACCATGGCCTATGCCGTGGGCGGCATTTCGGGCGGGCATTTCAACCCGGCGGTATCGCTGGGCCTCGCCGTGGCCGGGCGCTTCGGCTGGAAGGATCTGATCCCCTACTGGATCGCGCAAGTGCTGGGCGCGGTGATCGCGGCGGCCGCGCTCTATGCCATCGCCAGCGGCAAGTCGGGCTTCGAGGCGGGCGGCTTTGCCTCCAACGGCTATGGCGCGCTTTCGCCCGGCGGCTATTCGCTGCAGTCGGCGCTGCTGATCGAAACGATCCTGACCGCGGGCTTTCTCATTGTGATCCTGGGATCGACGTCCTCCGCCGTTCCGGCCGGGTTCGCGCCGATCGCCATCGGCCTCGCGCTCACGCTGATCCACCTGATCTCGATCCCGGTGACCAACACCTCGGTCAACCCCGCGCGATCGACCGGCGTGGCCTTCGTCGCCACCACCGACGCGCTGCACCAGCTCTGGCTGTTCTGGGTGGCGCCGCTGGCCGGCGCGGCGATCGGCGGGCTGATCTGGAAGACGCTGCTGACCACGTCGGACTGACGGCGCCCTTCAACCACCGCTTTCCTGCACGGCCGGTCCGGATGGGCCGGCCGCTTGCGATACGGCCCCCGTCCTGTTACGCGCCGCGCGCTTATCTCACGGGGAATCGCCGATCATGTCCGATATCAAGCGCGTCGTCCTTGCCTATTCCGGCGGCCTTGACACCTCCGTCATCCTCAAGTGGCTGCAGGTGACCTACAATTGCGAGGTGGTGACCTTCACCGCCGATCTCGGACAGGGCGAGGAACTCGGGCCGGCGCGCGCCAAGGCCGAACTGATGGGCGTGAAGGCCGAGCACATCTACATCGACGATCTGCGCGAGGAATTCGTGCGCGATTTCGTGTTCCCGATGATGCGCGCCAATGCCCGCTACGAAGGCGATTACCTGCTCGGCACCTCGATCGCGCGCCCGCTGATTTCCAAGCGCCTGATCGAGATCGCCAAGGAAACCGGCGCCGACGCGGTCGCCCACGGCGCCACGGGCAAGGGCAACGACCAGGTCCGCTTCGAGCTTTCGGCCTATGCGCTCGATCCCTCGATCAAGGTCATCGCCCCCTGGCGCGAATGGGACCTCACCAGCCGCACCGCGCTGATCGCCTGGGCGGAAAAACACCAGATCCCGGTGCCCAAGGACAAGCGCGGCGAAAGCCCGTTCTCGACCGACGCCAACCTCCTGCACACCTCATCCGAAGGCAAGGTGCTGGAGAACCCGTGGGACGAAACGCCGGACTACGTCTATTCGCGCACGGTCAACCCGGAAGACGCGCCCGACCAGCCGGAATACATCACCATCGATTTCGAGAAGGGTGACGGCGTCGCACTCAATGGCGAGGCGATGAGCCCGGCCACTCTGCTGACCGCGCTCAACGAACTCGGCCGCAAGCACGGCATCGGCCGGCTCGACCTCGTCGAGAACCGCTTCGTGGGCATGAAGAAAGAGCCGCGGCATGTACGAGACGCCGGGCGGCACGATCTATGCCGCCGCGCACCGGGGCATCGAATCGATCACGCTCGACCGGGGGGCCGCGCACCTCAAGGACGAACTGATGCCCAAGTATGCGGAACTGATCTACAACGGCTTCTGGTTCGCGCCCGAGCGCGAGATGCTGCAGGCCGCGATCGACCATTCGCAGGCCCGCGTGAACGGCACCGTGCGGCTCAAGCTCTACAAGGGCCTCGCCTCGGTGGTCGGCCGCAAGTCGCCCGACAGCCTCTATTCGGAACGGCACGTGACGTTCGAGGACGATGCCGGCGCCTACGACCAGAAGGACGCGGCAGGCTTCATCAAGCTCAACGCACTGCGCCTGCGCCTGCTGGCCCAGCGCGACCGCTGAGCGGTCGGGAACCGGTCAGCATCCGAATCAGAAAACGAAAACCGGCCTCTCTGACGGGGCCGGTTTAAGTTGTCCACCGCAAAACCGATCACCTGTGGATAACTTCCACGGTTTCCGCTTGCGCGACTCAGACCGCAGGCGCAGCATTGGCTTGTCGAAAGGGAAAGCGACCCGAAATCTGAAGCGCAAGCCGATGAATTCAGGAGTTTTTCTCCAGAGGCCCGATCCGGAAAGTACGCGTTTCAATCGGCCGCAGGGTATCATCCGTGCCCGGCGAAGCGAGGAAGCGCGACCGGACAGATCGGCAAGGCGAGTGCAACGAAAACGCCAGCAGGGCGTATCGCGCGGCAAGGGCTATGCCTCCACCCGGCGCGAAAGGTCCGGCCGGGCGAAAGCGGAACGCAGCGCCGATCCTTCAGACCCGCGGGGGTCCGTCCGACGGCGCGCCTTTCTCGGCTCGACCCGAGGGAGCGGTGCCCGGACACGAAGGAAAAACGCCCGCCCATGGCCGCAAGGCCTGCAGCGGGAACCAACGTCGCCCCTGCCCCGCCGGCAGGATCCGGCCTGGATGCAGGAAGCGTCAGTTGCCGAAGGTATGCGCAAGCATCGCCCCGGCAGCGGCCTAGGGGCTTCGCGCCCCGGATGGCACGCTTTCGGACACAAGGCACGGTCTGACGAAGGAACACGCCTGAGGGCGGCGGCAGTGGAGGCCGGCAGCGATGCCGGCCTCCATTTGCATTTGGCATTTGCATTAGGGCGATTGTATCGCTGGCGAACGAGGCGCTTGGATTGCCCACCCCGCTGCGACTAACGCCGCCTGCGGCGACGCAAGTCTCACTCCCCTCCCGCGTGCGGGAGGGGTTGGGGGTGGGCCTTCCATACACCTCCCATCCTGTCAGATCACGGCTTGGCCAGTTGCCCCCGCACCGCGCCTTTCGGGAAATCGTCGGTATGGATGTTCACATAGAAGCCCGCCGGATCGGCGAGGATCTTCTTGATCTGGTCCGGCTCCATGGCGATGCAGGCATCGCTGTTCGGCCCGGTGACTTCCAGCGTGGCGAGCGGCGGCCCGTCGACGCCGGCCGCACCGGTGTGGACGTGGGCCATGGTCGGCTTGGCGATCTTCGCGCCCGACAGGGTATAGCAGAAATCGCCGCTATCGGGATCGAGTTCGGCGCGGAACGAACCCGCGCCGTCGGGATCGCCCCCCGCCGGCTCGTTGGCGCCGGCCAGCGCCGCGGTCAGGATCGTGGTCGCGGCGAATGCGGGGGTAACGGCAAGCGACAGCGCCAGAACGGGCGCCAGCAGGATAGCCTTTTTCATTGCAACGTCTCTCCATCGACCGGAGCTACGGACTCGCCCCCGGCCCACCGCTAGCGATACACCTCCCGTGCGCCGCAAGGAACCATGGCCTTGCCTGATCCGCGCCGTCGATCCATGACCGCCGCATGACCGCCTCCAACGCCTTGCAGCGCATCGCAATTCTCGTCACCGCGCCAATCCGTTCAGGCGTTACCGAGGCCCTGGAAGCGATCTTTACCGTGCACCGGCTGTGGGAGCAGGACGATCCGGACGCCTTTTTCGCCACGCATGGGGCACAAATCCGGGGAATCGCCACCACCACACTGTTCGGGAAGGTCCGCGCCGACCTGATCGAGCGCCTGCCCGCGCTGGAGATCATTGCCAGCTTCGGCGTGGGGTATGACAACGTGGACGTGGCCGCCGCGGCGAAGGCCGGCGCGGTCGTGACCAATACCCCCGGCGTGCTGGTGGACGAGACGGCCGACCTCGCCATGGGCCTGCTGCTCGCGACGATCCGGCAGATACCCCAGGCCGAACGGCACTTGCGCGCCGGGCTGTGGCCACGGGAGCGCTTCCGCCTGTCGCCTTCGCTGCGCGGCCGGCGCGTGGGCATCCTCGGGCTGGGCGCGATCGGCAAGGCGATCGCGCGGCGGCTGGAAGGGTTCGGCGTGGAAATCGCCTACCACGGGCGCACCCGGCAGGAGGGCGTCGAATACCCCTGGTATCCCGACGCCCGCGCGCTGGCGCAGGCCTGCGACGTGCTGATCATCGCCGCGCCGGGGACGGCGGAGACCGAGAAGCTGGTCGATGCCCCGGTGCTCGAAGCGCTCGGCCGGGACGGCATTCTCGTCAACATCGGGCGCGGCTCGATCGTGGACGAGGATGCGCTGGAGGCGGCGCTGGCGCACGGCACCATCCTTGCCGCCGGGCTGGACGTCTTCGCGCACGAACCGCAGGTGCCCGAAGGATTGCTGGCGCATCCCCGGTCCGTGCTGCTGCCGCATGTCGGCTCCGGTTCGGAACGGACCCACGCGGCGATGGGCGCGTTGCAGGTGGAAAACCTCGTCCGCTGGTTCACCGATCGCGTGCCGCCGACGCCGGTGCCCGAAACGGCGCACCTCGTGCCGGGCTGAGCGCTCGTCCTACCCCTTCTGTCTGCGGCCGCGTTCGATCACAGCACGGCGGCGCGCCTCGACATCCTCGGCGCTGACCCGGCTGTTGGCGGCAACGGAAACGCGATGCTCCAGCGCGATCGCCTCGCCGAACGGCAGCGCATAGCCATCGTCGATCAGCTTCTTGTAGGCGGCGACCATCGCCGGATCAGCCCCGGCGATGTCGTGCGCCAGCCGCTTCGCCGTGGCGAGCAGGTCCGCTGGCGGGACCACGCGGTTGACCAGTCCCCAGTCGGCGGCGGTGCGCGCATCGATGAAATTGCCCGACAGCGAAAGCTCCTTGGCGCGGGCGATGCCGATAAGGCGCGAGAGTTTCTGCGAAAGGCCCCAACCCGGCATGATGCCAACGCGCGCATGGGTGTCGGCGAAGCGCGCGTTTTCCGACGCGATCAGGATGTCGCAGGCAATCGCCAGTTCGAACCCGCCAGTGATGGCGACGCCGTTGATCGCGCCGATCACCGGCTTGCGGCACTGCTCGATCGCCCGCACCGGGTTCTCCTCGGCTGCCTCTGCGTTGGCCGCGCCCAAGTTGGACGTGTCCGCGCCCAGTTCCTTGAGGTCCAGCCCGGCGGTGAAGGCGCGCTCCCCTGCTCCGGTCAGAACCACCGCGCGGATACTGTCATCGCCATCCAGTTCCTGCATGGCGCGGCCGAGGCTGGCCCGCATGGCGCGCGACAGCGCGTTCATCGCCTCCGGCCGGTTGAGCGTGACGATGGCAACCGCGCCTTCGCGATCGACGGTAACGGGCATCAGACGTCCTCCCGGAGTTGTTTCGTGCCATTATGGCCCCGTCGGTGACGCGCGATCAAGCCGGCGAACGGACCGAAGCCCCTTGCGTTCCGCCCGGAATCCGCTAAGGGCCGCACCTTCCCGTGACTCATGGGAATCGAAGAAAGCCGGAGGGGCCCCGCAATCCCGCGGATCAGCCAGCGATCGGTTAGAAGATGAAAGGACGCGAAGCATGCCGCTTTACGAGCATGTCTTTCTGGCGCGCCAGGATCTGAGCCAGGCTCAGGTTGATGCGCTTGCCGCCACCGCCACCGAAATCGTCGAGAGCAACAACGGCAAGGTCACCAAGACCGAGACCTGGGGCCTCCGTTCGCTGGCCTACAAGATCCAGAAGAACCGCAAGGCGCACTTCGTGATGCTCAACATCGACGCCCCTGCCGGCGTGGTGGCCGAGCTGGAGCGCCAGACTCAGATCAACGAAGACGTCATCCGCTACATGACGATCCGCGTGGACGAGCACGAAGGCGGCCCTTCGGTGATGATGCGCAAGAACGAACGCGACCGTAGCCGTCGCCGCGAACGCGAAGGGGAATAAGAGATGGCTCGTCCGTTTTTCCGCCGCCGCAAGAGCTGCCCGTTCTCGGGTAAGAACGCGCCGAAGATCGACTACAAGGACGTGCGCCTGCTGCAGGGCTTCATGTCCGAACGTGGCAAGATCGTCCCCAGCCGCATCACCGCGGTTTCGGCCAAGAAGCAGCGCGAGCTGAGCCAGGCGATCAAGCGCGCCCGGCACATCGGCCTGCTGCCCTACATCGTCAAGTAAGGAGCGCTAACCATGCAGATCATCCTGCTCGAGCGCATCGAGAAGCTGGGCACCATCGGCGACGAAGTGACCGTCAAGGACGGCTACGCGCGCAACTACCTGCTGCCCAACAAGAAGGCGCTGCGCGCCAACGAAGCCAACCGCAAGGTCTTCGAAGCCAACCGCGCCCGCATCGAGGCCGATAACGCGGCCCGCCGCGAGGAAGCCGGCAAGGAAGCCGGTTCGGTCGAAGGCAAGGAAGTCGTCCTCATCCGCGCGTCGTCGAACGCCGGCCATCTCTATGGCTCGGTTTCGGTGCGCGACATCGTGGAAGCCCTGGTCGATCAGGGCGCCAAGGTGTCGAAGGCCATGATCGTGCTCGAACGCCCGATCAAGACCATCGGCGTGTTCCCGGTCCGCGTTGCGCTGCACCCGGAAGTTTCGGTTCAGGTCAAGGTGAACGTCGCCCGTTCGCCGGACGAGGCCGAACTCCAGTCGCAGGGCGTCAACGTGATCGACGCGATGTTCGACACCGAGACCGGCGGCTTCACCGAGGAAGTCGATCCGAACCTCGAACCCGGCGAAATCCCGGCGGAACTGCTGGAAGAACGCGCCGCGGAAGCCTGATCGCTTCGCGACAAGCAAACGGAAAAGGGGTGCCCACGGGTGCCCCTTTTTTGTTGTGTCAGAACCCCGCCGCCGAAAGCTGGCCGCGCAGGTTACGCAGGATCGGTTCGGCAACGGGCGGAAGCGGGCGTGCGGGCTGGCCCCGGCGCAGGCGGGCGCGGTCTTCCTCGGAAGGTTCCACCCGGCGCACGCGCACCGCCACCTGGCCCTGCGCGCGCATGCCCAGCTGTTCAGCGGCGCCGCGCGACAGGTCGATGATCCGCGCGCGGCCGACGAACGGTCCGCGATCATTGACCCGCACGATGATGCGGCGGCCGGTATCGAGCGCGGTGACTTCCACATACGTCGGCAGCGGCAGCGTGGTATGCGCGGCGGTGATCCAGCCGGGCATGAACGCCTCCCCGTTGGCGGTGCGGTTGCCCGATTCATGGCCATACCAACTGGCGTAGCCGAGCATATCATAGGTGGGGCTGGCGGCGGGCACGTAAGTCTGCCCACGCACGGAATAGGCCGGGCCGATCCGAACCGGCGTATCGCTGACCGGACGGAAACCGCCGCCACCGCCACCCGCACAGCCGGACAGCGCCAGCAAAAGCGCCATCCCCGCACCGATATTCGCCCGAAACCGCATCACACCTTCTTAACCTGCCGGTCCCGCCCCGGCCATACCGGTCCGCTCCGCCGTGGCGGCATAAGCCGTCTTTGCAGCGTCACCGATTGCGCGCTACATACTGCCGATGGAAACACCTGAAACGATCATCACCGAACTTTCCCGCATTTTCGACGCCGCCGTCGCCTCTCTGCGGGCCGATATCGCCGCTTTCGCCAAGCATGGCACCCCGCCCCCGCCCGAACGGCGGCACGATGGCAGCTACTGCTATCCCGAACTCCGCATCCATTTCGACGGCCAGACACTGGGCGATCATTCGACGCGCTCGTTCGGGCGGTTGATAGAGCGCGGCACTTATGCCTGCACCGTGACGCGGCCGGCGCTGTTCGAGGACTACCTGGCGGAACAGCTTGCCCTCATCATGTCGGACTACGAGGTGCGGATCGAAGTCTGCCCGTCCCGACAGGAAATCCCGTTTCCCTACGTGCTGGACGGCAGCGACGGTGCGCAGATGAGCGGGGTTACACCGCAGGATCTGGCGCAGCACTTCCCCACCACCGAACTGGCCCGCATCGGCGACGAGATCGCCGACGGGCTCGACGTGCCCGAATACGAAGGACTGCTGCCGCTGTCCTTGTTCGATGGCCTGCGCACCGATTTCAGCCTTGCCCGGCTGGCGCATTACACCGGCACGCGGCCCGACGATTTCCAGCGCTACGTGCTGTTCACCAACTACCACCGCTATGTCGACGAATTCGTGGACTGGGCGGCGCAACAGGTGGGCGATGGCCATCACATCGCGCTGTCGGGCGCTGGCGGGCTGTACCTTGATGCGCCGGTCGACAACGCCCGTGCGCGCCTGTCCGACACCGCCTGGCGGCGGCACCAGATGCCAGCCTACCACCTGATCGCCCCCGATCGTTCGGGCATCACGCTCGTCAACATCGGCGTCGGCCCGTCCAACGCCAAGACGATCTGCGATCACCTGGCCGTGCTGCGCTCCGAAGCCTGGCTGATGATCGGCCATTGCGGCGGGCTGCGCCCCACCCAGAAGATCGGCGATTACGTGCTCGCCCACGCCTACCTGCGCGATGATCACGTGCTCGATCCCGTGTTGCCGCCCGAAATCCCGATCCCCGCCATTGCCGAGATCCAGCGCGCGCTGGCGCAGGCGGCGGAGATGGTCAGTGGCACCGGCGGCGCGGACCTCAAGAAGCGCATGCGCACCGGCACGATCGTCACCACCGACGACCGCAACTGGGAACTGCGCTACACCCAGTCCGCGCGGCGGTTCAGCCTGTCGCGCGCGGTCGGCATCGACATGGAAAGCGCCACGATCGCGGCGCAGGGCTATCGCTTCCGCGTGCCCTACGGGACGCTGCTGTGCGTCTCCGACAAACCGTTGCACGGCGAGATCAAGATGCCCGGCCAGGCCAACCGGTTCTACGAGGAAGCCATCGCCGCGCACCTCGCCATCGGCACGACCACCTGCGCTCTGCTGCGCGCCGAAGGGCCGCGCCTGCACAGCCGCAAATTGCGCGCGTTCAACGAGCCGCCGTTCCGGTAAACTGCTCGCCCCGATTGTGACAGTGCCGCCGGATGCGATTCGCGTGGCGGTACCTGTCACAATCGACGTTCAAATTGAAAAAGGTGGATGGCGCGGCAGGCTTTCGCCGCACCGCCACAACCGCACAAATTACTGATTTTTTTGCACTATACCCGCCAGCACCTTGCCAGCGTGGCCAGGGTTGCGAACACGGCACTTTCACGCCCCGCAAATTTGTACGCGACGTTTACGATTTGGAACCATCCTGAATGTTACGCGAACCGAAGCGGACGAAACCTGCGTCCGCGTCGCACGGAGCAGTTTGGGTCAGGCTTTGAATATGAAGGTCGGTTGCCAATGGCGCTAAAGCAGATTGAGAAGGATCAGGTCCGTGCCGGCATGTGGATTCATGCCATCAAGGGCGTGTGGTTCTTCCACCCGTTCTGGCGCGGCAAGTTCCTTCTGGAGCATAGCGACGACGTGGACGCGCTGCGCTCTGCGCGGATTTCCGGCGTGATCATCGATACCGACAAGGGCCTCGACATCAAGGTCGACCCGCCCAAGGCCGCGAACCAGCCCGCTCCTTCGCCCGCCGCCGCACCCGCGCCCCAGCCCGCGCCAGCCCGCGCGACCCCGCGCAAAAACGCCAAGCCACGGCTCGCACCGATCGCACCGGCAGCACGCCAGAAGCCGGCCGCGCCCGAAACCTGCTCCATGGCAGCCGAACTCGGCCGCGCGCGCAAGACCGTGAACCTTGCGCGCCGCCTGATGTCCCAGCTTCTGAAGCAGGTTCGCTCGGGCGATACCATCGATGCCGAAAAGCTCGGCCCGCTGGTGGACGAAATCGCGGATTCGCTGTCGCGCAACAATTCCACGCTCACGTCGGTGCTGCGCCTGAAGCGCAAGGACGAATACACCTACATGCATTCGGTGACCGTCTCGGCGCTGATGATCAACCTTGCCCGCGAACTGGATTTCTCCGAGGAAAAGGTGCGCGAGGCCGGCATGGCCGGCCTGCTGCACGATATCGGCAAGATGGCGATCGATGATTCGATCCTGAACAAGGCCGGACGGCTGACCGACGCCGAGTTCGCCTCGATGCGGCAGCACCCCGAACGCGGGCATTCCGTACTGCGCAAGGACGACACGCTATCGGCGCTGGTCATGGACGTGGCGCTGCATCATCACGAAAAGGTCGACGGAACCGGGTACCCCCATCGGCTGAGCGGCGACGAGATCACGCTGCTCTCGCGCATGGGCGCGGTGTGCGATGTCTATGACGCCGTCACGTCGGACCGCCCTTACAAGGCGCCCTGGACACCGGCCGAAGCGATCCACGAGATGCTGAGCTGGAACGGCCATTTCGACGAATATGTGCTGGCCGCGTTCGTGCGCTCGGTCGGCGTCTATCCGGTCGGTTCACTGGTGCGCATTCCCGGCGACCGCCTCGCGATCGTGATCGAAACGCACCGCAAGCACCCGGAACGCCCCACGGTGCGCGCTTTCGCCAGCACCACGCCCGGCGTGACCATCGAACCGGAAGACATCAACCTGGCCGAAACGCAGGAAGACATTCTGAGCTTCGAACGGCCGGCCGACTGGGACCTTCACGATTGGGAAGAACGCTGGCCCGCACTTGCCGGCGCTTCGCTCAAGAACGTCAAGGGCGAGAGCCCGAAGCGATAAGGCGGCCCGCCGGCCGCTTCGCATCCGCGCCGTTATCCTCGTTGAACGCCAGTGCGCCCACGTTATCCAGGGCGAAGCTGAAGTTTTCGACTACCTTGCGGAACACCGACGAATCCAGGCCGCCGCCGGTCACCACATCCCACGACAGCACGACCGACTTGTCGGTACCGATGGTCAGGGCGCCGAAGCGATAATCGCGCGCGAAGGCCGCCGCTTCCTGCGGCCCGAACGGCTTGTCGGGCGTGAAGCTGGCGCTGAACTGCAGCGATTGGCAGTTGTCGTGCATCTTCGCGTCGCAATCATAGAACAGCACGAACGTCTGCCATTTGCCGATGCGCGCGTTGATCAGCGGTTCGCCGGCGTCATCGGCGGTCAGATCGGCGCCGTAGCCCAGTGATCGCAGCGCCGCGACCACGCCATCCGGGCTGGTCGCCGAGACCTGCCGCGCCAGCGCGACGGGTTCGGTATCGAGATTCATGCTGGCGTGGGCGGGCGCTGAGGCCGCAAAGGCACTTCCCAAAGCCAGAAACGCGGCAATCCGGCGCGATTTCATCATGGCATCCTCTGATCATTTTATGATTTGAGAGGATGGTGACGGAAACCGCGCCGAACGGCAAGAGCCTATGCATCGCCCCGCCTTGCCGCGGCAGCGATGCGGCTATCGGGCAACAGGCCTTTACCAGCCGCAGTCCTTGCCGCGGTTCTGCTGCTCCAGCCAGCGCGAAAGCGGTGCGAAATAGCGCACCATCGAGGCGCCGCTCATCTCGCGGCTGCCGGTGAAGGCTTCGAGCGCATCGGGCCAGGGCTTGGATGCGCCCATCGTCAGCATCGCATTGAGCTTCTGCCCCACCGCCTTGTTGCCATAGAAGCTGCACCGGTGCAGCGGCCCCTTCCAGCCGGCCTGCTTGCACGCCGCCTCGAAGAACTGGAACTGCAGCACCCGCGCCAGGAAATAGCGCGTATAGGGCACCACGGCGGGGATGTGATACTTTGCGCCCGGATCGAAGGCATCGGGGCTGCGCGGCGCGGGCGGCACGATGCCCTGATACTTCAGGCGCATGTCGTTCCAGGCCGTTTCATACTGTGCGGGCTTGATCGTGCCGTTGAACACGTTCCAACGCCAGCGATCGATCAGCAGGCCGAAAGGCAGGAACGCCACCTTGTCCATCGCCTGACGCAGCAGCAGGCCGGTGTCCTTTTCCGGGCCCGGCACCTTCGCGCGATCGAGCAGGCCGATCTGCACGAGATATTCGGGCGTGATCGACAGAGCCACGAAGTCGCCGATCGCTTCATGGAAGCCGTCGTTGGCGCCGTTCAGGTAAAGCGGGTCCTGCCCGTTGTAGGCGCGCTGGTAATAGTTGTGGCCGAGTTCGTGGTGGATGACGCCGAAATCGTCGCCATTCACCTTGATGCACATCTTGATGCGCAGGTCGTCCTTGTTGTCCACGTCCCAGGCCGAAGCGTGGCACACCACCTCGCGATCGCGCGGCTTCACGAACTGCGAGCGCTGCCAGAAGGTTTCGGGCAATTGCGCCAGGCCCAGCGAGGAATAGAAGCCCTCGCCCGCCTTCACCATCTTGAGCGGATCGTAGCCCTTCGCGGTCAGCAGATCGGTGACGTCGTAACCAAGATCGCCCGCGCCCGCGGGGGCGACGATGTCATAAATGTTGCCCCATTCCTGCGCCCACATGTTGCCCAGCAGGTCGGCGCGGATCGGGCCGGTCCTGGGCTGCACGGCATCGCCGTACTTCTCGTTCAGCTTGGTGCGGACATAGCAGTGCAGCTGGCGATAGAGCGGCTGGACCTCGCCCCAGATCTTCTCGGTCAGCGCCGCGAAGGCATCGGGGTCCATATCGTAGTTCGACCGCCACAGCGCGCCCGTATCGGCGAAGCCAAGTTCGCGCGCGCCAGCGTTGGCGATATCGACCATGCGCACGTAGTCGGCCTTCATCGGCGTGCCGACCGTATCGTGCCAGCTTACCCACATTTCCTTGAGCTTCGCCGGATCGCGCGTGGTGCCCATCGCTTCCTCGATGTCGCTGCCATTGACGGGCTCGCCATTCAGCGTGCCATGGCCCTTGCCGTAGATGCCCTGGACGCGGGCCTGCAGCGCGGCGAACTCCTCGGCCGCACCGGGCGTGGTCGGCGCGGGCGTGGTGATCTGGGTGCGGATGACCAGCAGCTTGCGCGCGACATCGGGTGCAAGGCCCGGCACCTTGGCGAGGATCGCCGCCTGCTTGGCCTGATCGACCTGGAGCTTCGTCAGCGCCGCGTTGCCGGCCGACGTAAGCTCGGCGGTATCGTAGGTAATGTTGGTCTGATAGACCCACTCGGTGCGGTTGGTGCGGACGGACTGGTCGAAGTAGTCCTTTTCCGCCTGGGACAGCCAGGTCTTCACCGTGGCGGGCGTGGCGGCAGCGTCCTGCGCGCAAGCGGGCGCGGCAAGGCCCGTCATGGAAAGACCCGCGACGGCCAGCGCGAGAACGGAAGACAGCGATTTCATGGACGGGGACTCCCTGAGGACATTGCCAGCGCCGCGCGATGCGGGCGCCTGTCATGCCTCCGTGGTTAAGCCTCCGAACGCCGGGGTCAAGCGGGACTGGTAAGAAACGAAACGATCTCCGCCCCCATTTCGGGCACGGTCACGCTGCTCATGTGCGTGCCGGGAATGGTCGCGCGGCGCGCATCGGGCAGCGCGGCGGCCAGCCGGTCGGCCGAGCCGTTGTCGTTGTCCTTGTCACCACAAAGAACCAGCACGGGCATGGTCACGGCGGCCAGGTCCTCGGGCGCGGTATCCGCCATCGAGCCCAGCAACAGCCGCGCGGCGACGCGATCGACGTTCATCGTCTTCATGAACTGCTGCGAGACATAGGCGGGATCGCCGGGCCGGATCGTGCCGAAGCGGTCGATCACGTCGATGAAGAAATCGCGCCGCCCCTTCCATCCGGCCAGCCCCTCCAGCCCCATGCCCGCCAGCACCAGCCGGCGCGGGGATAGCCCGCCCAGCACCGCCCGCGCCGAGGTGCGCGATCCCAGCGAGAACCCGCACAGGTCGAAATCGGTCAGCCCCAGATGCGCCACCAGCGCCATGGCATCGAGCGCGAGCACGTCCGCCGGATATTCAGCCGGATCATGCGGCGCTGCGCTTTGGCCGTGTGCGCGCAGATCGGGCATCAGGCATTCGAACCCGGCGGCGACAAGTTGCGCGGCGGTGCCGAACTTGACCCAGTTGATCGCCGCCGAGGAGAACAGCCCGTGCAGCAGCACGACCGGCCGCCCCTTCCCCATCCGGTGCAGCGCGAGTTGCGCGCCGCCGTGGCCGGCGAAGAATTCGGTGGTCAGCTCGGTCATTCGGGAACCTCCAGTCCGGCGGCCTTCCAGCGGTCGGCCACGCTCGGTGTCTGGTCGCTGCGATGGCGGGGAAGCGCGCGCGTGTCCAGCCATGCCTCGTGCAGGCTTTCGGCGCCGGCGTGCGCCACCGGACGGAAACAGGACGGATCGTCGAAACTGCCGACGGTAAGGTCCATCATGCCGGCGCCATCGACAAAGGCGAACCCCAGCGGCGTGCCGCAACCCGAACAGAACGGACGCCGCGCGATGGGAGACGAGGCATACCAGTCCGGCTCGCGTTCCCAGGCGACGGCGTCGGGCGCCACCTGCACGAAAGCGGCGGCCACTCCTCCGGTTGCCTTCTGGCACATCCGGCAATGGCAGAGATAGGCCTCGTCGCTGTCCAGGCGTACGGCATAGCGGATGCGGCCGCACTGGCAGCCGCCGGTCATGGCAGAGGGCGTCATTCGCGCAGCGTAGCGCGACTATCCCCGCCTCGTCAGCCCCTTCTGTTCCATGCGCCATACCGCAAGGTCGATGCGGTCCTGCCCGAAGAACGGTTCGCCGTCAAAGACCAGCGTGGGCACGCCCCAGTGGCCGGCGGCTTCCAGCGCTTCCTGGTTGGCGGCGAGTTCGGCATCGAGCCTATCCGCGTCGCTGGCGGCTTCGGCTTCGAGTTCCGCAAAGTCCAGCCCGGCGCGGGCTGCGGCGCCGGCCAGATGATCGCCCTCGTGCCAGCCCTGCGTTCCACCCCAGATCAGGCGCGAGACTTCATCGGCGAAGGCCAGCGACTTGCCGCGCCGCGATGCCGCCTGCCCCATGCGCGTCAGCCGGAAGATATAGGGCTGCTCGTCCGCGATGCGCCGTGTGGCGATGTCCTGCACGATCGGATCGGGGCGCGGCGGAACGAAGGGAATGCCATGGAACTGCGCCAGCCGCGCCACGTCCACGAACAGATAGCGCAGCCAGCCGGGATGGTTGCGCTCGAAGAAATCGGGCTGCCGGATCGCCAGCGGATAGACCGGGCGCAGATTGATGGCGAGGTCGTACTCGTCCGTCAGCGCGCGATAGCGGCGCGTGGCAAGATAGCTGTACGGGCTGCGGAACGACCAGAAAACGTCGGCGGAAAGCGTCATGGCGCGGGTGCCCTCTCCCAAGGATCAGAGGCGATCCTAGGGAGAGGGCAACGGTCACGCAAATGTTATGACACCGGGAACGCCGAATTATCTCCTCAACAGGGAGGAAGGTTCGGCTTATCCCTTCTTGAGGTGCCGGCGGCCCAGCAGTTCGGCGATCTGCACCGCGTTGAGCGCCGCGCCCTTGCGCAGGTTGTCCGAAACGCACCACAGCGCGAGGCCGTTGTCGACGGTCGAATCCTCGCGCACGCGCGAAACGAAGGTGGCGTAATCGCCCACGCATTCCACCGGCGTCACGTATCCGCCGTTCTCGCGCTTGTCGACGAGCATGACGCCCGGCGCCTCGCGCAGGATCGACTGGGCCTGCTCGGCGGAGATTTCTTCCTCGAACTCCAGATGGACCGCTTCCGAGTGGCCGATGAACACCGGCACGCGAACGCAGGTGGCGACAACCTTGACCTTCGGATCGAGGATCTTCTTGGTTTCGGCGACCATCTTCCATTCTTCCTTGGTCGAGCCATCGTCCAGGAAGACGTCGATGTGCGGGATCACGTTGAAGGCGATCTGCTTGGTGAACTTCTTGGGTTCGACCGGATCGCCCACGAAGATCGCGCGGCTTTGCTCGAACAGTTCGTCCATGCCTTCCTTGCCCGCGCCGGACACGGACTGGTAGGTCGAGACGACTACGCGCTTGATCTTCGCCGCATCGTGCAGCGGCTTCAGCGCGACGACCATCTGCGCGGTCGAGCAGTTGGGGTTGGCGATGATGTTGCGCTTGGTGTAGCCGTCGATCGCGTCGGGGTTCACTTCGGGCACGATCAGCGGCACGTCCGGGTCCATGCGGTAGAGCGACGAATTGTCGATCACCACGCAGCCCTGCGAAGCGGCCTTGGGGGCATAGATCTTGGTCGGGCCGGAACCGGCGGCGAACAGCGCGATGTCCCAGCCGGTGAAATCGAAATGCTCGATGTTCTGGACCTTGAGCTTCTTCCCGGTCTCGCCGAACTCGATCTCGGTGCCCTGCGAACGCGGCGAGGCGACGGCGGCGATCTCGTCGATCGGAAACGCGCGCTCGGCAAGGATGTTGAGCATCTCGCGGCCCACGTTCCCCGTCGCGCCGACAACTACAACCCGGTAACCCATTTCACTTCACTCCCAGTGCCGCGCATCGCATGACGCGGGCCGTCCATAGCGGCTGGTTCCGACCAGCCAAGCGAATTGGCCTTCCGGCCACCCAAATTCCTATTTCCCGGTCACGAGCGGCGCCGGTCCGACGCCGTTGCGATCAAGGAAACGGAAAACCGTCTCGTAAAGATGCTGGCTCACCTTCGGCCCGCTGATGCGGTGGGTATAGCCGGGGTAGAGCATCATCTCGAAAGGCACTGCCTCCGCCTGCATCTTGGCGATGATCGCGGAGGAGTTCTCGAACACCACGTTGTCGTCCGCCATGCCGTGGATCAGCAGCAGCGGATCGCGGATGCGGCCGGTATCGGCCAGCGCGTTCGATGTGGCATAGACCTGCGGCTCGCGCTTCGGATCGCCAAGGTAGCGTTCGGTGTAGTGGGTGTCATAGAGTTCCCACTTGGTCACCGGGGCCACCGCGATGCCCGCCGCATAGGCGCCGGGGTCGGCCTGCAGCATCTTGATCGACATGTAGCCGCCATAGGACCAGCCGAACGTGGCGATCCGCTTCGGGTCCACGAAATCCAGCGTCTTGAGGTAGTTGGCCCCGGCGAGCTGGTCCTTTACCTCTACCGAGCCCATCGCGCGGTAGAGCGTGCTTTCGAACTTCACCCCGCGATTGGCCGAACCGCGGTTGTCGATCGCGAAATAGATATAGCCCTTGTCGACGATCGCCTGCGCCAGCGCGCCCTGCCAGCCACGGTGGACCACCTGCGCGTGCGGGCCGCCATAGTGGAAGGTGAAGACCGGATACTTGCGGCCCGGCTCCAGCGGCGGCGTGATCATCATCCAGTGCAGGGGCGTGCCATCGGCGGCGGGGATCGTCCCGAACGTCGCCGGGCGATGGCTGGCGAGATAGGGCGCGTAGGGGTGCGATCCCTCCACGCGGTTCTCCTCGATCCACGCGATGCGCTTGCCGGCGGCATCGGCGAGATACGATTGCGGCGGCTGCGCATCGGCATTGCGCGTGACCATCAGCGTCTGTCCGCGCTTGTCCATCGTCGCCGCGTTGTCGAAACCCGGATCGGTGAGGCGCACGATCTTCGACGGCGCGGCAAGATCGAGCGCATAGACCTGCTGCGCCAGTACGCCGTCCTTCGTGCCGGTGAAGAACACGCGACCGGCCTTCTGGTCCACGCCGACAAGGCCGGTCACCACCCAGTCACCCTGCGTCAGCTGCTGCCACTGGCTGTCCGGATGATGATCGGGCCGGAAGCGGTAGAGATGGCCGAAGCCATCGCGCTCCGACCACCAGATCAGGCTGCCGTCCGCCAGAAAGCGATAGCTGTCCGACAGGTTGATCCAGCTCCGTTCGGCGGCCTGTTCGCTGAAGAGCACGCGCGCCTTGCCCGTGGCGGGATCGACCGCCAGCATGTCGAGCCGGGTCTGCGCGCGATCTTCGCGCTGGACATAGAGCGTCTTGCCGTCGGGCGCCCAGTCGACGCGGGCCAGGTAGATGTCCTTATCCGCGCCCAGATCACCCGCGCCTAGGTCCACCGCCACGCGCCCGCTGCCGTCCGGGGCCATGATCCACAGCGAGACATCAGCGTTAGGCGTGCCGGCGGCCGGATAGCGCTGGTCGAACGTCTTGGTGCCGTCCGCGCCGATCGCTGCGCGGGTGACGACGCCTACCTTGGCCTCATCGAACCGCTCGACCGCCAGGCGGCTTTCATCGGGCGACCACCAGAAGCCCGCAATGCGCGACATCTCTTCCTGCGCCACGAACTCCGCCTCGCCCCAGTGAACGGTCTCGGCGCTTTCCGCGGGAGTCACCGCGACGGGCGCGCCCTGCCCCGCTACGGGGCCGACCCATAGCCGGCGATCGCGCACATAGGCGATGCGATCGCCCTTCGGTCCCAGCTTCGGGTTGAGTTCGCCGCCCTGCGTTCCGGGAATGCGCTGGACGCTGCCGTCAAGGCCGGCCAGGAACAGGTCGCCATCGAGCGGCACCAGCACGGCCTTGCCATCGGGCGCCCATTCGTAGCTGACGATGCCCTTCAGATCGCCGATCCGCTGCCGTTCGCGCTGCATCTTCTCGGCCTCGGACAGTTCCTTGCCCGACGACAGCTTGAGCGAATCCACCAGCATCCGCCACTTGCCCGTCTTCCGCTCGAAGCCCCACAGGTCATAGCGTTCGCGATCGTCGGCGCGGTTGCGCAGCAGCGTGAGGTACGCGCCATCGGGCGACAGCTTCACCCCGCGCGGCGCCGGCCCGTTGAGCGAGGGGCTGGCGAAAACCCGTTCCAGCGTGAGCGCGGGCGCGGCCTGTGCGGAGGCGGTCATCGGCGCTTCCCCGGCATGAGCCGAAGCGAAAGGCAGGGCAGCGCAGAGCGCCGACGCGGCAAGGAGGTGACGGAGGCGAAGCATGGCAAGGTCACGAACCTCTCTGGGAAAAGGCGGCGGATGGGGAAGAACCGGCGGGAACGGGGCACGGACAGCAAAAAGGCGCCCTGGCGGTGATGCCAGGACGCCTTTCTACACAGTTTCCGTGTCTTGGGCGTTGGGCTTTCAGCCCTCCTGGCCGGTCTTGACGACCTTGCGCTCGGCAATACGCGCCGATTTGCCGGTGCGGCCACGAAGATAGTACAGCTTCGCACGACGCACGACACCACGGCGCACCACGGTAATCGAATCGATGTTGGGCGAGTAGAGCGGGAACACGCGCTCCACGCCTTCGCCGAACGAGATCTTGCGCACGGTGAAGTTCGAGCCGAGGCCACGGTTCGAGCGCGCGATGCACACGCCTTCGTAAGCCTGGACGCGGGTGCGGTCGCCTTCGACGACGCGCACGCCCACGCGCACGGTATCGCCCGCGCGGAAATCCGGAATATCCTTCTTCGCCTTGAAATCGGCGATAGCTTCAGCTTCAAGCTGCTGAATCAGGTTCATTTTTCAATCGTCCTGCACTTCACGCTGCGCGCCAGAGGCAGACTGGACCCGAGCGCCGACGTGGCGCTCCCAAAGGTCCGGCCTGCGTGACCGGGTATCGTCTTCCGAACGGCGTTTCCGCCATTCCGCGATTTTCGCATGATCCCCCGATCGCAGCACTTCAGGGATCGTGCGCCCTTCCCATTCGACGGGTCGGGTATAGTGCGGGTATTCGAGGAGACCGTTCTCGAACGACTCCTCCTGCCCGCTTGAAGGCGCGCCCATTACGCCGGGAAGCAGCCGAATGCAAGCGTCGAGCAGCATAAGGGCAGCGCATTCGCCGCCGGACAGCACGATATCGCCCACCGAGACTTCCTCGACCTGCCGGCCCGCGAAGATGCGCTCATCGAAACCCTCGAAACGGCCGCACAGCACGATCACGCCGGGGCCGGCGGCGAGTTCACGCACACGGTCCTGCGTCAGCGGCTTGCCGCGCGGCGTCATGGCGAGGACGGGGCATCCGGGATGCGCCGCCAGCGCATGATCGACCGCCGCCGCCAGCACGTCCACCCGCAGCACCATGCCGGCCCCGCCGCCGGCGGGCGTATCGTCGACGGTACGGTGCTTGTCGATCGCGAAATCGCGGATCTGCACGGCATCAAGCGCCCACGTTCCCTCGCGCAACGCCCGCCCCGCCAGACTGACGCCAAGCGGACCGGGAAACATTTCGGGATAGAGCGTAAGGACGGTGGCGGCGAAGGTCATTCGGGCTTCTTGGCAGAGATCAGGGAACGGCACCCTCGAACGTGAACCGCAACGCCTGGATCGTTATCGGGCGCGTCGGCGCGAGGATGATCTGTCCGTTGACGCTCCCCTTGCCGCAAGTCCAGCGGAAAGTGCCGGTCATCCGGCCCGTCGGTGTGATGGGCGCGGCGGTGTCGCAAGCGCCGGCCTGCGCTTTCAGGTCGCCCAGCACGTTCGCCCAGTTTTCCGCCGTGCGGTCCATCGGGAAGTTCATCGCCACGCGGCCGTTCAGCGGCGCGACGGTGCCCGCCTGCCACACGGCCTGCGCCGCGGCGTAGAAACTGGCTAGATCGGGCGAGACGGGCATTGCCGGGCGGTGGAGCAGGCCCGCCTTGTGCATCAGCATCGCCGCGTCCCACGCCGGCCCGGTGGGGCCGGCATAGGTGCGGTTGGTTAGCACGAAGATCCCGGTGCCGTATTCGGGCATCAGCATGACATGCGAGCCATAGCCCGGATAACCGCCGCCGTGGCTCATGGTGAGGCCCAGGTCGCAATCCTGCATCACGCGCCAGCCCATGCCATAGGCGAGCGCCAGCGGGCAGGCGGTGGCGCCGGTGCTGCCGGGGCGGGTGGCGACCGAGACGAAGTTGAGCCCCTGCGCCAGTTCGCGGATCGTCGCGCGGCGCACCGGCCCGGTCTCCGGCCCATCGCGCGCCGGCCAGCCAGACAGGAGGAAGGCGATCCACTTCGCATAGTCGTTGGCGCTGACCTGCAGTCCACCCATCGAATTGAACGCGCCGTCCTTCATCGTCGGCTCCTCGCTCCACGCGCCGTTTTCCCAGCGATAGCCGACAGCACGCCGCTCGATCGGCGAGGCGGGCGTGTCGTAGCCGCTCGAGGCCATGCCCAGCGGGACGAGGAATGTCTTCTCGACATAGCGGCGATAGGGCTGGCCGGTGACGTTGGCCACGATCCGGCCGAGAATGGCGTAGCCAAGGTTCGAATACTCGTGCCGCGCCTGCGGTTCGCGCGTGAAGGGCACGCCCGTTTTGAGCAGCGCGGTGAAATCGGCCTGGCTCAGCACCTGTTGCCGGTCGCCCCAGGGATCGTCAGTGACGAAGCCGGCGACGTGCTGCAGCAGATCACGCACGCGGATTTTCGGGGAATCGCTGGTGGGATAGGTCCAGCCGCGCATTTCGGGCACGTATTTTTCCGCCGGATCGTCCAGCGAGAGCAGGCCCTTGTCGCGCAGCGAGAGGATCGACAGCGCGGTGAAGGCCTTGGTCATCGAGGCGATGCGGAACAGGCTGTCGGGCGTGACCGGGCGGCGCGCCGCGATATCCTGCACGCCCTCCCCCTTCACCAGCGCGAGATGGCCGCCCTGCACCACGCCATAGACGAGGCCCGGCACATGGTTTTCCGCCATGAACGTGGTGAAGCCCGCTTCGATCTGCGGCGCGATGCTACCAAGCGTGGCGCTCTGGGGACTCGTGCTCTGGGCGTGAAGCGGTGACGCGGCGAGCACGATCGCCATCGCCGGAATCATCGTCATCGCCCGCATCAGAACCTCCCGCCTTGCCAATATTGCGCGCGGAACGTGCCTGATACGGGTGCGAATGCCCAGCGGGCGCATCAACCCTTTTGCGGATTGCGCGCGGGTGTTACCGGAATGCCCGCGCCGGACCGAGCACGGCCACGCGATAGCGGTACTTGCGCACAGCCAGATGTGCGGTGGCGGCGGCAAGGCCATAAGCCGCCAGCCCCAGCAGGACGAGCGCCAGCGCCACGTCATCCTCGCCCGCCATGAGCAACACGATGGCCGCCAGCCAGAACACGCCGGCAACCGGCAGGGCCGCGTGCAGCGCAAGGCGCAGGTCGCCCCATTCGGGCCGGCGCACGACGAGCTTCTGCGCCAGCACCCGGCCGGCGATACCGAAAGGAATCAGGAACAGGATCAGCGCGAAGTCCATGACGGCGATCATATCGGCATCGCCACGGCAGCGTTACCGAAACAATGGCCGGACCGGGCCGGAATCAGGCCTCGGCATAGGCGGAAGCGATCAGCATCCGCGTTTCGTTCCATTCCGGCACAGCTTCGGCGCGCATCGGCACCATGAAGCGCTTTCCATCGGGCCGGCGGATTTCCAGCACATCGCCCGCGCCGTAGTTTTCGACCGCGATGCATTCGCCTAGCGATTCGCCATCGGTGGAAACGGCGGCAAGGCCGATCAGGTCGGCGTGATAGTATTCGCCCTCCGCCAGCGACGGCAGGGCCGATCGCGGCACGGTGAGAGCGGTTCCGCGCAGCCGTTCGGCGGCGGTCCGGTCGGTCACTTCGGCAAAGCGGGCGATCGCCCCGCCCTTGCCGTCATCGCGCAGCTTTTCCAGCGTCAGGCTGGAAGCGTTGAAGGCGCGGTAGCGCTTGAGCGCCGCCACGCCTTCACCGAACAGCTTGAGACGGACCTCGCCCGTCACTCCGTGCGCGCCGGTTACGGCGGCCAGCGTAACGGGCTTGTCCGACAAGATCAGGCCTCGGTCGACTCTTCGGTAGCAGCCTCGGCAGCGGGGGCTTCCGCAGCCGGTGCTTCCTCAACGGCAGCTTCCTCGGCCGGTGCAGCAGCGGCGGCCGCAGCGGCTTCAGCGGCTTCGCGCGCCTTCTCGGCCTTTTCCTCGGCGCGATCCTTGGCCTTCTGGCCCGGTTCACCCTTCTTGAGGTTGCTGGTCGCGGCGCGTTCCTTGATCCCGGCCTTGTCGAGCAGGCGGGCTACGCGATCGGTCGGCTGCGCGCCGACGCCCAGCCAGTAGCGCACGCGGTCTTCGACCAGACGGACGCGGTTGGCGTCGTCCTTGGCCAGCAGCGGGTTATAGGTGCCGACCTGTTCGAGATAGGCGCCGTCGCGCGGAGCGCGGCTGTTGGCGACGACGACCTTGTAGTACGGGCGCTTCTTGGAACCGCCACGCGAAAGACGCAGAGAAACAGACATTACTTCAACCTTTCCTCGAAACTCTTTGAACGCAAATTTCCGAAATCACTTCTTGCGGAGCAGGTCGCCGAGATTGGCGGGCATGTTGCCCAGCCCCGGCAGACCGCCGCCAGCACCCATGCCGCCCCCCAGGCCACCGAGCCCGCCCGGCCCTGCCTGCTGGTCCAGTCCGGGCATGGCGGCGCCAAGACCGCCCTTGCCGAACAGGGCGCCAAGCCCCTTGAGGCCACCCATCTTCTTGATCTGCTTCATGGCCTTGGCCATTTCCATGTGCATCTTCAGGAGCTTGTTGACGTCCTGAACCTGCGTGCCGGAACCCTTGGCCACGCGGATCTTGCGCTTGGCGTTGAGCAGTTCGGGCCGCGTGCGCTCGGTCGGCGTCATCGAACCGATGATCGCGTCCATGCGCAGCAGCACCTTGTCGTCCATGCCCGACTGCGCCATCGCCTGCTTGGCCTTTTTCATGCCGGGCATCATGCCCGCCAGCGCGCCAAGCCCGCCCATGCGCTGCATCTGCTGAAGCTGGGTGCGCAGGTCGTTCATGTCGAACTGGCCCTTGGCCATGCGCGCGGCCAGCCTTTCGGCCTCGTCCGCCTGCACCGTCGCCGCCGCCTTTTCGACGATGGAGACGATATCGCCCATGCCCAGGATGCGGCCGGCCACGCGCTGCGGGTGGAACGGCTCGATCGCATCGAGCTTTTCGCCGGTGGCTGCGAACTTGATCGGCTTGCCGGTGACCGCGCGCATCGACAGCGCCGCGCCGCCGCGCGCATCGCCGTCCATGCGGGTCAGCACCACGCCGGTCAGATCGACTTCGCCGGCAAAGCTCTGCGCGACGTTGACCGCGTCCTGCCCGGTCAGCGAGTCGACGACGAGCAGCGTTTCCTTCGGCGCAGAGACGGCGGCGACGGCCTTCATCTCGTCCATCAGCGCCGCATCGACGTGGAGGCGGCCGGCGGTATCGAGCAGGAGGACGTCAACCGCTTGCAGCTTCGCCGCGTGGAGCGCGCGTGTGGCGATGTCCACGGGCTGCTGGCCGACGATGATCGGCAGCGTGGCAACGCCAACCTGTTCGCCCAGCACCTTGAGCTGTTCCTGCGCCGCCGGACGATTGACGTCGAGCGAGGCCATCAGGACCTTCTTGCCCTGCTTTTCCTTGAGCAGCTTGCCGATCTTGGCGGTGCTGGTGGTCTTGCCCGAACCCTGCAGGCCGACCATCATGATGACAACCGGCGGCGCCGCGGCGAGATCGAGATCGGCGGTTTCCGATCCCAGCATCTCGACCAGCGCGTCGTTGACGATCTTGACGACCTGCTGGCCGGGCGTGACCGACTTCAGCACCGACTGGCCGACGGCCTCCTCGGTAACCTTGTCGACGAAACGGCGCACCACGGGCAGCGCGACGTCGGCTTCGAGCAGCGCGATGCGCACTTCGCGCATGGCCGCCCGGACATCGTCCTCCTTGAGCGCGCCGCGGCCGCGCAGGCGATCGAACACGCCTCCAAGCCGGTCTGATAGACTATCGAACACGCCGTATTCCCGTTGCCATGCCCCGCCATTCGCCACATCGCCAACGCAAAACCGCGTAACGCGAAAAACGCCGGTGGGCGAAACCTCGCCGACCAGCGTGTGGCATCCTGTTGGAGCCGTTATTGGAGTGTGCCAGCCCCCGATCGGGGAGTGGAACGCGCCGCCCTTAGCGCTGTCCGGACGAAAAGGCAAGCCGAACCGCCATCGCGGATGCCCTATGGCATTGCGCTAAGCCCCCGCGCGCCCTAGATCGCGCGCCATGCGCATACCCTTCCGCAAGATGCACGGCCTTGGCAACGATTTCGTGGTGATCGACGCGCGCGAAACCCCGCTTGCCATGTCGGACCGCCGCGCCGCCGCGCTGGCCGACCGGCGCACGGGCGTGGGCTGCGACCAGCTGATCGTGCTGGAGCCCTCCGCCGTCGCCGACGTGCGGATGCGCATCTTCAACAACGATGGCGGCGAAGTGGAAGCCTGCGGCAACGCCAGCCGCGCGGTGGGCCTGCTGCTGGGCGGCGAACGGCGCATTGAGACGCTGGCCGGCGTGATCCGGTCGGCAGCGGGCGCCGATGGCGTCGCGGTCGACATGGGCACGCCCCGCTTCGAGTGGGACCGCATCCCGCTCGCCTATGCCATGGATACGCTGACGATGCCGGTTGGCTGGGAGAGACTGACCGATCCCGCCGCCGTCAATGTCGGCAATCCGCACGTCATCTTCTTCGTGCCCGATGCCGATGCGGTGGATCTTGCCCGGCTTGGCCCGCTGATCGAGAACGATCCGCTGTTTCCCGAACGCGTCAACGTCAACGTCGCCAGCCCGATCGGCCCCGACCATATCCGCCTGCGCGTGTGGGAACGCGGTGCCGGGCTGACCCGTGCCTGCGGCACCGGCGCCTGCGCCACCGCCGTCGCGGCGATGCGGCGCAAGCTGACGGGGCGGACGGTAACGGTCGAGCTTCCCGGCGGCCCGCTGACGATCGCGTGGCCGGAAGGTGGTTCGATCCTGATGACCGGCCCCGCCGCCACGAGCTTCGAGGGCAGCTTCGAGGATACGGACTACCCGGCATGACCGACGCGGTCGCGCCGGCCGAAGTGGTGACGCTGGGCTGCCGGCTCAATCTTGCCGAAAGCGAAAGCATCCGGACGATACTGGCGGATGCCGGAACGCCTACGGTCGTGGTCAATTCCTGCGCGGTGACCGCTGAAGCCGTGCGCCAGTCGCGGCGGGCGGTGCGCCGTCTGCGCCGCAGTCACCCGCACGCGCGGCTGGTGGTTACGGGCTGCGCCGCCACGATCGAGCCGGACAGCTTCTCGGCCATGGCCGAAGTGGATGCGGTGGTACCCAATATGGCCAAGGCCGATCCGCTTGCCTGGCATCCGAACGCAGGAGAAACGGCCTCCCGACAGCGGCCGAGCGAAGTCCACACCCGCGCCTTCGTGCCGGTGCAGACCGGCTGCGATCACGCCTGCACCTTCTGCATCATCCCGCAGGGGCGCGGCCCCAGCCTGTCCACGCCCGTTGCCGATGTGCTCCGCGTGATCGAACGGCACCTGCTGCTGGGCGTCAACGAGATCGTGCTGAGCGGCGTGGACGTGACCGGCTGGGGCGCGGATCTGCCCGATGCGCCGCGCCTGGGCGTGCTGGTGCGCGCGATCCTCGATGCCTTCCCCCGCCTGCCGCGCCTGCGCCTGTCCTCGCTGGACGGGGTGGAGATCGACGGCCTGCTGTTCGAGATCATCACCGGCGAAGCCCGCGTGATGCCGCATGTCCACCTGTCGCTGCAATCGGGCGACGACATGGTGCTCAAGCGGATGAAGCGCCGGCACAACCGGGCGCAGGCGGTCGAATTGACCGATGCCCTGCGCGCTGCCCGTCCGGACATCGCCATCGGCGCGGACCTGATCGCCGGCTTTCCCACCGAAACCGACGCCATGCACGCCAACAACCTGGCCATCGTGCGCGATTGCGGCGTCGTCCACGGCCATGTCTTTCCCTACTCCCCCCGCCCCGGCACGCCTGCCGCGCGGATGCCGCAGGTCGCCCCGGTCACGGTCCGCGTGCGCGCGGCCGAAATCCGTGCTGCCGTTGCCGACGAACGCGCGCGCTGGCTCGCCTCGCTGGTCGGCGCACCGCGCGAAGTGCTTGCCGAACGCGACGGCACGGGGCATTCGCCCGAATTCGCGCCCTACCGCCTGCCCGAAGGCACGGTTGCGGGCACCATCGTCACCCTGACGCCGACAAGGATCATCGAAGGAATGCTGGCATGAGCGCCGAGCCGGAGAACGGAAGCTGGAGCGACAGGCTTCTCGGCGGGTTTCGCAAGACTTCCGAACGCCTTACCGAGAACCTGACCGGCATCGTCGGCAAGACCCGGCTGGACGACGCGCAGCTCGACGAGATCGAGGACGCGCTGATCCTGTCCGACCTTGGCCCGCGCGCCGCCGCGCGCATCCGCGAACGGCTGGCGGACGAGAGGTTCGAACGCGGGATCGACGAGACCGCGCTGCGCGAAGCCGTGGCCGAGGAAATCGCTGCGATCCTGCGCCCGGTGGCCAAGCCGCTGGAGATCACCGCTTTCCCGCGCCCACACGTCGTCCTCGTCATCGGCGTCAACGGATCGGGCAAGACCACCACCATCGCCAAGCTCGCGCATCTGTTCCAGGAACAGGACTATGGGGTGATGCTGGCGGCGGGCGATACGTTCCGCGCCGCCGCGATCGGCCAGCTCAAGGTCTGGGCGGACCGGCTGGGCGTGCCCGTGGTCACCGGTCCCGAAGGCGGCGATCCCGCCTCGATCGTGTTCGACGCGGTCAAGGCGGCGACCGACACCGGCATCGACGCGCTGATCGTCGACACCGCCGGCCGGCTCCACAACAAGCGCGAACTGATGGACGAACTGGCCAAGGTCCGCCGCGTGCTCGGCCGCCTGAACCCGGCCGCACCGCACGACGTGGTGCTGGTGCTCGATGCCACCAACGGCCAGAACGCGCTCCAGCAGATCGAGATCTTCAAGGAAGTGGCGGGTGTGACCGGCCTGATCATGACCAAACTGGACGGCACCGCGCGCGGCGGCGTGCTGGTGGCGGCGGCGGAACAGTACGGCCTGCCGATCCATGCCATCGGGGTGGGCGAGAAGATCGACGACCTGCGCCCGTTCGATCCCGATCTGGTCGCCCGGGTCATCGCGGGGGTATTCCGGTGAACGACGCAAGACCCGAAAAGCCCAAGTCCTCGTGGATCAACCTGCTGGTCGATTACGGCCCGCTGCTGGTGTTCTTCCTCGCCTATCGCCATTTCAGCCCGAAGGAAGCGGACGCGGGAATCGGGACGGTGGTAGCCGTCACCAAGGGCACGATCGCGTTCATGGTGGCGACGATCGTGGCGCTGATCGTGTCGAAGTGGCGGCTCGGCCGGATTTCGCCGATGCTGTGGCTGTCGACCGTGCTGATCCTGGGCTTCGGCACGCTCACCGTGCTGCTGGGCGATCCGTTCTGGATTCAGATCAAGCCCACCGCGATCTATCTGCTGTTCGCCGGCGTGCTGTTCGCCGGCCTTGTCCGGGGCAAGCCAATGCTGCGCACGCTGCTGCAAAGCGCGTTCGACGGGCTGGACGATGCCGGCTGGATGAAGCTTTCGCGCAACTGGGCGTTCTTCTTCCTGTTCCTGGCGGCGCTGAACGAAGTGCTGCGCCACACGCTCAGCTTCGACGGCTGGCTTCAGGCCAAGCTGTGGGGGGTGACCGCGCTGTCGTTCCTGTTCACGTTCGCGCAGATCCCGATGCTGCTGAAGCATGGACTGGGCGCGGAAGCGGCGGACGAAGTGGAACAGAACCCGCCGCACGATTGAGCGAGTCAGTCCGTCAAGCCGCTCTGCCGCAAATGGCCGACGCCCTGCCGCACGACAAAAACGTGTGACAAATTGCGCACACCCCCTAGAATGTTGCCAGCCCACCTCCGGCGATAACCGGGTAAACGGATCAAGGGGCGCAAACTGGGGGAAGTTTCATGGCCAAGCTGTTTGGTAACCTGCATCTCGTGCTTGCGATCGGCCTTGTCGCGGCCATCGCCGTGATGCTGGGATTCGGTGCGGAAGTGCCGGTCGATGTCAATTCCGTGTTCCGCTGGCTGCACGTGTTCTTCGGCATTCTGTGGATCGGCCTGCTCTATTACCTGAACTTCGTGCAGGTGCCGACGATGCCGTCGATTCCGGCCGAACAGAAGGGCGCGATCACGGGCCACATCGCGCCGAAAGTGTTCTTCTTCTTCCGCTGGGCCGCGCTGCTGACGGTCGTCACCGGCCTGGTGATCGCCTACGTCACCGGCTACGTTCACCGCGCGCTGATCTTCAAGGGGCTCAACCTGCATGAGAACCTGATCGGCCTGGGCATGGACCTCGCGCTGATCATGGCGTTCAACGTGTGGTTCATCATCTGGCCCGCGCAGAAGAAGATCCTCGGCATCGTCGAAGCCAGCGCCGAGGAAAAGGCCGCCGCCGCGCCGCGCGCGCTGATCGCCAGCCGCACCAACCTGCTGCTGTCGCTGCCGATGCTCTACTGCATGGTCAGCGCCAACCTCGGGTAAATCCGACGCTGACCGGAGCCTTCCAGGCTTGCACGGGCGCGGCTTTCTCCGGAAAGTCGCGCCCGTTTCCGTTGGACGATACGATCGTCAGGAACCCGAAGCGCCATCGTGCTTTGATGTGACGCGACAGAGAGGAGCTTTTTTTGATGCGCAAACCCATCTTCACCACCCTGGCCGCAGCGGCAGCCGCCATCGCGCTTTCTGCCTGCTCGGAAAAGACGCAGGACAACGCGCAGGAAGCCGCTACGTCAGCCGGGAACGATATCGCTGCCGCCGCCTCGGACATGAGCGCCACCGCCAGCGAGGGCGCGGAATCGGTCCGCAACGCGGCAGACGAAGCGATCAACAAGGCCGACGCCGCCGCCGACAAGGCCGGTGTCGAGGCGGACAAGGCTGGCGTGAAGGCCGCCGATGCGCTGAACAAGGCCGGGGACAAGGCCAAGGAAGAGGCCGCGAAGCTCAAGGCCAAGGCCGAAAGCGGCAATTGATCCGTTTATCCTGACAAGCGTCTCCCGCCCGCGCGACGGGCGGGAGACCGTCAGATCTTGAGCTGGCTACCCAGCTCCACCACGCGGTTTGTCGGCAGCCGGAAGAACTCCATCGCACTCGCCGCGTTGCGCAGCATCCACGCGAACAGCTTTTCGCGCCAGATCGCCATGCCCGGCTTGTCCGACGCAATCAGCGTCTGGCGCGACAGGAAGAAGCTCGTCTTCATCATGTCGAACGGTTCGCCGCACATCGTCACGGTCTTGAGCGTGGCGGGCACGTCGGTTTCCTCCAGGAAGCCGAAGCGCAGGCTGACGCGGTAGAAGCCGTTGCCGAAATCCTTGCAGGCCGATCGCTCCACCTGATCCACGTAGGGCACGTCCTCGATCTGCACGGTCAGGATCACCACCCGTTCGTGCAGTACCTTGTTGTGCTTCATGTTGTGCAGCAGCGCCGAAGGCACGCCCGATGCGGTGGAGGCCATGAAGATCGCCGTACCGGGCACGCGCGCGGCGCTGGCGTGAGCGGACTTGGTGAACACTTCCAGCGGGATCGATCCCTCCGCCATGTTCTGGCGCATCAGCGCGCGCCCGCGTGACCAGGTGGTCAGCAGCGTGAAGATGGTGACGCCCATCAGCAGCGGCACCCAGCCGCCATCGGGGATCTTGGTCAGGTTCGCGCCGAGGTAGCCCGCATCGATCACGAAGAACAGCGACAGCAGGCCGACCGCGAAGACCGGTTTCCAGTTCCACAGCTTGAACAGGACCACGGCCAGTAGCACGTTGTCGATCAGCATCGCGCCGGTCACGGCGATGCCGTAGGCCGCCGTCAGGTTCGACGAGCGCTGGAACACCAGCACCAGCAGGATCACCGCGACCATCAGCGCCCAGTTAATCACGGGGATGTAGATCTGCCCCGCCGCCGTGCTGGTGTGCTTGATCGTCATGCGCGGTATGAAACCCAGCTGGATCGCCTGCTGCGTCACCGAGAACGCGCCCGAGATTACCGCCTGCGAGGCGATCACCGCCGCCAGCGAGGCGATGACGAGCAGCGGCCACTGGAACCATTCGGGCGCGAGGAAGTAGAACGGGCTTTCCAGCGCGGAAGGATCGCGCATCAGCAACGATGCCTGGCCCAGATAGTTCAGCACCAGCGCCGGCAGGACGAACGTCAGCCACGACACCCGGATCGGGTTGCGGCCGAAGTGCCCCATGTCGGCATAGAGCGCTTCCGCACCCGTCACGGCGAGCACCGCCGCACCCATCGCCAGGAAGCCCCGGAACGGGTCCGCAGCGAACATCATCACCGCATGATGCGGGCTGAGCGCGGTGATCACGTGCGGGAAGGCCATGATGCTGATCACGCCCAGCACCGAGATCGTGGTGAAATAGGCGAGCATGATCGGGCCGAAGAAGGTCGCCACGCGTTCCGTACCCCGGCTCTGGATGAAGAACAGGAAGATCAGGATGGCCACGACCATTGGCACCACCAGCCGGTGCATTTCGGGCTGATAGACCGCGACACCCTCGATCGCGCCCATCACCGAAACGGCTGGGGTAATCATCGAATCGCCATAGAACAGCGCGGTGGCGAACACCCCCATAAGGATGATGCCCTTGCCCCAGCGGTTGCCGCTGGTGTGCTGGTTGATCAGCGCCAGCAGCGCCAGGCTGCCGCCCTCGCCCTTGTTGTCCGCGCGCATGATCACGCTGACGTACTTCAACGTCACGATGATCATCATCGACCAGAACATCAGGCTGATGATGCCATAGACGTGCAACTGGTCGAGCGGCAGCTTGTGATGGCCGGCGAAGGTATCGCGCAGCGCGTAGAGCGGGCTGGTGCCGATATCGCCGAACACCACACCGATCGCGCCCACCGCCATCTTGAGCAGGCTGCCTTGATGGTGGGTCTGGTGGCCGGAATCGCGGAGAGTGGATAAAGGAACTGCGCTTTCGTCCGAACCGTTCGCAAGCACGGAATCACTCATGGCAACGGTGCCCCCGGGCCTTGGCCCAAACCGCCGGTCCGCCATCGGACACCGGAACGGCGCGGCGCTTTAGCACCGGGCCTTGGCCCCGGCAATGGCTGCCTTCGTCACACCGGATACCATGAAATCATGCCCCGCATGGCATCGCAAATAGCTGATTTCAGGGCGCTTCAGAAGAGGCGCCCGTCGGTTCGGCGGCTGCGGCGGGCGGCTCGTCCGATGGAGACGCCGGCGCCGGCGCCTGTCCCGAGGCCGCCAACATCGAATCGAGTCTCGCCAACCGGGCCTGGAGGTCTTCCCGATAGGGGGCATCAGCCGGCGCACGGCGAAGCAGTTCGGCCCAGATCGCCCGTGCTTCCACCAGCTTGCCGGACTGCGCCAGCGCCAGCCCCATGAAGAACGGCGGCCCCGGATGTTCGGGCGAAATCTTCGCCGCCTTCTGGAACGCGAACTGCGCGGCCGGCGTGATCAGCCCGTCGCTATGGCCGACCAGCGTGTTGCCGAGCGCCACCCACAGGTCCGCATCGTTGGGATCGACCTTTACGGCCTTGCCCAGGATCGTCGCCGCCGCGCCGAACTGACCCTGCCGCGAAAGCCCGTCGGCCAGCACCATCCAGTTCTGGCCCTTGCCGAAGGCATCGCCCATCGCCTGCCGCTGCTTGATCAGCGCCTCGTCAGCCGCTTTCTGGTTCTCGACCGCGGCCTTGGGCGCGCCGGGCACGCCCGGATGGCCCTGCAAGGCATAGCCGGCAATGCCGAACAGCAGGGCCGCCCCCGTCAGCTCCCAGCCGGAGCGCGGCATCTTCAGCACGAACGCCAGCACCGCGAAGACCACGATCGCGATCAGCAGGATCAGCACCCAGGTCATGCGTTGTCCTCCTGCGCTTCCGGCTCATCCGCCGCGCCATCGCCTCCACGGCGGAAGCGCTTGCGCAGCAGCAACGCCGCCAGCACGAGGAACGCCGCCGGCGCGGCGAACAGCGGCCAGGTCATCGGCCGCAACTGAGGCGTATAGCTGACATAATCGCCATAGCGTTCGATCAGCCACTGGCGGATTTCCTCCGGGTCTTCCCCGGCCGCGATGCGCGTGCGCACCTGATGGCGCATGTCGCCCGCCATCGGCGCGTCCGAATCCGCGATCGACTGGCTCTGGCACTTGAGACAGCGCAGCGTCTCCATCAACGCCTGCGCCCTCGCCTCCTGATCGGGATTGGGGAGCTGCTTGTAGGCATAGGGCGCCGGCGGCAGTGAATCCTGCGCGGCGGCCGGAGAAGCCAGCAGCAGCGCAAGGACCGCGAAAACGGCGGCTCCACGCCTCGATGCGGCGCGCACCATCACGATTCCGCCTCCTTCAGCTTGCGCAGGATCAGCGGCACGTCCTCGGCGCGGATATCGCCGATGTGCTGGTAGCGGATCACGCCCTTGCCATCGATCACGAACGTCTCGGGCACGCCCGAAGATCCGATCGCGAGCTGGACCTTGCTCAGATCGTCCTTGCCGATCCGGCGGAACGGGTTGCCGTTCGCGGACAGGAATTGGGCCACGTCCTCGCGCCGGTCGCGGATCGCGACGCCGTCGATCTCCACGCCCTGCTGCGCCAGCGCGGCGAGTTGCGGCGATTCCACCGCGCAGGGCACGCACCAGCTGGCGAACACGTTGAGCAGGCGCGGCTTGCCATCCCGGAAGTTGGCGAGCGCCAGGCCGGGGCGGTCGTCCACCGCCGGGGGCAGGTCGAAGCCGGGCAACGGCTTGCCGATAAAGGCGCTCGCCACCTCGCGATCGGCCGGCCGCACCAGGCCGTAGATCACCAGCACGAAAAAGCCGGCGAACAGCGCCAGCGGCAGCCATAGGGCCAGCCCGGGCTTCTTCGGCGTCGGATCACGCGGATCGTTCTGCTTGCTCATCGTCCCTGCCTCATGCGGCGATACGCGATCTTGCCTTCGGCACGCAGCCGCTTGACGTCGGCGGCCACGCGGCCGAGCAGCGCCAGCACCCCGCCCAGCGCGATCAGCACGCCGCCATACCAGATCATCGGCACGAACGGCTTCCACCAGAAGCGCATCTGCCAGCGGCCATCCTCGCCCTCTTCGCCCAGCACCGAATAGAGCTGGCCATTCCACCGGGTCTTGAGCGCGCTTTCGGTGCGCGTACCCGGCGGCAAGGCGAAGACGCGCGCCTGCGGTTCCAGCGTGATCGGCGCACCCCCGGCATAGCGCGCCGATAACGTGGCCTGCAGCGCCGTCCAGTTCGGTCCGGCGACCGGATCGATGCTTTCGAGCTTCACCTGCCAAGGGCCCACGTTCTGGGTATCGCCCACGGTCATCGCGGCGAGCTTCTCGGTGGAGAACGCGCTATCGCTGGCCATGCCGAACAGGGCGACCGCGATGCCAAGGTGCGCGATCACCATGCCCCACACCGGCAGCGGCGTGCGGCGCAAGTTGCGCCCCTTCAGCGGCAACAGGCTGGCGAAGAAGAGGCCGCTGGCGATGGCAAGGCCCAGCGCCGGCAGCAGGTGGATACCCGGCGCGACCAGTTCGACGATCAGGAACACCGCCGCCATGATCAGCACGGCGATCGCAAAGGGCATGGTGATCCGCCCCGCCTTGTCATTGCGCCAGCGCAGCAGCGGGCCGACCGCCAGCACCAGCAGCATCGGGATCGCGAAGATCGCGGACACGGGATTGAAATAGGGCGGGCCAACCGAAACCTTGGTGCCGAACGCCTCGGTCAGCAGCGGATAGAGCGTGCCGACCAGTACGATGCCCAGGATGCCGCACAGCATCACGTTGTTGAACACGAGGCTCGCCTCGCGGCTGACGAAGCTGAACCGCGCGCCTTCGGTCACCGTCGCCGCGCGCACGCCGAACAGCGTCAGCGCGCCGCCGATGTAGATGGCCAGCAACGCGAGGATGAAGCTGCCGCGCTCCGGATCGACCGCGAAGGCGTGAACCGAGGTAAGAATGCCCGACCGCACCAGGAACGTGCCGACCATCGACATCGAGAACGCGATCACGCCCAGCATCACCGTCCACGCCCGCAGCGCGTTGCGCGAGGCGAGGACCGAGCACGAATGGAGCAACGCCGTCGCCGCCAGCCAGGGCATCAGTGAGGCGTTCTCCACCGGGTCCCAGAACCACCAGCCGCCCCAGCCGAGCGTATAGTACGCCCAATAGGATCCGGCGGTGATGCCCAGCGTCAGGAAGATCCACGCGCCCAGCACCCACGGGCGCATCGCGCGGGCGAAGGCGGGGCCGACGTCGCGCGTCACCAGAGCGCCGATCGCGAAGCTGAAGGCGATCGAAAGACCGACATAGCCGACGTAAAGCGTGGGCGGGTGGAAGGCGAGGCCGATGTCCTGCAGCAGCGGGTTGAGGCCGTTGCCGTCCGGCGCGGGCTCTGGCAGCCGCTCGAACGGGTTCGAGGACAGCAACAGGAAGGCATAGAACCCCAGGCTGACGAAGGCCTGCCCCGCCAGCGTCGCCACCAGCGTATCCTCGCGCAGCCGCTTCTCGATCAGCGCGACGAAGCCACCGGCAAGGCCCATGATCGTCACCCACAGCAGCATCGAGCCTTCATGGTTGCCCCAGGTGCCGGCCAGCTTGAAGATGAACGGCTTGGCCGAATGGCTGTTTTCCGCCACCAGCTTGACCGACAGGTCGGTTTCCAGAAACAGAGTGACCAGCGCCAGGAACGCGAAGGCCACCAGCACGCCCTGCATCACCGCCAGCGGGCGGACCACGCCGGCCAGATGTTCGCCCTTGGGACGCAGGGCAATGATGCCCGCCGCCAGTTGCAGCACCGCCAGCGCGGCAGCCATCCACAGGACGGCAAGGCCCAGTTCGGCTATCATTTCGTTTCGGCCACCACTTGTTTCGCCTGCGCGTCGGTCATGTTCTTCATCTCGCGCGGGACGTATTTCTCGTCATGCTTGGCCAGCAGGTTGTCGGCCACGAACGTGCCGCCTTCCATCCGCCCTTCGGCGACCACGCCCGATCCCTCGACGAACAGGTCCGGCGTAATCCCGGTGAAGCGCACCGGCACCCGCGCCTTGCCGTCTCCGACGATGAAATCGATGGTCACGCCATCGGGCCGGGTCTTGATCGATCCCTTCTCCACCATGCCGCCAAGGCGCACGGCGCGGCCCTGTTCGGGCGGATGGGCAACCAGATCGCTCGGCACGTAGAAATAAGCGGCCTGGTTGCGCAGCGCATAGGCGGCGAGCAGGCCCGCGCCCACCAGCGCGACCAGCGCGATGACCAGCAGGACCAGCCGCTGGTGCTTTGCCTTGATGCCGCTCACCTGCCCCTCGCCCTGTCACGCCGGCGTTCGGCGCGGACCATCGCCCACAGCGTCCACCCCACCAGCAGCAGCGTGCCGATCACCCCGATCGCCAGCGCCGCCGCCACGTAATCCCATTGGTCCAGTCTCTCGTGCATCCTGTCCCTCCCGCGCCGCGTCAGCCCAGCGCCTTGCGGCGCAGGCGCGCCTCGGTCTGGATGTCTGCCAGCAGCGTCCGCATCCGCGCCAGCACAACGCCGCCGAAGATGCACGAAAAGCCGATCGCGGCAATCAGCAGCGGCCACAGGAACGTGCCGTCGATCGCCGACTTGCCGATAGTGATCGACGGCGGCTGGTGCAGGCTGTTCCACCACACCACCGACCGGTTGATGATCGGAATGTTGATCGCGCCGACCAGTCCGAAGATCGCGGTCACGCGGCTCGCGCCCTCGCCCGCCTGCGCATCGCGCTGCGCCGCGCCGGCCAGCGCGATATAACCGAAATAGAGGAACAGCAGGACCAGGAAGCTCGTCAGCCGGCCGTCCCACACCCACCACGTGCCCCAGGTGGGACGCGCCCAGATCGATCCCGTGGCGAGGCAGATCGCCGTGAACGCCGCACCCGGCACCGCCGCCGCGCGCGCGCCGATGGCGGCGAGCGGATGGCGCCACACCAGCTCGACCAGGCTGGCCACGGCGATCGTGCTCCAGCCCGCCATGCCCAGCCAGGCCGAAGGCACGTGGATGAACAGGATGCGCACGGTATCGCCCATCAGCCGATCGGGCGGCACCACCAGCAGGCCCCAGGCCAGCGCGCCGAAGGCAAGCACCAGCCCCAGCCCCAGCAGCCAAGGCATCAACCAGCGCGCAAGGCGCAGAAAACGGGCGGGATTGGCAAAACCGTGCATGGACGCGGGAAACACATATCCTCGTCCGGCGGCGCGCGCCGCCGGTTCGCGCCACGCTCTGCCACCTGCGCCGTTCCGGGGCAAGCGCTTAGCGATCCCCGAAAGGCTGGCATGCGCAGAGTTTCTGAGGAAAAATGGGGCGATCGATGGGGTTCGAACCCACGACCTCCGGTACCACAAACCGGCGCTCTAACCAACTGAGCTACGATCGCCACAAGATCGACACGCCCATCGTAACACGATGCGGGGCGCGGGCGTGCCCCTTTGCAGAAAGGAGCAGCCTTGAAAAGCGAAAACTTGCGCGGCCACCACGCGCCTGCGCGATTCCGGCACCCTAGCGGCTTTCGCTATCCCCCCAGCTGCGGAACGCCACGCGCGCGGGCGTCACCCCGGTATCGATCAGCGCTTCCTCCTCCAGCCGCACCGAATCGATGGAAACCACCTGATCAAGCAGGAACCAGCGGCTGCGCACCTGCAGCTGATCGAGCGGAAGCGCGCCGGTTGCCCCGGCCGTGCCCCCCAGCCGCGCGGTCGCCTCCGCCGCGCTGGCATAGCCGGCGGGCGGCCGACCCAGCACAAGCGCACGGGCGCGTTCGGGCGGAATCGTGGCGGGAGAAAGCATCGTCAGCAGACGGATCTGGTCCAGCCGCAGCGTGTTGACGTTGACGGGGGAGAGCTCCGCCGCCGGCAGCGCGCAGAGCCAGGGCCGCAAGCGCTGATAGGTCACCGGTGTCATCCCCCGCACCGCGCGCAGTTCGCTGACATCGCCGATCAGCCGGTTGGGCGGGCGATAGGGCACCGGCGCAGCGCGGTAGACATCGTCTTCCGCCCCGTTCGGCGCGGGCCGCTCGTCGCTGTCGATCCAGTCCGCCATCGCATCGCTCAGCGGGATCGCCTCGTTCGCGGGCACAGCCAGCCCGGCCATCAGCGCGCGCAACTGCGCCAGCGCCACGGGCCGCAGCGTGAACGTGCCGTCCACGCCCTGCTGGACCAGCGAATTGACGTTGAAGCAATTGCCCGCATCATCGATCCGCACGCGCACCGCGCCGCGCGGCAAAGGCAGCGGGAACTCTCGGCCAAGCAGCCCTATGCGGTCGACCGTGCGACGATCGTCCGCATCGACCAGCGCCTTGAGCCGAGCCATCGCCAGCGTTTCCGCGCTGGTGGCGGAGAGGCGCGCCTGGGTCATCGCCTGCCCGTTGCCCGCCAGCCGCGTGGCCAGGTTGAGCCGATCGAGCATGACCGCCGCGATCACCGCCATGACCGCCACCAGCAGCAGCACCGACAACAGCGCCGCGCCGCGTTCATGGGGAGGATGATCCCGCCTCACTGATAATTGACCCCGACCAGCGAAACGACGCGCAGCGGCTCGCCGCCCGGCTGCGGCAGCAGCAGTTCGATCGCCACGGGCAATTCGCCCATGCGCTGCGGTTCCCACCGGCCATGCCATTGCCCGTCGCGCCCACGGAAGCGCAGGGCCGGAGGCCCTCCTAACGCCAGCAGGGCCGCCCCCGGCTCGGGCGCGGCGCCATCCGGAAACGGATAGCCGGCGCGCACCAGCGCTTTGCCGTCCCAGCGGTATTCCACCTTCTGCAGGCTTGGCCGCGCCGCCCCGTCGACGTTGGACCATCCGCTGCGGGTGAAGCGCAGCACCATGCCCCCGGCTCCGCCCGCCTCCAGCGCCGCATGGACCGCGCCGCTTTCGTCGCGCGCCAGACGCGGCGTGATCTGCGCCAGATCGGCCGTCCAGACCGACAGGAAGCGTCGGCTCGCGGCGATCCGATCGGTCCCGGCGCGGCTCGCCAGTTCGGCATCCACGCTGAAGCGCAGCAGGGCCAGCGCCCCTCCCGCGATGATCGCGAAGACCAGCAGCGCCACCAGCATTTCCACCAGCGTGAAGCCGTTCGCGCGTTTGCGATGATCGCAGACTGACGTCATGACGCCGGCAATCGGGCGAAGTCGAGCGTGATCGCCTGGCTGGCGCGGCCTGGCGTTATCTCGCGCACGGCCAGCGTGATCGACAGTACGCCGAAGTCCGCCCGCGGCGCGACATGGCGCGTCCACGCGAACTGGCGGCCGGCGTTGCGGATCGTGCCGCTGGCATCGCCGATTGCGGGGGGCGCGGGGTCGGTCAGGATTTCGGCCGCCATGTTCTGCGCCACGATCTCGCGCAGCAGGCGCTGATCCAGATCGGCCGTGCGCGCGATGCTGGCGCCTTCCATTTTCAGCAGGGCCAGCGCCGCCAGCGCGAACACCGCCAGCGCGATCATCAGTTCGAGCAGGGTGAAGCCCGCCTCCGCATCCGCCCCCTCACGCCGCATCGAGCGTGACCTTTCCATCGCGCGCGATGCGCAGGACCAGATGGCGGTCCCCGCGCTCCAGCCGGACCGCGCCATCGCCGCTGGCGAGCCCCAGCGTGTCGAACACGATGCGCCCACGCCCGCCCGGCTGGGCGACTACAGCCTGCGTGCCCTGCTTCCACGCCGCCAGATCGAACCCCTTGCCGGGAAGTGCCTGCCACGCGCCATCGACGCGGCGCTGGAAATAGTAACCCGCCGGCCCCACCACCAGAGCCACCGGCGCGCCGCCGACGATCGCTTCGTCGCGCGCCGCGATGGTGCGCGCGGCGAAGCGTTCCGCCTCGTTGCGCAGGGTGTGTTCGTCACCGGGCAGGGACAGGACCACCACCGCCGCCAGCAGGCCGATCACGAACAGCACCACCAGCATCTCGACCAACGAGAAGCCGTTGGACCGCGCGGACGGTTGTGCGGGAAGAGACGACGATGTGGCCACGCGATTCCGATAGCAGGCCGGACGCCTGCATCCTATGGCTACCGGCACATCGCGCGCGGGCAATGTTGGCGTTCGGTGCCGGACGCGCTAGCCATGCAGTCATGGACGCTCCCTCCAACGAAGCCTCGCTCGAGCGGCTGCTCGCTACGCCGGGCCTCGTGCGCGTCCCCACCCCGCGCGCCGACATGGTGATCCTGCGCGATTTCCTGACGCCTGCGGAATGCGCGGCGCTGATCGCCCGGATCGAGGCGGACCGCCGGCCCTCGACGATCGCCGATCCCAACGGCGATCACTATTTCCGCACCAGCGAGACCTGCGACCTGCCGATGGCCGCTCCCGACGTGGTAGCGCTCGACGAACGCTTTTCCGCGCTCTGCGGCATCGACCGGCCGTTCGGCGAACCGATCCAGGGCCAGCGCTATGCCCCGGGGCAGGAATTCAAGGCGCACACCGACTATTTCGACGAACAGGGCGCCGATTTCGCCCGCTATTGCGCCGTTTCCGGGCAGCGCACCTGGACCTTCATGGTCTATCTTAACGCGGTGGAAGCAGGCGGCGCCACGCGCTTCAAGGTTCTCGACAAGCTGATTCATCCCGAACCGGGCAAGCTGGTGGGCTGGAACAACCGCCGGCGCGATGGCAGCGTCAACCCGGCGACGATCCATCACGCCATGAAAGTGCGCAAGGGGCTGAAATACGTGGTGACAAAATGGTATCGCGAACGCCCCTGGCAATAAGCTGGCCCGCGCTCAGCCTTCGGGTTCGGCACCTGTGCCGCGAATCGTCGGCAGGCATCGCAACAGCGTTTCCACTTCGCCCGCGGCAAGCTGGGTAACGAAACGGGCTTCATGCGCCGCGATGCGCTGGTTGGCTTCGTCCGCCATTTTGCGCCCCTGATCGGTCAGGGTGAGCGCGTGCGAGCGGCCGTCCGCCCGGGTACGCGCAACAAAGCCCCGGTCCATCAGGCGCGCGATGATCGGCACCATGTTGGCGCGCTTGATGGCCAGCGCCTGCCCCACCTCGGTCTGCGAGCAATCGGGATTTTCGCCGATCACCAGCAGCGTGGTCACTTCCGCAGGCCGCAGGTCAAGGTCCGCCAACTCGCGCGCGAGGTCGGCCATCATCACCGCGGAAGCGCGGCGCAACTGATAACCCAGGCGGCTTTCCAGCGCGTTGGTCAGGGTGGTCATGGCGATACTCTAGAACGGCTATCGCAGATAGCAATGCCACGCACCGATACGGACGGATCGCTGCGAAACGCTTTAACGAAAGGGCGAAAACGAAAAGGGCGGCCGAAGCCGCCCTGCCCGTCTGGCTTTTCGCGCGCGATCAACGCTTGAGCGAAAGACCGCCGAACCGCTTGTTGAACTGCGCAACGCGGCCGCCCTGATCCATCTGACGCGTGCCACCGGTCCAGGCCGGGTGCGAGGTGGGATCGATGTCGAGCGCCAGCGTGTCGCCTTCCTTGCCCCAGGTGGAGCGGGTTTCGAACACGGTGCCGTCGGTCATCTGCACCTTGATCATGTGGTAGTCGGGGTGGATATTGGCCTTCATCGGTCTTGCTCCGCTTGGCGACCGGTTCCGACCGGTCTTCGGGAAACTGGAAAGCGGCGCCCCTAATGGATGCCGCGCGATTTGTCGAGTCCCTGGTCGGACGCCCCCGGCATCCGCCGGAAGCGGGATCAGCTATCCGCGATCATCGCGGTAAAGCTGACCTCGCAGGTCACCTTGCCATCGACCATGGCCTTGCCCGCGAACTTGCAGACGCGTGCGCGCTTCTGCGTGAATTCCACGTGCAGGTGCAACAGGCAGCCAGGTTCGACGGGATTGCGGAACTTGGCGCCCTCGATCGCCATGAAATAGACGAGCTTGCCGGTACCCGCTAGCCCAAGCGTTTCCACCGCGAGCACGCCGGCGGCCTGCGCCAGCGCCTCGATCTGGAGAACGCCGGGCATGATCGGCCGGCCGGGGAAGTGCCCCTGGAAGAACTGCTCGTTCATCGAGACAGCCTTGACCGCGTGGATCGATTCATCGGGCACAAGGCCCAGAACGCGATCGACCAGCAACAGGGGATAGCGGTGCGGAAGCGCCGCCATCACCTTGGTCACGTCATAGTCGAACGGTGCGGCGGCCGCGCCGTCCGTCTGATCTTCCGCCATGGTGCCCCCGTTTGACGCTGTTCGACGCGGACGGCCTTAGCGGCCGACCGGCGCCTTCTTGTTGTCGGGCTGGGCGGCAGCGGCCTGCGCCGCCTGCTGCTGGGCCTGCTGTTCACGCTGCGCGCGCGGCAGCCAGCCGGCCGGCGGCACGAGCTGCGCCGAAGGAATCAGCGCGTTGAGTTCGGTCAGGATGTCCTGGTTCAGGTTGTACGCCTGATCCGCCTTGATCACCGACTGCGAATCGAGAACCAGCGAGATCTTGCGCTTGGTCATCGCGCTCTGCGTGGCGTCGTCCAGCTTGTCGCCGATCTGTTCGAGAACGTACTGTTCCGAAAGCTGCAGCGGCTCCAGGATCTGCTGGATTTCGCGCTGGCCAGCCTGTTCGATCTGCTGGATCTGCGCGTACTGCTGGCGCAGCGCGGCCTGATCGGGCTTGGGCGCCTTCGAATCCGCTTCCAGCTTGGCGTACAGCGGCTGAAGCTGTGCGGTGATCTGGTTCTTGCGGGTGTTGGCCTGGTCGATCTGCGCCTTGTAGGTCACCGGGCGCTGCTGCTGCGCGGTCTGGTAGGCAGAGGACGAAGCGACGATCGCCGGGGGGTTGGCCACCGCGATGCCGGCGGCGACAACGCCACCGGTAGCGGCCGGAGCGGCTGGCGCGGCGGCCATGGCCTGCGGAGCAACCGAAACGAGAAGGCCCGCGACAAGGGCCGATGCAATGCGCGTGATCATCAGAACTGGGTTCCTACGTTGAAAGTGAATGCCTTGGGGTCGTCGCCTTCGACCTTGCTGAGGACTTTGGCGAAATCGATGCGGAAGGGACCGAACGGCGAGTTCCAGTTGACGCCGATACCAACCGAGATGCGGGGCTTGGGGCTATCGCCCACGAAGACCTCGTCGTACTTCTGCGCAACGCTGTTGGCCGATCCGTCGGACGCCAGCGGTGACGTCGTCAGCTTCTGGGTCAGCTTGTCGACGTACAGCAGGGTTCCTGCTCCGGTCGTCTGCGGATGAGCCACACCGAATACGGCGCCTGCGTCGACGAAGATCGAGGGCCGCAACCCCATTTCGCGCGCACCGGAACCCAGCGGGATTTCGACTTCGGCATGGGCAAGGTAGTAATACTTGCCACCCAGCGCGTCATCGACCCACTGGTTACGATCGGTGGAAACCGTACCGCCGCTGCCGTTGTCCAGATTGTAGCCGGAATACTGCTTGCGCAGCACGCGCGGGCCGACGCCGCGGATGTCGAAGCCGCGGATCTGGGGTTCGCCCAGGAAGAAGCGGTCGGTCAGGCGCACGTCGTCGATCGACGGATCGTTGGAGCGGCTGCCCAGCGCCTTGATCGCGCCACCTTCACCGCGCAGCGAGAAGATGAAGCCATGCCCCAGCGGGAAATACTTCGAGGCATTGGCGGTGAGGCGGGCATATTTCACCGAACCGCCAAGCCCGGCGATGTCGCCGCCTAGCACCAGCGAGGTGCCGCGCGTCGGCCGCAGGCGGTTGTCACGCGTGTCATAGACCAGCGAGAGCCCCAGGATCGAGCTGGTGCGCTTGCCGATGGCGTCGCAAAGATACCGGCCGGCCAGCAGCGGGCTGCACTGGCCGTTGAGGTAGTAGGTGTCCTTGTCGAGCGTGACGTTGTCGAAGTTGAGCGTGTAGCGCCCGATCAGCGAGGTATATTCGGTCAGCGCCACGCCGATGCGCGCCTGGAAGCCTGTGGTGGCCTGCCGGTAGGTCGTGTTGCGGTTGCTGTTGAAGTAGTTGAAGCTGTTGTAGTCGCGCCGATAGACGTCCATGCCGAACGAGACGTTCCGGTCGAACAGGTAAGGCTCGGTGAAGCTCACCTGCACCGCGCGCGAATAGCGCGAATAGTCGACGCTGAGGCCAACGGTCTGGCCACGGCCACGGAAGTTGTTCTGCTGGATCGAGGCCTGGAAGATAAAGCTTTCAAGGCTGGAGAAGCCGGCGGAAAGCTGGAGCTGACCGGTGGGCTTTTCCTCGACGTTGGCTTCCAGCACGATGCGGTCGGCCGCGCTGCCGGGCTTCTGCTCGACCTCGAACTTTTCCTGGAAATAGCCCAGCGACTTGATGCGGTTGGTGGAGCGCTTGATCTGCAGGCTGTTGAAGGCGTCGCCCTCACCCAGGCGGAACTCGCGGCGGACCACCTTGTCCTGCGTCAGCGTGTTGCCGTTGACGTCCACACGCTCGACATAGACGCGTGGAGCTTCCGCCATGCGGAAGGTCACGCTCATCGTCAGGTCGTCCTTGTCGCGCTGGAAGTCGGGACGGACGTCGGCGAAGGCATAACCGAAGCTGCCGGCGGTTTCGGTGAGGCTGTCGACCGTGTCTTCAACGGCCTTGGCGTTATACCACTGGCCCTTCTTGATGCTCAGCCGCTCGGCGAGCTTGTCGCCATCGAAGTCGCGCAGCTGGCTGTCCACCTTGATGTCGCCGAACTTGTAGCGCTTCCCCTCTTCCACCACGTACGTGATGATGAAGTCGCGCTTGTCGGGCGTCAGTTCGGCCACCGCCGAAACCACGCGGAAATCGGCATAGCCGTTGGTCAGATAGAACTGGCGCAGCTTCTGCTGATCGAAGGCGAGGCGATCCGGATCGTAGCTGGTGCCCGAGCTGAACAGGCGGAAGAAGCGCGATTGCTTCGTCACCATCTGGCCGCGCAGTTCCCCGTCGGAGAATTTCTCGTTGCCGATGATGTTGATCTGGCGGACCTTGGACTTCGGCCCCTCGCTGATCTCGAACACGATATCGACGCGGTTCTGTTCGAGCATGACCATCTTCGGTTCGACCGAAGCGGCGAAGCGGCCCTGCCGCTTGTAAAGCTCGATGATGCGCGCCACGTCCGCACGCACCTTGGAACGGGTGAAAATCTGGCGCGCCGAAAGCTTGATTTCGGGCAGGATCTTGTCTTCCTTGAGGCGCTTGTTGCCTTCCAGGATGATACGGTTGACGACCGGGTTCTCCTTGACCTGGATCACCACGTCGCCGTTGTTGTTGCGCAGCTGCACGTCCGAGAACAGCTCGGTCGCGAACAGGTCCTTCAGCACCTGGTCGGCGGCGGCCTGGGTATAGCGATCGCCTTCGCGCAGGCGGATGTACGAGCGGATGGTATCCGGCTCCAGCCGCTGCGCGCCATCGATCGTGATCGTCTTGACCGTGACTTCCGCAACCACCGGCGGCGCGGCGGGCGCCGGCGCAGGGGTGGCGGGAACCGGAACCGCGCTGGCCGGCGCCGCCTGCCGGGCATGCTTGCCGAACAGCGCCGAAGGCTTGCGCGCGGGCTTCTGTTCCGCCTGGCTCTGCTGTGCCGCCGCCATTTCCGGCACGCCGGCCATGCAGGTGGTGACCATCAGGGCAATAGCCACCGACGATGCCCGTGGCGAGGCAGGAACGGTCCGGCCCGAGTTACGTCCAATCATCACCAAGCGCCATCCCGTGTGTTCTTGCGGCAAACCCTTTTCAAGGACCGGCCGCACCAGCAATCGCCGCCATCTGCCCGAAGCAGCCCCGCCAATCAAGCAAGCAGGCTGTCCAAGCGTTCGATCGCCCCGCAAATTGTGGAAAATCCGGCCCCCGCGACCAGATTGTATCCCCTACCCCCCGAACACTTTCAGCGACGCAACGTCATTGATCGTAACAAAGAGCATCAAACCGACAACAAACGCCAACCCGGTCCGGAACGCCCATTCCTGGCCGCGCCGGCTGACCGGCTTCCTGCGCACCGCCTCGGCAGCGTAGAAAGCGAGATGACCTCCGTCCAGAACCGGGATTGGCAGCAGGTTAATGAACCCCAAGTTAATCGAGATCAGCGCGACGAACCATGCGTAGTTGCGCCAGCCCGATACCAGTTGCTCGCCGGAATACTTGGCGATCTTGATCGGCCCGCCAAGCTCCTTCACCTCGCGCCGGCCGGTCACGATCTGGCCGATACCGGTCACCATCATCCCGATGATGTCGCGCGTCTGCCCCACCGCGTCGGCCACGGCATCCACCGGTCCGGCGCGCACCACGTCGAAACGGGCCGGGCCGATGCCCAGATAGCCGATGCGCTGTTCGTTTCCGAAGGCATCGGACATCACCTTGGCTTCGGGCGTGACCTGCATGGGCAATTGCTTGCCGTCGCGCTCGATCACCAGATCCAGCGGTTCGGCCGGGTGCTGCGACACTTCCATGCGGATTTGCAGGAAATCGTCGATGCGCGCGCCTTGCAGCGACACCACGCGGTCGCCGGCGCGCAGGCCGGCCTTGTCGGCCACCGAGGTCGGCTGGACCACGCCCACCACGGGCGAGGCCACAACGCGCCCGTCGATCATGTTGAACGCCGCCAGGATCAGCACCGCGAAAACGAGATTGGTCACGGGTCCGGCCAGCACGATCAGCGCGCGTTGCCACAGCGGCTTGGCCTGGAACGTCCGCTCGCGCTCGGCGGCGGGCAGCGAAAGCCAAGCGGGATCAGGCTGGCTTGCGGGATTCATGTCGCCCGCGAACTGGACATAACCGCCCAGCGGCAGCACGGACAGCTTCCAGCGCGTGCCGCGCTTGTCGGTCCATCCGGCCAGTTCCTTGCCGAACCCGATCGAAAAGCTTTCCGCCTTCACGCCGAACAGCCGGCCGACAAGGTAATGCCCCAGTTCGTGAATGAACACGAGCGGCCCGAGCACGAGAACGAAGGCGAGCAGGGTCACGAGGATCCCCGGATCGTGCAGCGGTGGTGTGGGCATCAGTGCGCAAGCTCCATCGTTTCACGCGTTCTGGCCCGCGCGGCGCGGTCCACCAGGATAACATCGTCCAGCGAGCCCGGGGCGGAAAAATCGTTCATCGAATCGAGCACGCGCGCCGCATTCTCCGCAATATCGGTGAACGCGATCTGACCGGCCAGGAACGCGGCGACGGCGATCTCGTTGGCGGCGTTGAGCACCGCCGGCGCGGAACCGCCCGCCGTCACCGCCTCGCGCGCAAGGCGGGTGGCGGGAAAGCGGGTTTCGTCGGGCGCGCGGAAGGTCAGTTCACCGATCGCGGCAAGATCGAGCGGCGCGCAGGGCGTGTCCATCCGCGCGGGCCAGGCGAGCGTGGACGCGATCGGCACGCGCATGTCCGAAGGGCCAAGCTGCGCCAGCGTGGACCCATCCCGGTATTCGACCATCGAATGCACGATCGATTGCGGATGAACTATGATGCGCAGCCGCTCCACGCCCACGGGGAACAGGTGGAACGCCTCGATGAATTCCAGCCCCTTGTTCATCATCGTTGCCGAATCGACGCTGATCTTGGCGCCCATCGACCAGTTGGGGTGCTTCACCGCTTCGGCCGGGGTGGCACGGGCCAGGCGTTCCGCGGGCCAATCGCGGAACGGGCCGCCGCTGGCCGTCAGCGTGATCCAGCGGACGTTGGCGGGATCGTTGCCCTGCAGGCACTGGAAGATCGCGTTGTGTTCGGAATCGACCGGCAGCAGCGTGGCCCCGGTCCGGGCAACCGCCGCGGTCATCACCTCGCCGGCGGAAACCAGCGCTTCCTTGTTGGCCAGCGCGATCACCTTGCCCTGTTCGATCGCCGCCATGGTGGGCGCAAGGCCCGCGCACCCGACGATCGCCGCCACGGTGATATCCGCACCGCGCGCGGCCGCTTCCACCAGCGCCGCCGCCCCGCCTGCGGCTTCCACGCCCGATCCGGCCAGATGCTCGCGCAGTTCCGGCAGTCGCGCCTCGTCGGCCACGACCGCTACTTCCGCGCGGAATTCGCGCGCCAGCGCCGCCAGTTCAGCCGCCTGCGCGTTCGCGGTCAGCGCCACCACCCGGAACGCGTCAGGGTTGCGACGGACGAGGTCCAGCGTGGAAGCGCCGATCGAACCCGTCGCGCCCAGAACCGAAATCGTGCGTTGTCCGGTCATCTCAGGCTCCTCCGCCAAGTCCCATCGCCCAGGCCGTGCCCGCGACGATCGCCACCGGCAACAGGCCGTCGACGCGATCGAACACGCCGCCGTGGCCGGGGATCAGGCGCGAACTGTCTTTCACGCCGGCGCGGCGCTTGAGCCAGCTTTCATAGAAATCGCCGGCCTGCGCCACCACCGCCAGTCCCGCGCCGGCCAGCGCCGCCATCCCGACGTTGGTTATCGCCAGCGCCTGCTTCAGGCTTGGCCCGGTCGGCCCCAGCGCCGACAGCATGTATCCGCCCGAAAGCGTGACCAGCGCCAGCCAGATGCCCGCCGCCGCCATGCCGCCGGCAAGGCCGGCCCAGGTCTTGGAGGGGCTTATTTTCGGCGCGATCTTGGGTCCGCCCAGCGCGCGCCCGGTGAAGTAGGCGCCGGTATCGGTGCAGATCACCAGCCCGATGACCGCAATCAGCAGCGGCGTGGGCATGACGATCAGCGCCAGCGCCGCCCAGCCGATGTAGAACGCGCCGGTAATCGCGGCCGCTCCCAGACGCGCCGGGTCCGTCGCGATCCGGCTCGCCAGCATCACGTATTCGCCATAGGCGGCGAAGGCGATCAGCGCGATGAAGCAATCAAGCACCAGCCCGTCGCGCCAGATGGCCAGGCCCGCAATGGCGAGCATGACCACGGCCGAGGCGACGCGCACCGGCAGGTCGCTCCGCCGGGCCGGTGTGGCAGCGCCTTCGGCGGAAGGATCAGCGGCCGCCAAAGCGCCGCTCGCGGGTCGAGAACTGGTCCAGCGCCTGCCGCAAGTGCTCGGGCGTGAAATCGGGCCACAGCACATCGGTGAACCACATTTCGGCGTAGGCGGCCTGCCACAGCAGGAAATTGGAAAGCCGCACCTCGCCCGAGGTGCGGATCAGCAGATCGAGCGGGGGCAGATCGGCGGTGTAGAGTTCGGCCTCGATCGCTTCGGGCGTGATCGCGCCCTTGGCGGCGGCCCGCGCCGCCGCGCGCGCGATCTCCTGCTGCGATCCGTAGTTCAGCGCGATGGCCAGCGTGGTGCCGGTGTTCGCCGCCGTGCGCGCCATGGCATCTTCGACCAGTTCCACGATATCGGGCGCAAGCCCATGATAATCGCCGATGATCCGGAGCCGCGCGTTGTTGTCGACCAGTTCCTGCAGATCGCTGCGGATGAAGGCCTTGAGCAGCCCCATGAGGTCGGCGATCTCGTCCGCCGGGCGCTTCCAGTTCTCGGACGAGAAGGCATAGAGCGTCAGCGCTTCAAGCCCCATGTCGCGCGCGGCGCGGGCCACTTCGCGCACCGCGTCCACCCCGCGCTTGTGCCCGACGACGCGCGGCATCAGGCGCTTCTTCGCCCAGCGGCCGTTGCCATCCATGATGATGGCGACGTGCCGCGCGACGCAACCGGTATCTCCCGACCCGTTCCTCGGGGCGACCGCCGCGCTCACTTGCCCAGGATTTCCTTTTCCTTCTGGGCTGCGGCTTCATCGGCCGCCTTGATGTAATCGTCGGTCAGCTTCTGCACGTCGGTTTCGGCGCGCTTGCGCTCGTCTTCCGAGATTTCCTTCTTGTTCTCGTCGGCCTTGAGCGCTTCCATCCCGTCGCGGCGGACGTTGCGGATCGCGATGCGCGCCTTTTCGGCATACTGGCTGGCCAGCTTGGCCAGTTCCTTGCGGCGTTCCTCGGTCAGGTCGGGGATCGGCAGGCGCAGGTTGTTGCCATCGTTGATCGGGTTGAGGCCGAGCCCCGCCGAACGGATCGCCTTTTCGACGGGACCGATGTTCGACTTGTCCCACACCTGCACCGAGAGCAGGCGCGGTTCGGGCGCGGAAACGGTGGCGATCTGGTTGAGCGGCGTGTGCGCGCCATAGACTTCGACCGTGATCGGATCGAGCAGCGCGGTATTGGCGCGGCCCGTGCGCAGGCCCGAAAGATCGCTCTTGAACGATTCAACCGCGCCCTTCATCCGGCGTTCGAGATCGGCCTTGTCATACTTGGCCATGGTCAGGCTTCCTTCTGCACGATGGTCTGCGTTCCCTCACCCGCCAGCACGCGGGCAAGATTGCCCTGCTCGCGGATCGAGAACACGACGATGGGAATCTGGTTGTCGCGGCAAAGCGCCACCGCGCTGGCATCCATCACCTGCAGGTTGGTTGCCAGGACGGTGTCGTAATCCACGGTTTCATAACGCTTTGCCGCGGGATCCTTCTTCGGATCGGCATTGTACACGCCATCGACGCTGGTGCCCTTGAGCAATGCGTCGCACTGCATTTCGGCCGCGCGCAACGCCGCGCCGCTGTCGGTGGTGAAATAGGGCGCGCCCACCCCGGCGGCGAAGATCACCACACGGCCCTTTTCCAGGTGGCGTTCGGCGCGACGGCGGATCACCGGCTCGCACACCGCGTCCATCTGTATGGCGGACTGGACGCGCGTGTGGACGCCCAGCTTCTCGAGCGAGGACTGCATCGCCAGGGCGTTCATCACCGTGGCCAGCATGCCCATGTAATCGGCCTGCGCCCGGTCCATGCCCTTGGCGGCCCCGGCCATGCCGCGAAAGATGTTGCCACCGCCGATCACGAGGCACAGTTCGACGCCGGTATCCTTTACCGCCTTCACTTCGGCGGCCAGGCGATCGACGAAATCGGTATCGATGCCAAACTGCTGGTTCCCCATCAGCACCTCGCCCGAAAGCTTGAGCAGGATGCGCTTGAACTTGGGGAGGCTCATGGGAACGGGGTACTCGCAAACGGGGGTAAACGCGGCCCTTATACGCGGATGGACCGCGCTGCCAAGGGTGGCGTGGCCGTCCATGGCGGCGGCCGCATACAGCGATCCCCGCGCCGGCGGGGAGGACGGGCCGGAGCAATACCGGCAACGCCTCCCCCGCCCGCGCGGGGACGTGCTGTTCAGAACTTACTTGATGCCGGCAGCGGCGGCGACTTCGGCGGCGAAATCGCTTTCTTCCTTCTCGATGCCTTCACCAAGCTGGAAGCGCACGTAGTCCACCAGCGCGATCTTGGCGCCAGCGGCCTTACCGGCCTGCTCCACGACCTGCGCGATCGGAGTCTTGTTGTCCATGACGAACAGCTGCGAAAGCAGCGCGTTTTCCTTGGCGTACTTCGAGACCGCGCCATCGACCATCTTGGCCTGCACTTCGGCCGGCTTGCCGCTTTCGGCCGCCTTTTCGGCCGCGATCTTGCGTTCGCGGGCGATCAGTTCGGCGTCGAGATCGTCGGCGGTCAGCGCCAGCGGGAACGCGGCGGCGATGTGCATCGCGATCTGCTTGCCCAGCGGTTCCAGCACGTCGGCGCCGGCTTCCGATTCCAGCGCAACGAGCACGCCGATCTTGCCAAGGTTCGGCGCGGCGGCGTTGTGCATGTAGGGCACGACCACGCCGTTCGTCACCGCAACATGCTTGATGCGGCGCAGCTGCTGGTTCTCGCCAATGGTGGCGACATTGTTGGTCAGCTTGTCGGCAACCGTGCCGCCATCGGGATAGGCGGCGGCCTTGAGCGCCTCGACATCGGCCGCGGCGGTGTTCAGCGCCACTTCGGTGGCCTTGCGCACAAAGTCCTGGAACTGATCGTTCTTGGCGACGAAATCGGTTTCCGAGTTGACTTCGACGGCAACGCCCTTGGTGCCGGCAACGGCCACGCCAACGAGACCTTCGGCGGCGGTGCGGCTGGACTTCTTGGCAGCGGCGGCCAGGCCCTTGGCGCGCAGCGCGTCGACCGCGGCTTCGAAATCGCCGCCGGATTCGTCCAGCGCCTTCTTGCAGTCCATCATGCCGGCGCCAGTGCGCTCGCGCAGGTTCTTCACGTCAGCGGCGGTATAAGCCATCGCGTTGATCCTTCTGTTCTTCAAACGGGTGAGGCCGCAGCAATCCGCTGCGGCCCGTAAGTCTTGTCCGGGTCAATTCGGTGACGGCCCGGACGGGCCGCCCCGATCATCGACCGCGCACCGGCGAGGCTCAGGCCTCGACGGCTTCCTCGGCCACCGGCTCGTCCAGCGCGCCAAGGTCGGCGCCCGAAGCGATGGCGGCGTCGCGGCCACCCTTGGTGGCGGCGGCGGCCACCGCTTCGCAGTAGAGGCGGATCGCGCGGCTGGCGTCATCGTTCGCCGGGATGGGGAAAGCGATGCCTTCGGGCGAAACGTTCGAATCGAGAATGGCAACGACCGGAATGCCCAGCACGTTGGCTTCCTTGATCGCCAGCTCTTCCTTGTTGGCGTCGATCACGAACATCACGTCCGGAATGCCGCCCATGTCGCGGATGCCGCCCAGCGAAAGCTCGAACTTGTCGCGTTCGCGGGTAAGCTGAAGGACTTCCTTCTTGGTGAGACCGGCGGTGTCACCCGCAAGCTGTTCCTCCAGCGCCTTGAAGCGCTTGATCGACTGGCTGATCGTCTTCCAGTTGGTGAGCATGCCGCCCAGCCAGCGGTGGTTGACGAAGTGCTGGCCCGAGGCGCGCGCGGCCTGCGCGATCTGCTCCTGCGCCTGACGCTTGGTGCCGACGAACAGCACCTTGCCGCCGGCCTGCACGGTGGCCGAAATGAAATCGAGCGCGCGCGCGAACAGCGGCACGGTCTGCGACAGGTCAAGGATGTGAATGCCATTGCGGGCGCCGAAGATGTACGGCTTCATCCGCGGATTCCAGCGGTGGGTCTGGTGGCCGAAGTGCGCGCCGGCCTCGATAAGCTGCTGCATCGTGACGACAGGAGCCGCCATAGGTATTTCCTTTCCGGTTCTAGCCTCCGGGAAACTGGAACCTGGCGGAGATCCCGCCACGGCACCGGTATGCGCGTTTCCCGTGTGGATTACCGTCTCTCATGCAAGGGGCACCTGCCCCTGCACCGTCCGGCGATGGCGCCCTTAGAGCAAGCGCGCGAAGAAATCCACCGGGAATTTGCTGGCGCGCTGCCGGCCGGTTTTTCACGGCGAGGACAACGCCGCGCCGACGTTCTCCACTTCCGTCTGCCGCACGCGAAAAACGCCACACGGCATTTTCCGCTTGACGATGCGGAACAAAAAGAGAACATAAGGGATATTACGGCATCCGGTAAGGAACCGTTAACCATATTTCGAGTTATCCACATGATGTCCACAGGCTGTCAAGGCGAACCTTGGCCGGGGACACAGGGTCGAAAGGCTGTTTGTCATGCTTGGTGTTCTTGTCTCGCTGCTTTTTGCCGGTGCCGGCCTTCTGGCCATCGGTGCGATCGGGGCGACCGTAACCGCGCAAGCCGGCGCGGTGCGCGGCCTGTTGCGCCAGTCGCGTGCCGGCGTGGCGCACCGGGAATACTGCGTCAGCATCGTGTCGGACATGCCCGCAGCCGTGCCTGCGGCGGGATGCGGTCCGCGCCGTGCGCCGCTCCGCTCGATCAGGCGGACGGCGGAACGGCGGATCGCCCCTGCCCGCCGCGCAGCCGCCTGACGCGGGCATAGCGCACCACACCCACCGGCACGAGCGCGAGATAGATCCCGCAGATACCCACCAGCGTCAACCACGGTTCGGTCAGCAGCGCGGCGATCACCAGCCCGAACAGCGCGATCACTTCCAGGCGGATGGCTCGGCGCGGGCGCAACGCGGTCCACCCCAGAGTGGCCATGTTGGATATCATCAGGAACGCGATCAGCGCCGCCCATACTCCGACGAATACCGGGTACCGGAATTCCTCGCGCCCGCTGGCAATCCACAGGTACAGCGGCAGCATGGCCAGCCCCGCACCTACGGGCGCCGGCACACCCGTCAGGAAACCGGCTGACTTATGCGGCTGGTCCGCCATGTCGATCCGGGCGTTGAAGCGGGCCAGCCGCAACGCGCAGCACACCGCCAGCGCCAGTGCGGCGAACCAGCCGAAGCGCGGTTCGGTCTGCAAAGACCACAGATAGAGGATCAGGGCGGGCGCGACGCCGAATGAAATCGCGTCCGACAGGCTGTCGAGTTCCGCACCGAAGCGCGACTGCGCCTTCATCATCCGCGCCACGCGCCCATCGATGCCATCGAGAATGCCGGCGACGATCACCGCCATCACGGCTCGCTCGAAATCCCCGTTGATGGCGAAGCGGATGCCGGTGAGCCCGGAACAGAGCGCGGCCGAGGTGATCGCGTTGGGCACCAGCGCGCGCAGGGTCAATCCGCGCGGCAGGCTGGTGCGACCGAAGTCCTCGCCGTCCGGCAGAGCTTCGCCGTTCACATCAAATGTCTCTTCGGGCTCCGCCGACGGCGCAGGCCCGGAGGTCACTGGCTGACGCCCTCGATCATCGGCGCCTGCCCGATCTCGGCCAGTACGGTTTCGCCGGCGATCACCCGCTGCCCCATCAGCACCTTGGGTTCGGTGCCTTCGGGCAGATAGACATCGACGCGGCTGCCGAAGCGAATCAGGCCAACGCGCTGGCCGGCGGCAACGATGTCCCCGCCCTTCACGAACGGCACGATGCGCCGGGCGATCAGCCCCGCGATCTGTGTGAACCCGATCTGCACCCCGTCGCTGCGCTCCACCAGGAAATGCTGGCGCTCGTTCTCCTCGCTGGCCTTATCGAGATCGGCGTTGAGGAACTTGCCGGGGATATAGACCACGCGGCGGATCGTGCCGCCAATCGGCGACCGGTTGATGTGAACGTCGAACACGCTCATGAAAATGGACACGCGCGTCACCGGCGTTTCCGCCATGCCTTTCGCGCCCGATCCGTCATCGGCGGTCAATTCGCGCGGCGGTGGCACCTTCTGGATCAGCGTGATCAGGCCGTCGGCGGGCGAAACCACGAATCGGTCGTCGCGCGGCGTCACCCGCTGCGGATCGCGAAAGAAGGCAAGGATGCCGACGGTGAGGAACGCCAGCGGCCAGGCCAGCGTCTCCCACGCCATGACCGCACTGCCTAGGCTCAGCGCGGCGGAAACAAGCGCGAACTTGCGTCCTTCGGGATGAATGGATGGCCAGCTCCAGCCGGCGCTGCCGCGACCGCGGTTGTCAAGAATATCTCCGGGCATGGGGCTCATCTACGGGTTGGCGCGCAAGGCGGCAAGGGCAGGTTCCGGGCAAGCGGTCCTGAGCGTGCCCGGTCATGTGAAAACGCCGCGATCGCGAACACGTCACGCGAACCGGGCATTAACCCCGGCTGCGGCGCTTCACGACCGGATCGACGAGAAGAAGCAGCGGTGGTGGACAGGGCTAGATTCGAACTAGCGTACGCTTGCGCGGGCAGATTTACAGTCTGCTGCCTTTAACCACTCGGCCACCTGTCCACACCAGTGCTGCCGGTGCGAGGGTTCCCCGGATAACGGGTCCACCTCTGTTTGAGACCCCCGCGAAGGGGACGTCCGGCCGAGAGGCGGCCCCTTTGGCGAAGCATCGCTTGCCTGTCAATGGGGCGACTGGCAGGAGGCGCACGATATTTTCGCATTCCAGCATAAAGGTACTCTCCATGGCCGCTCCCCACGATCATCGCGAAGCCCGGCAAGACGGACAGCGCAAGGGCCGCGCCCTGCGCGGCCGCGCGGGGCGGATGCAGGGCGGACGGGGCAGCGGACGCGGGAGCCAGGGCACCGTGCGCCTGTGGGGCCGCCATGCGGTGGAAGCGGCGCTGACGAATCCCGATCGCGTGGCCAAGAAACTGTGGGGCACGCGCGAGGCGATCCAGGCGATGCTCGACGATCACGACGCCGAACTGCCCTCGTCGCTGCCGGTGGAGTATGCGCAGGCCGCCGATCTCGGCCGGCTGGTGGCGCGCGACGCGCCGCACCAGGGCCTCGTGCTCGAATGCCTGCCGCTGGACGACGTGGCGCTGGACGACGTGCTGGACGAAGCGGACGGCCGGACGCTGGTGCTGCTCGATCAGGTCACCGATCCGCACAACGTGGGCGCCATCCTGCGCAGTTGTGCCGCATTCGGCGTGGCGGCGATCGTCACCCAGGATCGCCACGCTCCGCCCGAATCGGGCACGCTGGCCAAATCGGCATCGGGCGCGTTGGAAACGGTGCCTTGGGTGCGTGTGGTGAACCTGGCCCGCGCGCTCGAAAGCATTGCCGAAGCCGGATACTGGCGGATCGGCCTTGACGGCGATGGCAAGGATGCCTTCCCGCAGGCGGTGCCCTCCGGGCCGGTCGCGCTCGTACTGGGGGCCGAGGGCGAAGGGCTTCGGCACAACGTGGCGCAGCATTGCGATTCGATCGCCCGCTTGCCGATCTCTTCGGCGATCGAAAGTCTCAACGTGTCCAACGCCGCCGCGATCGCGCTCTATGCGATCGCCACGCGCACGACCGACTGAACCCGAAGGAGCACATCGTGAGCACAAAGCGCCTGATCACCGGTACGCTGCTGGTGCTGGCATCGCTGGTACTGGCCGCCTGCATGTTGCTGCCCGGCAAGTTCGGATCGGACCTCACCCTTCACCGCGACGGCACGTTCAGCTTCACCTACAAGGGAGAGATTTTCCTGCTTCCGCTGTCGAAGCTGGCGCAGGACAAGCCGGCCGGCGCGGGCGAGAAGAAGCCGTTCACCCCTTCTCCCTGCCGGGATGAAGGCAGTCAGGCCAGCCGGCCCTGCACCAAGACCGAAGTCGACGCCCAGCGCGCCGCGTGGGACGTCGCGCAGTCCGGCGCACCGCAGCGCGACGCGGAGAACGAACGCATGGCCAAGGCGTGGCTCGGCGGGCTGGACCCGTCCGATCCGAAGGCGGCCGATGCGTTCGCGGAACGCCTGTCACGCCAGGCGGGCTGGAAATCGGTGATCAACCGCGGCGACGGACGGTTCGAAGTGGAATATGCCGTCAGCGGACGGCTCGACCACGATTTCAGCTTTCCCATGATCGAACGGATGCCGGCGGTGGTGCCCTTCGTCACGATGATCCGCCGCACCGATGGCAGCGTGCGGATCGACGCCCCCGCCTTTGCCAGCAGCGCCTCGGCATCCCCGCTCATGGCGATGCTGGCGGAAGTGGCCAAGGACAAGGCCAAGGGCAGTGAAAGCCCCCTGCCGCAGATGGACGGCACGTTCACGCTGCATACCGACGGCGCGATCCTGGCGAATAACACCGACGAAGGCGCCCGGCCCGATCCGGCGGGGCAGCGGCTGGACTGGAAAGTCGATGTCCGGACGGCCGCGATGCCAACGGCACTGATCCGGCTCGATCGATAAGCTTCACCCCAAAAAAGAAAAACCGCGCCGATCGCATGACCGGCGCGGTTTTTCTGTGCTCGGACTTCCAGCAACGGCCAGGCTTCTGCCGGCGCGACCCGTTCGCGCCAGGCGGCCCGGCTCGTTATCAGTTCACCGCGTCCTTCAGGCCCTTGCCGGCCTTGAACTTCGGCTGCGACGAGGCCTTGATCGACATCGGCTCACCCGTGCGCGGGTTACGGCCGGTCGAAGCCTTGCGCTTGGCGACCGAGAACGTGCCAAAACCGACCAGACGCACTTCGTCGCCCTTCGAGAGCGCCCCAGAGATGGAATCGAAAACGGCTTCCACCGCCTTCGTGGCATCACCTTTTGAGAGGCCGCTGGCATCGGCGACAGCGCTGATCAAATCGTTTTTGTTCATTGCGGAACCCCCTACCTTTTCTTGGGAAAACTGCGGTTTCGGAATCGCCTTTCGGGTGCGCGGGAATTGAGCGGAGAAAGAATCCGCTGTCAAAGACAAAAGCAACGAGAAACGTTGAATTTGTCTCAAAAACCAACGCATTTCCCGCAAAAGGAAAGGCGCACCCCCATGCGGAGATGCGCCCCTTGGTAATTGCGGGTTCCCGGACGTCCCCGAAGGAGACCGTCAGTGCGCGGTGGTGGAGGCCGGCTGCCCGCCCACGGCGGCTCCCGGCTGGCTCGCCAGATCATCCGCCTCGGTCCACTCGATCGGCTCCAGCGGCCCCGCCAGTGCCAGCGCAAGCACCTCGTCCACGTGCTTTACCGGAACGATCTCAAGCCCTTCGCGGATGTTGGCCGGAATCTCGGCCAGATCCTTGCGGTTCTCTTCCGGGATCAGCACGGTCTTGATGCCACCGCGCAGCGCGGCAAGCAGCTTTTCCTTGAGACCGCCGATCGCCAGCACGCGCCCGCGCAGCGTCACCTCGCCGGTCATCGCCACGTCCGCGCGGACGGGGATGCCGGCCAGGGTCGAAACCATCGCGGTGACCATGCCGATGCCCGCGCTCGGCCCGTCCTTGGGCACCGCGCCTTCGGGCAAGTGGATGTGCAGGTCCTTGCGTGCGAAAATCGAAGGCTTGATGCCATAGGCCGGGCTGCGCGCCTTGACGAAGCTGAACGCCATCTGGACGCTCTCACTCATCACCTCTCCCAGCTTGCCGGTCGTGCGCACGCCACCCTTGCCGGGCACCGTCACGCTTTCGATCGTCAGCAGTTCGCCGCCCACTTCGGTCCATGCCAGCCCGGTTACCGCGCCGACCTGGTTTTCCTCGTCGGAAACGCCATGGCGGAACTTGCGCACACCGGCATAGTCGGCGAGGTTTTCGGGCGTCACGGAGACGGCCTTGGCCTTGCCTTCCAGAATCTGGCGCAGCGATTTGCGCGCCAGCCGGGCGATCTCGCGCTCCAGCGTACGCACGCCGGCCTCGCGGGTGTAATAGCGGATAAGGTCGCGCAGCCCGGGTTCGGTCAGTTCGAACTCGCCCTTCTTCAACCCATGCGCCTCGACCTGCTTGCCCACCAGATGACGCTGCGCGATCTCGACCTTCTCGTCCTCGGTATAGCCTTCGAGCCGGATGATCTCCATGCGATCGAGCAGCGGCTGCGGCAGGTTGAGGCTGTTCGCGGTGCAGACGAACATCACGTCCGACAGGTCCACGTCGAGTTCGAGGTAGTGATCCTGGAACTTCGCGTTCTGTTCGGGGTCGAGCACTTCCAGCAGAGCAGACGCCGGATCGCCACGGAAATCCTGCCCCAGCTTGTCGATCTCGTCGAGCAGGAACAGCGGATTGGAGGTGCCGGCCTTGCGCAGATTGGTTACGATCTTGCCCGGCAGCGAGCCGATATAGGTGCGCCGGTGGCCGCGAATCTCCGCCTCGTCGCGCACGCCGCCCAGCGACTGGCGCACGAACTGGCGCCCGGTGGCCTTGGCGATCGACTTGCCCAGCGAGGTCTTGCCCACGCCCGGAGGGCCAACGAGGCACAGGATCGGCCCCTTCAGCTTGTTGGTGCGCGCCTGCACGGCGAGATATTCGACGATCCGGTCCTTGACCTTGTCGAGCGCGTAGTGATCCGCATCGAGCACCGACTGCGCCGCCGCGATGTCTTTCTTCAGCTTGCTGCGCTTGCCCCACGGCAGGCCCAGCAACACGTCGAGGTAATTGCGGATGACCGTGGCCTCGGCGCTCATCGGCTGCATGGTCTTGAGCTTCTTCAGCTCCGCCTGCGCCTTGGCGCGCGCTTCCTTGGGCAGCTTGAGCCGATCGATCTTGTCCTGCAGTTCCTGAATCTCGTTGGCTTCGCCATCGTCGCTGCCGCCGAGTTCGGACTGGATCGCCTTCAACTGTTCGTTGAGGTAATATTCGCGCTGCGTCTTCTCCATCTGCCGCTTCACGCGGCCACGGATCTTCCGTTCGACCTGGAGCACGCCGAGTTCGCCTTCCATGAAGGAAAGCACCATCTCGAGCCGCTTGAGCGGATCGTTCTCGGACAGCAGCGCCTGCTTGTCGGACACCTTGGCCGCGATCTGGCCGGCCACCGCGTCGGCAAGCTGGCCCGCCTCGGTGATTTCACCCAGCTGGCCGGCGGCATCGGGCGAAAGCTTCTTCGACAGCTTGGCATATTCGCCGAACTGTTCGACCACCTGACGCATCATCGCCTCGATCTCGGTGCTTTCCGCCTCAACCGCTCCGATCGTCTCGACCTGCGCCATCAGCACTTCGCCGTTGGCGCCGGTTTCGGGGGTCAGCGCTTCCAGCCGCGCGCGGCTCGTGCCTTCGACCAGCACACGCACGGTGCCATCGGGCAGCTTCAGCAGCTGCAGCACCTTGGCGATCACGCCGGTATCGTACAGGTCGTCGCGATCGGGATCGTCGCAGCCGGGATCGAGCTGCGCGAGCAGGAAAATATCGCGTTCGCCCGCCATGGCGGCTTCCAGCGCCGCGACCGACTTCGCGCGACCGACGAACAGGGGCACGACCATGCCCGGAAAGACAACAATGTCGCGCAGGGGAAGCAAGGGGTACAGATTCATCAGCAACTTTTCCGTCTGTCCCGGATCAGGGCGCCGGGTTTGAGCAGGATATGGGAGGGCATTCCCGCGCCCGCAATGGCAAAACGCATAACGGCTGTGGATCGGTGCTTTTCAGCCACTCCGCGCATTCCGTCCACGCCGGCCTGCAATGACAAGGTCAACGCGCTTCATCCTTCGGGCAGCAGCACCGCCGCGCCCTGCAGTGCGCCCGAACGCAGCCGGGCCAAAGCCGCGTTGGCCTGCGCCAGCGGGAAGCGTTCGGTCACGGAACGGATGCCGGCTTGCTCCGCCACCGCGAAGAACGAGACGCCATCCTCGCGCGTCAGGTTGGCGACGGACAGGATCTGCCGCTCCTCCCACAGGTCGGCATAGGGAAAGGCGGGAATGTCGCTCATGTGGATGCCGGCGCAAACCACGCGCCCGCCCTTCCGCACCGCCTTGAGCGCCTGCGGCACCAGATCGCCCACCGGTGCGAAGATCAGCGCGGCGTCGAGCGGTTCGGGCGGCATCTCGTCCGATCCGCCGGCCCAGGCGCAGCCGAGCGAGCGGGCAAAGGCCTGCCCCGCCACATCGCCGGGTTTGGTGAAGCCTTGGACCGTCCGCCCCTGCCAGACCGCCACTTGCGCCAGGATATGCGCCGCCGCTCCGAAGCCGTAGAGGCCGATCACCTTCCCCTCGCCCGCCAGCCGCAACGCGCGCCAGCCGATCAGACCGGCGCACAGCAGCGGCGCGGCCTCCACGTCTGAAAAGCGATCAGGCAGCGCGAAGCAGAAATGCGCGTCCGCCACAGTATGCGTGGCATAGCCTCCGTCGCGCGTGGCTCCGGTGAACGCGGGCGCATCGCACAGGTTCTCGCGCCCGCCGGTACAATAGGGGCATGTTCCGCAGGTATGGCCGAGCCAGGGCACGCCCACGCGCTGGCCCACGGCAAACCCTGTCACGCCTTCGCCCAGCGCCAGAACCCGCCCAACGATCTCATGCCCCGGGATGACAGGATAGCGCGCCTTCACCTCGCCATCGAGGACGTGAAGGTCCGTTCGGCACACGCCACAGGCGCCTACCGCGATCAGCAGTTCGTTCGGGCCGGGCGCGGGAACCGCCCGTTCGATGCGCCTGAGCGGACGCCCCGGCGCCTCGATCTCCATCGCAACCATGGTCTCAGACTTGTCCACGGGTCCATCCACAGGGTTATTCACAGGCGGACGGCTCGCAAGGCAAAACCAGCGAGCAGCAGCATGAAGCCCTGCAGGAACAGGTCCACTGCCAGCACCAGCCCCAGCACCCAGATCGTGTTCCACGGCCAGCCGAGCGCCAGCATCAGGGCCACGCCGATGCTGACGAGGCCGGAGAGCAGCAGCCAGCCCCACCCCCGCTCGCGCGCGGCGAACGCAACATAGGCGCGCACCAGCCCCGATGCGGCAAGGCTCGCCGCCAGCAGCAGGGTCAGCACGCCGGCCGCGAACAGCGGGTCGGCCAGCGTGACGAGCGCCGCGCCAATGTAGAACAGGCCCGAGAGCGCCCACCACCATGTCCGCCCCGGGCGCCGCACGCCGAAAGCATGGACAAGCTGGAACACGCCGCCCGCAAACATCATGACGCCCACGGTGATGGTCGCGGCCAACGTCGCGAACATCAGGTTCGCCGACGCGAGCGCGCCAAGCATGGCCAGCACCACGCCCACGCCCACAAACCATCCCCAAGCCCGGCCGGGGCGGTCATCGACAATCAGACTGCTGCCTATGATCTGTGTCATGCAAAGCGGCTCCCGATGCGGTGATACGGCGAATCCGAAGGCCGCATCCTAGCAGCTTTTTCCCCGGTGGCGTTGGCATCGATCAAAAGGGCGGCAGCCATGCCGCGAGCGCCTGCGCGGAAACGAAAGCGGCGGGTTGTCTGGCCTGCCCGCCGGTGGCATCGTTGCCCCGCCATGCAGCGCATCACCATATCCGTCGACGAAACCCTTGCCACCTCGCTGGACAGCATGGCGCGCGAGAAAGGCTATGCCAGCCGTTCGGAGGCGGTGCGCGATCTGGTGCGCGGCGGGCTGGAACAGTGGCACGGCGAAGCGCACACGGGGGAGCATTGCGTCGCCAACCTGTCGTATGTGGTGGAGCATCGCGTGCGCGCGCTGCCGCAACGGCTGGCGGAAATGCAGCACGCCCACCACGATCTTGTCGCCGCGCGGACCACGGTGTTCCTCGATCACTACCACAGCCTGGAAAGCGTGATCCTGAAAGGCCCGACGCAAGCGGTTCGGGCCTTCGCCGATGCGGTCCGGTCGGAACGCGGCGTGCGGTTCGGCGCGGTCAACCTGCTGCGCGTGCAACCCGACGACACGCATAACCATGCCGACGACCACGTCCATCACGGCCGCAAGCACCTGTCACCGACACTATAGGCGGGCCGATCCAGTCCCTGTTGACCGCGCCGCGCTTCAATGCCGCGCGCGCCCTTTGCGCAGCGCTGCCAGAACATCGCGCCAGGATACCAGCTTGAAGTTCTGCGGCGCGGGCTGGTTGTGCCCATCCTGCGCCACGAACAGCCCGGCCGGATAGTCCTTTCCGAAGCTGCCCGGCATCACCGCGATGCCATCAGTTTCCTCGGTGCCACCGAAGCGCCCGGCCACCACGCGGAAACGGCCCACCGGCTTCATGGACGGCAGCTCGAACAGCGCGTAGGCGTTGTCGCCCTGGCTCGAGGCGATCAGCCAGCCGCCGGTCCGGCCCACCGGCATCAGTGCCAAGCCTTCCACGTCGTCGAACAGATGCGCGCGGTCGACCGTGGCGACGAGCGTGGCTTCGGCCGGACGATCCTCGCGCGTGTCGAACGCCCAGATGCCCCGGTCTTCCTCGCCCACGTAGAGCGTGCCCGTGCGCGGATCGGCGACGCAGCCCTCGGTCTGGGTCGGCAACTGCATGGTCCGCACGATCCGGCCTGCGGGCGCCGCGCCATCGAGCGCGATCCGCACCTGCGCGATGGCCCCGTGCTTCAGCACGGAGAACGCGGTCAAGCCGGCCGCATCGCGCAGCAGGCAGACGCCATAGGCTTCGCCCGCGCCGCCCGTCACCGCGCCCAGCGGCCGTAGCTTCGCGGCCGCGGTATCGAGCCACCAGACCTGCAACTTCGCCTGCGCCTCGTCGTTACGGTCGCTGGCGACGACGATCACGCCCACCGCGCCCATGTCGATCAGGTCGACGTTGTTGAGCCGCCCGGCCGCGGCGAAATCGCGCACCTTGCCGTCCAGGCCATAAACGTAGAGCCCGGCCTTCTTGTCGGTGCCGACGATCAGGCTTTCCCCCGGCCGCGCCGGGTTGCGCCAGATCGCCGGATCGTCCGCCGCATCGCCCTGGGCCGTCGCCACCGGCGCGGTTTCCCCGCGCGCGGTGACTTCGGCGGTGGGAACCGACGGCGACGCGGCTGCTGCCAGCGCGGCCGCGCTCCAGACCGACAGCAGCATCAGAACGTCACCCGGATACCGCCGCTGTAACGACGGCCGAAGCGTTCCCATTCAATCGTGTAGTTTTCGATCGCGCCATTCGTCTTGATCCCCTTGGCGTTGAGAATGCCCGAAGGATCGACGAAGCGGCGGCCCGGCTGGTTGAGCAGGTTCTGCGCGTCGAAGTAGATCTCGACATGCTTGTTCACGGCATACCGCGCCGAGAAATCCATTTCGTCGTCGGCCGCCCAATAGGCATCGCCAGCGTCGGTCAGCGTATCGGCGATGCCGTCAAGCCACTTGCTGCGCCGCTGGTACTGGAGCCGCAGCGAGAAGCCGTACTTTTCGTAGTAGCCGCCGATGTTGTACACGAGGTCCGAGGTGTTGGGCAGACGCACCTTGCGCCCCGGCACAAGCACTGCCCCGGCTGTGTCGTAAACCGCCGGTTTGCTGACCTTGCTGTTGTTGAGCGTCACGTTGGCGCTGATGCCGAAGCCGCCCATCCACGCGGGGATGCCCATCTGTTCCGCCCAGGGTTCAAGCTGGAACTGCGCGGCCGCTTCCATGCCATAGATCCGCCCGCTGCCGCCGTTGGTGATACCCGAGAAGATGTAGCCCGAGCGGTCCACGCCGCCGCTGTTCAGCGCGTCGGAACCGAACGTGCGCCGCTGGGAGTAGAGCACGTCGGTCACGTGCTTGTAGAACACACCGACCATCAGGTAGCCCTGCGGCTTCACGTACCATTCGAAATAGCCGTCCAGGCCCCACGCGCGTTCCGGCTTCACCGCCGGGTTGCCGCCGGAGATCGTTTCGTTGGCATCGTTGATCACCACGTTCGGGCGCAGCAGATCGTAATCGGCGCGCGCGGCGCCGGTGTTGAGCGACAGGCGCACCTTCTTGGTATCGTCGAGGTTGTAGTTGACGTGCAGGCTGGGGAACACCAGCGTCTGGTCGGCCTCCGCCGTGATGCCGGTGGCGATGCCGCGGTTCTTGACGTGCTCCACCCGCGCGCCGCCGACGATCGAGCCCCAGTCATAGCGCAGCGTGCCCATCAGGTAGCCGGCGAAGACCTGTTCGCGCACGTCGTAGATGTTGGCGGTCTGCGGCACGAACGTACCGACCTTGCGCGCCGCCGCCGAAGCCGCGCGCATCTTCGCGGTATCGAAATAGCGGAACGTGTAGCCCGGCTGGATCTTGCCCATGAACGCGGTGTCGAGCGAGAACTGGTTGTAGTCCGTTGGGATGCCGGCAGCGGAGAACTGCGCCGCCGTATCCAGCGTCAGCAGGTTTTCGTCGGCCACCTTGGTGCGCTGGTCGAACTGGAAGCCGGCCTTGAACGTGGCGTCCGCGCCCAGGAACCGCGTCTCGCGCGAAAGCGTCAGCCGGCCGGTATAGGCCTTGGTGGTGTCCATCGCGTCCAGCACGGTGAATGTGGCCAGCGGCTTGGTGAAGGTATCGATCGCGGTAACCTGCGTTCCCGCCGTGTAGCGCGTAGGGCCGGAAAGCTGGGTGGTGGTGTAGAGCGTCAGCGGCGAAAGGTTGGGATCGGTGAAATCATAGGCCACGGTCGGGCGCAGGTTGCGCGTGTTGGGGCTGTTCCAGGATGCTTCGCCCACCACCGAACGGTCATCCTTGGATTCGGTATAGTTGCCCAGCCAGTCCAGCGTCCAGCCATCACCGAACGTGTGCGTGCCCTGCAGCGTATTGGTGAAGATCGACTGCCGGAACGCGCGCAGAGTCGAACGCTGGCGGATGTCGATGCCATAGATCGTGCCCTTCAGCGGCGTGTTGCCGATGCACACGTCGGCATAGCCGGAGGTCGTCGGCGCCGTGTTCACCGTGGCGTTGCACGCCGCGCTGTTGGCCGCCAGATCGCCCTGCCGGTCATCCAGGTCGAAACGGTAGTTGTCGCGCGCCTCGTCGTCGGTGAAGATCGTGTAGATCGACCGCAGCGAAATCGTGTTGTTCGCGTCCGGCTTCCAGTCGAGCCGACCGGAAACCGACCAGTTCTTGCGCGTCAGGCGATAGAGCTTGTTTTCGGTTTCGTGCGACCAGAAGCGGGTTTCGTAGCCCGGCCGCACGTCCTGGCTCACCTGCTCCCAGTCGTGCTCGAAATTGTCGGTGATCATCCGGCGCTCGTAGTACGAGCCGGACACCAGCACGCCGATCTCGCCGCCGCCCACGTTGAAGCGGTCGGACAACACCAGCGATCCTTCGTACTGCGGGCGGCTGCCATATTCCGCCACGCCCGCGCCGGCCTTGCCCGCAATGTGGAAGCCGGAATAATCGAACGCCGAACGGGTGATGATATTGACGTTGCCCGCCACGGTCTCGCCGGGCATGTCGGGCGTCACCGCCTTCGACACGATGATCTTGCCGGCGATGGCGGAAGGGATCGAGTCAAAGCGGGCGTTGCGCCCTTCCGGGCTGACCACGTTGATCCCGTCGAAAGACAGTGTGGTCCAGTTCTTCGGCGCGCCGCGCAGACTGATGTAGCGCGCCTGCCCCTGATCGCGCTCCACCGCGATGCCCGGCAGGCGGCTGGCCGCCTGGGCGATATTCTGGTCGGGCAGGCGTCCCACGCTGTCCGATGCGGCGACGGCAACGAGCGAGTCCGACATCTTCTGCACCTGCAGCGCGGCCTCTTCGGATTCGACGATCGGGCGCGATCCATTGACGACGATCTGGTCGCCCGCTTCTTCCTCGCCCGGAACGGCCGGCACATCCTGCGCATAGGCAGGCGCAACGGTCAGGCCACCACAGGCGCTGGTCATCAGGATGGCGCGATAGAACGCCCGGCGCACCGCGCCGGACTGCGTGATCGAAAGCATGAACGGTCCCCCACTTCTTTGACGGTCGGGGCCGCGCCTAGGGGGTGGATTTGACGGATTCGCGACGAAGATTACCAATCCGTAATGATCTCTTCACAAATCGGTCACCTATTCGCTGAAAGGTAAAGTTTGTCATTGCAAAGCCAGCCTTCTAAAGGCAGGCAAATGACCCAGACCGCCGCGCATGCATCACCTCCCACGGCCGAAACCCTCTCGCCGGAAGCCCTGCGGAACTGGACGCTGGAAGCGGTGCGGCGGATCGATGCCGATTTCACCCGGTCGGCCGAAACCCATCTGGTGCGCGTGGAACTCCCTCGCTTTCCGGGCATCACGCTCTATCTCAAGGACGAATCGAGCCATCCCACGGGCAGCCTCAAACATCGCCTCGCCCGCTCGCTGATCCTCTATGCGCTGTGCAACCAGCAGATCGGCCCCGGCACCCCGCTGATCGACGCGACCAGCGGATCGACCGCCGTTTCCGAAGCCTACTTCGCCCGGCTGATCGGCCTGCCGTTCATCGCCGTAGTGCCGCGCGGCACTTCTCCCGCCAAGATCGAGGCGATCCGCTTCCACGGCGGGGACGTCCATTTCGTCGAGAACGCCGGCGAAGTCACCGATGCCGCCCGCGCGCTGGCGCTGGAGACCGGCGGCCATTTCCTCGACCAGTTCACCAACGCCGAGCGCGCGACCGACTGGCGCGGCAACAACAACATTGCCGACACCATCTTCCGCCAGATGCGCAACGAGGAGCATCCCGTGCCGGCGTGGATCGTCTGCGGCGCGGGCACCGGCGGCACCTCCGCCACGATCGGCCGCTACATCCGCTATGCGCGGCACGAGACGCGGCTGTGCGTGGCCGATCCCGAAGGATCGGTGTTCCACCGCCATTTCTCCGATCGCTCGATCCGCGACCTCGGCTTTGGCAAGTGCTCTTGCATCGAAGGTATTGGCCGCCCGCGCGTGGAGGCGTCGTTCGTGCCGCAGGTGGTCGATCGCATGATGGCCATTCCCGATGCCGGATCGATCGGCGCGATGCGCGCGCTCTCGCGCCGGCTGGGCCGCCGCGTCGGCGGATCGACCGGGACCAACATCCACGCCTGCGTGGCGCTGATCGGGGAAATGGCGGCCGCGGGACAGACCGGCTCGATCGTCACCATCCTGTGCGATTCCGGCGAACGCTACGCCGGAACGTACTATGACGACGCCTGGCTCGAAGCGAACGGCATCGCCTGGCAGGCCGAGGACGAACGCATCTACGCGCTGCTGAGCTAACGCCTGACAACATCGCCCTGGATCGTCATTGCGAGGGGCGAAGCCCCGCGGCAATCCAGGGCGGCACGCGAGGCTCTGGATTGCTTCGCTGCGCTCGCAATGACCGTGCCCTAGCGCCCCAGCCGCCCGACCAACACGTCGGCCGCCGCGCTCACGTCTGCCCAGGCGCGCTCGAAGTCCTCGGCCTCCCCGTAATACGGATCGATCACCGCCGTCCCTTCGCGGCCGGGCACAAGGTCCATCAGCAGTCCCAGACGGGCCAGATGACGGCGCGGGGCGATGGCCTGCAAGTCCCGCAGATTCTGCGGATCGAGCGCAAAAATATGGCTGAAGCGCAGGAAATCCTCCGCCTTGGCCTGACGGGCGCGATAGCCGGATATGTCGATGCCATGGCGCCCCGCCTCGATAATCGCGCGGCGATCGGGCGGGCGGCCGACATGCCAGTCCCCGGTGCCGGCGGAATCGACCGTCACCGCGATCCCGGCTTCCACGGCCCGCGCGCGCAGCGCGGCCTCCGCCATCGGCGAACGGCAGATGTTCCCGAGGCAGACGAACAGCACGGATGGCTGGTTCACAAGACTGTTTTCATCAGACGACGTACTCCCGCTGGCCGGGTCTCCCCATGCCGATCAGGTACGCATCCTCTCCTTGCCGCGATGAAAACGCATCCTTGCTGCCGATGTCCAGCCAATTCAGCGCGACGAGCACCTGCCCGATCGCGCCGCCCAGCGTTTCGCCCGGCCCTAGCAGCACGATCCGGTCCGGCGCGAACTCGCGGATGGCCACGGTCATTGCAGTAGTGAAGTCATAGGGCGCAAGGATCTGGTGGCCGAAGGTGTAATCCCACAGGCTTTCCGCATCGCTTTCGAAGCGCCGCCAAATCTTGCCGCGCCCGTCGATCAGGGGCACTTCGGGCCGGCCGAACCAGGTGGCCGGCAGGCTTGCCCGCGCTGCGTTCGCGCTTTCCGCCATCAGCGGCGTGTGGAACGGACCGTGGCCGGCCAGCCGCAAGGGCGGGCGGGATAGCTCCGGCAAGTCCTTTTCCAGCGCATCGAGCGCGGCCTTGCTCCCCGCCACCACGAGCATCCCGCCGAGATGGATCGAGGGTAGCACACCATGGCGCGCCATTGCCGCGTCGACTACCCGGCGCAGGGCGGGGTCGACGCGCCAGTCCTCGCCCGCCAGCACCAGCACCGCCTGCCCGCCGGGCGCATGCTTCTGCGAATTGACGCCCATGGCATCGGCGATGGCAAAGCCATGCTCGCCCGATACCGCCCCGGCGCAGGCCAGCGCGGTGTACCAGCCCATCGAGTTGCCGGTCACCGCCACCACCTCGAACCGGTCGCGGTCGATGCTCAGGAAATCGAGATAGGACGCGGCGTAAATCAGCGGCGCCGCGATATCGCCGCGCGTGTGCAGCGAAGGGCTGAACTTCGCCGCGCCATCCAGTTCGCTCAGCGTCGGCGCGCCGTGGCGCGCACGCAAGGCATCGAACGCCGCGAGTTCCGCCCGGCCGCCATGGTGCCGCGCCAGATAGCCCAGCTCCGGCGCGTTGTAGGTGCCCCGGCCCGGACAGACGACAAGGATGGACTGCTTAGCCACGCACCATCTCCAGCGCCTTGGCCACGATCATGTCGCGGCTGGGCAGCGTATGCGTCGCCGCGCGGGCGAGCGGGATGAAGCTGTCGGTCGCTGCGATCCGCGCCGCCGCCTTGTCGCCCGCGCGTTCAGCGAAGAGCGCCATCAGCGCCTCGCTCTGCGATCCGGTCTCCCGGCATTCGTCGACGATCAGCACCTTGCCACACGGCGCGACCGCGTCGAGCAGCGCCTCCTCGGCGAGCGGCGCGATCCAGCGCAGGTCGATCACCCGCACGGAAATGCCCTGTTCCGCCAGCAGCTTTTGCGCCTGAAGCGAAAGATAGACGCCGTTGCCATAGGTCACCACGGCGAGATCGGTGCCGTCGCCATGCACCCCGATTTCGCCCAGCCGCACCGCCCCTTCGCCCGGTGCCTGATAGACGCTGGTCCACAGGCCATCGCCCTCGGCATGGAGGTCGCGCGTCATGTAGAGCGCGATCGGCTCCACGAACACCACCACGCGCTGCTCCTCGTGCGCCAGCCGCACGCATTCGCGCAGCATCGCCACGGCATCGCGCCCGTTCGATGGCACCGCCAGCACCACGCCGGGAATGTCGCGGAACACGGCCAGCGAATTGTCGTTGTGGAAATGCCCGCCGAAGCCCTTCTGATAAGGCAGCCCCGCGATCCGCACGACCATCGGGTTGGTGTATTGCCCGTTCGAGAAGAACGAGAGCGTCGCCGCCTCGCCCCGGATCTGGTCCTCGGCATTGTGGACATAGGCCAGGAACTGGATTTCCGGCATCGGCAGCAGGCCGTTGTGCGCCGCGCCGATGGCAAGGCCCAGGATCGCCTGTTCGTCCAGCAGTGTGTTGATCACGCGCGCCGATCCGAAGCGCTGGTGCAGCTTTGCCGTGCAGTTATAGACGCCGCCCTTCGGCCCCACGTCCTCGCCGCAGACGATGGCGTTGGGATATTGCAGCAGCAGATCCGCCATTGCCCACGAGAGCAGGCGCGCCATGTGCTGCGGCTTTTCCATCTGCGCGGCATCGTCGGCGAACAGCGCGGCACGGGCCGCCGCCGCCGGGACAGGCCGCTCCACGCCTTCGCGCTTCGGCGGCACGATGCTGGCCATCACTTCGGCCGCGTCCTTCAGCTTGGGCCGCCGAATCGCCAGTTCCACCTGCCGCAGCAGCGATGCCTCGATCGCTTCGTATTCGCGCCGCACGTCGGCGGCGGTCATCACGCCTTCCTCGATCAGCAGCGCCGCGCTGGACAGCAGCGGATCGCGCTCCTCGTCACGCCGGATGTCGTCCTTGGACAGATAGACAAGCTGCACGTCGTTGCCGGCATGGCCATAGAGCCGCACCGTGCCCATGTGCAGGAACACCGGCTTGCGATGGCGACGGGCATAATCGACCGCCTCCCGCGCCCCGCGCCAGGCATCGACCAGATCGCTGCCGTCGCACTGGATGTAATGCAGCCCCGCGCGCCCTGAGAAGTTGGCCTCGATCCATCCCTTCGGCGTGCGCGTGGAAATGCCGATGCCGTTGTCCTCGCACAGGAACACCAGCGGCAGCGGCGTGCCCTGGAACGCGGCCCAGGCGGCGGTGTTGATCGCCCCTTGCGCGGTGGAATGGTTGGCCGATGCATCGCCGAAGCTGCACAGCACCACGCCATCTGGCGCGAGTGGCGTGTCCTCCAGCCCCATCCGGCGGGCGATGCCGATGGAAAAGGCTGCGCCCACCGCCTTGGGCAGGTGGCTGGCGATGGTGCTGGTCTGCGGGGGAATGGCCAGCCGCTTCGATCCCAGCACCTTGTGCCGCCCGCCCGAGATCGGGTCTTCCGCCGAAGCGGTGAACGACAGCAGCATGTCCCACGCCGGATTTTCACCCGGCACACGCCCGGCGCGGTGGATCTGGAACGCGGCATCGCGATAGTGGAGAAACGCGATGTCATCGGTGCGCAGCGCCTCGGCCAGCGTGGCGTTGCCTTCGTGGCCGGACGATCCGATGGTGTAGAACCCCTCGCCCCGCGCCTGCAGCTTGCGCGAAAGCCGGTCCAGCTGGCGGCTGAGCATCTGGCTGTGGAGCAGCGCCGCGGCGCGTTCGGGCGCCAGCCCCACGTCGGCCAGCCCCAGGTTGGAACGCCGGCGCAGCCCGCCGCCATCGAGCGCGGCAAGGAACTGCTGGTGAACCTGCTCGGCGGCGTCCATCAGCGCCACCTGGTTTCAAATGCGATCATTTCCCTTGGGTAGCGCAAGGAAAATCGGGCGTCACCCCCCTATTGCGACACATTCAATGCGCGATAGCCGAGCGCCGGATCGTCGGTGAAGAACCCGTCCAGGCCGGTTTGCAGATAGCGCCGGATCTCGCGAACGCTGCCTTCCGGGTTGCGCGCCTTCGCATCGCCGCCGTCACGGAAATCGCCTGCGAGGAACGTGTTCTCCGGCCGGAACGTCCAGGTGCCGACCAGCAGGCCGGCCTTGTGTGCATCCGCCACCAGCGACGTCGGTGCCGCCAACCGGCCATCAGCGCCCAGCGGGATGATCCGCCTCGTGGCCGGGGCCACCCAATCGGCATAGCCGGCGATCTCGGCCAGTCCCGCTGGCGTCAGCATCGCGCCATACGTGAGCGCGCCGCCGCCCGCCGCCACGTCGGCCGGACGGTGCGCGTCATCATCGATCAACTGCATCAGCTGGACGTTGGCCATGCCCGCCAGCATCGTGCGCAGCCGCTTGAGATTCGCGATCTCGAACGACTGGACGACCATCGGCATCGTCGCCAGCACCCGGCTGGCTTTCACGCGCGCCAGGAACAGGTCCTCCACCGGCAGGCCGATGCCATTGAAATAGGTCGAATGCTTGATCTCGGGAATGATCCCGATCGTTCGCCCGCGCGCCGCCGCTTCGGCCGCGACGAAATCGACCACCTCGTCGAACGTCACGATCTGGAACTGCCCGTCATAGCTCATGCTTTCCGGCCGCAGCGCGCCGAGCCGCTCCTTCGCGCGCAGCGTCTTCAATTCGGTCAGCGTGAAATCCTCGGTGAACCAGCCTTCCAGCTTCTCGCCATCGATCACTTTCACTGCCCTGCGCGCGGCGAATTCGGGGTGCGCGGCAACGTCTGTGGTTTCGGCGATATTGTTCTCGTGCCGGGCAAGCAGCACGCCATCCTTCGTGGCGACAAGGTCGGGCTCGATGAAATCGGCGCCGTCGGCGATCGCTTTCGCATAGGACGCCAGCGTATGCTCGGGCCGCAGCGCCGAGCAGCCGCGATGCGCCATGAGCAGCGGCTTGACCGGGCGCGGACGCGTGGCGGCGTGGACGGCACCTCCGGCCAGCGCGGTCACGCCCAGTCCTGCCCCCATCGCCATCATGCTCCGCCGCGAAAATCCCGCCACCATGGCCGTCTCCTTATTCCGAAGACCGCGCTAGGATCGCGACACGACAGCAATGTGACAAGCGCCTACAAGAGCGAAACGACCTCGACCGCCGGCAGGGCCGCCTGCGCGCCCGGTTGCTCGGCCCAGTGGCGCGCGTTGAGCACGCCGCCATCCGCGCGCAGGTCCGCCACGCGCGCCGTATCGATCGCGGCAAAGACCCAGCCAGATGCATTCTCAGTGCCTATCGCCAGCACGCCATCGGCAGGCATTCCCCGGTCGGGCGGGCCATAGACCGCCGCCGCGCCGCGATTGACGTCCACCGCCGGGGACCACGCCGCCTCGCCCACCGTGGGCGATTGCACGGCATAGCACTGCCCTTCCAGCGCCCGCGCCTGCGCGCCGATCCGCACGCGCCAGTATCCGTGCAGCGAATCCGTGCAGGAGGGGACGAGGATCACCTCCGCCCCCGCTTCCACCACCGCCCTTGCCAGCAGCGGAAATTCGCTGTCATAGCAGATGTTTACCGCAATCTTGCCAAGCACCGTCTCGAACAGCTTGAGGCCCGTGCCCGCCGCGATGCCCCATTGCTCGCGCTCGAAGCGGGTCATCACCAGCTTGTCCTGCACGCCCATCCGCCCGTTCGGCGCGAACAGCCGCGCGGTGTTGCGGAAGCGCCCGTCGGCGTCCTTGCGGGGCGCGCTGGCGGCCAGGATGTGCATCCCGTGCCGCGCGGCCAGATCGGCATGGAGCGCATCGACGCGCGGGAGCAGCGCGGAGACGGTCTCGATCGATCCCGCCAGATCGCCCATCGTCGCAGGGTCGAGCGACGCGAGTTCCATCGCGCCATATTCGGGGAACACCGCCAGCGCCGCGCCTCCCTCCGCCGCCTGCCCCACCCATTGCGCCACCTTGGCGGCATAGGCATCCCAGTCGGCCAGCCGGTCGATCGGGTACTGCGCCGCCGCGACGCGCCAGCTCACCATTGCCGCAACCAGTATTGCATGGGCTTCACGCTTTCCCCGTCCTCGCCATGTTCCCTCCAGCCGAATTCGGTCACCAGCCCCTCGATCGGCGCATAGCCGCGCTTCGTCCAGAACGCGTCGAGCGGGGTGTAGTCCGCCGGCTGCGCCGGATGATCGCCGGGGCGGATCACCGCCGCAAAGCAGGCCGCGTTCGCGCCGCAGCGCCGCGCCTGCGCCTCGCGATGGTCGAAGAAGGCGTGGCCGATGCCGTGGCCCCGGTATTCGGGCAGCAGCACGCTTTCGCCGAAGTAGAACAGCCGCGCCACGTCCAGCCCGCGCGCCTCGAACGGGGCGCGAAACTCCGCCTTCTGGTGCAGCATCGGCGCCGCCGTGGCCGCGCCGACCACGCGATCCCCGTCGAACGCCGCGACCAGCACCGCATCGGGCGCGGCGGCATATTCGCGCAGATACTCCGCCTCGTAGGCCGCGTCGCCGTCATAGAGATAGGGATAGGCCGCAAAGACAAGGATGCGCAGGTCGGCCAGATCGCCCAGCACGGCGGCGATCTCCTCCCCGGTCAGCGGGCGGACGGCGATCCCGCTCCGCGGGCTGGCGGCGATCCCGCTTCGCGGGTTGGCGGCGCTACTCATCAGCCGACCACTTGCGCCGTCCAGTCGGCCAGATTGTAATACATCGTCAAGCGCGTGATCCGGCCATCGGCGATGGACAGGAACGCGCCCGCCGGCAGGACATAAGTCTGGCCGTTCGCTTCGGGCAGCCCTTCGTCGGTTGTCAGGTATTCCCCGTGCACCACGAATTCGGCCGCCGCGCGCGTGCCATCGTCGTTGGCCATCAACACGATGTCTTCCAGCCGCTCGCGATAGCAGCGTTCCATATGGGCGATGAAGGCGCGGAACGTGTCCTTGCCCACCTGCCGTTCGCCCTGGTTGATGTCGTGCGCCACGTCGTCGGACAGGCACGCCAGCATCCCCTCCCAGTTCCCGGCGTTGAACGCGCCATAGTAGGTTTTGAGAAGGGCAAGCGTTGCGGCACGGCTCATTGGCGGGTCTCCTTTGCGGCCCTGCCTAGCCAATCCGCCGTTCGGGGACCAGAGCCGGGCCGGGAAAGCTGTGCTGCACCCGTGCAACAATCGACCGCCGCGCGCCGGTCAAAAGGACGTTGCGGACCGCGCCGGGCACGGCCACAACCATCTTCCATCGCAACGCCCCGTTCCGGACCGGAGAACCCGATGCGCGCTCGCTTTCTTGCCCTGACCGCCCCCGTCGTCGTGGCGGCGACATTCGCTCCCGCCCCGCTGCTGGCGCAGGACGCGCCGAAGCCCGCCACCATCGCGGTGGATGGCGCGCCGCCGGTGCCGATGGCGGTGGTCGATGCCACGCGCCCCTACATGGAATACCGCACCGCCGCCTTCCTCGACTGGGACCCGGCCACGCGCGGGATGCTGATCTCCACCCGCTTCGCCAGCGTGCCGCAGCTGCACACCGTGGCCGGCCCCGGCATGGCGCGCCAGCAGATCAGCTTCGAAGCGGAGCCTCTGGCCGGCTGGTACGCGCCCAACGACGGCACGCTGGTGGTGCGCAAGGACAAGGGCGGAGACGAATTCTTCCAGCTCTATACACTGAAGGCTGGCCGCCTGACGCTGCTGACCGACGGCAAGAGCCGCAACGAATACAACGCCTTCAGCCATGACGGGCAATGGATCGCCTACAGCTCCACGCGCCGCAACGGCGTCGATTCCGACCTTTACGTGGTGAACCCGCGCGATCCCGCGACCAACCGCCTGGTCGCGCAGGTCAAGGGCGGCGGCTGGTCGATCTCCGGATTCACGCCGGACGGCAAGGGCGCGGTGGTGCGCGAATATATCTCGATCCAGAAGAGCAACCTGTGGTGGCTCGACCTGGCCAGCGGCAAGCTCACCCCGCTTGGCGATCACGCCAAGCCGATCGCCTACGCCGCCGCCGAATTCGCGCCGGATGGCACCCTGTGGGTCACCAGCGACGAGGGATCGGACTACCAGCGGCTGGGCACGCTCGATCCCCGGACGGGCAAGTTCACGCCCCGCGCGCCCGAAGCCAAGGGCGATGTCGAGGAATTCTCGATCGCGGATGACGGCAGTTTCATCGCCTATGCCGTCAACGAAACCGGCATCTCGAAGCTGCGCCTGCTGGATCCTAAGACCGGCGCCGTCCGCGATGTCACCGCGCTGCCGGCGGGCGTGATCTCCACGCTCAAGGTCGCGCCATGGGGCACGATCGGGCTGACGCTGTCCTCCGCCAAGGTTCCGGCGGACGCCTTCGCCGTCGATCCGAAGACGCTGGCGGCCACGCGCTGGACCACCAGCGAGACCGGCGGCCTCGATCCCGCCGCCAATGCCGATCCCGAACTGGTGCAGGTGAAGAGCTTCGATGGAGAGACCGTCACCGGCTTCCTCTACCGCCCCGATCCTGCCAAGTTCCCGGGCAAGCGGCCGCTGATCGTCAACATTCACGGCGGACCGGAAGGACAGACCACGCCCGGCTTCAAGGGGCGCGCCAACTTCCTCATCAACGAACTGGGCATCGCGGTGTTCTATCCCAACGTGCGCGGATCGTCGGGCTTCGGCAAGCGCTTCGTCGGGCTGGACAACGGCCCGTTCCGACGCGAGGATTCGGTGAAGGACATCGGCCCTCTGCTCGACCGGCTCCAGTCCGATCCGGCGATCGATCCCGCGCGGATGGCGGTCACCGGCGGCTCCTATGGCGGGTACATGTGCTATGCCACCGCGATCCGCTATGGCGACCGGCTGAAGGCGGCGGACTGCATCGTGGCGATCAGCAACTTCGTCACGTTCCTCGAAAACACGCAAGGCTATCGCCGCGACCTGCGCCGCGCCGAATATGGCGACGAGCGCGATCCGAAGCAGCGCGCGCAACTGACCACGATCTCACCGCTGACCAGCGTGGACCGCCTGACCATTCCGCTGATGGTGGTGACCGGCGCCAACGATCCGCGCGTGCCCAAGAGCGAGGCCGACCAGATGGTGGCCGCCGTCCGCGCCAAGGGCCGCCCGGCCTGGCACATCGTGGGCCTCAACGAAGGCCACGGCTTCGCCAAGAAGGAAAACGCCGACTACCAGTTCTGGACGGAGATCGGCTTCTGGAAGGCGAATCTGCTGGGCGGGAAGTAGGGGATCGTTATCGGGCGGGGCGGGAGTTTCCCCACCCCCCGCCCCTCCCGCAAGCGGGAGGGGAGCGAGACTTGCGCCGGTCTGCGGCCTTTTCAGGGTCAGATCGGCCCGTCGTATGCCCGCGCTTAAGAGGGGGGGGGCTGGCGCGGGCGCGGGCCGATCCTGGGGGATCGGGCTTTAGCCGAACAGCTTGTTGGCGGTTTCGGCTACGCGCTTACCGAGATAACGCGCGCCATCCAGTTCGGTTCCGCTCGGCTGACGGCTTCCGTCACCGCCGGCAATCGTGGTCGCCCCATACGGCGCGCCGCCGGTGACTTCGTCGTGGCCAAGCTGGCCCTGGAAGCCATAGTCGAGGCCGACGACCGTCATGCCGAAGTGCAGCAGGTTGGTGATGATCGAGAACAGCGTCGTTTCCTGACCGCCATGCTGGCTGGCGGTGGAGGTGAAAGCCGCGCCGACCTTGCCGTTCAGCGCGCCGCGCGCCCACAGGCCGCCGGCCTGATCGAGGAACGCCGCCATCTGCGAGCTGATCCGCCCGAAGCGGGTGCCGGTGCCGACCACGATCGCATCGTAGTTTTCGAGTTCGGCGACCGTCGCCACCGGCGCGGCCTGATCGAGCTTGAAATGCGCGCCTTGGGCGATTTCAAGCGGAACGGTTTCAGGAACGCGCTTCACGTCCACGTCCGCGCCGGCCGAACGCGCGCCTTCGGCGATGGCGTTGGCCATCGTTTCGACATGGCCATAGCTGGAATAGTAGAGAACCAGGACCTTGCTCATCGTTTTCATCCTTGCTGGTGGCGGGAGCGGCCCCGCTTGAACACGCAGCCCTTATGCCGCGATTCCCGCAATCGGGTCATCCGGATAAACTGGCAGAAACCGTTCCAAAATCTTGAACAACCAGAACACGCCCCGCGCAAGGCACGGGCGATCGGGCGTGCAATTGCGCAACTGGCGATTTTCCATTATGGGCGCTGCGACGCCCCGGCTTCCGCGATAGGGTCGCTTTTCGCGACTCACCTCGCCTCGCCGGGGTTTTTGATTTCCCGCGAAGACCAGAAGGCTTCGCACGCTTGAGGAAGACCCGCCCATGTCCCGTCGCCGCCAGATCTACGAAGGCAAGGCCAAGATTCTCTACGAAGGCCCGGAACCCGGCACGCTGATCCAGTATTTCAAGGACGATGCCACCGCGTTCAACGCGCAGAAGCGCGGCACGATCAACGGCAAGGGCGTGATCAACAACCGCATCAGCGAATACGTGTTCACGCGCCTTTCGCACATCGGCATTCCCACGCACTTCATCCGCCGCCTCAACATGCGCGAACAGCTTGTGCGGCAGGTGGAAATCATTCCCATCGAGGTCGTGGTGCGCAATGTCGCCGCCGGTTCGATCAGCAAGCGCCTGGGCCTGCCCGAAGGCGAGCCGCTGCCCCACACCCTGCTCGAATACTACTACAAGGACGATGCGCTGGGCGATCCGCTGATCGCCGAAGAGCACATCGCCTGCTTCGGCTGGGCCTCGAACGAGGAAATGCAGGACATTTCCTCGATGGCGATCCGCGTGAACGATTTTCTGGTCGGCATGTTCGCGGCGATCAATATCCGCCTGGTCGATTTCAAGCTCGAATTCGGCCGCATCTGGGACGGCGACTACAGCCGCGTGATCCTGGCGGACGAAATCAGCCCCGACGGCTGCCGCCTGTGGGACATGACCACCGGCGAAAAGCTCGACAAGGACCGCTTCCGCCGCGATCTGGGCGGCGAAGAGGAAGCCTATCAGGAAGTCGCCCGCCGGCTGGGCCTGCTGGAAAGCGACAACGGGCCGAGCGAGGTTTTCGACCTCGGCGCGCACCGCAGCAAGCTGCGCAACAAGAAGTAAGGCTGCCTTCCCCCTTCCCGTCCTTGCGGGAGGGGGGACGCCTGCCCCGCCATTCCGGCTCGCATCCCTCATTGCCCGTTAAGCCGACTCGCGGCAGGATGGGTGCCGAGATGATGCCGCGTCCTTTCCCGCTCCTGCTGGCCTGCTGTTTGATGCTTGGAGCATCACCGGCGCTGGCCCATTCTGCACGGCAAGGCGCCACCAAGCCCGATTGGGCCTTCCAGCAAAGCGATCTCGCGCCCGAAGCCGCCTATCGCTTCGGCAAGCTGCCCAACGGCATGCGCTACGTGATACGGCGCAACGCCACGCCCGCCGGCACCGCGCTGGTGCGCATGGACGTGGCCGCCGGATCGCTCGACGAAGGACCGCAGGAACGCGGCTTCGCCCATTTCGTCGAACACATGGCCTTCAACGGCAGCACCCACGTTCCCGAAGGCGAGATGATCCGCCTGCTCGAACGCAACGGCCTGTCGTTCGGCGCGGACACCAACGCGCAGACCGGGTTCGAACAGACGCTCTACATGCTCGACCTGCCGCGCGCCGATCCCGCCCTGCTCGACACCGCGCTGATGCTGATGCGCGAGACCGCGAGCGAGCTGACTTTCACGCCCGAAGCCGTGGCGCGCGAACGCGGCGTGGTGCTGTCGGAACTGCGCGACGGGCAAGGCTACCAGCGGGCCAATCTCGAAGACCAGCTTGCCTTCCTCTACCCCCACGCCACCTACCCCGCCCGCCTGCCGATCGGCACCGTCGCCGCGCTCGATGCCGCCACCGCCGATGCGCTGCGCTCGTTCTGGGTGCGGCACTACGTGCCCGCCAATGCCACGCTGATCGTGATCGGCGATTTCGATGCCGATGCGGTAGAAGCCGCGATCCGCGCCCGCTTCGCCTCGTGGCAGCCCGCGCCGCCGCCGCAGCGACCGGACCAGGGCAAAGTCGACCGCGCGCAAAAGGACAAGACCGAGATCTGGCTCGATTCGGCACTGTCCGAGCGCGTCACCGCCTCGCGCCACGGGCCGTGGCTGGACGAGCCGGACAGCATCGCCAGCCGCCGCGTCAACCTGCTGCGCCAGATCGGCTATGGCGTGATCAACCGGCGCTTCCAACGAATGAGCCGCAAGGTCGATCCGCCGTTCCGGGGCGCGGGCTTCGGCACCAGCGACGTATTCCGCATCGGGCGCACCACCAATCTGGTGGTCGATACCGTGGACGGCGGCTGGCGGCGCGGGCTTGCCGTGGCGACCACGGCATTGCGTCAGGCGCTGGACAAGGGCTTCACGCAGGCGGAAATCGACGAACAGGTCGCCAATATCCGCACCGGCATCGAGAACGCGGCCGCCAGCGCGGATACGCGCGGCAACGGCACGCTGGTGCAGGCTGCGCTGGGCCTGATCCGCGACGAGACGGTGCCGACCGACCCCGCCGGCGCGCTCGCCCGCTTCAATGCCTTCGCCCCGCAGATCACGCCCCGGGCGGTGCTGGCGGCGCTCAAGCGCGAAGCGGTGCCGCTCGACCATCCGCTGATCCGCTTCCAGGGCCGCACCGCGCCATCGGGCGGCGGCAAGGCGATACGGCAGGCGTGGAACACCGCGATCCAGGCGCCAGCCGGCCTGCCCGAAACTGGCCCCTCCGGCGCCTTCGCCTATACCGATTTCGGCGCGCCCGGCACGGTCGTCGCCGATACCACGGAGCCGGCGTTCGGCATCCGAGAGATCCGCTTCGCCAACGGCGTGCGCCTCAATCTGAAGCGCACCACGCTGGAAACCGATCGCATCCAGGTGCGCCTGTCAATCGACGGGGGCGAGATGCTCGACACCCGCGACAATCCGCTGGCGACCGAGATGATGGCGATGTTCTCCGCCGGGGGCCTGGGCAAGCACAGCCAGGACGATCTCCAGACACTGCTCGCCGGGCGTTCGGTCGGCGGCGGCATCGCCACCGGAGGCGATACGTTCTATTCGGGCGTCACCACCACCCGGCGCGATCTGGAAGCGCAGCTTCAGTACCTTGCGGCGCAAGTCACCGATCCCGGATACCGCCCCGAAGGCGAAGTGCTCTACCGGCAGAACATCGCCAACTTCTTCGCCCGTTACCGCGCCACCCCGTCGGCCGCGCTGGCCAACACGCTGGGCGGGCTGCTTTCGGACGACGATCCGCGCTTCACCCTGCAGGCCCCCGCCGCCTACCAGAAGCTCAGCTTCGCCGACCTGCGCCGCACCGTGTCCGACCGGCTGGCTAACGGCGCGATGGAAATCGCGCTGGTCGGCGATTTCGACGAGGCGCAGGCGATCGCGCTGGTGGCCCGGACCTTCGGTGCCCTGCCGGCGCGCGAAGCCGAATTCCGTGGCTGGGATGTGCAACGCCAGCGCCCCTTCACCGCCACGCGCGGGCTGCGCGTGATCCGGCATCAGGGGCAGGCGAACCAGGCGATCCTGCGCTATGTGTGGCCCACGCGCGACGACCGCGATCCCGACGAGGCAATGGCTATCGAGCTACTGGACGAGGTGACCGGCATCGAGGTGCTCGACACCGTGCGCGAAAAGCTGGGCAAGTCCTATTCGCCCGGCGCACAGTCCAGCCTTTCGCACGTCTGGCGCGGCTATGGCACATTCGCGATCCAGGCATCGGTCGATGTGGCCGACATCGCCGCCACCCGTGCGGCGCTGGCCGACACCGTCCGCCAGATCACCACCGCGCCCGTCGATGCCGACATGCTCCGCCGCGCCCGCGCGCCGATGCTTGAGCGCATCGACAACGTGCTCAAGACCAACGGCGGCTGGATGGCGCTGGCCGAGCGCGCGCAAAGCGAACCAGAGCGCTTCGACCGCTTCCGCAAGGCCAAAGCCCGCCTGGAAGCGCTGACCCCGGCGGACCTGCTGGCCGTGGCGCGCCGCTATCTAGCGCTGGACAAGGCGGTGCAGGTGCTGGTCCTGCCGGAAGGCGTGGAAGCCCCCCCGGCGTAAGTCCCATCTGTCACCGACCGGTCATGCGCCCCGCCTAACGCCCGCGCATCAGGACGTCGCAACAGGAAAGACCGCCATGATCCGCTTCCGCACGCTCACGAGCCTCACCGCCCTGGTCGCCATCACGCTGGCCTTGCCCGTAGCGGCGCAGACCGGCCAGCCCATCGAGGTCGTCCGCACCGCTCCTACCACGGTGGACGTGCGCTGGACCGGGATCAAGGCGGCCGACCTGTTCCGCGCGGACACGCCCGAGGCGACCGTGGCCACGGCCACGCCCGTTTCCGCTAACGACCGCGACAGGCACGAGACCGTCACCCTGCCCGTGGGCACGCGCGGCTGGTTCCTGGTGCGCGATCGCGCCACGGGCACCGTCACCCGCGCCGTCGAACGCGTCGTGCCGCTCGAACAGGGTTCCAACTTCCGCGACATTGGCGGCTATCCGGCCGCCGGCGGCAAGACGGTGGGGCGCAACCCCGCTGCTGAGCGACGCCGACCTCGCCACGGTCGGCACGCTGCGCCTGAACGCCATGGTGGACCTGCGCTCGGACGAGGAACGCCAGCTTGCCCCCACCCGGATCGACGGCGTGCGCTACACCGCCGTCGGCTACAGCATGAAGCGGCTGATGGCGGCTTCCGGCTCCCTTCCCTCCAACGGCAGCGCCGTCTATCGCGGGATGCCGGTGCTGCTGACCCCTCAGTTGCGGCTGGTGTTTGACCTGCTCAAGCGCCACGAAGGCCCGATCGAATACAACTGCTCCGCCGGCCAGGACCGCACCGGCTTCGTAACCGCGATCGTGCTGTCCGCGCTCGGTACCCCGCGCGAGGTGATCGTGAAGGACTATCTCGCGTCCACCGCGCTGCGCCATCCGGAATACGAAATGCCCCGGTTCGATCCGGCCGCCTTCCCGGACAATTACGCGGCGAAGCTGTTCGCCTACTACCAGTCGAAGCCGGAACTGGCCAAGCCGCAACCGCTGATGGAAGCGGACGGCACGCCGTTCCTCCTCGCCGCGCTCGATGAAGTGGAAAAGCGCTGGGGTTCGGTGGACGGCTATCTGAAGCGGGAAATCGGCCTTACCAACGCCGACATTACCGCACTACGCGCCAATTATACGGAATAAATATAATACTATCAGTTAGATAAACGAAAACACCCCGGCAGACTTCCATGGTTCGCCGGGTGTCGCGCGTTATGCCCCGTCGCGTTCGGTGCGGCAGATTGGCCACACCTTTCCCGCAGTTTGTCTGGCCGCCATACAAAACAATTGGCACGCCCACCTCGCACTTGTATGCCTTCCATACAAACCAGCTGCCACGAGACAGCGCGCGAGGGATTGAAGGATGCCAGGCAGATCCGCCGCCAAAACGGAAGCCGTTCCTGATGCCAACCCCGGGACCGGGCTCTTCGGCGATATCGGCGCGCGCCTTGGCTACCAGCTGCACGCGACCGACGTTCTCGCGATGGACTTGATCCGGGGTATGCTGGCCGAACTGGGCCTGACTGCCACGCGCGCCACGGCGCTGGCCTACATTCGCACCCATCCGGGATGCCGGCAGGCCGAACTGGGCCGCGCGCTCAGCATCAACCGTGCCAGCGCGATGGAAGTTGTCAACGCCCTCACCGCGCTGGGCGCGGTTGCGCCGCGCCAGCAAGGCGTTTCCCGGCGCGGCGGCATCCACCTGACGCTGCGCGGCGAGACGCTCTATGAGGAATTCCGCATGGCATCGCTGCGCGCCGATGCCGTCTCGTTCGGCAGCCTCAGCGAAGCCGAGCGGGAAACGCTGCGCGTCCTGCTCGCCCGGGTGCGGGCCAGCACGCTTGATTTCACTACCAACTCCAACACCAAAGAGGGGATCTGACAATGCGCAAGGTCGCATGGAAACTGATGACGGGCGCGGCGCTTCTCGCCACCCCGTTCACCGCACAGGCACAAACTGCCCAGGCATCGGGTGAAGGTCAGTCGGCCGAAGCCGCCAGCGATGCCGGCACCAACGACATCATCGTCACCGCCCGCCGCACCAACGAACGCCTGCAGGACGTGCCCGTCGCCGTGACGGCGTTCGGCAGCGATGCGCTGGCGGCACGCAACGTCGACACGCTCGACCAAGTCGCGCGCTTCACGCCCAACATCCGCTTCGATGGCGCCGCCGCGCTTTCGGGCGGCAACTACAACGCCACCGTCTTCATCCGCGGCGTGGGCCAGAACGACTTCGCGATCTTCTCCGATCCGGGCGTCGGCTTCTATGTCGACGACGTGTACTACGCCCGCTCGATCGGCGGCGTCATGGATGCGGTCGATATCGCCTCGGTGCAGGTGCTGCGCGGCCCGCAGGGCACGCTGTTCGGCAAGAACACCATCGGCGGCGCCATGGTCATCACCACCGCGCGCCCCAAGCTCGACGTATTCGAGGGCAAGCTCGAAGCGACTTATGGCAGCTTCGACCGCATCGACGTGAAGGGCGCGGTCAACATCCCGCTGGTCGAAGGCAAGGTGGCGCTGCGCCTTTCCGGCGCCACGCTCAACCGCGATGGCTATGTGAAGCGGCTTTACGACGGCGGCACCCAGGGCAACCGCAACGCCCAGATGGTGCGCGGCACGCTGCGTCTCGCCCCTACCGACACGCTGACGATCGACATCGGCGGGGACTACACCCGCGCGCGCGAAAACTCGGCTCCCTCGGATCTGCTGGCGGTGGCCAACGTTCCCGGCATTACCGGCACGCCGTTCCTCACCAACTACAACCGCTTCGTTGCGCCCACGCTGGGCATCACCGCGCCGAACGGTCAGAAGACGCTGAACGCCAGCTACATCACCGCCAGCCCGTTCGAGACCTGGGCCGGCGGCCCGAACCGCAACGACCTGGACCTGTGGGGCACGCAGGGCACCGTGGCGCTCGAACTCGGCCAGGTCACGCTGAAGTCGATCACCGCCTATCGCGACATGAAGGCCTACTTCACGCGCGATGGCGACAACACCCCGTTCACCTTCCGCCAGACCACCAACCGCGACAAGCAGTGGCAGTTCAGCCAGGAGCTTCAGGCCAGCGGCAAGGTGCTGGACGACAAGCTGAGCTTCGTCGTCGGCGGCTACTACTTCAAGGAAAAGGGCAGCGATATCGCCACGGCGGACCTCGCCATCGGCCTGTGGCCGCCGCTCGCCGCCACCCCGCCCTATTCCCCGGCGGTGTTCATCCAGAACTACACCAACAACCGCAGCATCGCGTTCTACGGCCAGGCGGATTACGAGATCGTCCCCCGCCTGTCGGTCACGGTCGGCGCGCGCTACACCTCGGACAAGAAGGTCTTCACCTCGATCAACGTGCGCCAGCGCGACAACGTGAAGTTCGTGGACGTGACCAAGGAAGCCACGTTCAACAAGTTCACGCCGCGCTTCGGCTTGAACTTCAAGGCCACCGACGACGTCCTGCTCTATGCCTCGTTCTCGCGCGGCTTCAAGCAGGGCGGGTTCAACGGCCGTCCGCTCGACAGCGCGGCGGAAGTGACCCAGTATGCGCCGGAAACGCTCGATACCTATGAAGGCGGCGTGAAGGCCAAGTGGCTGGACGGCGCGCTGACCACCAACCTCGCGGTGTTCCATTCGCTGTACAAGAACATCCAGCTGACCGTGAACCAGACGCCGCAGAACTTCGTGGCGAACGCGGCTTCGGGCAAGATCGACGGCTTCGAGCTGGAAACCGTGATGCGCCCGGCCAACTGGTTCAGCGCCAACCTGGCGGTGGGCTACACCCATGCCCGCTACACCAGCGTAGGCCAGGGCCTTGGCCCCACGCAGGTCCTGCCGATCACGATCAACAGCAAGTTCGTGAAGACGCCCGAATGGACCGTCTCGGCCGGCGCCGAAGTCAGCCACGGCTTCAACGACGGGTCGGACGCGCGCCTGCGCGTGGACTACACGATGTACAGCCGCATCTACAACGACGTGGCCAACACGCCGATCATCACGCAGGGGGGCTATGGCCTGCTGAACGCGCGCTTCAGCTATACTTTCGCCAACGATGCGCTGACCTTCTCGGCGTTCGGCACGAATCTGACCAACACGCTCTATCTGCTGTCGGGCAACGCCTCGTCCGGTTTCGGCCTGGCCGAAGGCGCCTATGGCCGCCCGCGCGAATGGGGTATCTCGGCCGGGTACAAGTTCTGATGACCTGATGGCTGTCCTGCAGGGACACGCCGGAGATACGGGTGTCGGCATGTTTGCCGGCACCCGTTTTTCTTTGTCCACACCCTCCGCATCCCCTCTCGCGCAAATCGCCTTGGACCGTGTCAACTTTGTCAGCTTCGCACCGCGCGGGCATCCATCCGGACCTTGCCCTTCGCGCCCTGCGGGGGCATAGGCGCGGGCGAGTCCCAATCCCACCGTTTGATGCGAAAGGCCCGCCGCCGATGAAGGTCCGCGTTTTTGTCAGCCTGAAGAACGGCGTGCTCGATCCGCAGGGCCGCGCGATCCATCATGCGCTGGAAGGCCTCGGCTTCTCGGGCGTCAACGATGTCCGCGCCGGCCGCATGATCGAACTCGATGTCGACGCAACCGTCACCGACGAGGCGCTCGACGACATGGCCCGCAAGCTGCTCGCCAACATGGTGATCGAGAACTACCGGATCGAAAGGGTCGCCTGATGTCCTTCACGGCCGCCGTCATCACCTTCCCCGGATCGAACTGCGATCGCGATATGGCGGTCGCCATCGAGGAGATCAGCGGCGGCACCGTCCACCGCGTGTGGCACGGCGATGCCGATCTGCCCGAAGGCCTTGATTTCATCGCCCTGCCCGGCGGCTTTTCCTATGGCGACTATCTGCGCTCCGGCGCGATGGCCGCCCGCTCGCCGGTGATGCAGGCGGTGGTCCGCGCCGCCGAACGCGGCGTGGCGGTACTGGGGGTGTGCAACGGCTTCCAGGTGCTGACCGAAGCGGGCCTGCTGCCCGGCGCGCTGATGCGCAATGCCGGCATCCGCTTCGTCTGCCGCGACGTGGCGCTGAAAGTCGAAACCAGCCAGTCGCTGTTCACCTCCGGCTACGATGCGGGCGAGCGGATTCATATCCCGGTCGCGCATCATGACGGCAACTATTACGCCGATGCCGAAACGCTCGACCGGTTGGAAGGCGAAGGCCGCGTGGCGTTCCGTTATGCCGAACCGGTCAACGGTTCACAGCGCGATATCGCCGGCGTGCTCAACGATCGCGGCAACGTGCTGGGCATGATGCCCCACCCCGAACGCATGATCGAAGCGGCGCAGGGCGGCACGGACGGCCGCGTGCTGTTCGAAAGCGTGGTCAGAGGGTTGGTCGCCGCCTGACGGCGCGGACCGGCTGGCTCAGGCGGCCACGCCACCGCTGCGCTGCGGGTTTTCGGACGTGAACAGTCTGCGCGCATCCTCGGCAGGCATCGGGCGGCCGAAATAGTAGCCCTGGATCTTCTTGCAGCCGAGCGCCCGGATCACCGCCAGTTGCTCCTCGGTTTCCACGCCTTCGGCCGTGGTCGACATCTCCAGGCTGTCCGCCATCGCCACCACGGCGCGCACGATCGCCAGGCTTTCGGGATTCTTGCGCGCGGCGCCCTGCACGAAGATGCGATCAACCTTGATCGTGGAAAACCGCATCTGCCGCAGGTATCCCAGCGAGGAATAGCCGGTGCCGAAGTCATCCAGCGCCACGCCGCAGCCCAGCGCCATGATACGCTGCAGGGTGGCCTGCGCGGTGGTTCCATCGCGCACGAAAATGCTTTCGGTGACTTCGATCTCCAGCCGGTGCGGCGGCAGTCCGCTGGCGGAAAGCGCGCTGACCACCGTGTCGGCGAACGCGGGATCGAGCAGCTGCTCGCCCGAGACGTTGACCGCGATCTTGACCGGATCGGGCCAGCGCGCCGCTTCCAGGCAGGCCATGCGCAGCACCCATTCGCCGATCGGCACGATCAGCCGCGTGTCCTCGGCCAGCGGAATGAACTTGGCCGGGCTGATCATCCCATGCTCGGCGCTGTTCCAGCGCAGCAGCGCCTCGAAGCTGACCAGTTGCTCGCTCGTGGCGTCCACCACGGGCTGATAGGTCAGGTGCAGTTCGTTGCGCTCCAGCGCGCGCCGCAGCGCGAACTCAAGCTGCCGGCGTTCCTCGGCATGGGCATGAAGCGCGGGTTCGTAATTGCAGTGCATGCCGCCGCCGCTGTCCTTGGCCCGGTAGAGCGCCAGATCGGCGTTGCGCATCAGCGTTTCCACGGTCGCGCCATCGCGCGGCCCGATGGCGGAGCCCACGCTCGCCCCCACATAGAGGGTGTGGCTGTCCACCTGATACGGCTGCGACAGCGCGTGAATCACCGCCTGGGCGACATGGGCGATGCGATCGGTATCCGAAGCGTCGCGCAAGACGATGGCGAATTCGTCGCCGCCCAGCCGGCCGCACAATTCGTTGTCGGTCATCAGCTTGCGCAACCGTTCGGAAACGAGCGCGAGCAACTGGTCGCCCACAAGGTGCCCCAGCGTATCGTTCACCGCCTTGAAACGATCGAGGTCGATCATCAGGAACGCGCAACGCGTACGCCACTTGTCGGCGTCCGCCATCGCTTCGCCCAGCGTGTCGGTCACCATCATCCGGTTGGGCAGACCGGTCAGTGTATCGTAGCTGGCGAGATAGGCGATCTTTTCGGAGCTTTCGCGCTGTTCGGTCACGTCCGAACCCACGCCGCGGAAGCCGGCGAAACCACCGTTCTCGTCGACCTTGGGGGACGCGGACAGTTCCCACCACCGATGGCTTCCATCGATGGTGACGCGGACGATGAGGTTGGAGAAGCTTTCCCGCCGCTTCAGGCGTTCCGCCAGATCGTGCAGGCTGGAATGGAATTGCCCGCTATCCCACGAAGGCCCGGCGATCAGCTGGATCAGGGGCTTGCCATCGGCCTCGTCCGGCTCGCAGCCGAGCGCGAAGGCAAAACGCGGCGATGCGGCACGAACCCGGCGGGCCGTATCGATCTGCCACAGCCAGTCCGCCCCGCCTTCCTCGAATTCGCGCAGCAGGAGCGAGACCACCTCGCCCTTTTCGGCCATGCCTGCTTCGGCCACGCGCGCGTTTAGGAACGCACGTGCCGCCTCGATCCTGCCGGCGGAAACGATCGTCACGAACGCCAGCGCCAGCCCGCCATTCACGACCTGACCAGACCACACGAACATGACCGCGCCGGTAATGCCGACGATGCCGCCAAAAAGCAGCGGCGCCAGCGGCACCGCGGCCAGCGCATAGGCCATACCGGCAATGATCACCGTCATCACCATCCACAGCGCCAGCCGGTCCACATGCCCGAACAGGGGAAATGCAACCAGAGGCACCGTCCAGATCAAGGCCAGCGCCACGATCCATAGCGCGTGGCGGACGATTTCCGGCTTGGTCACACGGCGGCGGTCGGCGTCGGCCAGCCCCCGATCCAGGCGCATGCCCTGAAGCAGCACCGCGGCCAGGAGAACCATCCAGCCAACGATGAAGAGAGGAGGCGCTGCCCCGAAACTCACGAAGGCGAGGAACAGGGCCGCCAGCGCATTCATGCCGACTTTCAGATACATACGACGGAATGCGCTGAAATACTGATAGCCGCGCAGCCTTGCCCAATCGCCTTCGACCGGTTCGTCAAGGCCAAGAACGGCCATGACCGGGAGACTGCGGGGCAGTGTCTGAATCGAGAGCGACGGCGGCATTTGCACGCCTTCGCCTTACCGCGCAAACCTTGAACAATGGTAAGCGGGTGTTGAGCGACAATCGGGATTTTCAGATGTCTCGCAGAGACGCGACGAAACGGCTCTGCGATGAGACAACAGACGTCCTTGAACCGCGCCGGGGTTGCCGAGCCTGCGGCAACCCAGGAGCCGCGACCGACAGCGATCAATGCCTCCATGTCGGCCATGTGACTCGTCGCCGGGGCCGCGCTCGGCAGAGCCCCGTCCGTGGTGACTACCTTCGCTCCGCGCATGAGCGTGCGATGGACGGGGCAGTGATCGGCAATCTCCAGGAGCCGGGCTTTCCTGGCCGGATCAATATCGGCATCGAACTCGATCCTGCGCGTGAAGATGTCCGGTGGGTTCGACGCCTCATCGCGACGATGGCCGACAGCGGTGCACCTCACTTTGACATCCCAGCCTTTGCGCTCGGAATAGAGCAGTAGCGTCATCGATGTGCAGGCCGCAAGCGCCGACGCCAGCAGCTGGTAGGGGCTTGGCCCGGACCCCAGGCCGCCAACCTCCACCGGCTCATCCGCCGTGAAATGCGCGCCGCCGGCCGTGATCGCCAGCTGAAACCGCCCGCTGCCTGTCTTCTCCGCAATGGCTTCGTCGCGCTTCTCGTCAATCCTCATCACTCACCCTTTCGAACGCCAGGCCCCTGCGTGCTCTGCACCGAGGACCTCGCAACCATTGTCATCGAGTTGCTCCCCCGATCTCGACTTGGCTTGCTTCCCGTCCACATCATGAAACGGGTGCCCGGGTGGCACGCCTCCCATGCATGCTGACCACCCAGCTTCTTACAGACAGCCTGGATGATGTGCGAACCCAGTCCGCACTCTCCGCCATTGAGGTGACCAATGCCAACACCATCGTCCTCGACCGCCAGACGCCAGTCTCCCGATGGCGTTGCGTCGAAAAGGATGCGTACCTCGCCGGGATCGTCCACGCGATAGGCGGCATTTCCCACCAGTTCGCTGACCATGATCGCGAAGGCGGCGGCATGTTCGTTGGGAAGGTCAAAGTCATCGGCTTTGACCGTGATTGTCCGGCGGTCCCGGCCGTCGGAAACCAGGGCGCGGAGGGAATCGCCGAGTTCATCGAGGAAAACGCCGAGATTGACGGTCTCCGCCAGGGGTTCGCGATACAGCGCCCGATGGACGCTGGCCACGGCGTGAATCCTGCGCTGCGTTGCCGCCAACACGATCGCCGCCTGCGGGTCGGAGACGGCGCGCCCATCAAGTTCGACGATCGCGGCGATGAGCGCGAGATTGTTTGCGATCCGATGGTTCATCTCGGAATCCGCCAGGACGTCCCCCGAAGGATGCAACAGGCTCGGGTTCATTGTGCATTCCTCCACTCTCACCCGCACCACGGGCTGAGGATCTGGCGAGGACGGTTCGCGTCCGGTGATCCGAGAACTTCGTCTCGCTGGCGCTACCTTTCCCCTGCAGGTGGTGCTCACTGCAAACAATGTAGCCGCGAAGGGGAAGCGATGGGACCGTCCCACCGGATCAGGGCGCTCATACATTGGTATTGCGAACTTCGCGTCCTGACCCAAGGGTCAGGACCCATTACTGGCGCGGTCGAGGCGTCCAAATGGCGAACATATCGGGCCGAAGGGCGCGCGGCTAAGAGTGGACGTCTTTGCAAGCGCCTTTCGGTTCGAGATGGAAGCCATTTGGGCGTCCCGCACGGATTTGACCAAAATGGCCCAGCGCGACGTCGGAGTGGCTTGAAATATCGACATATTCCTGCGCCCCTCCTCCTTGCTCTGGGCCATTTTGCTTCAAATCTCGATCGCGCCAGTAATGGGTCCTGACCCTAGCGGCCGAGGCTCGGATTGAGAAAGTCCCATACCTGGGAGATCACCACCGACCCCTCGCCCACCGAAGACGCGACACGTTTGACCGAGCGGGCCCGCACGTCACCTACGGCGAAGATGCCGGGACAGGAGGTCGCGTAGGACGATGCGGCGCCAGCGGCATCGCCCGTGACGACGAAACCTTTGTCATCGAGCGACACCAGCCCCGACAACCAGTCCGTGTTCGGCGCAGCTCCGACCATCACGAAGAGGGAGCAAGCATCCACCACCCTCTCATCCCCGCTGACGACATCCCGTATAGAAATTCTCTCCAGACGCTCGTCCCCTTCGAGGGAGACGACCTCGGAGCCGTAATCGATCGTGATCGCCGGATCCGCCTCCAGCCTGCTCGACAGATAGCTGGACATGGACGCCGCAAGCGAGCTTCCGCGGACCAGCACCCTCACGCTGCGGGCCGAGCGGCTGAGATACATGGCGGCCTGCCCGGCGGAATTTCCCCCGCCGATCACGACGACGTCACCGTCATGGCAGCTGCGCGCCTCGTTCTCCGTCGCCGCATAGTAAACGCCGGCTCCCTCGAGTTGGGCGAGACCGCGGATCGGGAGGCGTCGATACTGTACGCCGGTCGCGACCACTACCGCCCTCGCGCGTACAGCTTGCCCGCTGTCGAACGTGGCGCAGAAGTCGCCGTCGTCGAGGCGCTCGAGAAGGGATACGCGCCTTGGAACGACGAAGCGGGTTCCGAACTTCATCGCCTGGACTTCGCCACGCCAGACAAGGTCTGCGCCCGAAATCCCGGTCGGGAACCCCATGTAGTTCTCGATGCGGCTAGAGGTGCCGGCCTGCCCCCCGACCGCGGTGTCCTCGACCACCAGGGCGGTCAAACCCTCCGCACCAGCATAGACACCTGCCGCGACGCCGGCAGGACCACCCCCGATGATGACGACGTCGAACACCTCGTCATCTACCAGTTCACGGCCGATGCCGAGCAGGCGAGCGACACTTTCTGGCGTCGGATCCTCGATGACTGTCCGCCCGAATATCACCATCGGCTCCGTTGAGGTGCTCGAACAGCTGCGTGCCGCCAGGACCGCTTCGTCACTGCCGGGCACGAGCGACGTGAAGGGGATGCGATTCCGGCTCGCGAAGTCCGCGATCCTGCGGATTGCCCGGTTCCTGTCTTCCCCGATGAGAATGAGAGCGCCATCCCGGGTGTCGAGCTGGCGGCGGCGTCGCGCGGCGAAAACCGTGATGATGATGTCGGACATCTCCGGAATGTGCGCCATCAGGCCCAGCATCGTCTGCCGATCGACTTCGATGACCCGTGTCGGCTGCGCCGTCCTCAACAGCATCGACCAGTTGCCGCCGTCCAGAAACGCGATCTCGCCCATGAACTGTGTCGGGCCGAGTGTGGATGGGAGGTGGCGCTCATCGGTGAGCGGGTTGACCACCTCGATCTCGCCCTCAAGGACATAGATGAAACGGTCTGCGGGTTCACCGGGCCGCGCGACGAAGACACCCGTCGGATACTCCCTCACCACTCCCGATTTGCGAAGGGCCTCTACATGAGCAGCCAGAAGCGGCGTCCGCTGCATCTCCTGCAGATCTCTTCCGATTGTCTCCATGATGATTCAATTCCACGTTGAGAGAGGGATACCCAATGGCGATTACCCTACAAGTCGCCTGCCAGGATACGCTCGATGCAGTCGATCAACTGGTCTGGGTCGAAGGGCTTTCGCATGAAGCAACGGACGCCTTGCGCGATCGCTTGCTGCTTCACCTCCGGGCTCGGAAACGCCGTGATCAGTATCAGCGGCACGGCCTCTTTGCGAAGTATCTTCGCCAGCTCCAGACCGCTTGTCCCCGGCATCTGCACATCGCTGATAACGAGATCGAACCGTCGATCTCGGTCAGCAAGAAAGATATCCGCGGACCCGAAGGTCATGGCGTCGATGCCCATGCTCTCGATGAGACTTCCGAGCGCCGACGAGACGTCCTCGTCATCATCGACGACCGCTATCAACGGCGGCGACCCATTGGGAGGTGACGATTCAACCAAAAGACGGTCTCCCTTTATACTCGACCATCTCATGCCGGATCGAATCGACAAGAAGCACTGCGCCGGCCTCAGCCGTCGTCATCGAAGCATCGTACAACGCCTGGCCCGTTCAGTTGAACCATACCGTGGTATTGGCGCCAGGGTCGGCACCGGTTAGGGGCCCCCGGTTCAACCTTGCTTTCACGACTTATGCGCGTGGCGAAATTCCGATGGCGTCATTCCAACTTCGCGTCTGAAGCTCGTCGAGAAATGCTGCGCGTGGCTGAAGCCGCAGGCGAGCGCCACCTCTGTTATCGAAACGTGCTCGCGGGCGAGCATCTCCTTCGCGCGGGATATGCGGCGCTCCTGCACGAAGCGAGCCGGCGTCTTTCCGGTTGAGGTTTGAAAGGCACGGGCGAAGTGCCGGATGCTCAGCCCGACGATGCCAGCGAGTTCGTCGAGACTGATGATCTCATGAAGCCGGCTGTGGACGTATTCCTCGACTCGCCGGAGCGCGGGCGCCGGGATACCGCCCTTGACGATCGTCGGCTTGTGGACACCGTCCATTATGCGACGAATGCGAGCGACAGCCTGCAGCGCCCACCCCTCCGCCATCAGGTTGTAGGTCGCATCGTCACGCCACCCAAACAGTTCCTTCACGCTCCTCTCCAAGGGTTGGTCCGTGAAACTGGCAAGCGGTTGAGAGAGCGTGAAGCGACCTCTGTCCTCGAACAGGGACAAGTCGATGAAGGCAGCGCGGTACTGCGTCGTCGGGTGGCAATAGAATTCGCCGGAGGCCTTCAGGTCCGGAGGGATGAGAGTGAGACTCCCGGAAGCCCGCTCGGTCTCGACCCGCGAGCCTCCGATATCGAGCGAGTAGCGCTGAAAGCCCGCATCCCAACAATAGAGAGCGACACGGGGCTGCCGGAGCAGCCAGCTTATCGGTTCCCGGGAATGGCGTGTCAGTGATTCGATGCGAACCGACGGCGAATCCTTGGGCACCAGAGAGACGGTTCCGCTGACGTCGCGATAGTAGTCGCCTCCCCCAGCGTTATGGATGCTGTCCTCAGAAGACCTTGATGAGCCTGCGCTGTCAGTCACCGCAGACACCTGTTGGCGATCGCCAGCCGGCCCGCTCCGCGCTTTCTGTCCGTTTCGCGTATGTCGTGTCCTTGTTCTGCAATTCGCGCGCCACGCGGGATGCTATCCATTCAGTCGAAACAAGGAGACCACGACGATGGAAATGATAGCCCTGCCGCCGATCTCCGAAGCGAACCTGAACTTCGATCTCGAGACGGCGAACGGGATGGACCGGCTGATCGCAGTGTCCCATCACGTCCAGCAGAAGGTTTGCGCCACGGTGCTCCAGTCCTCTCTGATCGAGCAGCTTCTCGATCGGCCCGAACTGGATGTTGCGAGTGTACGGCGTCTTTTGAAACGCATCATGGACGTAAGCTACACCGCCTCGTCGGCCGTGAGCGAACTGCAGGAATTGGTGCTCGAGCATCTCGGTGGCCAAGATCGCGGAGCGACCTTTCAGTTGTGCGACGCTCGCGCAGCATGATCTGGAGGCACCGCCAGTTCCGCTAGACTTGCTGCTCGATCGGCACCCCCGATGCCAGAATGCTCTGGTGGGATAGAACGCATCGCCGCGCGCACCGGCTGGGATCGCTGCCGCCATCTAAACGCCACTCAACTCATGCTGTGAAGCGCCTTCGGGGAAGGCGCTTTTTGAAGTCCAAGCCAATCTTCGATGCGGTCGTGTCGCAGCATGTTCCACCCCCGACCATGATTTCGCATCGCGCGCCGAACTGAACATCCCATAACATGGTATGGGTCCGCCCCCAAGAACTCCTGAGGAAGACGCGCGCCTGTCGCAATGGGAAGGCGGTCAGACCGCGTCGCATCGCCCCCAATTCGCCTGCCGGAATTCTGTCGGCGTCATGCCGGTTGAACGCTGGAAGCTGTTGGAGAAGTGCTGGGCGTGGGAGAAGCCGCAGGCGTACGCGACATCCGTCATCGAGAACCCCGGCATCGCCAACATCTCGCGAGCCCGCCCCAATCGCCGGTCGTGGATGTAGCGCGCGGGTGTCTTGCCCTTGCTCGCCTGGAAGCTACGCGCGAACTGACGGATGCTCAGGCCCGCGATGGCGGCAAGCTCGTGGAGCGTGATGCTCTCCTGGATACGGTGCTCGATATAATCGGTGACCATTTTAAGCCGAGCCGGCGCCAGCCCGCCACTTCGTGCTCCCCCCGGTTTCCTATCTCCCAGTTTCGCACGCAAGCGTGCCACGCACTGCAGGGCCCACCCTTCGGCCATGAGCGGGAAAGTCGGGTCATGGCTCCATCCTCCAAGCTCCGACATCCCCCACTGCAGGGTGGTATCCTCGAACCCTATCAGCGGGCGGTCGAACAGCGCACGGTCACTCTCGCTGAGAAAGTCGATCTCGATATACGCAATGCTGTAGCGGAAGCGGTTCGCGACGGCGTGGAACTCTCCACGCACCTCTTCGGCAGCGGGAAGCAAGGCGAAGACGCTACGCTGCGGCCTTGACACGTTGCTGACCTCACCGGCCACATCGAGGCTGAAGTGCCGATATCCGGCATCGAACATGAAGAGCGAAAGGCAGGGCTGACGGTAGCGGGCTACGACGGGTTCGTCGCTGACACGATCGACCTTTTCAAGCCGAAGCGAAGGCGACGCTCGAATGGACACATTCGCCTTACCATTCACATGCCTGAAGAACTCAGGATTTTCCGGTTCCCGCGAAATCACCATCGACGGAACCTGTCAGCCACACTTTGCAAGGTCGACCTATACCCTGGTAGTGGCGCGACGCGATCGAGATGATCGAGCGAACACAACCGAACCGACACGACGTCACCCTGGGTATGCGCGATACTTCTCCGGGGTCATGTCAAAGATCCGGACGAATGCGCGCGAGAATGCTTCCAGTGATCCGTAACCGAAGCGCGACGCGACCTGCTCGATGGAGAGGTTTCTGTCGTTCAGAAGCGCGGCCGCCGCTTCCATCCGCATTTTCACGGCATACTCGAACGGCGTCTGCTTCGTTTTCTGCCAGACCGACTGCATGAACTCCGTGCGCGACATCTCCGCCACCTGCGCCATGTCCCCTAGGGTGGGGACGGCATGGCCGTATCGCAGGAACTCGATGAGCCGATCGTGCTTGAGCTCGGGCACGGTATCCGGTGATTGAGCTGTCCTTAGGCTCCGCAGCCGGAGGCGCGCTGCGGTTTGAAGCGTCCACCCCTCCGCCATGATGGAAAATCCGGGATCATCGCTCCAGTTGGTGAGGTCGGCCAAGCCATGGCGTATCGCCGGATCGTCGAACCCGATCACCGGATCGCTCGCTGCGTTCTCCGCCAGCTCGGCAGGAAAGAACACCGCGATGTAGCTGCAAGTGTTTCCGACGGTGTAGTCACCCTGGGCATCCGCACCGGGAGGCAGGTAAAACAACCTGTGCCGTCTCGGCGAGTAGCTCCTTTCGGCCGAGCCGCCGACGCTGAGATTGTATCCGGAGAAGCCGCTCCGCAGGCACATCATCGTGGCGACGGGTTGCCGGTACAGCCACTCAAGAACCGGCTGCGGCGCGGTTCTCCTATTGAATTCGATGTGCACCGCCGAGCTCGTCAACGTGCTCTGCCGCGCCACCTGCCCTGAACCCGAAATCGCGCGATAGGCGACGTCACGACCGGAGACGTCACCCTCGATGTCGAGTTTCGTGAATTCAGACAAACTTCAGTCCCAATACCGGAAATCGGCAGCACGTTTTACTCGCCGACAATGGTCCACACTCCCCAAGCTTGCCATATATACCAAGGTAT
>MEGD01000011.1 GCA_001725355.1 Novosphingobium sp. SCN 66-18
TTGCCCCTAGGTAATACGCACCGTGAAGGCGGAGCCCTCACGGTTGGGGGGAAACGGCGTAACCCACCACATCTGCAAAAGGTGCCCGGAACCAAGTGGGCGCACCCGGACAGATCAGTTGCAACCAATGCTGGACGACGCCCACCGAGGAGGCGGCAGGTGCCATCCGTTTGGCGAGGTACGGACAAATCAACGACGGTCCGGGGGGATCTACTCAAACCGACAGTCGCTGCGAACACTACGTATACCGAGCTTGGACCAGGGACCATACTCCTGAAGGCGAAGAAACAAAGTCTTCCCCTCGAGAGATCGAGCGGCAGTGTTCAACACTTCTCAGAGGAGTCCAAGATGATCAAGAAATCCATCATGGTTGCGCTCGCCGGCATCTCGATGCTCGCAGCGGTCCCTTCATTCGCTCAGGGTATCGGACATACCTTCTTCATGCGCGGCTCGATCGTTGACACGGGCAGCAACGGCACGGTCGTCTGCATCGGCAAGGCCGATGGCGCCGAGGTCGGCCAGAAGCTCGAGGTCTATCGCGTTGTGACCCATCCGGGTCCGTCCAAAGGCGTGGCGCCGACTTATCACCGCCAGCTCATCGGCCATGTGACGATCGATCATATCTTCGATGATCACTTCGCGCACGTGTCCGTCGCCGACGGCACGCCTGCCAAGCACGACATCGTCGAGCTTCGCAAGAACTGACGAGCCGGTGGCCCGGCGGCACAAGCTGCCCTGACGCGAGACGTCGGGGCAGCGGGCTGGCGGCGGCAACGGACCGTTCGGGGTCAAAGCGAACCGCTTGACCCTGGACCATGGTCCAACCGGCATGATGATCGAGCGGATGACATGGGCAATTTCAAGATCGGCGAACTGGCCGCCGCTGCGGGCGTGGGCCGCGACACGATCCGCTATTATGAGCGGATGGGTTTGCTGCGCGAACCCGCGCGCACGGCGGCGGGCTACAGGCTCTACGACGCGACCGACCTCGAGCGCGTCAATTTCATCCGCTCGGCGCAGGAGCTTGGCTTCACACTCGAACAGGCCCGGCAGTTGCTGGCGCTCAGGGCGTCGGACACCGCGCATGCCCAGGCCGTGCTCGATATCACGCTTGCCAAGATCGCGGACGCCGAAGCCCGGCTCGAGCGCCTGTCGGATATCCGCGACATGCTGCGGATGCTCGCTGACGAATGCCCGGGCGAAGTGCCCGTCTCCGATTGCCCGATCCTCGCCTTCCTGACGGCGCGGCGGAAAGACCAACAGCATAACAAGAAACATCAGGCAGCGCAGGACGAACGATCATCACTAGCGAAAGGGCTTTTGTCATGAAGAAAATGCGTTTGATCGCCGTCCTCACGCCGGCGCTGCTTCTAGGCGCCTGTGTAACCACGCGGCCGACCTCGGCGCAGGTCGAGAGTTGCCGGGCGATGGAGGGCAATATGGGTCTCCAGGCGCCGCATGATCATGGCGAGATGAAGGGGCAGGGGCGCAACCCGATGAACCTCTCGCACGACCGGTGCCTACAGATCCTGCGCAGCGCGCAATGAGCCGGTCCGGGCGCCATCCCCGGCGCCCGGGACCACAGTTTTCAAGCCAAGGAGCAAGCTATGATCGACCATGCGAAAAAAGCCCTTCCGCTTGTCGGCGGAAGCCTGTTGCTGGCGCTCGCGCTTTCGGGCTGCGACCGCCAGGCCGACCAGACGGTGCCGCCCGCGGCGAACAGCGTCGCCGCCACCCCGGTCCTGACCGACAGCGGCAACGCTGCAGACGCGGCGTCGATGGACGCGATGAGCAACCAGGCCGAGATGGAGCGGCATCACCGTCAGGCGATGGACCATGACGCGATGCGCGCCGGGGCCGGCAACCAGACCGCGCCGGCACCCGATCCCGCGCCGGGCAATTCGGCGATGCCGATGAAGGATATGTAAGCGCGCTGAAAAAGGGGATGAGGATGTCCAGGCGGATCAGCCTTCGACGCTTGAGCCTCGGCTGCGCAATCGCTCTCAGCCTGTCCGCGGGCGCGGGCGCGCAGGAGGGCGAGGATCATGCCGCGCATCATGGCGCAGGCATGCCGGCCGGCGGGGGCATGTCCGCACCGGCATCGTCGGGGTCGTCGGACATGGCGAAGATGATGAACCCCATGATGGATCGCATGATCAATGGGGAAGGGGAGAATGAGCACGGCCACGAATCGCGCCGGACCGGCTTCATCTCGCAACTGCTCGCCTTTCCCGCGCTCGACGAAGCGGCAAGGCAGCGGGTCGCTGCGCAGGCTGGCGAACGGGTAAGCACGGGCCTAGCGATGATCAACGCCGCCTCGGCCGACGGCGCGCGTGCAACCACGGTCTCGGCCCGGCTCGATGCGGCGCGCCGCCTGCGCGAGGGAACCGACCTGTTCCGGTCCGGCACCGCCGCGCAGGGCGCGATCGGCGGCTTGCAGCCGCCCCGGGAGGTCGGGCTTGCCTGGCTGCGCGATCAGCTCGACATCGACCAGGCCGCGCCCGGCCATGCCGATCACTGGTTCGGCATCTCGCCCTCGCACCTGCTTCTCATGCTCTTCCTGGGGCTGGTGAGCGCCACGCTGATCGCGCTGCAGATCTTCCGCCTCCGGCGGATCGAGGCGATCGCCGGTGGTGTCCCCACCGGCAAGACATTGACAAAGCCGGAGCCGAAGGCTGCCCAGCCCGCTACCAGGGTTGCGCCCGCGCCTGCCCCCGTTGCCGACAGCGCCGGGCTCGCGCCGAGCAATGCGGCCGCGCCCGCTGGGGCTTCGCTGCGCAAGCCCAAAAGCTGGGCGGGGCAGCTGCGCGTGGTCCAGATCGTGCGAGAGACGCCGAGCGTGCTGACCTTCCGGCTCGCGGACCCGGCCGCCGACCGGCTGCCGTTCGACTTCCTGCCGGGCCAGTTCCTGCAGGTCGAGGTAGAGCCCGAAGCGGGCAAGACCGCGCGCCGTTCCTACACGATCGCCTCTTCGCCGACCCAGCGGGCCTATGTCGAACTGACGGTCAAGCGCGAGGAGCAGGGCGTGGTCTCGCGATACCTGCACGACAAGGTCGTCGCCGACGATCTGCTGAAGGTCAGCGGACCGTTCGGCGCCTTCACCTTCACGGGAACGGATGCCCAGAGCATCGTGCTGATCGCGGGCGGGGTCGGCATCACCCCGATGATGTCGGTGCTGCGCTATCTCACCGACACCGCGTGGAAGGGTGATATCTTCTTCTTCTACGGCGCACGGTCGACCGAGGAATTCGTGTTCCGCGACGAGCTCGAGCGGCTCGAACGCCGTTTTCCCAACCTCCATGTCGTCGCCGCGATGCAGCGCGCGCCCGGCACCGTCTGGATGGGCCCCGAAGGGCCGATCACGCGCGAGATGATCCTGGCCGCGGTGCCGGAGATCGCGAGCCGGCGGATCCATATGTGCGGCCCGCCGGCGATGATGGGGGCTATGCGCAGTGTGCTGGCGGAACTGGGCGTCCCCGAAGCGCAGGTGCACACCGAGGCGTTCGGTCCCGCCTCGCTGCCGACCGACCCCGAGGATCTCGAGGTCAAGCCCGCGCCCCCGCCAGCGGATAAGCCGGCCCCGAGCGCCGAGGTGGCGCCGAGCACGGTGACCTTCTCCGTGTCGGGGGTGTCGGCGGCCTTGCCCGCGGACGAGACCGTGCTGGAGGCGGCCGAGGGCGCGGGCGTCGAGATCCCCTATGCATGCCGTGCGGGCACATGCGGCGCCTGCGTGGTCAAGCTGCTGCAGGGCGAAGTGACGATGGAGGTCGAATCCGGCCTTGCGCCCGCCGACAAGGCGCAAGGCTATGTGCTCGCGTGCCAGGCGAAGGGGACGGGCACGCCGCTCGTGGTCGAAGCCTGATGCGCGAACGCAGCGACATTGCCGTGGGCCTGCTGGTCGCGTTCCTGCTGCTGTTCCCGTTCGGCTATCTCGTGCACGTGTCGCCCCGCTTTCCGGGTAGCCTGGCCGGCGGGATCATCGGGATCGCAGCGCTCGTGCTGATGCTGCTGACGCTTCCTTATGTCGCGGCCAAGCACATCGCCTGGGTCGACAAGGCGCTCTCCCGGGTCGTCAGCAAGCCAACCCTGCTCGCCATCCACATCTATGCCGGCGTGCTGGCGCCGATCCTGGGTCTGGTCCACGCCGCGCACAAGCTCGAAAGCCCGGTCGGCCTGCTTCTGACTATCCTCCTTCTGATGACGGTCATCACCGGCTTCATCGGCCGCTACCTGCTTGCCCAGCTTGGTCGGGCGCTGCGCGGACGCAGGTCAGAACTGGCCTCGCTTCGCGCCGCCTTCCTCGAGGAGCCGGCGGCGCCGACGCAGGCCGATACCGCAGCCCCGCCGCTGTCGGGCTGGAAGCGCTATCTGTTCGTCGCCGGGGATGCGTCCGCGGGCCAGCGCCCCCAGGACAAGGCGGGGATCGCCGCAGCGCTGGCCGATACCGAATTCGCGATCCGCGCCGAAGAGGCGACCAACACCCTGTTCGTGCGATGGCGGATCCTGCACATCCTGCTGGGCTGTCTTATCTTCGCGCTGCTCGCGCTCCATGTCGGCGCGGCGCTCTATTACGGGCTGCGCTGGCTATGAGCTGGCAGCGTCTTTCCTACGCCGTCTTCATCGCAGCCCTGCTGGTGATGGTCGCCGCGGTCGCAATCCGGATGCGATCGGACGCGCCGAGGGATGCCGGCCTGGTGGCGCAGCTCGTCTCGCCCGGCCCGCTCTCGAGCGCGCACCAGTCCTTCGCCGGCCAATGCACGGCCTGCCACACGCCGGGCAAGGGCGTCGAAACCCGGACCTGTCTCACCTGCCATGCGGGCACGGATTTCGGGACGAAGCAGTCGACGCAGTTCCATGCGAAAGCGACGCAGTGCACCTCCTGCCACGTCGAACATGAGGGAGAGCGCGGCATCATCCGCATGGATCACGCCGCCTTGCTCGACATGGCGAAGTGGCGGCAGCCTTTGGCGGGCATGTCGACAAACACTCGAAGCCTGACCCCCGAGACCGCGCTCAATTGCGCGAGCTGCCATGCGTTCCGCGATCCGCACCAGGGCCTTTTCGGCACCGACTGCGCGAGCTGTCACAAGACCGACAGCTGGCAGATCGCCAATTACCGCCATCCATCGGTCAATTCGACGCAGTGCGCCGAGTGCCACAAGGCGCCGCCCAGTCACTTCATGGAGCATTTCAGCATGGTCTCGCAGCGCGCAGCCGGATCGAAGGCGCGCGTCGACCAATGCTATGCCTGTCACGCCACCGACAGCTTCAACAATATCCGCAAGCGAGGCTGGTATGATCACCATTGAGGCCGACTGGCTGAGCGCCTTCTTCCGGCTCGCGGTGATCGGCCTGGAACTGGCGGGCACGCTGACCATCCTGGTCGGCGCGGGGCTCGCAACCTTTCTGTTTGCGCGGCGGGCGAGGGCGGGCGACCGGACCGAGGCCTATAGCGCGTTCCGCTCGGCGCTCGGCCGCAGCATCCTGCTCGGCCTCGAATTTCTGGTCGCCGGCGACATCGTCAAGTCGCTGGTGATCAACCCGACGCTCGACGATCTCATCGTTCTGGCCGGGCTTGTGCTGGTGCGGACCTTCCTGAGCATCTCGCTCGGGGTCGAGATCAACGGCCACTGGCCCTGGGAGGAAACCCGGATGGCGCGGGACAAGGCGCGTGCGGCGCCGGATGGGTCGCCGACGACGGCTGAGGCCGCCGGATGCGGCACAGCGCTCAAGGGATAGCAGATGGGAGGTGCATGATGATCGAGAGACGCGAATTGCTGATGGCGGGCGCCGGCCTTGCCGCCGCTGGAACGCTGGCTGCGCCGGCGGCGGCGGCGCAGCAGCGAATGGACGGGATGGCGATGTCGATGACGGACTGCATCGACGATTGCCTCGCGTCTCACCGCATGTGCCTGGAGACCGCCGCCTGGCTGACCAAGCAAGGCGGCGCGTCAGCCACGGCGTCGCTGATCGCCATGCTGAACGACTGCGCGGAGCTATGCCAGGCGACCGCCAACTCGATGCTGCGGGACTCTGCCCTGCACGGTATCCTCTGCCGCGCCTGCGCCGATTCTTGTCAGCGCTGCGCCGAGGAATGCGTACGCCATCGCGCGGACCAGCGGATCGCGCGTTGCTCGGCCACCTGCAAGAAATGCGCGGCGAGCTGCCGGATGATGGTGGACATGGCCAACTAACCACCCGCTTCGCACATTACGTATACTGCCGGGTCGGGACCGATACCATCTGGAGGGCAAGCTCCCGCGGGAGCGAGAATCGACCGGGGCTGAGCCCGGCCGAACGGAAACCAGACTCGAAGGACTCGATAGTGCGCAAGAAAACCCTCATCATCACTTCCCTCGCAGCCCTTAGCCTCCTTGCCGTCGGCGCTGGGCCAGTTCTTGCCGACGGGATGCCACCGGGCATGCCTGACCTCGAGGAGACGCTCAAATCGAAGCCGGCGCTCGCCCGCCCCGATATGAACGATATGAACGGCATGCGGCACGGCGAGGAGAGGATGCACGGTGAGATGATGCAGGACCGTCCGATGGCCATGCGGGAAACGCGGCGACAGGACGGCGTCTCCACCATGTCCCACCGGTCGAACGGGGGCTGCTGACCCTGCAGTCCTTGCGGATCCGATGATGAGGTCAATGGACCGAAAGATCATGGTCTCGTCGACCGAAGCCCTGGCCCGCCGCCGCCCGGCGGGCCATTCGCCTTTCTGGCCGGGCCAAGCCGGGACAATCGGGCACGGTCCGGCTTGTTGACGGATCCTGGGCCAGTCCGATCCGTCGCCTTGCGCACGTCCACAGCCGGTCCGATCCGGATTCGTAACTTACGTATACAGACCAGGCTTGGCGGGCGGCATTGATGCTTCGCAGGTGCCGGGATCGCGATGTGGATCGGGCAGCAGCAAAGACTTTCGGAGACTCTTCAATGCGACAGACCACAGTTCTCACGGCGACCGTCAGCCTCGTCGCGGCACTGACCTTCGGTGCCGGCCCCGCGCTCGCCCAATCGACCCCCGCGCCCGCGCAGCCCAAGCCGGCACCGGCCCATGCCCACCAGCAGGGCATGGATCATGGCGGACAGCAGATGCACGACCAGATGATGCAGGATCACCAGGCTGGAATGCAGAAGCCGCAGGGCAAACCGGACCAACCGGGCCAGCAGGGCATGTCTGGAATGAGCGGAATGTCTGGTGGAACGAACGGATCGGGCATGGCCGCAAAACCGAAGGGTGGCTGTTGCAAGATGCCGATGAAAAAGGCCAAGCCGGCCGCGAAGAAGAAGCCAGCCAAGCCGATGGCCGACAAGCCAATGAGCGACATGTGACGTTTCAGCCCCGAGAACAGACCCCAGGGGCTGAGGGCCCGCCGTCGCCCCCGCGGCGGGCCAGTTCTCCGGCAATGCCCAGCGAAAAACACCGGGCGAGCGGTGCCCAAACATTCATCGGGTCGATGCTTGCGCGTCGGCTCCTTTGGTGTGTCGGGGACTTCGCCTTGCCACATCTATGCCAGGGCACCGCCTGCGGAACTTACTTATAGGCCGGACAGCCGAAGCGATTACTCCGACACGCCATCGATAGAGATGGAGTTCAGGCGATGTTCGAGAAGGCGATCGGGACCATCAATGCAGCGGCGTCCTTCCGACACCGCTATGATAATTTCATCGGTGGTCGATGGAGTGCTCCTGCGAGCGGCGAGTATTTCGCGGACACGAGCCCGATCAATGGCGCCCAGATAGCCGAGTTCGCGCTGTCGACGCCGGAAGATGTCGAGCGCGCGCTCGATGCGGCGCACGCCGCCAGGGATCAATGGGCAAGGATCGCGCCCGCCGAGCGCGCCAGGATTCTCAATCGCGTCGCCGACCGGCTCGAGGATAATCTGGAGTTGCTGGCACTTGCCGAGACGATCGACAACGGCAAGCCGATCCGCGAGACCCGCGCTGCCGACGTGCCGCTTGCGATCGACCATTTCCGCTACTTCGCCGGCTGCATCCGGGCGGAGGAAGGCGGCATCTCGACGATCGATGCGGACACCATCGCCTATCATTTCCGCGAGCCGCTCGGCGTCGTTGGCCAGATCATCCCGTGGAACTTCCCGCTGCTGATGGCGGCGTGGAAGATCGCGCCGGCGCTGGCGGCGGGCAACTGCACCGTCATCAAGCCCGCATCCCAGACGCCGCTCACCTTGTTGATGTTCGCCGAGCTCACCGCCGACATCCTGCCGCCCGGCGTGCTCAATGTCGTCACCGGCCCGGGACGGACCGTCGGCCAGGCGATCGCCGCCAATCCGCGCATCGCCAAGGTCTCGTTCACCGGCGAGACCGTCACCGGCAAGCAGATCATGCACGCGGCTGCCGACCATCTGATCCCCCAGACGATGGAGCTTGGCGGCAAGTCGCCCAACATCTTCATGGCGGACGTGCTCGACGAGGACGATGCCTTCTTCGACAAGGCGCTCGAAGGCTTTACTTTGTTCGCGTTCAACAAGGGCGAGGTCTGCACCTGCCCGTCGCGCGCGCTGATCCATGAGTCGATCTTCGACCGCTTCATCGAGCGCGCCGTGGCGCGCGTCGCCGCGATCCGCCAGGGCGATCCGCTCGACCCCTCGGTCCAGGTCGGCGCGCAGGCGTCGGAGGACCAGCTCCACAAGATCCTGGGCTATATCGATATCGGCAAGGCCGAGGGCGCGCAGTGTCTGGTCGGTGGCGCCAGGGCGCTGCCGGGCGGTGCGCTGGACCAGGGCTATTTCGTGCAGCCGACCGTGTTCGTGGGTCAGAACCACATGCGCATCTTCCAGGAGGAGATCTTCGGTCCCGTCCTGTCGGTCACCACGTTCAAGACGGTCGAGGAGGCGATCGCACTTGCCAACGACACCGCCTACGGTCTTGGCGCGGGCGTCTGGACCCGGAGCGGCAACACCGCCTACCGGCTCGGCCGCGCGATCGAGGCCGGGCGGGTCTGGACCAACTGCTATCATCAGTACCCCGCCCATGCCGCCTTCGGCGGATACAAGGCGTCGGGCTTCGGGCGTGAAAATCACCGGATGATGCTCGACCATTATCAGCAGACCAAGAACCTGCTCGTCTCCTATGACGAGCACGCGCTCGGCCTGTTCTGACCCCTCGCTCAAAAGGAGAAACGGACATGGCGAAAACCATGAAGGCGGCGGTCGTCCGCGAATTCGGCAAGCCCCTGGTCATCGAGGAGGCGCCGATCCCGGCGGTCGGCCCCGGGCAGATCCTGGTCAAGATTGCGGCAACCGGCGTGTGCCATACCGACCTGCACGCGGCAGAAGGAGACTGGCCGGTCAAGCCCAACCCGCCCTTCATTCCTGGCCATGAAGGCGTCGGGCATGTCGCCGCCGTCGGTGCAGGCGTCACCCATGTGAAGGAAGGCGACCGGGTCGGTGTGCCCTGGCTCTACACCGCCTGCGGGCACTGCGTGCATTGCCTGGGTGGCTGGGAGACGCTTTGCCACGAACAGCAGAACACCGGCTATTCGGTCAATGGCAGCTTTGCCGAATATGTCCTCGCCGATCCCAACTATGTTGGTCACCTTCCCGACAATGTCGACTTCCTCGACATTGCGCCGATCCTCTGCGCGGGCGTCACCGTCTACAAGGGATTGAAGGCCACCGAGGCCCGACCCGGCGAGTGGGTGGTCGTCTCCGGCATTGGCGGGCTCGGCCACATGGCGGTGCAATATGCCCGAGCCATGGGTCTCAATGTGGCCGCGGTCGACATCGACGATAGCAAGCTCGACCTCGCTACACGCCTTGGCGCCACACTGACGGTCAACGCGCGCAACGAGGACCCTTCGGCAGCGCTCAAGAAAGCCATTGGCGGCGCGCACGGGGCGCTGGTGACCGCCGTTTCGCCCAAGGCGTTCCAGCAGGCGCTCGGCATGGTCCGGCGCGGCGGCACGGTCGCGCTCAACGGCCTGCCGCCGGGCGACTTCCCGTTGTCGATCTTCGACACCGTGCTGAACGGCATTACCGTGCGCGGCTCGATCGTTGGCACGCGGCTCGATCTGCTCGAGGCACTGGCGTTCGCCGGCGAGGGCAAGGTCAAGGCCACGGTCCATGCGGACAGGCTCGAGAACATCAACGACGTCTTCTCCCGCATGCATCATGGCGACATCGAGGGCCGGATCGTCCTCGACCTCGCCTGAAGCCGACTTCGCGAAAGTACAGTTCATGTCTCCCTTACATATCCGGCCGATCGCGCGGCGCCGTTTCGTCCAGGGGCTGGCGATCGGCGGCGCGGTCGCCGGTTTCGCCCCGGCGCTTCTCGCGCGATCCGCACCAACCTTGCCCGCTGAGCTGAGCGGGACCGAGTTCGACCTCGAGATCGCCGAGCTGCCGGTCAACTTCACCGGCAAACGCCGTATCGCGACCGCCGTGAACGGCAGCGTGCCCGCGCCGGTCCTGCGCCTGCGCGAAGGCGACACGGTCACGCTGCGCGTACGCAACGGCCTCAAGGAGATGTCGAGCATCCATTGGCACGGCATCATCGTGCCGGCGGAGATGGACGGCGTGCCCGGCATCAGCTTTGCCGGCATCGCGCCGGGCGAGACCTTCACCTATCGCTTCGAGGTCCGCCAGAGCGGAACCTACTGGTATCACGCTCACACGCTCGCCGAGCAGACGGGACTCTATGGAGCGATCATCGTGGAGCCAAAACAGGTGCCGACGGCGCGGGCGCCCGATCGCGACTATTGCATCGTGCTCAGCGACTGGTCGGACGAGCCGCCGTTGCAGATCTTCCTCAATCTCAAGAAGCAGAGCAGCTACTATAATTTTGCGCAGCCGACCGCCGGCGATTTCCTCAAGGATGTCGGCACCATGGGCTTGGGCAAGGCGCTCGAGCGGCGGCGGATGTGGAACAGCTCGCGGATGAACCCGACCGACTACAGCGATGTCTCTGCCGCGACCTACACCTATCTGATGAACGGCGCGCCGCCCGCCGGCAACTGGACCGGTATCGCCGCGCCCGGCGAGCGCGTGCGCCTGCGCTTCGTCGGCGCGGGGACGGCGACGTTCTTCGACGTGCGGATCCCCGGGGTCGAGCTGACGGTCGTATCGACCGACGGGCAGCCGGTCGAGCCGGTCACGGTCGAGGAATTCCGGATCGGCCCGGGCGAGACCTACGACGTCGAGTTCACCATGCCCGAGGGCGGCGCCCGCACCATCTTCGCGCAGGCGATCGATCGGAGCGGCTATGCGCGTGGCACGATCGCACCGGCCCCGGGCATGGCGGCAGCCGTGCCGCCGCTCGATGCCCGGACCTGGCTCGAGCCGGTCGACATGATGGGCGCGATGGCGACGATGGGCGCAATGGGAGGCGACGCGCATGCCGGGCACGGCATGACCGAGATGCCGGCCAGGGCACGGCACGCCCGCACCGAATATGGCGCCAATACCGACATGCGCGTCGACTATCCGCGCACCAATCTCGACGATCCCGGCGCCGGGCTGCGCGGGCGCGGCTGGCGCGTGCTGACGCTGGCCGATCTGCGCACGCCGGGCGGCGATCCCGACCCGCGCGAGCCCGAGCGCGACATCGAGCTGCATCTGACGGGCAATATGGAACGGTTCATCTGGTCGCTCGACGGCATCAAGCTCAACGATTCCAGGCCGCTTCATTTCAAGCCAAACGAGCGGCTGCGCGTCACCTTCGTCAACGACACGATGATGGCGCATCCGATGCATCTGCACGGCATGTGGAGCGATGTCGAAGGCCCGGACGGCGCCTTCCAGGTCCGCAAGCATACGGTCGTGGTCCAGCCCGCCCAGCGGGTGAGCTTCCGCGTCACCGCCGACGCCATGGGCCGATGGGCCTTCCACTGCCATCTGCTCTATCACATGGCGGCCGGCATGTTCCGGGAGGTGGTGGTCGCATGATCCGGATTTTCCCCTCGCGCGGCATCGCTCTTGGCGCTGCCCTCTTCCTGGCGCCGGCGATCACGGCTCCCGCCCTCGCGCAGGATGCCTCGCCCCCGTCGCCCGCCGCCACCCCTGCCCAAACGGCCACTCCCGCTCAGCACACCCCTTCCGCGCAAGGCTCTCAGGACCATGCGGGCATGGACATGCCGGGCATGGATATGACCGACACGAAGGCGTCCGGTAACGGCGCCACGATGGACATGGGCTCGATGCAGGGTGGCAAGGCCCCGCCGGACGCGCGCAACTCGGACGATTATGCCGACGGCTATCGCAACTCGACGCTGCCGGGCTATGAGATGGCCGACAAGCTCTCGATCCCCAAGATACTTGTCGATGAGCTCGAATTCGCCAGCGGCAACGAGGGTCAGGGCGTGGGTTGGACCGTGCTCGTCACCAAGGGTCAGGACAATGACAAGCTCTGGCTGCGCAGCCAGGGCCTCAAGAACTCCCGCGACCAACGTCTCGATCCGGAGAGCAGCGTCGAGGCGCTGTGGTGGCACAGCAAGAACCCGTTCTGGGGCACGCTGCTCGGGGTCAGGCAGGATCTCGGCAAGGGCGCGACGACATGGCTGGCCGCCGGCGTCGAGGGACTGGCGCCTTATTGGTTCGACGTCCAGCTCACCGGCTATGTAGGAACCGATGGGCGTCTCGCGGCGCGCGCCAAGGCCTCCTATGAGGTCCTGTTCACCAATCGGTTGATCCTCACACCGCAGGTAGAGACCAATATCTATTCGAAGCGGTCGAGAGATCGGCAGCTTGGCAGCGGCTTCAGCAATGTCGAGCTGAGCGGACGGTTGCGCTACGAGGTGTCGCGCAAGTTCGCGCCCTATATCGGCTTCGTCTGGGAGCGTGCGTTCGACGGCACGGCGGACTTTCGTCGCCTGCGCGGGGAAGGGCCTTCCGAACACAGGCTGGTGATCGGCTTGCGCGCCTGGTGGTGATCCGCGGATGGCGACTCGAGGGATCGACCGCGAACGCGCCGCGTGACAAGGCTGGATCGCAAGCCCACGGTCGCTGGCCGGCCTCCTTTTTCGTCTTGTTGCTCGCGGCGGCTGCGGCGTCGGCGGGACAGACGGCCATTCTCGCCTTCCTTCCGACACTGGTCGACCCGGCTCGTGGCGCGCTTTCGTCAAGCGCTCATGATTTTCACGTCGCGAGCCTGACCGCGGTCCACCCCCTGGCAGCCTTGCTGGCGGCGCCGCTCTGGGGCTGGATCGCGGACCGGGTCGACTATCGGGCGATGTTGCGCGCAGCGCTGGTCATCCTCGCGCTGGTGACCGCGCCGATCGGCCTCGTCGGGCTGCCTGAGCTTTATGTATTGCGCCTGGTGACGGGGATGGCGGCGGCCGCCATCATACCGCTGGGATTGCTCTGCGCGAGCTTTGCCGCAAACGGGCGCGCGGACCAGGCGCGGCGCTTCACCTGGCTGACCGCCTTCGTGTTTCTGGGCGATCTGGCCGGTCCGCTGGTGGCGGAGGTCTCGGCCGCGATCCTGCCCCGCGCTCCCCTCATGATCCTCGCTCTCGGCATTGGTGCCGTCGGGGCGGCGCTTTGCGCCGTGCGTCTGCCGCGCTGGTGTGCACCCTGCATCGATGGCGGAGAGCTGCCCGCGCCGACGCTCGGCGCGACGCTGATCCTGCTTTTCGTCACGATCGTCGCGGGCGGCGGGCTGGCGGCGATGCATGTCAATCTCCTGGTGACGCGGAGCGCCGTTTCGCTGAGCCGCGAAGAGATCGCCTGGATGCTCAGTCTCTGCGGATTGGGCATGCTGGCGGCACAGATCTTCCATGCGAGGCTCGATTGGCTGGTGACCATGCCGAGGCGGCTTGCGGGGCTGACGCTCGGCCTGCTGGCTGCGGCGCTCTTCCTGTTCCCTGTCGCCGCGAGCATGGCCGAGCTCAGTGGCATCATCGTTGCTGCCGGCTGGAGCTCGGCAACGCTACGATTGGTCACCAGCTTCTGGATCAGCGGTGCGGCAGCCCCTTCCGGCGTGAAGCTCGGCCTCCAGCATTCCGCCGCCAGCATCGGGCAGGCGCTCGCGCCGCTGGCGATCGCTGTGGTCGCTCCGGGGGCGCAGCCCCTTGTCCTGAAGGGGATTGGCGCTCTGTCGCTGACGCTGCTTGTGTCCCTGCCGCTTGCCTGGAGACGGCCGCCCGCGATCGGGAAGCTATCAGCGTGATGTGGGGCAGGCGGAGTCGGTTCTGCTGATGCGCCGTAGAACTTGGAGCTATAGGCGTTTCGTATCGAACGCCGGGCTCAGGGAGCATTCCAATCAGCTCGAAATATCGGCGGCATTCTCTGTCGAGACAGAGCGATTAGTTGGCGGCGGTCTGACGGACGCTTTGCGCCTGCGCCGCAACCATCGCACGTCGGCGCGGCCGAAGCTCTTGAACAGTAAATAGAAGCCTGTCCCCGACAGCCAGAGGGTGCCGAATGCGACAAAGATGATCAGCGGGTGATTGAAGCTGGCGCGATGCACATAGTCCATGTTGTGCAGCATCCAGAAGAAATCCCAGGTCCGCCACGTGTCGCCACGCATGACCAGGAAACGGCCGGTATCGGCAGAGACATAGGCGCTGCTGTTCTCCACATCCGCGAAATCCAGTCGCCACATGGCGCCTTCATGCTCGCGCGCCTCCAGATTGGGACGGGTGAGCAGGGTCGCCTTGCGGATCGGCGCCTCATTCATCATCGTCGCGACGTCGCGCGCGACCTCCTCGTCGACCCGGAGGGGCGCGCCGCTCTTCGCGTCGAACAGTCGCGTGCCCGTGGTGTATCTAAGCTCGTAGACGGGGCGTGCGGCAAGGGACCGCAAGGCGATGCCGAGCACGGGACCGTCAAGAGCCAGATTTTCCGGCGCGATATAATCGCCTGGGGGTAGGGGGTGCTGATGGCTGGCCTGCGCGCTGTGTCCGCCGACCTTCTCCTGGTCGAGCAAGGCCATCATCGAGCCGCTGAGAGCCCAAAGGAGGAATTGTAAACCCAGGACCAGGCCGACCCATTTGTGGATGCGCCGGAAAAAAAGCGGGGTGAATCGGATTCTCTTCATGCCTTCTTCCTGCGCCGCGGGAACGACCAAAGCAGCAGCCATGCCCCGGACAGTGCCATGGCAAGGGCACTCCAGGTCGCCACGCGCAGCAGCGGATTGTTGACGTCGAAGCGATCGTCATAGTCCATGATGTGCAGCATCCACGCGAAATCGAACACGCGCCACAGCGCATGGCGGCGCGAGATCAGCTCACCGGTCTGCGGAGAGAGATACAGGGTTGGCCGGTTCCAGGCATCGAACTCGACCTGCCAGTAGGGAGGCTTGCGCGCCTGCATTTCCAGCGGCGCCCTCGTCAGCAGGCGGGTTGCGACGATGTCCCCCGTGCCGGTATAGACGCGCCGGGCGGCAGCGCGGATTTGTGCCTCGCTCAAATCGGGGATGGGCTGTCCCGAACCTGCATCGAAAAGCCGTGGACCTTCGGGTGTCTGCGCACGCCAGACCGGCTGATCCATGAACCGTTGCAGGCGGATCTCGGACGCGTCGGGGGCCGCTTGAACAATCCCCGCCGGCGGGACGACGCCGGCGAGCTCGATGGGGGTGACGACCGGTTTACGGATCAGATCGTCGCCATGGATGATGTCGATATGTACGGCCACCATATAGAAGCCGGTCAACGTCCAGAGCAGAACCTGGACGCCGACGATCAGGGCGAGCCACTTGTGCGTCCGGCGGATGAGCAAAGGCCAGCGAATTGTTGCCATGTACCTGCCTCTTGAATGCGGTTCGGAGTCCGGTGTTGAAGCGTTGCCCGAGTAGATCATGGGCGTTCGTGTCGATGTTGGAACTGGTATATTGCCTATGACAAGTTCTATCGGTTTTCACAGCGATCAGGCCGCTTGCGGCCTGACTTGTTGACTCTTCAGCTTTGAAAGCTGCTCTGCCTGCTCGAAGGATAGCGCCCTCTAGGAAATCGAAAACATCAGCAGCGGCGGCTCAAAGGGGGCGTGGCAGGTGTGGCCTTAAGCCCCAGATAGCCCGGCCAGGATCGCGGACTGAGGGGGGAGGGGCGGTCGCCATCGTGAAATCTTCAGCGTGATGAGGGGTAGGGGGCATCGATGCGTATAGATCATTAGGAACCCTATCGCATGCTTCCGGGAGCCGTTCATGAAGACCCGTCTTTCTGCCGCTTTGCTGTTCCTCGCCCTGCCCAGCGCAGCGCTTGCGGCGAATGATGTCGTCGTCCACCGGGACCCGGGTTGTGGATGCTGTGAGAAGTGGGCCCAGGCGCTTCGCGCGAAACTGGGCCGCAAGGTTGTCATGCGCGACGATGCGTCGCGCGGTGCGCTTCAGCGGAGGGCCGGCATGCCGGGCACGCTGGCATCCTGCCACAGCGCGATGGTTGATGGCTATCTGATCGAGGGCCATGTCCCGATCGCCGATATCAAGCGCCTGCTGGCAACCCGTCCTGCCGGCGTCAAAGGCATAGCGGTGGCGGGGATGCCGATCGGCTCGGAGGGCATGGAAGTGGCGGGGGCTGCCCGCCAACCCTATACGGTGGTGTCGTTCGGCAGCACCGGGCAGCATGTTTTCGCGCGGCACTGATGCTGAGCAAGCTCTCGATAATCCGAAATCCGACTTCGCCTGGCCGAACGACGTCGAGAGCAGGAGCGGCGCACGGCGCTTGCCCGACGCCGACCTTGCGTGAGCGTACTGCTGCTATCAAGGGAGATGAAATATCATCTCAATTTAGAGTCCTCTAGCAAGGAGGAACCCCTCCGACTTCAGTCGGATACTGGCTTCAGCCACAGACTCGCGTGCTAGCCTGTAACCTCGGGAAAAGCGGAAGCCGCCGAAGGCGTGAAGCTTCCGCTTTTCCCGAGGTTACAGGCTATGGCGTATCGGTCCGGTTGTCACACCACATTCCATCATCGCTACCATCTCGTTTGGGCGCCGAAGTATCGGTATAAGGTGCTGATCGGCGATGTTTGGCTACGGGTGCGCGAGATCATCCGTCAGGTCTGTGCCGAGATGGGCGTGAAGATCATCAACGGCGCGCTGTCGAAGGACCACGTACACATGTTCGTCGAAATCCCGCCGCACGTCTCGGTCAGCGACTTCGTGCGCCGGGCCAAGGGGCGCTCATCCCGCAAGATCCAACAGGAATTCGAGCACATCCGCAAACGATATTGGGGCCAACGCTTCTGGCAGCGCGGCTACTTCTCGACCACATCCGGCAACATCACCGATGACATCATCATGCGTTACCTCGACCGACATACCCACAAGGACGGCTTCAGCCCCACCGCTTGATCCTACCGGCGTCAGCCGGTCAGTGATTCAGTGATCTAATGTCCGGTGTCGTCGTGACAACGGGGGCCATGACCCTTGGCGCGGATTGAGTCATCGATGTCACCGGGGTCGCGACACCTGCGCATCACAAGCGCGTCGCATCGCGAGCATCGCTCAATTCGATGGACGGCGAACACGCTGTTTTCGCTCGCGATGCTCGTCGTGTTCTGCTGGCACGGCATCCTTGTCCAGACGCATTTTCACACCAATGTCCGGCCGCTGTCCGCAGCGTCCGAATTGGCTTCGAGCAACGGTCTTACACATGGGCAATCCTCGCCCGATACGCCCGACCGATGCCAGATCTGCCGCGAAGCCGCGACGGCCGGCCACTATCTCTCGCCTACCGTACCGGCGTTGGAAGCACGGATCGGGTTTGCCTCATGGCGGCCCGTCACGCCTTATATCCGCCAAAGCGGCCGTTCGCGCTCGCATGCCTGGCATAGCCGCGCGCCGCCCCTGTTCCTGACCCACTGAGACAAAGCAGCGGCAACGGTCCCTCGAGTGGATCGTGCCCGGCCCTGTGGGCTGTCTGCCGGCAGAGCCAAGTCCTCAAGGTTCCTGGAGATCAGGTCATGTGCACTCTACTTCGTTTTGGCGCGGTAACAGCCGCGCTGTTCCCTGCTGCCGCACTGGCGCAGCAGGCGCCGTCCACCACCCCCGACCCATCGACGGACATCATCGTCACGGCGTCGCCCTTCGGCAACGACACGCCGACGATCGTCGCCAAGGTCGATCGGGATTCGATATTGACGACGGGCGGCTCGAATATCGCGGATTCGCTTCAGACCGTGCCCGGCATCTCATCGACCGCATTCGCGGCGGGCGCCAGTCGCCCGATCATCCGCGGCATGGACGCAACGCGCGTGCGCTTGCTGGAGGATGGCAGCAGCAGCGCGGATGTGTCCGACATCGCGCCCGACCACGGCGTGCCGATCGATCCGCTCGCGGCGCAGAGCATCGAGGTCGTGCGGGGTCCGGCGACCTTGCGCTACGCTAGCCAGGCGATCGGCGGGGTTGTCAATGTCATCAACAATCGTGTCCCGCAGTCCCTCCCGACGAAGACGGTGTCAGGCGAGCTGAACGGTAGCTTCGGGACGGTCAACAATGCCGGCGAGGTGTCCGGCCAGACCGACGTCAGGCTTGGCAGCTTCGTGCTGCATGGCGACGCCTTCTATCGCCGTACCGACGACTATGACACGCCGCTCGGCACACAGCAGAACAGCTATTTCCGCGGCGATGGCCTCTCGGCAGGCGCATTGTTGATTGCCACTGAGAACTGACCCGGGATTTCCATCGAGAAGTGACCCGGATTTTCACGCTGCGGCGTGAGCTGGTCCGCTTCCAGCGCGTGCTCGGTCCCATGCTCGAGGTCGGTCGCAAGCTGGTGAACCTGCAGCTTCCGCGGCTTGATGAGGCCTCCAAACCCTATTTCCGTGATCTCCTCGATCACATGCTCCGGGTTGAGAGCGCCATCACCGGCATCCGCGACATCCTGATCTCGGTGTTCGAGGCGAGTCACCTGCTCGAACAGCAGCGCCAGGGTGCGATCACGCGTCAGCTCGCCGCCTGGGCCGCGATCCTAGCGGTGCCTACCGCGATTGCCGGGATCTACGGGATGAACTTCGAGAATATGCCCGAACTGAAGACGCAGTGGGGATATTTCGTCATCCTCGGCGTCATCGCTGCGGTCTGCATCGGACTCTACATCCGGTTCAAACGCAGCCACTGGCTTTGACGTCGCTGACCGCTTTCCACATCGCGCGGGCTGAGGCCGCTGGGGCAGGCCGGCATAACTCAATGCTTTCGAAGCGTCTCGGCGCGGTGCCGGTCCAACGCATCGAGCAAAGCCCTGCCGATCAACGGCTTTGCGAGAACGTGATCGAAGCCCGCCTCGGCGGCCCGCGAGGCCAGCAGCGTGTCGTGAAAGCCTGAGATCATGATGGCCCGTCCCGACCATCCGAGCTGGCGGAGGTGACGCAGCATCGCAAATCCGTCGATGTCGGGCATGCGATAGTCGAGGATGACGCAGTCCGCCTCCTTCGCGCGGGGGTCGGCCAACAGCGCGTGGCCGGTCGTATATCCCCACACGGCATAGCCGCGCGATCTCAGCAGCAGCTGGAGGCCACGCCGCACGCCGGGATCGTCGTCGGAAACGAGGATGGTGTATCTGCCATCATGCTGGGTGGAACGGACTGATGGCATTGCGAGAAGCGGACACCCGTGTGACGATTGCACCATCGATCGCATATCGCGCCTCGTCCCGTCGCTACGTAGAGGTCGCAGTCATTTCGGCTTGCGGCCCATGCCCGCGGCAAAGGCGATCCGCAGGGCTTCGGACAGGTTGCGGACCTCGAGCTTGGCCATCAGGCTCGCGCGATGGACCTCGACCGTTCGCGATGAACAGCCCAGGTCATAGGCGATCGTCTTGTTGGGCAGGCCGTTCGCCAGCCCTTCCAGCACTTCCCGCTCCCGGGGCGTCAGTGCAGCGACCCGCACACCGGCTTCGGACGTTTCCAGGGTACGAAGGTCGACATCGTCGAGACGCGCGAACGCGCGGCTGACGGCGCCGAGCAGGGCGGCTTTCTCGAAGGGTTTCTCGAGAAAGTCGACCGCGCCGCCTTTCATGGCCTGCACCGCAACCGACACGTCGCCATGGCCGGTCAGGACGATGACCGGCATGTTGACCCCGCGCGCTGCCATGGCGGCCTGAACCTCGAGACCGTCCATCTCGGGCATGCGCACGTCGAGGATGACACAGCCGACGGCCGCCGACTTCGCCTCCTTGAGAAACTCCACCCCCGAGGCATAGGTCACGACGTCGTAGCCCGCGGTCTTGAGCGCAAAGCTCGCCGCCTTGCGAATGCTCTCCTCGTCGTCGACGAGATGGATGACGCGTCTATCCCCCATGTTCCTCCTCCGCCTGCGCATGGATCAAGGTAAAATGAAAGCGGGTGCCGCCGCGGTCGGGGCGCTCCATCCAGATGCGGCCGCCATGTGCTTCGATGATGGTCCGGCAGATCGAGAGGCCGAGGCCCATGCCGTCGGCCTTTGTCGAGTTGAACGCCGTGAAGAGCTGCTCGCGGACCTCGTCGGCGATGCCGGGGCCGGTATCCTCCACGGTCACCTCGATCAGCCCGTCAGGGCGCAACCTGGTCGCCACCTTGAGGTCGCGAACCGGACATTCCGCCATCGCCTCGATGGCATTGCGCATCAGGTTGACCAGCACCTGCTGGATCTGCACCCTGTCGACGAGGACTGGCGTCGCGGCGGCATCGACCGCAAAGAAGCTGCGGATGCCGCGCTCGCGGGCGCCGACCAGCGCGAGCTGGCTCGCCTCGGCGATGACCTGCGGCAGCTCGTGGAGGCTCTTGTCGACCTCGCCGCGGGCGACGAAATCGCGCAGGCGCCGGACGATATGGCCGGCCCGCAGCGTTTCCTGTGCCGCATCATCCATCACCGATCGCAGCGACACGAAGGGTTCGTCGTCCCGCTCGTCGAGCATGTCGCGGATCGTCTCGAGATAGAGCGCGACCGCGGCAAGCGGCTGGTTGAGCTCATGCGCGAGGGTCGAGGCCATGGTGCCCATCGCGCTCAGCCGGGAGACATGGACCAGCTCTGCCTGCAGTTCCTTGAGCCTGAGCTCATCCTGCTCCTTGGCGGTGAGATCCCGGATGAAGCCGGTGAACAACCGCTGCCCGTCTTCACCGGCCTCGCCGACCGACAGCTGCATCGGGAAAGTCGAGCCGTCGCGGCGCTGGCCGACCACGACGCGGCCGAGGCCGATGATCCGGCGCTCGCCGGTCTTGAGATAATGCGCGATATATTCGTCATGCCGGTCGCGATCGGGCTGGGGCATGAGGCAGGAGACGTTGCGGCCGACGAGCTCGGTTTCCGAATAGCCGAACAGGCGTTGGGCCGCTGCGCTGAACGACGTGATGGCGCCGGTCTCGTCGATGATGATCATCGCATCGGGGACGGTCGCCAGGATCGATTGCAGATGCTGCTCGCGGGTCTCGATCGACGCGCGGACCGCCGCCTCGTCGGTGACATCGCGACTGATGCAGGCGAAGCCTCGATGTGCGTCGCCTTCGAACAGGGCGCTGATCGTCAGGCGCGCGAGATACTCCGCGCCGTTCTCGCAGACCCGCCACGCTTCGCGCTCCAGCGTGCCCTCGTGAAGGGCGGCCGCCAGGTCTGCGCACGGGCGGCCGGCCGTAATCTCGTCGGGCGGGTAGAACAGGTCGTGGGGCTGTCCCAGGACGCGGTCGAGCGGCCAGCATTCGGCACGCTCGCCTTCTTCATTATAGCTCAGCACGATCCCGGCAGGATCGAGCAGCGTCAGGACATGGCCGCCAGCCTGTCGCAGGAACAGCGGCGCAAGCCGCGCCACCTCCCTGGCAATCTCGTCCGGCCCGCGCCTCGTGTCGACCATCGTCCCGGCTCACATGCCTGGCCGGGCGCACGCATCCGGGCGTAGCCCGACCGTGCCACTCAGCGCCGCGCGAGTATGGCCTTCATCTCGTCGATTTCCTGCCGCTGCGAGCGCTTGATCGATTCGCAAAGCCGGATGACTTCCGGATCGCTGAGCTTTGCTTCCTGGCACATCAGGATCGCCCCGGAATGATGCGGGATCATCGAGCGCAGAAAGGCCGTGTCGCCGATCGTGGTCTGGGTGCGGATGAGCGCAAAGCTGCCGAAGAAGGCGACCAGCGACGCGGCGATCAGCGCGATGTTGGCGGCTTTCGACGCGAACATGTGCCGCATGGCGACGATCATCAGCACCACCATCGGCGCGACCATCATCAGCGTCATGTAGAGCATGTTGAGGTTGTTGTAGAAGCTGTCGAGCCCGTCGATCATGACGAACATCACCAGATACATGATGACGCCGCTGATGACGGTCTGAACGGCAAGGCTCCAATAGGCGCCCATCTTCCGGGTGTTCATGTGGGACGAATGGTCCATGGCGTATCTCCTTCGCTCGGCGCCGGCCGACCTGGGTATGAGTGTAACGCCCCGCTCTCTTGTTCGCCCCCGCCATCAGCCGTCCTGATGCTAAAACCAGAAGCGAACGCCGGCGACGAAGCTGGTGGCATGGACGTCCTCGCCCGCAAGCCTCGACAGCCGCGCCGTGTCTCCGGCTTTGCGCAGATAGGAAACGCCGATGTAAGGCGCGAACTGGCGGCTGAATTCGTAGCGCAGGCGCGCGCCGAGCTCTATGTTGACCAGCCCCGAACCGATGTCGTTCTCCGGAATATCCTGTGCGGCGAAATTGACCTCGGCGCGCGGCTGGAGGATCAGGCGCTGGGTGATGCGCTGGTCGTAATAGCCCTCGACCCGGCCCAGAACATCGCCCTTGGTCGAGAGGAACAGCGCGCCTTCGACCTCGAACATGCCAGGAGCCAGGCCCTCGACGCCGATCGTCGCGTAGGTGCGGTCGGGCCCGCGGCCGAAGTCCTGGCGGATACCGCCCTGAAGATTGAAATAGGGGTCGATGGCCCGGCTATAGAGGGCCTGGACCTCGGCGCTGTCGATGCCGCGGCCGAACTCGCCTTCGCCCTCGCTCTTGAGCCAGAGCCGGTTGATGTCGCCGCCGTAAAAGCCTTCGCCATCCCAGCGATAGCCATCGCGGCCGCTATGCGCCTGATACTCGAACAGGTTGAGCAGCATCTGCCCGAAATTGTTGCCGCCGCTATCCTTCATCATGATGTCGCGCGAGCGCGCCATCTCGCCGCCGGGAAAATCACGATCGGCGAAGTGGTCGCTTGGGGGAGGCGGCGGGGGCGCATTGCCGGCCCGAAGCGCCGTGCCGGTCATTTGCATGCCGGGCATGGCGGGCATTCCCGGCATCGTTGTCTGGCCATGCTGCGAATGGTCCATACCCGGCATCTCCGGCATCGCGGGAGACGCGGGTTGCGGCTGACCGGCCGCATCTCCCTGCGGCGCAGGACTGGCCTGGTGCTGCGAATGGTCCATCGCCGAGGTGGCGTCCGGCGCTGGTGTCTGAGCGCGCGGCCTGGCGGCGGCCTTGTCCTTCTTCTTCTCCTGCGCCGGCGCCACTTCGCCCGGCGGCGCCATGCCGGGCATGCCGTGCATCGAATGATCCTGGGCAAAGGCGGGCGCGGCAGCGAAAAGGGCGATCGCGCTCACCAGCGGCGTGAGGATGCGGGTCATTACGCGTCTCCCTTCGGACGGACGCTCACGACCCGCATCATCCCTGCATGCATGTGGTAGAGGAGATGACAGTGGAAGGCCCAGTCGCCGACCGCGTCGGCGGTGAAGTCCCAGGTCACCTTGCCGCCGGGCTGGACGATCACCGTATGCTTGCGCGGCGCATGATCGCCATGCCCCGTCACCAGCTCGAAAAAATGCCCGTGAATATGGATCGGATGCCCCATCATCGTGTCGTTGATGAGATTGACGCGCACCCGCTCGCCTTCGATGAAGGGGATCGGCTCGTGATGGTCCGACATTTTTTCGCCGTCGAACGACCACATGAACCGCTCCATGTTGCCGGTGAGGTGAATGTCGATGCTGCGGCTCGGCGCGCGCACATCCGGATTGCGCTCGAGCGCCATCAGATCCTTGTAGACAAGCACCTTGTGGCCGACGTCGGCGAGGCCCTGGCCGGGCTCGCCGGTGCGGTCGACGGGCATCGGCGAGATGGTCTGGACGCTCGGATCGCGCTTCACCTGGGGCGCATTCGAGAAATCGCGCATCTTCATCGAGCCCATCGCGTGCCCGCCATGATCCATGCCCGCCATCTGGCCATCGGCGCCCATCGCGCCGTGGTCCATGCCGGCCATCGATCCATGATCCATCCCGGTCATCGCGGAATGATCCATCCCCGAATGGTCCATGCCCGCCATGGCGCTATGGTCCATGGTCGCCACCGCTGCCGCCGCGCCGGTCGCGAGGCGCGCGGAGGCGTTCTTCTCGGCTGTGGGATCGACGCCCCGCATCGCGCCGCCCGACATGTCCATGCCTTCCATGCCCGGCATCGAGGACATGTCCATGCCCATGTCTTTCATGTCGGCGAGCGGCCGTTTGCGTAAGGGAGGCACCTCGCCGGCCATGCCGGCGCGCGGCGCGAGCGTGGCACGCGCCATACCCGAGCGGTCGATGGCCTCGCCGACAAGGGTATAGGCCTTGTCATCGCCTGGGCTGACAACGACGTCGTAGGTCTCGGCAACACCGATCTGGAACTCGTCGACGGTGACCGGCACCACATTCTGCCCGTCGGCCTGGACGATGCTGAGCGGGAGGCCGGGAATGCGGACGTTGAAGGTGGTCATCGCCGACGCATTGATGACGCGCAGCCGCACCCGCTCGCCCGGGGTGAAGAGCGCGGTCCAGTTGTCCATCGGACCATGGCCGTTGACGAGATAGGTGTAGGTCGATCCGGTGACATCGGAGATGTCGGCGGGGTCCATCCGCATCTGGCCCCAGTCGAGCCGGTCCTTGAGCGGCTGATCCTTGCCTGACAGGAGCCCGGCCAGGGTCTGGCGCTGGAAGTTGAAATGCCCGGGGTTGACTTTGAGGCGCCGGAAGATCGCCTGCGGCGAGAGCGCACTGTGATCGGCGAGCACGATGACATGCTCGCGGTCATAAGCGACCGGATCGGCACCGGCGGGATCGATGATGATCGGGCCGTAATGGCCTTCCTGCTCCTGCAGGCCCGAATGGCTGTGGTACCAGTAGGTGCCGTTCTGCATCACCGGAAAATCATAGAGATAGCTGCCGCCAGGCTTGATGCCGGGGAAAGAGACGCCTGGCACACCGTCATGCTTGGCTGGCACCAGCAGCCCGTGCCAGTGGATCGAGCTGTCCTCCTCGAGCTGATTGACGACGTTGAGCCGCACGCGCTGGCCTTCGCGCAGCCGGATGAGTGGCGCAGGGACCGTGCCGTTGACGCCGATTGCCCGGAACTGGCGACCATCGATGCTCATCGACTGCCGGGCGATCGTCAGCGTGATGTCTTCGCCCGACACGGTCGGCAGCGTCGGCCGCATCCCCGGCGAGATCGTCTGCGCCCAGGCCGGCAGCCAGGCTGACAGGGCGGCGCCGCCACCGGCGAGGGCCGCGCCGCGAAGGAACTGGCGGCGGTCGAGAGCAGAAATCATTCGGTTTGTCTCAGCTTGCGGAAAGAGGGCGGGCCTACTGGAAATACGCAGCCCGCCCGCGTGCCCCTCAAACTTTCTTCAAAATTTCCGCGAGGCGCGCCCGGGCGCGGTAGAGGCGTGTTTCGACCGCCTTCTGGGAGATGCCGAGAATCTCGGCGGTTTCGGCTTCCGATTTCTCATCGATCGTCCGCAAGACGAGCGTGTCCTTGAGCGATGCGGGCAGGGCGGCGATCGCTTTCATGGCCTCTGCCAGCTGCTGCTCGGCGCCGATCGCCTGGTCGGGTAGTGGCGCCTCGTCGACGACATGTTCGGCTTCCCCCAGCGCCAGCGCGTGGGAGAAGAAGTTGCGGACCGCGCGGCGGCGGCGCCAGTCATGGCATTTGTTGATGACGATCCGCGACATCCAGACCGGAAAAGGTCGCGCAGCGTCATAGCGGTTGAGTGCGGCGAAGGCGGCGACGAAGCTCGCCTGGGTCACGTCGAGCGCTTCGTCGCGGTTCCCGACATGGCTGCGCACGAGGCGGTGCACCCAGCCCTGATGCCGGCGGACCAGCTCGCCATAGGCCGCTTGCCGGCCTCCAAGCGCCAGAGCCGCGAGCTCCCCGTCCGAGCAGTCGGGGAGGCACGCGGTCATTTGGACTTGGCCGTCAGCGCTTTCACCACGGCGTCGTCGAACTTGTCCGTCTGATCCGGGCGCAGCACGGCCCGCATCGCGAATATATGCTCGAGTGTTTCCTTCTGCAGTGCGCCCATCGCCTGGTGCGAGCGATCCACCGCCCCTGCAACCCGAGGACCATAGCCATGCTCCGCCTCGATCGCCTCGGCGAGCCGCGCGTTATCGGCGCGCAGTTCGGCCTCCAGTGCCTGACGCCGGATCGCATAGTTCTTCTCGATCGTCTCGAGACGGCTATGTTGCGCGGTGTCCAGCTTCAGATCGCGATGGAGCAGGTCGTGCAACTCATTTTCGACCGGGCGCACCGGAACCACATAGACGCGGCCGATGACCACACCGGCGATCGCCGCGGCAAAGGTCAGCAGGACGAGGAGCAGGAGCCGGCGGTCGCGCATCATTGTGAACTCAGCAGCGTCGAAGGAGCGAGCGCGAGCCGCGCGTCAAAGGGCGATATCGGCCCGGCTTCGGTCGACCGCACAGGCACGGCCGAGCCGGCAATTCCCAGGAACAAGGCTGCTGCCGCGGCGATACCGAATGTCGTGGCGCTCAGGCGGGGCATGGCCTGGAGCCGGGCGATCTCGGCCATGACGCGGCTGTCCAGCCCGGCAAGCCGGGGATCGAGCGGCGCTTCCCGCAACCGGCTGAGCATGTCGTCGAGGTGGTCCATGATGTTTCTCCGTCTTCACTTCTCAATACGCAGGATGGTCCGGCAACCCTTGTCCGGGAACAAAAAGAAAATTGCGAGGGGTGCAGGTCGCGGCTGCGTATTCTCTCATGTCACTGACAGGAGAATGTCCAAATGCGCTTCTTTTCGCCGCTCGCAGCCATCGCCGCCGTCGGCCTGAGTGTTTCGGCTCCGGCCTACGCCCATCCCAAGCTCGTGTCCTCGACGCCCGCCGCCAACGCCAGCGTCCCGGCGCCGTCGCGTATAACGCTCACCTTCAGTGAAGGTCTGATGCCGAAGCTGTCGGGCGCCGAGATCGTGATGACCGGCATGCCCGGCATGCCCAACCACCGCATGGCGGTAACCGGCTTCAAGACGTCCGTCGAAGGCGACAAGACGCTCGTGCTGACGCTCGCCAAGCCGCTCATGGCGGGCAGCTATCAGGTCGCCTGGCACGTCGTCTCGACCGACACGCACCGCATCCAGGGCAATCTCGCCTTTACCGTCAAGTGACGCCATGAACGACGTGGCACTCGTCGCCGTCCGCTGGGCGCTTTACGTCGATCTCGGCCTGTTGTTCGGCCTGCCGCTGTTCGCGCTCTATGCGCCCGGCGGCGGCCGGATGGTACAGCGGCATCTGCCGATGGTAGCAATGGTGGCCGGTCTCGCCTGTCTCGCCCTCCTGCTGTCGGTGCTGGGGTTCGCGTTGCAGGCAGCGGCCATGACCGGGCTGCCGCTCACCCAGCCTGATCTTTCCATGGTCGCAGAGCTGTTCAACGGCACGTCCATGGGAACGGCGCTGAAGGCGCGCCTCGTCGCGCTCCTCGTTCTTCTGCTCTCCATCCCCTTCTATCGCCGGCAATCCCGTCCTGCCTTCATCGCCTCCACTCTGGCAGGCGCGGTCGCACTCGCGACCCTCGCCTGGAGTGGGCATGGCGCGGCTGGCGAAGGCGAGGCGGGCTGGCTGCAACTGGGGGCCGATCTCATCCATCTGCTCGCCGCCGGCGCCTGGGTCGGCGCGCTTGCCGCATTCCTCGCGCTGGTACTTCCCAGGCTCGCAACCGACGATCTCGCCGCTCAAGACATGGACCGGGTCACGCTCGCCGAGGAAGCGTTGCGGGGCTTCTCCCTCGTCGGCACGATCATCGTCGCCCTGCTGATCCTGACCGGGACGGTGAACGGCTGGTTCCTCGTCGGTCCGGGCAACATCGCCTCGCTCGGGCAGTCGACCTACGGCCTGCTGCTCATCGCCAAGCTGCTGCTGTTCGCCGGCATGCTGGGCCTGGCCGCGCTCAACCGTTATCGCCTGACCCCGGCACTTGCGCAGGCGATCGAGGAAGAGGACGCGCCACGGGCGCAGGCGCTGCTGCGCGCGAGCCTCGTCGTCGAAGGCGGTCTTGCGATCGTCATTCTCGGGCTCGTCGCCTGGCTGGGGACACTATCGCCGCCCATGTCGATGTAGCTTATCGTTTCGGACGCCTCGCGTTGGGAGAAGCCAATGCAATCCTACACCCCGCCGCTCGGGACCGGATCGACGAAAGACTATGATCGCGCGATCCGCCTGTGGACGCGGGAGAAGCGGTGGCGTGCCGCCATGCTCGCCGCCCTGGCGCCCAAAGCCGGTGAGACGGTCGTCGACGTCGGCTGTGGCACCGGCAGCTTCGCGCTGATGCTCAAGCAAGCCGAGCCCAGGACGCAGGTGATCGGTCTCGATCCCAATGCCGAGGCGCTCGACATCGCGCGGCACAAGGCCGCTGTGCGGCGGGCCGATATCGACTGGCGTCAGGGATTTGCCAGGGACGTGGCCCCGGGTACCGCCGACGCTGTCGTGTCGAGTCTCGTGCTGCATCAGATGCCGGTCAGGGAGAAGGCGGCAACCCTGCGCGCCATGTTCGCCATGCTGCGCCCGGGTGGGCGCCTGGTGATCGCCGATTATGGCCGCCAGCAGGGTTTCATGCGGCTTGCCTTCCGCCTGACCGTGCAGCGGCTCGATGGCATCGATGATACCCGGCCCAATGCCGACGGCGTGCTCCCCGGCCTGATCGCGGCGGCCGGCTTCAGGCATGTGGCCGAGACGTTTCGGCTTTTGACCATCACCGGCGCGATCGACTTGTTTACGGCGCATCGACCGGCGCAGGACCACGGCCTTACGGTTGCCAATGACCTTGGCTGATGGCGGCCAGGCGAACGGGCCCGCCGATTTGTCCGCTTAGGCGATTACGTATTGACCCTGACACGGTGTCAGACCCTAGATCGTCAGGCGTCGAAAGGAGCAAGGCGATGAACGAGACACATGGTGCGGCGCATGGCGGCGGTTGCTGCGGCGGCCACAGCGCCGCGAAAGCGGCGACCGGCGTCAAGGACCCGGTCTGCGGCATGACCGTCGACCCGGCGACCACGGCGCATCAAGCCGAGCATGGCGGTGAACGCTATCATTTCTGTAGCGCGGGCTGCCGGACCAAATTCATCGCCGATCCCGAGCGCTATCTCGGCCCGCCAGCGCCGCCGGTCGCGGCGCCCGAAGGCACGATCTGGACCTGCCCGATGCATCCAGAGATCCGGCAGGACCATCCCGGATCCTGTCCGATCTGCGGCATGGCGCTCGAGCCCGCGACCGTGACCGCCGACAGCGGCCCCAGCCATGAGCTGGTCGATTTCACACGGCGCTTCCGGGTCGGCCTGATGCTGGCCCTCCCGGTGCTGATCCTCGAGATGGGCGCGCATCTCTTTCCCGCGATCCATCGCCTCGTGCCGATGTCGATCTCGGTATGGATCCAGTTCGTGCTGGCGACACCCGTCGTGCTCTGGGCGGGCTGGCCCTTCTTCGAGCGTGGCTGGGCCTCGCTCAAGACCCGCAACCTCAACATGTTCACCCTGATCGCGATGGGGACCGGGGTCGCCTGGATCTACAGCGTCGTCGCGACGCTCGCGCCCCAGCTGTTCCCGCCCGCCTTCCGCGGAGAGGACGGCATGGTTGCCGTCTATTTCGAGGCGGCCGCGGTGATCACTGTCCTCGTGCTGCTCGGCCAGATGCTCGAACTGCGCGCGCGCGAGCGGACCTCGGGCGCGATCAAGGCGCTGCTTAACCTTGCGCCAAAGACCGCGCGCCGGATCGGTTCCGATGGCAGTGAAGAGGAAATCAGCCTCGATCTCGTTGCGGTCGGCGACCGCCTGCGTGTGCGTCCCGGCGAGAAGGTGCCGGTCGATGGCGTGGTCGAGGACGGCCGTTCCTCGCTCGACGAGTCGATGGTCACCGGTGAGTCCATGCCCGTCACCAAGGCCAAGGCCGACACGGTGATCGGCGGCACGCTCAACCAGACCGGCGCGCTCGTTATCGTCGCCGACAAGGTTGGCCGGGACACCATGCTCGCGCGCATCGTCCAGATGGTCGCCGAGGCGCAGCGCTCGCGCGCGCCGATCCAGCGCATGGCCGATCAGGTGTCGGGCTGGTTCGTGCCCGTGGTCATCGCGGTCGCGGTGGTCGCGTTCATCGCCTGGGGCATCTGGGGCCCCGAGCCGCGCTTCGCCTACGGGCTGGTTGCGGCGGTCGCCGTGCTGATCATCGCCTGTCCCTGCGCACTGGGTCTCGCCACGCCGATGTCGATCATGGTCGGGGTTGGCCGCGGCGCCGGGCTCGGCGTCCTCATCAAGAATGCCGAAGCGCTCGAGCATATGGAAAAAGTCGACACGCTCGTCGTCGACAAGACCGGCACGCTGACCGAAGGCCGGCCTGCCGTCACCCAGATCGTGCCGGCGCCCGGCTTCGACGAAGCCGAACTGCTGCGGCTTGCCGCCTCGGTCGAGCGGGCCTCCGAGCATCCGCTCGCGCTGGCGATCGTCGAGGCCGCCAAGGATCGCGGCATCCCCACGAGCGACGTCACCGACTTCGATTCCCCCACCGGACGCGGCGCGCTCGGCACCGTCGACGGCCGCCGGATCGTGCTCGGTAATGCGCGGTTCCTCTCGGAAGAGGGCATAGCAACCGACGCGCTGGCGGAGCAGGCCGACGCCCTGCGCCGGGATGGCGCCACCGCGATCTTCATCGGCGTCGACGGCACCGTCGGCGGCGCCTTTGCAATCGCCGATCCCGTGAAGCAGACGACGCCGGAGGCCCTGGCCGCACTCAAGGCCGAAGGCATTCGCGTGGTGATGTTGACCGGCGACAACCGCACCACAGCAGAGGCGGTGGCAAGGCGGCTCGGCATTGACGATGTCGAAGCCGAGGTACTGCCCGACCAGAAGAGTGCCGTCGTCGCGCGGTTGAAGAGCGAGGGGCGCGTGGTGGCGATGGCCGGCGACGGGGTCAACGACGCCCCCGCACTGGCTGCCGCCGATGTCGGTATTGCCATGGGCTCGGGCACCGACGTCGCGATCGAGAGCGCGGGCGTGACGCTGCTCAAGGGCGATCTCATGGGCATCGTGCGGGCACGGCGGCTGAGCCAGGCGACCATGTCCAACATCCGCCAGAACCTGGTCTTCGCCTTCATCTACAATGTCGCCGGGGTGCCGGTGGCGGCGGGCGCGCTCTATCCGCTGTTCGGCATCCTGCTCTCGCCGATCATCGCGGCCGCCGCCATGGCGCTCTCCTCGGTCAGCGTGGTCACCAACGCGCTGCGCCTCAACCGGAAAGCGCTGTGAACATCGGGGAGGCGTCGAAGCAAAGCGGGGTCTCGGAGCGGATGATCCGCCATTATGAGAAGATCGGCCTCATCCCGGCGCCGCCGCGCCGGGGAGCGGGTTATCGCGACTATGGCGAGAGTGACCTCCATCGCCTGCGGTTCATCGCCAATGCCCGCGATCTCGGTTTTCCGATCGAGGAGATCCGGACCCTGCTCGGCCTGTGGGCCGACACGGGCCGCAGCAGCGCCGATGTAAAGCGGGTCGCGTTGGCGCGGGCGGAGGAATTGCAGCGCAAGGCCGAAGCGCTGACGACCCTGCGCGAGACCCTCGTCGATCTCGCCGAGCGCTGTCATGGCGACGAGCGGCCAGATTGTCCCATCATCGCCGAACTGAGTCTCGACAGAAAATGTTAGCGCCGGCCGCCTCTCGGACCAGACCCGCTCTGGCGGCCGGGGTGCTGATCGCACTTGGCATTCTCACGACGGGCCTCGCGATATATTTCCTCGCAGTCCGCCCGCCACTGCTGGCGGAGGATCTTCGCCATATCGGCGGCAACCCGCAGACCCTTTCGCCGGTATTGCGGGACTGGTTCGGCGGGATAGCTGGCTCGCCCGTGCGACCGCACTGAGCCTCCTGATCGTATTTGGCCGCTTTTCATACAGCAATGTCGTGCTGAGCTCTGACTTCTGGGGCTGGCATATGCGAGGCAATCCCTCCGTAGGACTACGGAGTGCGCAGAGGCTTCCTGCGCTTCAGGGCTTGTTGCACCGCAGCAGGAGCGAAAATGTGCAGAGTCGAAGCAATATCCCTGACCCGTTGGACGGTCTGGCCACGACGCTGGATCGGTCGAGCTTCGCCGCCATCGCGCAGCTGACTTCAGGCCAGTCGCCCGCCACTTTGGCGCAGTCTTTTTCCGACTGGTGGACGCACATTCTCTGCTCGCCAGGCAGGCAGCTGCAGCTCGCCGCCAAGGGCGGGCGCAAGCTGATGCGGCTCGCCGACTATGCCATGCGCAGCGCATCCGGCAGCGATCCCGAGCCGGCGATCGATCCGCTGCCCCAGGATCGGCGCTTCGCCGACGCAGCCTGGAAGCGCCATCCGTTCGACCTGATCGAGCAGGCCTTCCTGCTCCAGCAGCAATGGTGGCATGCCGCGACGACCGGCGTGAGCGGCGTCACCGGGCACCACGAAGCGATCGTCGAGTTCGCGACCCGCCAGATGCTCGACATGGTGTCCCCGACCAATTTCATCCCGACCAACCCCGTGCTCCAGCAGCGCATCCTCGAAACCGGAGGACAATGCCTTGTCGAGGGTGCGCGATTTTTTTGCGACGACCTGGAACGCCTGGTACGCGGGGAGCCCGCAGCGGGCACGGAGGCCTATCGGGTCGGCGAGAAGGTCGCAGCCACGGCTGGCAAGGTCGTGTTTCGCAACAGGGTCATGGAACTGATCCAATATGCGCCCGCAACCGAGACGGTGCGTCCGGAGCCGATACTGATCGTGCCGGCATGGATCATGAAATATTACATCCTCGACCTGTCGCCGGAAAATTCGCTCATCCGCTGGCTGGTAGGGCAGGGCTACACCGTGTTCTGCATCTCCTGGTACAATCCCGACAGCGCCGACCGCGATCTCGACATGGAGGATTATCGCCTGCTTGGGCCGATGGCCGCCGTGGATGTCATCCAGGCGATTACCGGCACCGAGAAGATCCACGCGGCCGGCTATTGTATCGGCGGCACGCTGCTCGCCATCACCGCGGCCGCGATGGCGCGCGATGAAGATGAGCGTCTGGCGAGCGTCACGCTGTTCGCCGCCCAGACCGAGTTCAGCGAGCCGGGCGAACTTGGTCTGTTCATCGACGAGGCGGAGATCAACCTGATCGATGCGATGATGTGGGCGCGCGGCTTTCTCGACAGCAGCCATATGGGCGGCGCCTTCCAGATGCTGCGGTCCAACGATCTGCTCTGGTCGCGCATCCTCTAGACCTATCTCATGGGCGAGCGCGAGCCGATGACCGACCTCATGGCATGGAACGCCGACGGCACCCGCATGCCCTATGCCATGCACGCGCAATATCTTCGGCGCCTGTTCCTCGACAATGACCTGTCCGAAGGGCGCTACGAGGCCGGCGGCCACCCGGTCTCGCTCTCGGGGCTGCGCATGCCGATCTTCATGGTGGGCACGGAAACCGACCATGTCGCGCCGTGGCGCTCGACCCACAAGCTCCACATGCTGACGGGCGCGGAGATCCGCTTCGTGCTGACGAGCGGTGGCCACAATGCCGGGATCGTCTCCGAGCCCGGGCATCCTCATCGCCACTTTCGCGTCGCGACACGGATGCAGGATGGCCCGGCGCCAGATCCCGATACCTGGCTGGAGCGGGCCGAGCTGCGCGAAGGGTCGTGGTGGCCGGAATGGAGTTCATGGCTTGGATCGCACTCGGGCAAGGCGGCCGCCCCACCGTCGATGGGCGCGCCCGAACGGAACTATCCGCAGCTCGGTGATGCCCCCGGGCGCTACGTGCTGGAGCGCTGAGCCATGGCCACCGCCAACCTCATCGAGAACCGCACGTTCGACGAGATCGCCGTCGGCGACACGGCCAGCCTCACCCGCACGCTGATCGCCGACGACATCCAGCTCTTCGCGGCGGTGTCAGGCGACGTGAATCCGGCGCATCTCGACCCTGTCTATGCCGAAACGGACATGTTCCACAGGGTCATCGCTCATGGCATGTGGGGCGCGGGGCTCATCTCGGCGATCCTGGGAACCGAGCTGCCAGGGCCCGGTGCGATCTATCTCGGCCAATCGCTTCGCTTCACCCGCCCGGTGGGCGTCGGCGACACCATCACGGCCTGCGTCACCGTCGCGCAGAAGCGCGCCGAGCATCATGTCATCGTTCTCGACTGCACCTGCGTGAACCAGAAGGGCGAGACCGTCATCAGCGGCCAGGCCGAGGTCAAGGCGCCCACCGAGAAAGTCAGCCGGCCCCGCATGCCGCTTCCCGACGTGCGGATCGCCAGCCATGACCGCTTCCGCCAGTTGATGGCGCGCGCCAAGGACGGATCCGCGTGCGTCACGGCCGTGGTCCATCCGTGCAGCGCCGACGCCATGCGCGCAGTGGCTGAGGCCGCCGACGCCGGCATCGTCGTTCCGATTCTAATCGGCCCTGCGGCGCGTATGACGAATGCGGCGAAGGACGCCGGTGTCGATATTGCGGCCTTCCGGGTGATCGACGTCCCGCACAGCCACGCCGCCGCCGCCGAAGCCGTCGCGCGCGTGCGGGCCGGCGAAGCCGCGCTGCTGATGAAGGGCTCGCTTCATACTGACGAGCTCATGGGCGCGGTCGTATCGTCCGACACGGGCCTTCGGACCGAACGCAGGATCAGCCACGCCTATGTGATGGACGTGCCCGGCTATCCGCGCCCGCTCATCATCACCGACGCCGCGATCAACATCGAGCCGACGCTTGAGGACAAGGCCGACATCGCGCGCAACGCGATCGACCTTGCCCATGTGATCGGGATCGAACAACCCAGGGTCGCGATCCTCGCCGCCGTCGAAACGGTCAATCCGAAAATGCGCACCACATTGGATGCCGCGGCGCTCTGCAAGATGGCGGACCGGGGCCAGATCGAAGGCGCGCTGCTCGATGGCCCGCTCGCCCTCGATAATGCGATCAGCGAGGCGGCCGTGCGCGAGAAAAGTATCGTCTAGCCGGTCGCCGGCCAGGCGGACATCCTGCTGGTGCCCGATCTGGAGGCCGGCAACATGCTCGCAAAGCAGCTGACCTTCCTGGGCGGCGCCGATGCCGCAGGCGTGGTGCTCGGCGCGCGCGTTCCGATCATCCTCACCAGCCGGGCAGACAGCGTGCGCACGCGCCTCGCCTCCTGCGCGCTCGCGGTGCTGCTGGCGCGGGCTGCGACCAAGGCGGCTCCCGGCGTTGCGGGACAGCGCCGCGATGGCTGAAATCCTGTGCCTCAACGCCGGTTCATCGAGCCTTAAGTTCGCGCTCTACGCCGAGCCGGGCACTGATGAGCCCTCTTTGCTGGCGAGCGGCAAGATCGAGAATATCGGCCTTGAGCCGCACCTGATCGCGCGCGATGCGAAGGGGGATGTCCTTGCCGAGCGGCGCTGGACGAAAGACGGCACGATCACGCACGAGACGCTGCTCGAGGATTTGCTGCGGGAGATCGAAGCCTCGGTCGGCGACGATCTGATCGCGGTCGGCCATCGGATCGTTCATGGCGGCACCGACTATTCAGCGCCGGCGCGGGTCGACGCGCCACTCCTCGCCGCGCTCGAGGCGCTTTGCCCACTGGCGCCATTGCATCAGCCCCATAATCTCGCCGCGGTCCGCGCCGTCTCCAGGCTGCGCCCCGCTGTGCTGCAAGTCGCCTGCTTCGACACCGGCTTCCATCATGTCCAGCCCCCGATCGCGACGCGCCTCGCGCTGCCGCGCGCGCTTGGCGAAGAGGGCATGCGGCGCTACGGTTTTCACGGCATCTCCTACGAATATATCGCGCGGCAGCTGCGTTCGATCGATCCCGATACAGGCGGTGGCCGCACGATCGCCGCGCATCTCGGCAACGGGGCCAGCCTTTGCGCGATGGCCGGGGGGCGCAGCATCGACACGACGATGGGGTTCACCGCGCTCGACGGGCTGGTGATGGGCACGCGCTGCGGCGCGCTCGACCCGGGCGCGGTGCTCTATCTTTTTCAGCAGAAGGGCATGACGGCGCGCGAAGTCGAGCATCTCCTCTACAGCGAGTCCGGCCTTTTGGGCGTGTCCGGCATCTCCAGCGACATGCGCGCGCTTCTCGGCAGCGAAACGCCCGCCGCACGAGAAGCAATCGACCTCTTCGTCTGGCAGATCGCGCGCCAGGCTGGCGCTCTGGCGTCCTCGCTCGGGGGGCTCGATAGCTTCGTGTTCACCGCCGGGATCGGCGAGAACGCGCCTGAAATCCGCACCCGCGTCGCCGATCGGCTCGGCTGGCTAGGCGTGGACCTCGACGCGGACGCGAACCTTCGGGGAAAGATGGTCATCAGCGCGCCGTCCAGCCGTGTCGCCGTCCGCGTCATCCCGACCGACGAAGAGCGGATGATCGCCATCCACACCGCCGATCTGCTGCGTGAGGAGCCGAAATCGTGAAAACTCTCGTCGACCTCACCGGCAAGCGCGGCCTGGTGATCGGTATCGCCAACGCGCATAGCATCGCGGCGGGTTGCGCCCAGGCCTTTCACGACTGTGGCGCGAGACTGGCGGCGACCTATCTCAACGGAAAGGCCGAGCCGTTCGTGGCGCCCGTCGCGGAGACCCTGGGAGTCGAATGGCTCGCCGCGTGCGATGTCCGGGTGCCGGGCGAACTGGAGGCCCTGTTCGAGCGGGTGAAGTCCGAATGGGGCGGCCTCGATTTCCTGCTTCACTCGATCGCTTTCGCGCCGAAGGAGGATTTGCACGGCCGCGTCGTCGACAGCTCGGCCGAAGGCTTCGCGCTGGCGATGGACGTCTCGTGCCACAGCTTCCTGCGCATGGCGCGTCTCGCCGAGCCGCTGATGTCGGATGGCGGCTGCCTGCTGTGCGTCACCTTCTACGGGTCGGAGCGGGTGGTCGAGCACTACAACCTGATGGGGCCGGTCAAAGCGGCCCTCGAAAGCGCGACCCGCTATGTCGCGGCCGAGCTTGGCCCCAAGGGCATTCGCGCCCATGCGATCTCGCCAGGCCTGATCGCGACCCGCGCTGCCAGCGGCATCGACCGCTTCGACGAGCTGCTCGAACGGGCCGCGGCGACGGTCCCGCAGCACCAGCTCGTGACCATCGAGGATGTCGGAGGGCTCGCCGCCTTTCTGGTGAGCGATGCCGGCCGCCATATCACCGGCACGATCATTCCGGTCGATGGCGGTCAGCACCTGCTCGGCTAGGGCGGCTCGCCGCGATCGGGGGCTATCCTATTTGTCGCTGGTGGCCTGCTTCTCGCCGTCGCCCGGGCTTTTCTGCCCGAACCATGGTCCGACAATGGCAGCAAAGGCATCCAGCGCCCCGGGAGCCGTCGGAGCGCTCGCGACGGCCTGCCAGGCCTGCTGCCATTCCTCGAACGCCGATCTTGTGCCGGCAATCATATGCTCGCGGACCGTGGCCATGTCCTCGAACAGTGCCCGCGGTCCGGCCGGGCTGACCGCGCCGGCGTCCGACGTCTTGTCCGTCGCGCCCGCAATCGAGGCACGCGCCTCTTCGGCGAAGCGGCCGGCGGCGCGGTTGCCGACCTCGAGCGACTCTTCGCCACCTTTCCGGGCGACTTCGGCGAGCTTCAGCATCAGGCCGACATTCGCTTTGGCGAGCGCGGCAAGTTGATCGACCGGATAGGGCATGGGACGATGAACCTTTCTCTTCGCGTCTAAGCTCCAGCGTATCGGGCATGCAGCCCTGGCCTGAGGCTCATCGCGTCGCGCCGCCGATATTCGGCGAGGCTGAATCAGAGAGAATCGGTAACTCTACGTATGCCGAATCTGCGGCTTGCCTGCGACGCTCAGCCAATGCACTTTTGGCTTGTCGTCCATGTCGTGCCCGCGGGCAGCGACTTCTACCCGTCCCGTCATGATCGCGGCACGGTCGGGCATGATTATGGTCTGACCCGGCAACCGGCATGGGCGTGATACCGTCCATAGCCAGGCTCGGCCGGATTGCGGCGCTCCGCGGTCCCGTCCTCGATGTCGAGTTCGACGAAGGGCCGCTGCCCGCAGTCAATGAAGCACTGCGCATCGATGCGGCGTCAGGCCCGCTGGTCGCGGAAGTGCAGAGCCATATTGATGATCGGACCGTCCGCGCCGTCGCGCTTCAGCCGACCTCCGGTCTGGCGCGCAATGTCGGCGTGGTGGCCTTGGGCACACCCATCGCGGTTCCGGTCGGAGACAAGGTTCTTGGGCGGCTCCTTACGCCGACCGGGCAGGTGGGGGACGGCGGCGCGCCGCTCGGACCGGATGTGCCATTGAGGCCGATCCATCGCGCACCCCCACCGCTCGACGAGCAGAGCGCGGCGACGGCGATGTTCGAGACCGGCATCAAGGTCATCGATCTGCTCGCACCGCTTGCCCAGGGCGGCAAGGCCGCCATGTTCGGGGGCGCGGGGGTGGGCAAGACCGTGCTGGTGATGGAACTCATCAACGCGATGGTCGCCCGCTACGAGGGTGTCTCAGTGTTCGCGGGCATCGGCGAGCGATCGCGCGAGGGCCATGAGCTGCTCACCGACATGCGCGGCTCGGGTGTGATCGACAAGACCGTGCTCGTTTTCGGGCAGATGAACGAGCCGCCGGGCGCGCGCTGGCGGGTCGGGCTGACCGCGCTCACCATCGCCGAACATTTCCGCGACGAGCAGAAGCGCAACGTCCTGCTGCTCATGGATAATGTGTTCCGCTTCGTCCAGGCCGGCAGCGAGGTGTCGGGCCTGCTTGGACGCATGCCTTCGCGCGTCGGCTACCAGCCGACGCTGGCCAGCGAGGTGGCCGCGCTGCAGGAGCGCATCGCCTCTGTGCATGGGGCTGCGGTGACCGCGATCGAGGCGGTCTATGTGCCCGCCGATGATTTCACCAACCCAGCGGTCACCGCCATCTCCGCCCATCTCGACAGTTCCATCCTGCTCTCCCGCGCCATGGCCGCCGAAGGCATCTATCCGGCGGTCGATCCCCTGGGGTCCTCGTCGATCCTGCTCGATCCGCAGGTGGTGGGCGATCATCATTACGCGCTCGCCCAGCAGGTCCGCGAGACGATCGCGCATTATCGCGAGCTCCAGGACATCATCTCGCTGCTCGGCATCGAGGAACTGGGCCGCGAGGACCGGCTGATCGTCGGCAGGGCGCGGCGGCTCCAGCGCTTCCTGACTCAGCCCTTCATGGTGACCCAGGCCTTCACCGGGCAAGCCGGCCGTTCTGTGGGGCTGGCCGATACGCTGAAGGGCGTCGCGGCCATCCTGGCCGGCGAGACCGACGACTGGCCCGAGAGCGCCTTCTACATGGTGGGCGATATTGAAGAGGCACGCTCTCGCGTGGCGCAGGGCGCATGAAGCTGCGGATCACCGATCCGACCGCGATCCTCGTCGACACAGACGTCAGGTCGGTTCGCGCCGAGGATGCCAGCGGCAGTTTCGGCATCCTGTCGGGCCACGCCGATTTCCTGACCGCGCTTGGCGTCTCGATCGTCTCCTGGCGCGGCCCCGATGGCGCTCCCGGCTATTGCGCGGTGCGCAACGGCATTCTGACCGTGAGCCACGGCACGGAGGTCGCGGTCGCGACGCGCGAAGGCCATGTCGGCGATGACCTTGGAACGCTCGAGCATGACGTTCTCGCGCGCTACCGCGAGCGCGACGAGGGCGAACGATCCGAACGGACCGCGTCGGCGAAGCTCAGGATGCAGGCGATCCGCCATATGGTCGAGGCCCTGCAGGGTGGTGGCCGGGAGATCGGCCTGTGAGCACGGACAAGCCCGAGCAGCCGATCGTCGAAGCCATCCGGACCCGCGCGGAACGGCGGCGGCTTGCGCAGCGGCTTCCTTCCGTCGCCCGCAATCTCGGCCAGATCGGCGTGCTCGGCTGGCAGATCGTCCTGCCCGCGCTGGTCGGTCTCGCGATCGGCCGCTGGCTCGACCACCGGCTGGATAGCGGCATCTTCTGGACCGCGCCGCTCCTGCTCGTCGGGCTCGCCCTCGGCTGCTGGTCGGGCTGGCGCTGGATGCACCGGCAATGAGCCAGCTCTCCCCCATCCTGTTCCTGGCCCTCGGATTTGCGGTCGGCCTCGCCCATTTCGCGGCCATCGCCAGAGAAGCCGACCTCGTCACCCATGGCGGCCCGGCATCGCGCGCGATCCTGCTCAGGCTCGGGCGCCTCGCCGTCACTATTCTGGTTCTTGTCATCGCCAGCCGGCAAGGGTGGCCGGCGCTTCTTGCCGCAACAACCGGCTTCATGGGCGGGCGCCAGATCATGCTCCACCGGCTCGGAGGCGCCCGATGATATTCGCGTCACCACTTGAAAGCCATGTGCTGTTCGCGATCGGTCCGGTGCCGATCAGCCAGCCGGTCGCCACGACCTGGGGCATCATGGCCGTCCTTACAATCGGAAGCTGGCTGCTGACCCGCCGCCTTGCGTTACGCCCAACCCGAGCCCAAGCGGCGCTCGAGCTGGTCGTCGAGACCGTCGCCGGCCAGATCCGCGAGACGATGGAGGCGGAGCCGCGGCGTTATCTGCCGCTGATCGGCACGCTGTTCCTGTTCCTGCTGGTCGCCAACTGGTCGTCGCTGATCCCCGGCGTCGAGCCGCCGACCGCGACCCTCGAAACCGACGCGGCGCTGGCGCTGATCGTCTTCGGCGCGACGCTCTGGTTCGGCGTCCGCGCGCTCGGGCCCAGGGCCTATCTCGCGACCTTCGCGCGCCCCTCGATCCTGCTCGCCCCGCTCAATATCGTCGAGCTCTTCACCCGCAGCTTCTCGCTGATGGTGCGCCTGTTCGGCAACGTCATGAGCGGTGTCTTCATGATCGGCGTCGTGCTGAGCCTGGCCGGGCTGCTCGTCCCGATCCCGCTCATGGCGCTCGAAATGCTGACCGGCGCGGTCCAGGCCTACATTTTCGGCGCGCTCGCCATGGTCTTTATCGGGAGCGCTATCAGCGAGAACGGCGCCCGCCCGCCATCCAAACAGGAGTCCCCCGCATGAACTGGATCCATCTCGCCAGCATCCTCGGCGCCGCTTTCGCGATCTCGATCGGCGCAATCGCCCCGGCGCTCGGGCAGGGCAGGGCCGTCGCCGCCGCGATGGACGCGATCGCGCGCCAGCCCGAAGCCGCCAACACCATCTCGCGCACGCTGTTCGTGGGCCTCGCGATGATCGAGACGATGGCGATCTACTGCCTCGTGATCGCGCTGCTGCTGCTCTTCGCCAACCCGTTCGCCTGACATGCGGATCGACTGGTGGACGCTCGCGCTGCAGGCGGTCAATGTCCTCATCCTCGTGTGGCTGCTCGGACGCTTCCTGTTCCGTCCGGTGATGGATGCCATCGCTGCCCGCCAGGCATCGGCCCAGGCGCTGCTCGACGAAGCGCGGGAGGCAAAGGACCGGGCACAGGCCGAAGCGCAGGCGCTCAAGACGCAGAATGACGGCTTCGTCGCGGATGCGGCGGCTCGCCGCGCCGAGATCCGGACCGAGGCCGAAGCGGAGCGCCAGCGCCTCCTCGCGCAGGCCAGGCTCGAGGCGGACGCCGTCGTCGAGCAAGGCCATGCGGCGATCGATGCCGAACGCGGGCGGGTGGCGGCGCAGTGGCGGGAAAAGGCAGCGAGCCTCGCCGCCTCGATGGCAGGCACGTTGCTCGCTCGTCTCCCGCCCGAGCAGACGGTGCAGGCCATGGTCGACGCGCTCAAGGCGCGGCTCGGGGACCTTTCCGAGGCGGATCGCCTCAGCCTGGCGGCCGCCGGGCCCGTCACCGTCGCGACGCCCGCGCCGCTGACGGCCGATCTGCAGACGCAGGTAGCGCGCGCGCTTGGCGAAATCCTGCCGGATACCGCGACCCCGATCTTCGCGGTCGATCCAGATCTCATCGCCGGCGCGGAGCTTCGCACGCCCCACGCCGTCGTGCGCAACAGCTGGCGCGCCGATCTCGACGCCATGGTGGAGAGCCTCAATGAGGACAATCATGCCCGGATCGCCTGAAGACTGGCTGACGCAGGCCCAGAGCTGCATCGCGCGCGCCAATCTCGGGCCGCGTGTCGATGCAATTGGCCGGGTGGAATCGATCGGCGACGGCGTTGCCATGGTCTCGGGCCTTCCGGACTCGCGCCTCGACGAATTGCTCTATCTCGCCCGGGGCCAGACCGGATTCGTCCACACGCTCGACCGGGACCGGATTGGCTGCGTGCTGCTCGACGATGCCGCACAGGTGGAGGCAGGAGACACCGTAACCGGCTCGGGCGAGGTGGTGCGCGTGCCGGTTGGCGAGGCATTGCTTGGCCGAGTCGTCGATCCGCTCGGCCGTCCGCTCGATGGGGGCGCGCCGATCCGGGCCAGGCGCTTCGATCCTGTCGAACGGCCGGCGCCGGCGATCATCGAACGCGACCTCGTCGTCCAGCCGGTGCAGACCGGCACGCTCGCAATCGATGCAATGTTCGCCATCGGCCGGGGGCAGCGCGAACTCATTCTCGGTGACCGCGCCACCGGCAAGACGGCGCTCGCGGTCGACACGATCATCAACCAGCGCACCAGCGACATGATCTGCGTCTATGTCGCGATCGGCCAGAAAAGCTCGGCGGTCGCGCGCGTGGTCGATCAGGTGCGGCGGCATGGCGCGCCGGATCGCACCATCTTCGTCGTGGCGAGCCCCGCCGCGGCGCCGGGGCTGCAATGGATCGCGCCGTTCGCGGGCTTCACGATGGCCGAGTATTTTCGGGATGGTGGCGGCCATGCGGTGGTGGTGCTCGACGATCTCACCAAGCATGCCGCGACCCATCGCGAGATCGCCCTGCTGACCGGACAGCCGCCCGGGCGCGAGGCCTATCCAGGCGACGTCTTCTTCCTCCATTCCCGCCTGCTCGAACGTGCGGCGCGTCTCTCGACGGAGAAGGGGGGCGGTTCGCTCACGGCTCTGCCGATCGCGGAGACCGATGCCGGCAACGTCAGCGCCTATATTCCGACCAATCTGATCTCGATCACCGACGGTCAGATTATTCTCGACGCGAAGCTGTTCGCGCAGGGGCACAAGCCCGCCATCGACGTGGGCACGAGCGTGAGCCGGGTCGGCGGCAAGACGCAGCTTCGCGTCCTGCGCGACGCGAGCGGGACCATGCGCCTCGACTATGCGCAGTTCCTCGAGCTCGAGATGTTCACCCGCTTCGGCGAGCAGCCCGAGCCGCGTGTCCGCGCCCAGATCGAACGGGGCAAGCGCTTGCGCGCCTTGCTCGTGCAACCGCTGTCGAGTCCCCTACGGGTCGTCGACCAGGTGGCGCTGGCCGTGGCGCTCGGCGAAGGGTTGCTCGATGGCATGGTGGTCTCGGAGATACCGTCGCTCCGCGCGCGGCTGCCCGCCTGGATCGACGATCACGTCCCCGATCTATGCGCGCAGATCGAGCGGACTGGACAGATCGACACCGCGCAGCGGTCCGCTCTGATAACGACGGTGAAAGCGCTGATCGAAAGCCAGCCGGCCGGTTCTGCATCATGAGCGATCGCCTCGCCGAGATCGGCCACCGGATCGAGACCGTCCGCCAGCTCGGTGCGGTGGTCAACGCCATGCAGGGCATCGCCGCGCAGCGGGCGCAGCAGGCGCGCGCGCTGCTGCCCGCGGTGCGACGCTATGCGGAGACCGCCCGCACCGCCATTGGCCAGGCGCGCCGCCTTGACGAGCCACTGGCGCGTTTTCCGGCGCGGGCGGTCGGTGGTGCGAGAGGCGGCCTTATCCTGTTCGGTGCGGAGCAAGGCTTTGCCGGGGCCTTTCCGGAGCAGCTGCTCGACGGCGCCGCGGCCGACATGCAGGACAGGCATATTCTTCTGATTGGCGCGCGCACGGCCACGCTTGCGACCGAGCGCGGTCTGCGCATCGCATGGAGCGCGAGCATGCCGAGCAAGGCCGATGCGCTGCCCGCACTCGCGACAAGCATCATCGACGCGCTGTACGACTATCTGGACGAGACCGGCGCGGTGCCCATCACCATGGCTTATCCGGTCTGGAGCAGCGGCAAGGGCGTCTCGATCGTGCGCGCGAGCCTCCTGCCGCTCGACCTCGACACTTTCCCCGCGTCCACGGCGGATTTGCCGCCGCTCGTCAATATCAACGCGGCGGACCTTATCGGCGACCTGACCGCGGAATATGTCATCGCCCAGATCTGCGCGGCTGCGGTCGAGACGTTCGTCGCCGAGAATGAGGCACGGCTGCGCACCATGGCGACCGCCCGCAGCCACATCGATCGCAAGGGCGAGGCCCTGCGCCTCGAGGAGCGCCTCACGCGTCAGGATCAGATCACCAGTGAAGTCGTCGAACTGAGCGGCGGGCGACATCGGCGAGAATAAATGCAGGGCAGGCACTTCTGCTGTTCAGCAAGAAACCGCAGAACCGCCATTGTCGTCGGGATCGAAGAGGGAGTTCTCCATGCACTATAGTAGCGGAAACTACGAAGCTTTCGTGCGCCCCCGCAAACCTGAGGGCGCTGACAGGAAGACGGCCTGGTTCGTCGGCTCGGGTCTTGCGGGACTAGCGGGCGCGGCGTTCCTGATCCGCGACGGCGGCGTCGCCGGCGAGCGTATTACCATCCTTGAGGAGCTGCATGTTCCCGGCGGCGCGCTCGACGGCCTCGACGTCCCCGAAAAGGGGTTCGTCATCCGCGGAGGGCGCGAGATGGAGGAGCATTTCGAATGCCTCTGGGATCTCTATCGCTCGATCCCTTCGCTGGAGATCGAGGATGCGAGTGTGCTCGACGAATTCTACCGGCTCAACAAGGACGATCCGAATTTTTCGCTGCAGCGCGTCACGCAGAACCAGGGCCAGGATGTGCCTGACAAGGCTTTGCTGACACTCAGCGATCGCGCGCGAAGAGATCTGATCTCCGTCTTCCTCGCGACGCGGGAGGAGATGGAGAACAAGCGGATCAACGAAGTCTTCGGCGATGATTTCCTCAGGAGCAACTTCTGGCTCTACTGGCGCACCATGTTCGCCTTCGAGGAATGGCATTCCGCGCTTGAGATGAAGCTCTATCTCCATCGCTTCATCCACCATATCGGCAGTCTGGCGGATTTCTCCTCACTCAAGTTCAACCGCTACAATCAATATGAATCGATGGTTCTGCCCCTGGTCAAATGGCTGCAGGATCGCGGCGTCAGGTTTCGGTACGGCATCGAGGTCACCGACGTCGATTTCGACATCCAACCCGGCCGCAAGCAGGCGACCCGGATTGCCTGGATCGAAAATGGCGTCGAAGGCGGCGTCGATCTCGGCGCCGATGATCTCGTCTTCATCACCATCGGATCGCTGACCGAGAATTCCGACAATGGCGATCACCATACTCCGGCCAGGCTCAACGAGGGGCCCGCGCCGGCTTGGGATCTGTGGCGCCGGATCGCGGCCAAGAATTCCGCCTTTGGTCGTCCCGATGTGTTCGGATCCAATATCCCGGAAACCAAATGGGCATCGGCAACCATCACCACGCTAGACGCGCGCATCCCGGCGTACATTCGCAAGATCGCCAGGCGCGATCCGTTCAGCGGCCGGGTGGTGACCGGCGGCATCGTCACGGTCAAGGACTCGAGCTGGCTACTGAGCTGGACGGTCAGCCGGCAACCCCACTTCAAGAAGCAGCCGAAGGACCAGATCGTCGCCTGGTTCTATGCCTTGTTCGTCGACCGGCCGGGTGACTATGTGAAGAAGCCGATGCAGGACTGCACGGGCGAGGAAATCACGCAGGAATGGCTCTATCACCTCGGCGTGCCGGTCGCGGATATCCCCGGGCTCGCGGCGACGGGAGCAAAGACCGTGCCGGTGATGATGCCCTACATCACCGCCTTCTTCATGCCGCGCCAGGCCGGCGACCGGCCGGAGGTGGTGCCTCAGGGCGCGGTCAATTTCGCCTTCATCGGCCAGTTTGCCGAGTCGAAGCAGCATGATTGTATCTTCACGACGGAATATTCGGTGCGCACGCCGATGGAGGCCGTCTACACGCTCATGCAGGTCGAACGCGGCGTGCCTGAAGTGTTTAACTCAACCTATGATATTCGCACGCTCCTGGCTGCGATCGGGCCGCTCAGGGATGGCAAGGGGATCGACATTCCCGGCCCGTCCTTCCTGCGCAAGCTGCTGATGAAGAAGCTCGAAGGCACAGAGATCGCCCAGTTGCTGGAAGAGTTTCACGTTATTTCGGAATAGTGATCGAAGGCCATCTGGCCGTTTGGATGGGGCGAGCCCGCGCCCGAGCCGCCGGAGCCTGCGTCGCCATGCCTTCGTCACGGGTTCGATGGATGCCGATGTATTATTCCGCCAACGCTTCGCTCTGCTCCGGGTCGGCGAAGCCAAAAGATGCGCAGTGACAGAGTTGTGTCTGCAGGCTTACGACCGCTTTCCCATTCCCGCCGAAAAGGCGATCCTCAAGGTCTCGGAAAGCGTATGGGCGCCGAGTTTGGCCATAAGGCTCGCACGATGGACTTCGACCGTTCGGGAAGAGATGCCGAGGTCGTAGGCGATGGTCTTGTTTGGGTGCCCCTGAGCGAGACCTTCTAGGACGTCCCGTTCACGCGGCGTCAGAAGATCTATCTGCATCCTCGCTTCAGCTTCTTCGAGGGCACGGCTCTCTGCCCGGTCGATGCGCCCGAATGCTCGGTCGACCGCAGTGAGCAGTATGGCCCTTTCGATCGGCTTGGCGAGAAAATCGACGGCGCCTGCCTTCATCGCCTGGACCGCCAGCGCGACGTCGCCATTTCCGGTCAGCACGACGATCGGCATGTCGATGTTTCTCTGTGTCAGAACTGCCTGAACCTCGAGACCGTCCATATCCGGCATATGCATGTCGAGAATGACACAGCCGATCTCGGCTTCACCCGCAATCTTCAGAAATTCCGGTCCCGATGCATAAGTCTCAATGATGAAACCCGCTGTTCGTAACGTGAACGCCACCGCTTTCCTGATTGTCTCCTCGTCATCGACTATATGAACGACGCGCTTTTCTGCCATGGTCCCCCTGGCAATTCAAACCTACCATGCTGCAGCGTCGGTCACGCCGCCGCTTCGCGCGCGCCTTGTGCGGGTTGGACCATAGTCCAAGGTCAAGGGGGATTTTGTGCCTCACGAACTCGGCGATCACGCCGGCATCTGGCGAGCCAAAGCGTGGACGACATGCTGTCGGCAGGTTCAGAAGCTATTTTAGGGAGGGGCGCCTGCGTGCCCCGCAGTCCTGCTTACGGGGCGTTGCGGACAGCCTCCGCGATCACCGGCATCATGTCGATGTCGTTGGAGGTGTGAACGATTGTGTTCGTGCTGACGATGCGCCCCACATACCCGCCCAGAACCTGCGCCGCGTCACCCGCGAAGAGGGGATGAACCACCACACAATCGGGTGGTGCGAAACCCATGCTGGCGAGCTGGCGTGCCGCGACCGCGAGCGTTCGCCCTGACGAGGTGATATCGTCGACCAGCACTGCCTGGCGATCGAGAAATGCCGAGGCGTTGGGGATCGAAATCGTCACCTCACGGTCGCCGGACCGCACTTTCTCGCAGACGAGGAACGGCGCATCGGCGTCGGCCGCGACCTGCGCGACCCATTGCTCGCTTTCCATGTCGGGGCCGATGATCAGCGGCCGGGCGACGTTCCGTTTGATCCATGCTGCCAGGAGCGGGGCCGCATGAACGACCTGGGTCGGAATTCGATAGATCTCTGCCAGCGCATGGTAGCGGTGGAGATGCGGATCGACCGTCACCATCCAGTCGAGATGGCGAGACAGGAGGGCGGCAAAGGTTCGCGACGTGACCGCCTCGCCGGGATGGAAGCGCACGTCCTGGCGCATATAGGCGAGATAAGGGGCGACGAGACCAAGCTTGAGGGCGCCAAGCTCGCGAAGCGTGTCCGCGGCGAACAGAAGCGGTAGCAGCTTCCCGTCCGGACGATCGAGGCTCGACAGAAGGACAACGTGCCGATCGGCGACATCGCTTTCGATCCTGAGATAAGTCTCCCCGTCAGGAAACTGGCGATGTTCTAGTGCTCCCGGCTCTGCGTCGAGGGCAGTGCACAGGGCCTGCAGCAGCGCCTCGCTGCCGGGAAGCGCGAAGACGATCGGCCGGTTCATTCAGCGGTAATCCCGAAGATCGCCCCGTCACTCACCGCGAATGCCGCGGCATAGTCAAGCTCACCGGGACTCTCGGCGTGGATGGTGCATAGTGGGGCGCCTGCCTCCACCGTCTGGTGCAGGCGGCTGTGCAGCGCGACCCCGGCGGCTTTGGCTGTGGGCGCGCCGGCGAGCTTGGCGACGATTGCGAGCTTGCGATTATCGATGCTGACGATCCTGCCGCTATAAGGTGCGATCATATCCTGCTGAAACTTGGCAACCGGCGGTTCTCGCATGCCGCCCTGGGCTTCGCAGATGCGTCGAAATTTCGCCCAGGCCCGGCCGCTTTCGAGGCTTTCCAGCGCGCGCGCGAATCCTCCGCCGGTCGGTGTCGCTCCCGCCAGCTCGAGGAGGCCTCCGGCGAGTTCGCATGCCCGGTGCGCGAGATCCTCTGCGCCGGGTTCGCCCTGGAGCACGGCCAGTATGTCCTGGGCTTCGAGCGCCGGGCCGATGCCACGGCCAATCGGCTCGACGCCCGGGCCGCACATCACGCGGGTGCGCAGGCCAAAGGCCTCGGCGACCGAGGTCAGCGCCGTCGAGAGCGTTTCGGCTGCCTCGGCGCTGCGCACCTTGGCGGTCGGGCCGACCGGGATGTCGATCACGAGATGGGTCGCGCCGGCGGCAATTTTCTTGGAAAGCACCGAGGCCACCATCTGTCCGACCGCGTCGATGTCGAGCACCCGTTCGACCCCGATGATCACATCGTCGGCCGGGCTGAGCTTTACGGCGCCGCCCCAGGCGATACATCCACCCTCGCGCTCGACCACCCGGCGGATCGCGGGCACGTCGAGGTCGACGGGCGCCAGCACTTCCATCGTGTCGGCAGTGCCGGCCGGCGAGGTGATCGCGCGTGAGGACGTCTTGGGCATGATCAGGCCTTCAGCGGCCATGATCGATACGATGATCGGCGTCGTGCGATTGCCCGGCAATCCGCCGACGCTGTGCTTGTCGACGATGACGGCACCGGCCCAGCTCAGCCGCTCTCCGACATCGACCATGGCCCTCGTGAGCCCGACGGTTTCATCCTGATCAAGCGGGACCGCCGAACAGGCCGTCACGAAGGCCGAGAGATGGACATCGCTGTACCGGCGCTCGGCAATGTCAGTGATGATCGCCGAGAAGGCCGCTTGGCCGAGTCGGTTCCCGTAGATACGACGCCGCACGTCACTGAGCGAGGCAAGCGGCTGGGAATGCGCGATCTCCACCAGGTCGCCGTCACTGACGCCGAGCCGGTGCCAAGCCGCCTCGGACAGGCCAATCTCGCCGGGTGCCGGAATATCGGCCGAACTGTGCAGCAGGGAGACCACCACTTCATGGCCGCCGGCGCGGAGTCTGATTTGAGCGCGGGACGCGAGCCCTTCGGATCGACAGACCGGGCAGTCGTGACGCATGACTGCAATCGGATCGTTGCCGGCTGCGGTAAGGCCGAGGCGTCGCGCCCGTAGCGTCGTTGCGATGGGCTCAGCATCGGTTTCTTCGATTGCGGGGGCGCTCACGCCAGCATGCCCCAGCTTCCCAGCGCCGGGACGCTGGAGGACCAGCTCAGTTCTTCCGAGATGCGCTTCGCCAGCACATGTGCGCCGGTGGGCTCTCCGTGGTTGACGAACACATGTTTTGGCGCCTCGTGCAGCGAGCCGAGCCATCGCATGAGCTCATCGCTGTCGGCGTGCGCAGACAGCATGGTAAGGTTTGCGACCTCGGCCTCGACCGGAATATACTCGCCGTGGATCTTGATCGTCCGGGCACCGCTGATCATCGCCGCGCCGCGCGTCCCCGCCGCCTGGAAGCCCGAAAAGAGGACGAGATTCTTTCCGTCCGGTGCGAAGCGCTTGAGATGATGCAGGACACGGCCACCAGTCGCCATGCCGCTTGCCGAGATGATGACCTTGGGGGTGGGATTCGCGGTCAGCTCCTTGGACTCCTCGACTTCGCGCACATAGTGCGCGACTCCGCAGGCCGCCTCGCACTCCGCGCGACTCAGCCGGTGCTCCCCCATGAAGTCGCACATCAGCCCGCTCGCGTTGATCGCCATGGGGCTGTCGAGATAGATAGGGATGTCCCGCAGACGGCCGTCGGCACGCAGACGTGAAAGGTGATAGAGGAGCGACTGCGCGCGTCCCACGGCGAAAGCCGGGATCACGACCGTGCCGCCGCGCCTGACGCACCGCTCGATATGGTCCCCCAGCGCTCTTGTCGGGTCGATCTGCTCGTGGCGGCGATCGCCATAGGTGGACTCCACGAGGACATAGTCGGCGCGCGCGGGCGGCTCGGGATCCTTCATGACCGCGTCGCCGTAACGCCCGATGTCGCCGGAGAAGAGGATCGTGCGACCTTTCCAGTTGATCTCGATCGACGCGGCCCCGAGGATATGTCCGGCGCGATGATAGCGTGCCTTGATGCCATCCGCGATCACGTGCCATGCCCCGAACTCGATCGTTCGGAACAGTTGCAGCGCCAAGCGCGCGTCGGCCTGGGTGTAGAGCGGCAGTGCCGGTTGGTGCTTGGAAAAACCGTGACGGTTGGCGAACTCCGCGTCCTTCTCCTGAAGATGACCGCTGTCCGGCAGTAGAAGCTCGCACAGAGCTTCGGTGGCCCGTGTACTGAGAACGGTTCCTCCCCACCCGAATCGTGCCATCCGGGGCAGCGCGCCGGAATGATCGAGATGCGCATGGGTGAGCAGCACCAGGTCGACATCGGCAACCTCGGGCGGAATCGGCGCCCAATTGAGGCGGCGCAGATCCTTCGGACCCTGGAACAGGCCGGAATCGATGACCACCTGCGTCTCGCCATCATCCACTAGGTACCGAGAGCCCGTTACGGTCCCCGATGCGCCGAGAAAGGCGATGCCGAGGCCGTCTGCTGAGCGCTCCGCGAGATCGATACGCGCTTCTTGTTCGAGGATAGCCGTGCCGAAATGGCTGCGGGGGCGATGCTTCTGTTTCCTCTTGTGCATGAATCCTTGCCTGCCTCTCACGTTTATATTCGTGAGCGCAGCATTGGTGGGCTCGTACCTCGAGCCTATACGCAAAAGCCGCAGCAAGCCTGTTTAGCCTCAGTGCCGGTGCCGCGCTGATAACGGTGGACGGGTCCAATCGACGCATCTCGACGCCCACCGCTGGCCGCCTCTTCCGAACTTCGGTCTCTACTTATACCTGGCTCCCGGGACTTAGGCCTAACCTGGCGGCGCATCGGCTAGAAGAGAGTGGCATATGGACGATCATGACCATCGAATGCGCAAACGCGGGACGATCGTCCTGATCGGGTTCCTGCTGGTAGCGGGCTTCTTCCTAATCACCGAGCACACCGCGCACTTTTTCGGCGTGCTGCCCTATCTGATCCTTCTCGCCTGTCCGCTCATGCACCTGTTCATGCACCATGGTCATGGCGGCCATCAACATGGCCACGAGCCCAATCAGCTCCCGACCGGCCTGCCGGCCAATTCCAATGAGCGTGCCGAGGGGGAGTCGCGATGACGCATACCGATTACGGCTATGGCCTGTGGGGCCTCGCTCTGGTCAACGCGGCCGTGTTCATCCTGTTCGCATTCAGCTTCTTCAAGCCGGCGACCAAGCGCGACTGGCGCAGTTTCGGAGCGTTCAGCGCGTTCATCATCGCCCTCTTTGCCGAGATGTATGGTTTCCCGCTGACGATCTTCGTGCTCTCAGGATGGCTGCAATCGCATTTCCCTGGCATCGACTGGTGGAGCCACGACGCCGGCCACCTGCTCGAGATGATGTTCGGTTGGCGCGTCAACCCGCATTTCGGGCCGTTCCACATTGCCAGCTTTGTGTTGATCGGCGCGGGCTTCTGGCTGATCTCGGCCGGCTGGGCGCCACTTCACGCTGCCCAACGCGCTCACAAGCTGGCGACCACAGGAATCTATGCCAAGGTACGCCACCCGCAATATGTCGGGTTCATCCTCGTCATGCTTGGCTTCCTGCTGCAATGGCCGACTCTGCTGACGCTCGCCATGTTCCCGGTGCTCGTGGTGATGTATTTCAGGCTGGCGTGGACCGAAGAAAAGACTGCGCTTGCGGAATTTGGTGAAAGCTACCGCGATTATATGCGCCGCGTCCCCGCGTTCATTCCGCGGTTCAAGCGGGCTCCGGCGGGACCAGCCAGTCTGCAGGTAAGCGCGGCCGACAAACCAGTCCGAGGCGTCAGCGAGCTCGACGCTCCAAAGCGCTAACGCCACGGAAAATCGAGAAATCTTGCTGTTTCTAGGGCGGTAGGTTCTGTCGCTACTCAGCCTCGTGCGAAGGCGCTGACGAATTCCTGCGGGACTTGCCCGAACGTAAATGTGTCGAGGAAGCTGCCGGAGAACCGGCGCAGTGTAGCGTATCGCTCGGTTGCAAGAACCAGAGTGTCTTCCTGAGCGAGGTCCGCCAAGGCATCGACGTGCGGACGGGCTGCCATCAGGCGATGCCAGCCCACCATTTCATCGACCAGGACCAGCGGATCGCCGCCGGTTTCCTCTGCCATATCCAGCGCCGCGATCGTTGCACCAAACAGCCGCATGAGCTTGCCGACCGACGGTGCTGTGTCCTGATAGCGGCGTTCCTGGCCGCGCTTGGCACGGGTGAACAGCCCGCCAATGAGGCGCTCGAACATCAGGATCGCGGCATCGGCAAGCTTGACCTCGAGATTGACGACCGCGGCTGCCAGCGTCGCTCTGCGGCGATTGTTGGAATAGTCGGCCAGCAGGAACGGCGGAGCGACGCTGCCCTCGCGCACGAATTGGCCAAAGCGGAAGCCCGTGGTTGCCAGGCTGATCGCCGGTTCAATCCCGAGATCGCGTATGAACCGCAGCCGCTTGAGAAGCGCATTCATGTTCTTGGTTGACGGAGATCCGGGCATATCCCGCAACCAAGCCAGCGGCGTCATACCAAGGGCTGGGTCATTGATCAGGAGTGCGTCGAGCAACTCCAATGTAGTGCCGTCCAGTTCGGCGACGACTTCCGCTGCTGCGCGCTTGCGAGCACGGGCTCGCCCGGCAAGCCCGGACCGCTCGAGCGTGTCGGGCAGGGGCAGAATGAAGCGCTCCGCCTTCAGGTTTTCCATCAAGGATCGGGCAATTGTCTCTCCGCGGTCGCTGCGCATGGCTGCACGGGCTGCAAGTTCAATGGCGTGGGTAACGTCCGCGCGTGTGAACGGTCGAAGACCGAGATAATCAGCGGCAATTGAGCTGTGGTCGGTTCGCGTTTGCGGACGGTGGCCATAGGCACCGAATGCCCCCGGAGCGACGCAAAGCTGCGCAGACAGGTAGTTGAGTATAGCATCGGGGATGTCCGAGTTCGTGCGCAGCCCGAACCCTGGATGCCGCAGCAGGGCGAGGTGAGCGGCTATACCAAGCCGATTAACGGGGCCTCGTCGCTTTCCGATGACGTCCAAGTCTTCGGCCGTCAGCGTGTAGTTCCTGATGATCGAGAAGTGGTCGGTTCTTGGCAGGAAAAGCCGCTCGCGCTCATCCCGCGTCAGTAGATTGCGCCGCGCCATGTTGTACCCCACCTGAGTCGGAATGACCCCCAATCGGTCAGGCTAGACCCGCGGAGTGGGGCAGGCATGCACAAAGTTATTGCAGAGTTTCAGAGGCATCTCTGGCTTAGCGTTGTCTGGTGAACAAACCTTGAGGTGCCCCCTTGTATGGAGACGGATGAGCGAACTGCCGATTGACAGTTCCAGCTTCTTCTGGTGCCATTGCCCGGCGCAATTCACACCGGCAGCACGTCAAAAAGGACGTGCGATGCGAACAACAATTCTGGTCATTTCTGCCATCGGGCTGTGTCTTTGGACTTCGGAGATCTCGGCTCGACAAGCTGAGCTGCTGCGTTTCTCCAGAGCGCACAATGAGATCACAGAAAGCGAAGACCATGTTGTCACGCAGAATGTCCTGCAGCGTATGGAATCTGCCTTTAAGCCGGCGGAGGGTCGTGCAGATCCAATAATGCGGCACGGATCAAGCTATGGAGACAAATGCGAGGATTACCATTATATTCCGACGTATTGGCTGTCTGCAAATATTGAGCGCCGCCGCGCAGTCTACTTGCCTTTCGTTGTCAAAATCGCGTGCGAATTCGACCTCCCGGCCCGCTTGCTGGACGCGGTCATCGCCCAGGAATCCGGATACAACTCCAGGGCAGTAAGTCCTGCGGGCGCAATGGGCATGATGCAAATCATGCCCGGTACTGCCCGCTCCTTAGGCCTCGCTTTTCCGTGGGATCAGATCGCTAACATACGCGCAGGCGCTCGCTATCTGCGCGACCAGAAGTACCGGTTTGGGCGCATGGACTTGGCTTTGGCCGCCTACAATGCCGGACCTGAGCGCAAGTCACTCAACGCAGGCTATATTCCGGCAATTCCGGAAACGATGGCCTACGTGCGCACTATCACTACAAACTGGGCCAGGCTTGCCGCCGAAACGCCCGTTAACACAGGTGTGATGGCCCGAGTCAGCGCCGCCGATCTGGCCATCAAAGCGTCAGGCTATCGGGAGGTCGATCTATCAGTTTACCAAGGGATAAACGCATCAAGCCCGATATAGTGGGCATACAGCACTGCGATCGCCAGTATGCTCGGAAATCCCAGAAAGTATGCAAGCTGGAAGTGCAACCACACGCGCGGCAACCAGAGGATCCAGGCCGCTACCGACTTTAGCGGTCGCTTGAGCACGCCTGTCCGAATGTCATAGCACGTCTTGAGCGCAGCGCAGGCCGAGCAGATCGCGGCGAGCACCGCGACAGCGCCATAAAGCTTTTGCCAAGCCAGAATGGTCTCGAGCTCCATTGTGCGCTCAAGCTTGCAGGGTCTGGTGGTTCTGCATGACCCGCTCCTGGTGCGAGAGCAGCAGATCATATGCCCGGCGCGCGGCCTCGTGAATAATCGCCGGCCGCAGGTCGACCTCGATCGAGCCGCGCCGGCAGGTCATGACCTCGAGATAGAAGCTCTTGAGGCTCTCTGTTGCGAGGAATACCGCCTGATTGGCGTAGGCATCCGGATCATGGAGCAGAGCCACGCTGATCTTGGCACGCACGTGATCCATCCGGAGTTCGTTGAAAATTCGGTCGCGCAGGCCTTCTGGAAGCGGATTGGTCTGTTTGAGGATCTTGTGCAGCTTGGGCCGGGACATCCCCATCCGGTCTGCGAGATGCGCGGGCGGGATGCCCTGCCGGGCGAGCTCAGCGTTGATCAGCTGTTTGTATTGGTCTTGTTCCCCAGGCGCCGGGCTCGGATTGGCAAAGAGAAAGACCGGTTCCGTCTCGGGATCAGTGCTCGGCTTGAAGACCGTCTCAGGCGTCAAGTTCCTGTGAGGCATATTCCATCCCTCCCAAAGCAAAACGTCTATGGGATGGCATAACCTGTCAAGAGTCTTAAGATGCGCGTAATACCGCTCCGGAGCTCTACCTAGATGAGATTGTGGCGCTCGGCGAGATAGACGGCGAGCGGGACAAGGAGCTTATCCACGCCCTGTTTATTTCCGATTTTCTTTACCATGTCGCGCAGCGCATCGTAGTCGTTCGACCACTTCGGCGTGACCTCGAGCCACACTGCAATGTCGCCGTCGACCGGGAACTCGCTGAGGAAGAGGTCGAGCTCATCCTTGGAAATCCCGTGGGATTTAAGCCTTTCGCAAGCTCTTTGAACGGTCATGCGCATCGTCTGGAAGCGCCCGGTCCGCTTGGAAAAGGCGCACATGGCGTCGGCCAGCAGGTCGAAGCACTGCTGGCTCAGGTGGATCCGGACATTGCGGTTGCCTGCTGCCATAGGCGGATCATCCAGGACATCTGACGCGGCGCATAATGGTCTGAAATTGTAAATTTGGCGAATCCGGTCCGGACGAGGCGAGTCGCCATGCTCGTTTCCCTGAGCGGGAATGGCAATTACCGTTGGGGCAAAAACGTTTCCCGAAAAGGAAAACGCAGTTCCCGCAAAGGGAATTCCGTTTCCTCAAACGGGAAACAAAGCACGTCTCAAGTTGCCGCTTTGGGAAAGCTTCCGATTCGCCGGTGAGCTTCAACGTCCTGTTAATTGCTCCCATCAGCGCACCTCTGTTCATTCTGAAGGCCGTGAATGACGCGGCTTTTGGAAAAGGACGAGAGATGAAACTCATCACAAACGGAAAGGCGCAGACCCTGCTCCAGGGCGCGGCGGTTGTCGCTGTCGCCGCGCTCTTCGGTAGCGAGGTCGCAATGGCCGGCGCTGACGCGACCTTCAACACGGCGCTCACCGCCTTCACCGGCTTCCTCGAAGGTTCGGGCGGCAAGATCATCACCGTGCTGAGCCTGGCCGGCGGCATCGTCGGTCTCGCCTCGGGCCGCTTCAGCCTGGCGCAGGTCGCCATTCCGGTCGGCGTCGGTGTCGGCGCCGGGACTGGCGTGCCGATCGTCACCGCCGCGGTAACCGCAACGATCTGACCTAAGCGGTCCCCCGTCCGGCCTCGCACTCGAAACGAGGACTGGCCGGACAAACTGGAGGGCGGTGTCGCCATTATGAATCGCTATACGGTTCCCGCGCATCTCGATGATCCCGAACTCATCGGCTTTTGGACGCTCGATGAGTTTCTCGCGATGATCTTGCCCTTCGCGTGGGGGATCCTGTCTCAACATATTCTGATCGGGATTTCAGCAAGCGTGCTGGCCTGGTGGGGATTGCGCAAGTTGAAGGCGGGACGTGCCGTCTCGTGGATCATTCATTCGGCCTACTGGTACCTGCCCGGTGCCTTCATGGGCCTCAAGGCGACGCCGCCCTCCCATCTTCGACTGATGGCGGGCTGATATGGACCTCTCGATTTCCCACGGCCAGGCGCAGCGGCTTTTGAAGCAGCGCAACCTCCTGGCGATCACGGCAACCGGACTGTTCGGCCTCAGCGTGCTGCTGACGCTCACCGCAGCGCACCGCGATCGCGAGGTCGTGTTGCAGCCGGTGCTGGCCAAGCCGCTGACGCTGTCCTCGAGCCACGTCGACAAGGACTATCTCGAGCTGGTGACGCGCGATGCCGCGCTGCTCACGCTCAACCGCTCGCCGTCGAACCTGCAGTACTGGATGGATTCAATCCTGGCGATTACCGATCCCAGGACCCACGGCCGGATGAAGGCCGAACTCATGAAGGTGTTCAATGAGCAGAACGGCTCGAGCGTCTCGCAGTACTTCACGATTGAGCAGCTAAGCGTCGATCCGGACGCCCTCACGAGCGAGGTCAACGGCGTCCTCCACACTGTCGTCGGCTCCAAGGAAGTGACCGCCGAGGCGCGGACCTTCCGCTTCGTGTGGAGCTACTCGGGCGTCAGCCTCAAGCTGGCCGGGTTCGGGCGCGTCACCAAGCATGACGGCGGTTCCGACGGCGGCAAAACGAGCAACAAGAGCGATGGGGGAGAGGGGTGATGGCCCAGCTTGGATGGGGCGCGATTGGCGTGGGCGCAGTGCTTGCCGGCCGGCCCTATGCGATTAGCGGAAGGCCGGTGGGCGCGGCGCTTATCTGCCTTGGCGCGATGTGCCTCGCGGCTCCTGCCGTGGCCGACCAAAGCATACCTGCGGCCGACAACGGCACGGTCACCTGCGTGGCCTCGGCCAAGGACCTCACCCGCATCAGCCTTGCCGGCGACCAGTTCACCTCGGTCTCGAAGATCAGCACCGGCAATCCGGCCGAGGACTTCAAGATCGTCAACGAGCCGGTGCGCGGCGACATCTATCTCTCGGTTCCCGACGGTTTCACAAAGCCCAACCTCTCGTTCTTCGGCACCACCCGCAAGGGCTACGTCTACAAGTTCGTTTGCCAGGTTCGAGGGCAAGACGCCGAGCAGGTGTTCGTCACCAACACGGCGATCAAAGCCGAGGCCGCACGCGACTGGGAGGTGCGAAGCTCGCCCGAGGACAGCGCGGTGCGCCTCGCCCAAGCCATGTACCGCAGCGAAACCATCGAGGGCTTTGAGGTGCGCCAGGACGTGCTCGAGCCGGTCACGGTCGGCAAGCTCGAGGTCCAGCAGATCGGTGAATACCGCGGCGCCGACCTCAAGGGGCTGGTCCTGCGCGTCCGCAACACCGGACGCGACGCGCTGCCGCTCGACGAGAACATGCTCGCCGCCAAGGGCGCGGTCGCCTTCATGACCCCGGTCAGCGAGCTCGCGCCCGGGCAGGCCGCCGCCGTCTACCTCATCCAGTCGAATGGAGGCCGCTGATGGATTGGAAGAACCCGTTCCGCAAAGGCCCCAAGGCGCTCGATGGGCCTGCCGGCGTCACTGAAGACAGCGATGCCTCCCCGCTTGGCGATGCGATCGTCGCCAACGAGGCAGTCAAGAAAAAGCAGATGCTGCTCCTTGGCGCAGGCGGTCTTGCCGCCCTGCTGATCGGCTCGACCTACATCTTTTCGGGCGACGGCAAGAGCAGCGATGCTCATGTCAAAAAGGAAGTCGGCGAGGTCTCGGTAGACGAGATGGTCAACAAGAACATGGCCGAGAAGGAGTGGCGCGCCCAATCCGAGGCCCAGATGATGGCGATGGACAATAACATGCGCGCGCTTGCCGCCCGCGCGCAGCGCGCCGACCAGCTCGAGGCGCAAATGGCCCAGAGCCAGGCACAAGCTGCGGGAGTATCGCCGGACACCGAGCGGGTGCTCTCCGCCTACCAAAGCGAGAACGAGCAGCTCAAAGCAGCGCTCGCGGCAGCGCGGCAGTCGCCGGTCATGGGCCAGCCTGTCGTGGGTCCGGGCGCGACCCCCGTTGGGCCCAACGCGATGTACGGGCGCACCAGTCCGCCGAGCTACCAGAGCGCGCAGGCAACCCCGGCGGGGCAAGCGGCGGCGGCGGCAGCTGGCCTCCCGACCGGGCGAGGCAGCGAGGTCAGTCTCGTCTCGTTTGGCGAAGGCGCGAGCGGGACCGGCAGCCCGGTGCCCAAGGGCAACACGGTCTATACCGACAGCGCCAACTACCTGCCGCCGAACTCGATCGCGGTCGCCAAGGTCATTGTCGGGGTCGATGCAGCCGCCGGCGTCCAGAGCCAGACCGATCCGCTTCCCGTTGTGCTGCGGATCACCGGGCCTGCCCGCTCGGTCTATGACAATGGACGTCTCCTCACCACCAACATCGCCGGATGCCTGGTCAACGGCGCGGCGCGCGGCGACCTCTCGTCCGAAAAGGTCTACGTCAAGCTGCAGCGGATGACCTGCCCGCAGCCGAACGGCCGCTACGCGGTCTCGGACGTGAAGGGCTTCATCGCTTTCGGCGGGAAGACCGGGGTGAGGGGGCGGGTAGTGAGCCGCGAAGGCTCGCTCGTCGGCCAGGCTTTCCTTGCCGGGCTCGCCGGCGGGTTCGGACGCGGGTTCTCGGCCAACACCAATTCGATCCTTCAGGGAACCAACGTCAATGTGAACGGCCAGCGCCAGAAGCTTGGTGCCGGAGAGATCCTCCAGGGCGGGCTCGGCGAGGGCGTCGCGACCTCGGCCGACACTGTGTCCAAATACCTGATCGAACGGGCCGAACAGTACCAGCCCGTGATCGAGATGCCGACCGGGATCGATGTCGAAATCGTGTTCCTCGAGGGCGTGTTCATCAACGGATGAGGAGGGTGTCATGAAGCTGAAGTCACTGAATTGGGGGCCGATAGCCCTTCGCAAATTGGCGATGCCGCTCGCGGCGATCGCGCTTGGCAGCGGGGGCTCGCTGGTCTGGGCGAACGCCAATGCCAATGCGCCAAGCGCCCCTTCGGAAGCCGATCTTGCGGTGACCGCGGCGCTCAAGGAACGCCTGCCGCGCACGCAAGTTGCCCACGTCAATTGCCAGGTCGTCGACGGGGTCTGCGAAGTCACGGCGGGATCGCAGCTGTTCTACGTCGACAGGACCGCGCGCTATCTCCTGATCGGCCGCGTCTACGACATGCAGACCCGCCAGGACCTGACCGCCGTGCGCCTGCTCGAGGTCAACCCCGATCTGCTGGTCGGCGGGGCCGCCGGCAGCAAGCAGGAAGCCCAGGAAGTCGAGACCCCCCGCCGCGGCGTAAGCACTCCGTCGGCGAGCGGTGCTCCCCGGATGATGTCGCTCGCCGCACTGCCCGAGGCGGGCGGCATTGTCTGGGGAGCAAACTCGGGCCCGACCGTCACCGTCTTCAGCGACTTTCGCTGCGGCTATTGCCGGGCGCTTTCGGGCGTTCTCGAGACGATGAACGTGCGGGTGATCGAGCGGCCGATCTCGGTGCTTGGCAGCCGCGACCTTGCCAACCAGGTGTTCTGCGCGCGCGACCGGCGGAAAGCAGTCAAGGCAGCCTATGCGGGCGCCCCGATCACCGACACACGGGCCTGCGACACCTCGCCGCTCGATGCCAACGAACGCTTCGCCCGCGAGCAGGGCCTGGCTGGCACGCCGGTCATCGTGCGTTCGGACGGGGCGGTGATCGAAGGCTTCCGCCCGCGCGAGGTGCTCGAGCAGTGGCTGAAGGGCGCCCGCTCATGACCGCGCTGACGCCGGGGCAGCTTGCCGGTCTGGGCCGCGCGGTGGCGCGCAAGTCGCGTGGGCAGGTCTCGCTGCCGCCGGTCGCGATCGACCTGGCCGAGGCGATTGCGCTGTGGCACGAGGTCGCCGCGAGCTTCGGCAATGTCGATGGCCGGCTGCTCGCCGCGCGCGATCTCGACCGTCTGCGCCGCCGGTCCTGGCATGTTTCGCACGGGTACGTGGCGCTTGGCGAAGCCAGCCTCAGCGTCGAGGCGGGCCTTGCCTTCTGGCGCCTTGCCCTGCGCCTCGGGAAACTGGCCGAGCAGCGCAAGGCAGGCGGTCTCATGCGGGCGGCATCGGTCGCTGCGCTCGGCCTCGCCGCAACCCAGCTCGCGGCCTGCACCAGTCTCTTCGGTGGCAACATCAAGGGGAGCTTCGCTTGCAGCGCGCCGAACGGCACCTGCGCGCCTTCGACGGTGATCGACGACCAGGCCTTGTCGGTGATCCAGAATGCCCGGCCGATGACCCCCGCTGGACCGTATATGCGCTCGCCCACCGCTGCGCGGCCAACAACTGCGGCCTATGTCCCGACCGGATCGGTGCGCATTACGCCCGCACAGAGCGGCATGGTCCACCGCGAACGCCGGGTGCTCCGCGTGGTGTTCCCGTCGTTCGTCGATGGCGGCGGCAATCTCCATGAGCCGCGGATCGTCCATGCGGTGGTCGATGACGGGGCCTGGATGCAGTTCTCGACGGGCGAGCCCACGGCGATCGACCAGATCGAGGGCCGCTCGGCAAGCCTCGCCAGCGCGGCTTTCACCCCGCCGTCCTTGCCGGATGCGGCGACCCTGCCGAGTGACATGTCACCCGCGCCGGAGGTCAAAGCCGCACCTGCTGGACCGCCAAGTCCCGAAGCCGTTGCGGCCGCGCGCGCCAAGGGTGCAGCATTGAAGGCAGGGAGCGCGATCGACGCGATCCGCGCCGAGGTGCAAAGCCGCCTCGCGCAAACGGCGAAGGTCCCTGGCGCGGTGCCGCCTGTAGCGGCCTTCGCGCCTGACGCGGCACAAGGCGCGGCACATAATGCGGCACCTGCCGACGCGGTCAAACCCGCTCCTGTCGCCGCAGCGCCGGTCAATGCCCCGGCGGCCTTTGCCGCCAAGGTCGAGGAGTAGGGCCGATGGCTTCGCGGGGCTTCTGGGACCGGTTTCTCGACATGATGTTCGGCGAAAGCGCGCATCCCGAAGCCGAGCGTCCGGTGCTCGGCGCGCCGATGCTGTCGAACTGGCTGCCCTATCGCAGCTACGACAAGAAAAACCGGATGTTCATCAACACGGAATCGCTCGGGTTCATTCTCGAACTCGCGCCGATGATGGGCGCTGACGAGCGCAGCGGCGAAATTCTCACACAGTTCCTTTCCGACGCCGTGCCTTCGGGCTGCGAGATCCAGCTGATCCACTGGCAAAGCCCCTCGGTTGGCGAGCGCATCGCCGACTGGGTCATGCCGCGCGTTGTCGCCAAGGGCGTCTATGGCCGCGCCGCCACCCACCGCGCTCGCTGGCTGCGCCGGGCGGCATGGATGTCGATCTCGCGCGATGCGCCCTTTTACCTGCGCAATACCCGCGTGATCCTCTCGGTCGGCGCCCGGCTCAGCGGCGGAATCGGCGCCGATGCGCTCAGCTCGGTCCGCGAAAGCCTCCACGGCACGCTCCAGGCGCTGTCGATCCCTGCGCGCGACGTCGGCCCGGTCGAACTGATCGCCTTCCTCGACGACTTCCTCTGCCCCGCGGTCGACAATGCCGACCGACCCGAGCACTATTCGGAGCTCGACCCGATCAATATCCAGTGCGTGCGCCGCGACCTCGAGACCCAGGTTACGCCCGATCGCATCGTGCTTCAAACCGAACGGTTTCGGCCGACAGGCGAAAGCCAAGACGGCGCGCCGGTGATCGGCGAGGTCGTCCCCGACAAGTTCGACTGGCGCTTCTTCTCGGTCCGCAACCTGCCCAAGCAGTGGGCACCCTGGGACGTCCAGAAGATCATCGGCGACGTTATCAACGACAAGCTGCGCTTCGGTTGCAACGTCATGACCGTGCTCGGCCTCGTTTTCCAGGACGAGGAGGCAGCCCAGTCGCGCGCCGGGCTCAAGGTCATGCGCACGACCAGCCTTGCCGACAGCCGCTCGGCCCGATTCCTGCCCCAGCTCTCCGAGCAGCGCGATGAATGGCAGTACGTTCAGGCCGAAATGCGGCAGGGCCGCAAGCTCGCGCAGGTCTATTACGGGGTTGGCGCGCTTTCGCCGCTCGGCAAGGGCGACGTCAACGAGCGCATGGTGAAATCGGTCTACAAGGCCTCTGGCTGGGACCTCATCGACGAGCGCTACCTCCAGGTCATGGGGCTACTCGCCGCCATGCCGCTCTCGTTCCCCAATGGCCTGTCGGCGGATCTGAGGCGCATGAAGCGCTTCAAGACCATGCTGACGACGACGGCAGCATCGATCGCGCCGCTGCAAGGCGAGCATACCGGCGGGCACATCCCACACGTGCTACTGATCGGCCGGCGCGGCCAGCCCTTCTTCTGGTCGCCGTTCCAAAACGCGGCCGGCAACCACAACGTCGCGGTGTTTGGCAAATCGGGCTCGGGCAAGTCGGTCTTCCTGCAGGACGTCTGCGCGGCAATGTCCGGCGCCGGCGCCAAGGTCATCGTGATCGATGACGGGCGCTCGTTCGAGCACATGGTCAAGGCCTTTGGCGGCGCCTTCGTCGAGTTCAAGCTCTCCTCGGGCTTCTCATTGAACCCGTTCGACATGATCGATGGCGAGGCGCTGTCCTCGGACGAGGACGGCGCAGACTACGAGGTCGAATGCCTCGCCATGCTGAAGTCGATCGTCGGGCAGATGGCGCGCCAGCAGGACCGCCTGTCTGACACCGAGCGCGGCCTGATCGATTCCGCGGTGAGCAGCGTCTGGCGCGAAAAGCAGCGTGCCGGCACCATCGACGACGTTGCCGCCGCGCTCCGCGCCCTGCCATCGCCCTTCGCCGGCGATCTCGCCGATGCGATGTCGCCGTTCCTCAAGGGCGGCACATACGGTCGCTTTTTCGAGGGGGCCTGCTCGATGGATCTCTCGGCGGGCCTCACCGTGTTCGAGCTCTCGGATCTCTCATCGAAACCCGAGCTGCGCTCGGTCGCGCTCACTGCGCTCATGTTCCTGACACTGCGGGTCATGCGCGATCTCGACCGTTCGGTGCCCAAGCTGACCATGATCGACGAGGCCTGGCAGCTCCTTGGCGGCGGGCAGATGGGCCAGGCGATCGAAACCTATGCCCGCACCTGTCGCAAATATGGCGGCTCGCTGATCACCGCGACCCAGTCCTTGAACGACTTCTACAAGTCCGAAGGCTCGCTTGCCGCGCTTGAGAACTCCGACTGGTCGATCGTCCTCCAGCAGAAGGAGGAGACGATCAACGATCTCGCCAAGCACCAGCGCTTCGAGATGGACCACTACACCGAGAGCCTGCTGCGCTCGCTGAAGCGCAATGGCACCGAGTATTCCGACGTCCTGATCAAGGGACCGGAGACGCTCGCGGTCGGCCGGCTCGTGCTCGATCCCTATTCGGCAACGCTCTACTCATCGAGCCCGCGGGTCTTCTCCGAGATCGAGGAGAAGGTGCGCGCCGGCCTGCCGCTCCCCGATGCGATCGAGCGGGTGGCCTTTCCCGACTTCGTGCCGCCGCAGCCCGGTGCCCCCGACTTTGCGGACGGCGAACTCGCCGAGGCCGCCGAATGATCGCGCTCCTCGCCTCGCCCCGCCGGCCCATGCGCCTCGCCGATGCCTGCTACCATGGCCTGCGCTTTGCCGGTTGGCTCGCGGTCACGCTGGGCTGCGTTGCCGCGCTGTGGCTGATGTTCTTCGTGGCGCTCGGCAATTTCAGCTTTGGCGGGACCGTGCTCCAGCTCGAGAACTTCGCTTCGCGCTATGTCGCCGCGAGCGCCGAGCGCCAGGACCGCTTTGCCCATTTCTTCTGGCTGACCAGCGCCGGGCTCTTCGCTGCGGTCGGCTTCTTTCGCCGCCACTCGCTGCTCACGCGCGATGCCGCGCCAACCTCAGATCCCAGGGAGAACCATCATGGCTAGAAGCCCCCGCATGTCCGCAAGCACGGGCGCCGGCCCGCTGTTCGAGGCCGAGGTGAGCACGGCCCGCCCCGCGCCCCGCGCCCGGATCGGACTCGTCCCCGTGGCCATGGTCGGCGCGCTGGTTGCCGCAGGGCTGTGGGGCGCCTGGGTCACCAAGAACGTGCTCGGGGCAGGGGACCGGCCGGCCATCGCCAAGGTCCAGCTTTCAGGCATTGTCGGCGAATATGTCCAGGCCCAGGCCCGCTCGGCCACACCGCCCGAGCAGGTCACCACCGAGACGCGCGCGTTCATGGGCGAGGTCCAGAAGAACCTCGAGCACCGCGGCGCCTCGGGCCAGATCGTGCTGGTCGGCGAGGCCGTGCTCGCCGGCAATGTCCCCGACATCACCGCCGATGTGCGCCGCGAAGTCTATGCCAAGGTCAAGATGCCCCAAGCTGCCAATGCGTCTGCAGGCGAGGTCATGGGCGCAATGCGCGCAGCGATGAACGGGCAGGGGACCCCGCAAGCAGCGGCCCCCATGCCGGGCGCTGCCTTGGGAGGACAGGGCAGTGCTCCCGTCAACTGAGCCGCTCACTCCCCGATCCCCGCACGCCCGGCGCTGGCTGGTGATCGGCGCGCTTGCCGCGACGCTGGCGGCCAGCTCCTCGCTGGCGAGCTGGCGCGACGACCATGCGATCCTCATCAACACCACGCAGTCGCTCCCCAATTGGGCGTTCTGGATCGACAAGCACCGCCGCCCGGTGCGCGGGGACTTCGTGGTCTTCGCCCCGCCGCAGACTCCCATCATCACCGCGCATTTCGGCTCGGTCTCGCCGCCATTTGCCAAGCGCGTCTACGGCATGCCGGGTGACGTGGTCACCCGCGAGAATGGCGTGGTGCGGATCAACGGCGCCGAGGTCGCACGCCTCAAGCCGCTAAGTTCACGCGGCGAGACGCTGGAGCCTGGACCCACGGGCCGCATCCCCGAGCACTGCTACTATGTTGGGACCGAGCACCAGGACGGCCTCGATAGCCGCTACGCCGACATCGGCTTCGTCTGTTCGGGGCGCATCATCGGCACCGGAGACTCGGTGCTGTGAGCCGGTTGGCCCTTCTGTCCGCGACGGGCGGTGCCGCGCTGCTGATAGGCTGGCCGCTGATCTCGGCGGTCCGCGCCGCCGACTACGGCCAGATGGGCCAGACCTTTCCGATCATCGAGGCCGATCTGCTCACGACGATCGAGACCAGGCTCAGGACGCTGGAGGCAAACGGCGGGATCGAGCGGCTGCAGCGCGAGATGCAGGAGCAGGCCGTGGCGAGCGTGCGGCGGCCGAAGCGGGTCGATGGCATGACTCCGGCAAGCGTGAAGCGCGAGTGGCTGTTTGATCCCTCGATCGTCGCCGAGGACGATATCGTCGACGCCAAGGGCAACATAATCGCCGCGCGCGGCACCCGGGTCAATCCGCTCGACATGGTCCAGCTGCGCCAGGCGCTGGTCTTCGTCGACGGCGATAATGCGGCTGAGCTGCAATGGGCGCTACGGACCTGGAGCGACACGGCGGCCAAGATCATCTTCGTTTCCGGCTCGCCCTTCGACGCGATGAAGCCGTGGCAGCGCCGCTTCTACTTCGACCAGGGCGGCACGCTCACCGCGAAGTTCGGCATCCGCCACACGCCCGCGGTGGTGAGCGCAGCCGGCTCCAGCCTCAAGATCAGCGAAGTGCCGTTGCCGCACCAACCGGCGACGCCAAGCGGAGGCAAGAGCTCATGACCCACCCGCTCATCACCTTCCTCAAGACCCCGATGGCCGCGCCCGAAACGCGAACCCTGCGGCGCATGCGCCGGCTCTGGATGGCGCTGTGCTGGTCGCTGGCGCTCGCCGTGCTGCTGCTCCCGTTGCTGAAGGCGCTGCTGGGTCCTTGGGCCGGGCTTCCCGCCCTGCTGCTGACGGTCGCGGCTTTGTTCCAAGGGCTTGTCTATTTCCGCGCCAAGGCACGCGCCGACGATGCCTTCGGACGGGAGTTCCGGCCATGATGCGCGTTCCCACGAGATTCATGGCGCTGCTCGGCGCGCTCGCGCTCGCCTTTGCCGGGACCAGCCCCGCGCGGGCCGATACGGTCACCTGCCACGGCAAGTTCATCAACCCGATCACCGATGTCTGCTGGTCGTGCCTGTTTCCGCTGTCGATCGGCGGGCTCTCGATCTGGAAGGGCTCGCGCCCCGATCCCAAAAACCCCTCGTTTCCCCTGTGCGCCTGCGGATCGCCGATCCCGCGCATCGGTATCTCGGTCGGCTTCTGGGAGCCGGTGCGCCTCGTCGATGTCACCAACAAGTCGTGGTGCTTTCCCAACCTCGGCGGGATCCGGCTCAACCCCGGTTTCGACATCGGCGAAGGCCATGTCCAGGGGCGCAGCCAGATCGGCGGCAAGACCCAGAACTCGTCGCAGTGGCAGTCGCACTACTACGTCTATCCTCTGCTCTACTGGATGGAGATCCTGACCGATTTCCTCTGCTTCGAGCAGACCACCTTCGATGTCGCCTATGTGACCGAGATCGATCCGCTGTGGCAGGATTCCGCGCTGACCTCGATCATCAACCCCGAGGTCGCGCTCTTTGCCAACGGAATCGCGACCGCGGCCTGCGCGGCTGACTGCGTCGCTGCCACCGCGAAGCTGCCGATCGACCAGATGTTCTGGTGCGCGGGCTGCAACGGCGGGATGTATCCCTTGAACGGCCATGTCTCGGCGCACGTCACCCCGATCCAGGCCTCGCGGCTCGTTGCCGAACGGATGCTCTACAAGATGCATCGAGAAGCGCTGGCCTGGGGCACGATGGGGTCCAAGGCCCTGTGCCACAAGTACCTGATGCCGGTGATGCGCAAGCAGCAATACCGGCTGCAGATGACCAACCCGATCTCGATGGTGAAGGGCCGCTATGCCTGCGCGCCGGTCGGAGCCACCACCATCATCCCCCAGACCGGCAAGGGCTACCCCGTCAAGGGCGAGGACTTTGGCTACCTCGTCTGGCGCAAGCGCAACTGCTGCATGCGAGCGCCGTGACGGCGCAGGAGGTTATTATGGCGTGAAAACAATGTTCTAACCTCTGATCGTCTTGCTGACGATCGACCGGTGGCTGCGATGCCACCCCCCGCGTTCCGGCGGTCGGCCTCAAAGCAGGAGACCTGAAATGTACCGGATGCGGCCCGTCAGCCGCAGGTCGGGCTACCACAGGACTTATGGTGAGATATTAGCGAATGACGTGTCTGAAGCCTCTTTATTTACAGTTGAACTTCCAATCGCCTGACGGGGTGGGGAGATCGCGGTGTGAACCGGTCGGCTTTGTACGCTGGCGACTGGTGAATGCTTGCAAAGCATTCGTGTGCGGGCCGTCCTTTCTTATCCGCACGCCCGAACCGCAAGGGGTTAAGCGTCGCACCTACGGGTCCAAGGTTGATCGTCGGAACACGGGAACCACCATCGTCCGCCTGCTTCGGAGCAGGCTATCCGCGGAGACCGGGGATGGGCGCTGGTGGGGCGGAGCCTGCGTAGTAGTCCGAGGACGGGAAAGCCGTCCACATGGCGAAGGCAGGCAGGAAGTCGGTGGGCTGTCATGACGGAGGAACTACCAGTGGACTCTGGTAATCAAGCCCCACAGGCTTGGCTCCTCGGCGTTCAGCGAAAGCTCTACCAGTGGAGTCGGGAAAACCCTGGCGAACCATATGGTGATTTGTGGAATTGGGTGACCGATCCCCACAATTTGCACATGGCCTGGAGGACGATTGCCGGTAATCGCGGCAGACGCACTCCGGGAGTCGACGGGGCGACCGTAGAGAAAATTGCGACCGGCATTGGTGTCGACAAGTTCCTTCAGGGGCTCCGCGAGGAGCTTCGTTCGGGCGCCTATCGCCCGTCTCCTGCACGAAGGAAGTGGATCGCCAAGCCGGGCAAACCGGGGAAGTTCCGACCCCTCGGTATCCCTACGGTCAAGGATCGCGTGGTGCAGTGCGCGGTCAAGCAAGTACTGGAGCCGATCTTCGAGGCCCGGTTCTGGCCAGTCTCATACGGGTTCCGGCCCGGACGGGGCAGTCAGGCCTGTCTCGAACATATCCGTGTGACCATCCAATCGCGGGGCAAACCTGCGGCGGATGGCTATCGACACAATGCGCCGTACCAATGGGTAATCGAAGGCGACATTGAGGCCTGCTTCGACCACATCGGCCATCACCCGCTGATGGAACGCGTGCGCCACGGCGTCGCGGACCTCAAGGTCAACCGGTTGATCGTGCAGTTCCTCAAGGCCGGGGTCTTGGAGGATGTCACGTACAGCCCCACGGACACCGGAACGCCGCAAGGCGGGGTGCTCTCACCGCTGCTGGCCAACATCGCGCTTAGCGTGATCGAGGAGCGGTATCGGGACTGGGTGCGCCGCCCCGAAAGCCCGGAGCTGAAATCCGATGGGATCAAGCTGGCGGCGATTAGGCGCGAAAAGGATCGGAAGGCCGGTCGAACGGTCTTCTACCCTGTTCGCTATGCCGATGACTTCCTGATCTTCGTGTCGGGGACGGAAGCCGATGCTCTTGCCGAAAAGCAGGCGCTGGCATCCTACCTGCACGACGCGATGGGTCTGACGCTCTCGCCCGAGAAGACGCGCGTCACAGCGCTGACCAAGGGCTGTCGGTTCTTGGGATGCCGCGTGCGGCTCAAATGGGACAAGCGGTTCGGGCTTCATGCCCGCATCGAAATCCCGCGCGAGCCAATCAACGGCTTCCGCATCCGGGTAAATCAACTGGCTCGGCGGCAGACGCTTCGGCGTTCGCTCACGGCCATGCTTCAGGAACTCAATCCATACCTTCGGGGGTGGTCCGCCTACTACCGCTACTGCGTGGGGGCCAAGCGCATCCTCGCCAGTCTCGACTGGCATGTGCGCCAACGGCTCTGGCTGTGGCTGCGGGCCAAGCACCATCGCGTCCCCGGTAGAAAAATCGCATCGTGGCGCAGGCCGAGCATCGCCCACCCGGGCAACTCGGTCTGGGCCGAAGGCGGCACGGAGCAGTTCTTGATGAGCTACGTGCCTGTTCGGAGGTTCGATCTCAAATGGATGAAGAAACCCGAGTTCGCCAAGGCTTCTGGAGAGCCGGATGCACAACGAAAGGTGCACGTCCGGTTCGGAGAGCAGGCGTGGGAAACTGGCGGTGGAGACACCCCACAGCGCCCACGTCTGACTCTACTGTGA
>MEGD01000012.1 GCA_001725355.1 Novosphingobium sp. SCN 66-18
CACGGGCAATTTCAGGAAAGCGTTCCACGCTCACCAGCTTGAGTCAGCCACGGCCTATCCGGCTGTGACATGATCCCGGCCCCAACCCCGGCAAAAAAATCGGCGGGCGTGTCACATTGTGCCCTCCTGCGTCGTCAAGTCGATGATCCCCTGTGGGCAGCACCGAAGACGAAGGAAACTATCATGGACGAAACCACCAGGCTGACCTGGCATGAGATCGCACCGCAGGGCGCCAAGGCGCTATACGGCGTCCACCATTATGTGACCACGGGCACCGATCTGCCGGAAGAACTGATCCATCTGATCTCCCTGCGCGTGTCGCAGATCAATGGCTGCGCCCATTGCATCGACCTGCACACGCGCGATCTGCTCAAGACCATGTCGGTCGACAAGGTCGTCCTGCTGCCGGTGTGGGCTGAAGTGCCTCACCTGTTCTCCGACCAGTATCGCGCGGCGCTTGCCTGGGCCGAAGAGGTGACGCTGGTCAGCGAGACCCACGCATCGGACGAAGCCTATGCGGCGGCGGCGGCAGCGTTCGCGCCGAAGGACCTGGTCGATCTCACGATCACGATTGCAGCCATGAACGCTTTCAATCGGCTCGGGGCGCCGTTTCGGTTGCCGGTGAAGGCGCAGGCCTGATCCCCACCGCGTTCTCCCGCGCCGCGGCACCTTTCCTGATGTTGGGTGCCGCTCGACAAGGTCGCAGCACCATGCGGTTTCAAAACCGCATGGTGCTGCGAATTTGACTGCTTGGCTTCGACAGCCAAGGGTCAGAACCCTAGATCGAGGGGAAATCCACGTCCGTGCCAGCCACGTTGTTGATCAGGTTGGTGAAGAAATTCTCCGCGACCACCGCCACGATTTCCACGATCTGGCTGTCGCTGAAACCGGCCTGGCGGATCGCCGCGATGTCTTCTGCCGAAACCTTGCCCCGAGCCTCGGCTACCTTGCGGGCAAACGCCGTGGCCGCGGCAGCGTGAGGATCGGCGGAAGTGCCCTGGCGGGCAAGGTCCACTTCCTCCTTGCTCAGCTTGGCGAAAGTGTAGCCGGTGAAGGTGTGGGCGGCGTCGCAATATTCGCAACCGTTCACCGCCGCCACGGCAAGGGCGATCCGCTCGCGGGTCTTGAGGTCAAGCGCCTTGCCCAGCCCCTGGTTGAGCGCGGCGTGGGCATTGATCACCGCCGGGCTGTTGGAGAGCACGCGGAAGAAGTTGGGCACGCGACCCAGCTTGCCGTTGATCGCGCCCAGCGTGGCTTGCGATCCTTCGGGGGCCGCAGCGGGTTCGGGGATGCTGATGTGGGACATGATACGTTCCTTTCGTCTTTCTGGCTGTCGACCGCGGCTCAGGCGCCGGTCGGGATGGGGTTTTCGACAAGGCTCTGGTTGAAGGCATCAAACAGGGCGTGTTCGTTGGCGCCGGGGTTGTCGCGCATGGCCTTGATCCCATCCACGATCACCTCGGGCGCGTCGGTCGCCAGCGCCACCAGCGTCTGCTCGATGAAGTCGGGCAGCGGCATCGCGCGGGGATCGCCGCTCTTGTAGATCAGGTCGGTATCGACCCACGGCGGCGCGATTTCCTGCACCCGGACCCCGGTGCCGCGCAGCTGGAACCGCTGCGACAGCGCATAGGAATGGAGCGCGGCCTTGGTCGCCGAATAGATCGCATTGCTGGCGATCGGCACATAGGCGAGCACGCTGCTGGTGTAGAGCACGGTCGCTTGCGGCTTGGTCTTGAGGTGCTCGATCAGGGCCGAGGTTACCCGGATCGGCCCGAGCAGGTTGGTGGTGATCAGTTCCTGCGCCAGATCGTCATCGACCGGCCCGCTGACGTCGTCGAAGGGCATGAAGCCTGCGTTGTTGAACACGACGTTGAGATCGGGGAAGCGTTCGATCAGTTCACGCGCGGCACCCTGGATGCTTTCGAGGCTGGTCACGTCGAGCTGGATCGACGCCATGCCGGGGTTGGCCGCCGTAACCTCGTCGAGCAGCGCGGTGCGGCGGCCCGAGATGATCACCTGATTGCCGAGCTTGTGAAGCGCCTCGGCAAGGCCACGGCCGATACCGCTGGTGCCGCCGGTGATGAAGATGGTGTTGCCGTTGAGTTTCATGGGAATGGTCCTTTGATCTGGAGAGGGTGTGAGGCCGGAGGGTCAGCCCGCGACGTGGAAGCGCGGGGCGGAGCGAGTGGCGGAAAGCTGGGGACCGAGCGCGGCGCGGGCGGCCTCGAAGGCGTTCCACAGGGCGACGTCGCGCAGCGCCGGGATCGTGGCGGTCTCGCCCTGGTCAAGGCCGGCCAGCGCGGCATCGACCATATCCTCGGCATCCATCACGATCTCGGTCGGCAGGTGCTCGACCGGCAGCCCGCCCAATGCCCAGAAGTCGGTACGGGTGGCGCCGGGCAGGACTGCCTGCGCGCGGATGCCCTTGTCGGCCAGTTCGTGATTGAGCGAGGTGGTGAAGGCCTGCACGAAGGCCTTGGTGCCGCCATAGACGCCGTTGAGCAGTTCGGGCGCAACCGCGACGATCGAGGCGATGTTGATCACCGTGCCGCCCCCACGGGCAACGAAGCCCGGCACCGCGGCGTAGGTCAGCCGCATCAAGGCCGTGACATTCAGCTGGACCATCGCCGCCATCTTCTCGACATCGCTTTCCAGCAGCGTGGTGTGGGTGCCGATCCCGGCGTTGTTGACCAGCGCCGTCACGCTGGCATCCTCGCGCAGCACTTTTTCGACCCGGGCGAGGTCCGCAGCATCGCCAAGGTCGGCGGCCAGCACTTCTACCGAACGGCCGGTCTTGTCCGAGATCTGTGCGGCGAGTGCCTGCAGCTTGTCCCTGTTGCGGGCGACGAGAATGAGGTCGTAACCGCGTGCCGCAAGGCGGTCGGCGTAGATGGCGCCGATGCCGGTCGATGCGCCGGTGATGAGAGCGGTGCCTTTGTTCGTGGTGCTCATGGTCCTGGTCCTTTTGTTGTGGGGAGAGCGCCATCGCTCTCGACACGGACCTTATGGACGCATCAGCGGATGTCTGATATGACGTATAAACTACGTTTTTAGGACATCGCTTTCGGAGCTGCGCATGCCACACGTTTCCATGGTGCTCACCCCCGGCTTCCAGTTCCTTGCGCTTGGCGTGCAGGCGGCCTTCGAACTCGCCAACGCCGTGAAGGGAGAGGATTACTACACGCTCTCGATAGCCTCGGTGAATGGCGGACTCGTCACGTCGTCCAGCGGTTTTGCCGTCCCTACCGTCCCGATCGCCGAGGTCGGCCAGGTCGACACCCTGCTGCTGCTCGCCGGCCTTACGCCTCCGCCACGGCAGGACGAACCGACGCTCGAAACGCTGCGCACGATAGCCCGCGAATCACGCCGCGTGGCCGGGCTTTGCACGGGCGCGTTCCTGCTCGCGCAGATGGGCCTGCTCGATGGCCATCGCGCCACCACGCACTGGTCCTATGCCCGCCAGATGCGCGAGGATTTCCCGAACGTCCGCGTCGAGGACGATCGCATCTTCATCAACGAGGGCGCAGTCTGGACATCAGCCGGCCTCACCGCCGGGCTCGATCTTGCGGTGGCGCTGATCGAGAAGGATCTCGGGCGTGACGTGGCAGGCGCTATCGCCCGCCGCCTCGTCATGCACCACCGCCGCGCCGGGGGGCAGTCACAGCACTCCGAACTGCTCGAGCTCGCCCCCAGCAGCGACCGCATCCAGAAGGCGGTGATCTTCGCCAAGTCCCACCTCGCCAATCCGCTGACGGTGGAGGAGCTAGCTGAAGTCGCGGCCCTCTCGCCCCGCCAGTTCGCGCGCGCGTTCCGCGCCGAAACCGGCCACACCCCCGCCAAGGCGGTCGAACAGATGCGTCTGGAGTCGGCGCGGCTGATGATCGAGGAGACACGGCACCCCATGGACCAGATCGCGCGAGAGGCTGGCTTTGTCGACATTCGCCGCATGCGCGAAGCCTTCATGCGCCAATATGGCCAACCCCCGCAGACCCTGCGCAGGCTGGCAAGAGCTGCCTGAGTTCAAATTCATGCCTGCCGTCACGTTCAGGTGCGTCCCGGATCGCGAAGCTTACCTTCCCTTTTCGGGCATGGCGGCATCGCACCAGTGCCCCGGCGCCAGACCGTCGAGCGTCCAATCGCCGATCCGCCAGCGCACCAGACGCAGCGTCGGATGTCCGACCGCGGCCGTCATGCGTCGCACCTGGCGGTTGCGCCCTTCGCGGATCGTCAGGCGCAGCCAGCAGTCCGGCACGTTCTTGCGGAAGCGAACCGGAGGATCGCGCGGCCACAGGGCGGGATCCTCGATGCGTTCGACTTCGGCCGGCAAGGTCGGGCCGTCCTTCAGCCGCACGCCACGGCGCAAGGCATGCAGCGCCGCCGCGTCGGGGTCGCCTTCCACCTGGACGAGATAGGTCTTGGGCATCTTGAAACGCGGATCGGCGATCCGGGCCTGCAGGCGCCCATCGTCGGTGAGCAGCAGCAGTCCTTCGCTGTCACGGTCGAGCCGCCCCGCCGGATAGAAGCCCGGCCGGTCGATATAGCTGGCCAGCGTCGGCCGTCCCGGACCGGTGCTTTCGTCGGTGAACTGGCACAGAACGCCGTAGGGCTTGTTGAACAGGATCAGGGCCATCGCCTTCCTTTGGACCGCCGTGTGCGGCAAGCGCAAGAGCGTGTCGCCAGCCCGGTTGCCCGGCCCTGCCCGCCGATTCAGGTCATCTGCGAAAAATCGGTCAGCGCGGCATCGCGCAGCCCGCGCCAGATGCGGAACGCCTGCGCCGTCTCCGCCACGTCGTGCACCCGCACGAGTTGCGCGCCGGCATCGATCGCCTTCAGCGCCACCGCCAGCGAACCGCCCATGCGCTGGGGCGCGGGCGCCTCGTTCGACAGCGCGCCGATCATGCGCTTGCGGCTGGCGCCGAACAGGATCGGCTGGCCCAGGGCGTGGAACAGCGGCAACGCATTGATCAGCGCGAGGTTCTCCGCCAGCGTCTTGCCGAAGCCGATGCCGGGATCGAGCAGGATCCTGTCGCGCGCGATGCCCGCTGCCAGCGCCGCATCGCGCCGTTCGCGCAGATCATCGAACACGTCGAGCACGACATCGGCATAGGCGCCATCGGCGTGCAGATCGTCGGCGCCACCCGGGGCGTGCATCAGCACCACCGGCACGCCGCTGCGCGCGACGATCTCGATCGAGCGGGGATCGTGGCGCAGCGCCGAAACGTCGTTGACGATATGCGCGCCCGCGGCCAGCGCCGCCTCGATCACGGTGGAACGGCGGCTGTCGATGGAGACCGCCGCGCCCGCTCCGGCCAGCCGCTCGATCACCGGAACCACGCGCTTGGCCTCGTCCCCTTCCCACACCGCCGCCGCGCCGGGGCGGGTGGATTCCCCGCCAACGTCGATGATCGCCGCGCCGGCTTCGAGCATGGCCGAAGCGTGTTCGATCGCCGCATCGGGCTTGTCGAGAAACTTGCCGCCGTCCGAAAAGCTGTCGGGCGTGACGTTGAGAATGCCCATAACCTGCGGCTGGTCGAGCCGGATCGTGCGCGGACCGCACTGGAGCGGCGCGTGGATCTGCCGCAGGGCTGCCCATTGCGCTTCGCCCTCGCGCGCCAATTCGTCGGGCAGCGTAGCGAGCGCGTCCGCCATTTCCGGCACGGACAGCCGCCGCCGCGATACGAGCCGCCCTTCTTCGCGCACCAGCAGCGCGAAACGGCTGGCATAGACCAGCCCTCCAGCGAGCCGGACGGCCTCGCCCTCCTCGCTCTGCGGGCTCTCAGCGAACGCGATCGGACGGATATAGAGCTTATGGACCATGGCTTACGCCCTAGGGCAGCCCGATCCGCGCCTCAATCCTCGACAGCCAGCAGATAGAGCTGGCGCAGCGCGTCGATCGGCTTGATCTCGCCCTCATGCTCGATGTGCCAGAAGGTCCAGCCGTTGCACGAAGGCGCGCCTTGCGCCTTGGCGCCAACGCCGTGGATCGACCCCGTATCAGTGCCCAGCGCCAGCGAACCGTCGGCACGCACGCTGGCCACGAACCGGTGCTTCTTGTCGAACAGCTGCGCGCCCGGCGCGATCCAGCCGCTTTCCACGAGCTGCCCGAACGCCACCTTGGGCGCGGCGCGCTTGCTCTGCATCGTGGTCAGCGCGGATTCGTCGAGCGGCAGCGCCATCTCGATCCGCTCCTCGGCCACCTCGATATAGCTCGGCTCGCGCTCGCACCCCAGCCAGTCGCGGCCGAGGCGCTTGGCCACCGCACCGGTGGTGCCGGTGCCGAAGAAGGGATCGAGCACGAGATCGCCCTTGTTCGTGGTGGCCAGCATCACGCGATACAGCAGCGCTTCGGGCTTCTGGGTGGGGTGCGCCTTGGCGCCGTTGCGCCGCAGACGCTCCTGCCCGCTGCAGATCGGGAGAACCCAGTCCGAGCGCATCTGCAGCTCGTCGTTCAGCGTCTTCATCGCGCGATAGTTGAAGGTGTACTTGGCCTTCTCGCTCTTGGCCGCCCAGATCAGCGTTTCGTGCGCGTTGGTGAAGCGCGTGCCCTTGAAGTTGGGCATCGGGTTGGCCTTGCGCCAGATGATGTCGTTGAGGATCCAGAAGCCCAGGTCCTGCAGGATCGCGCCGACGCGGAAGATGTTGTGATAGCTGCCGATCACCCACAGCGAGCCATCGGGCTTGAGAATGCGGCGTGCCTCCGCCAACCAGTCGCGCGTGAAGCTGTCATAGGCGGCGAAGCTGTCGAACTTGTCCCAATCGTCGGTGACGGCATCGACGTGACTGCCGTCCGGACGCGCGAGATCGCCACCGAGTTGCAGGTTGTAGGGCGGATCGGCGAAGATCATGTCGATGCAGGCGTCGGGCAGCTTGCGCATTTCCGCGATGCAATCGCCGCGCAGGATGCGGTTGACGGGTAGCACATCGCTCCGAAGCGCCTGCGCCGGAGCCGCGCGCAAGGCCCGCGCCCGCTCTTTCGCCACTGTTGCCGTCGTCACGATCGAAAATCCCCCTGCTGACATCCTATAGGGTGTTGCATCGGGACTCCCGCGTCAAGCCACGACTCGCCGGAATCAGGCGAGTCGCACGCTATCCAGAGGCGGAACGGAACGAGTCCGGATCGATATGTTGAGTCCCCACCGGCAAGCGCGACTCAACATCTTGTGGTGGATGGCGGCCGAAAAAATTTGGCGGCACTACAGCAGGCAAAGCTGCGCCACGGGCGCGAAGCTGCGGCGATGGAGCGGCGTGGGCCCGTGCCGGCGCAACGCGGCGAGATGTTCGGGCGTGCCGTATCCGGCATTGCGCTCCCAGCCATACTCCGGATGGACGCACGCCGCTTCGCGCATGATCCGGTCGCGATGTTCCTTGGCGATGATCGACGCGGCCGAGATGCAAGGCTCGATCCCGTCTCCGCCCACGATCGCGCGCGCCGGCCAGCACCATTCCGGCCGCCGCCCGTGCGGCGTCATGTTGCCGTCAACCCGCACCTCGCCAACCGGCCCTTCCAGCTGCGCGTGCAGCGCGCCGACCGCCAGCGTCATCGCCAGCATCGTGGCGCCGAAGATATTGAGGCGGTCAATCTCCTCCACCTCGACCACGCCCACCGCCCAGCGGCAATGGCGCTTGATCTGTTCCTCCAGCACCGCGCGGCGGGCGGCGCTGAGCTTCTTGGAATCGGCAAGCCCTTCCGGCGGCGCATCGCTCAGCACGACGGCGGCGGCCACCACCGGCCCCGCCAGCGGTCCGCGCCCGGCTTCGTCCACGCCGATCACGAAACCGTGGAAGGATGTGGCACCGACGGAAGAGATATGCATTGATGACGGCATGAGCAGAACGATCCTCTCCGCCCTATCGCCCCTCGCCTTCGTCCTCGCAAGCTGCGGTTCGCCGATTTCGGCCCATAACGATGCAGCGCAAGATAACGCGCCGGCCGAGGTGCCCGCCGGTTCCGAGCCGTTCACGGTGACGGACATCGCCACGTTCAACGAGCCCTGGGCCATGGCCTTCCTGCCCGGCGCGGCATCGGCGCTCGTCACCGAACGCGCGGGCAAGCTGAAGCTGTGGCAGGCGAGCGGCCCGGTGCTGGACGTGGCCGGCGTTCCCGCGGTCGATTACGGCGGACAGGGCGGCCTTGGCGATGTGGCGCTGGCGCCCGATTTCGCCACCACCGGCACGATCTACCTGAGCTGGGCGGAAGCCGGCGCGAACGACACGCGCGGCGCGGCAGTCGGCCGGGCGAAGCTGGTCACCGATGGCGGCAAGCCCCGGCTGGACGGGGTGCAGGTGATCTGGCGGCAGGTGCCCAAGGTAACCGGCCGGGGGCACTATTCGCACCGCATCGCCTTCTCGCCCGATGGCCAATACCTGTTCCTGTCCTCGGGCGAACGGCAGAAGTTCGATCCAGCGCAGGACCTTGGCGCCAACCTCGGCAAGATCATCCGCCTGCTGCCCGATGGCACGCCCGCGCCGGGCAATCCGTTCGCCGATCGCGGCGGCGTTTCCGCGCAGATCTGGTCCTACGGCCACCGCAACGTGCTGGGCCTGAAGTTCGATGCGCAGGGCCGCTTGTGGGATCTCGAACACGGCCCGGCCGGCGGCGACGAACTGAACATCGTCAAGCCGGGGCAGAACTATGGCTGGCCGATCGTGTCCAACGGCGATCACTATGACGGCCGCCCGATCCCGCGCCACGCCACGCGCCCCGAATTCGCCGCCCCGGCCATCAGCTGGAACCCGGTGATCGCGCCGGGCGATTTCATTTTCTATTCGGGCAAGGCCTTCCCGGCGTGGAAGGATCAGGCGCTGATCGCGGCGCTGGGATCGGAAGGGCTGGTCCGCGTCGCCATCGACGGCGAAAGCGCGCGCGAAGTGGAACGCTATCCCCTGGACCACCGCCTGCGCGAGATCAAGGAAGCGCCCGACGGCACGATCTGGCTGCTGGAAGACGGCAAGGACGCGAAACTGCGCAAGCTATCACCAAAACCCTAGGGGCCGCCGTGCTTCGCTGTTAGAGCGGCGCCATGGTTTTCGATCCCTCCATCGTCGATTGCTGGTTGTTCGATCTCGACAACACGCTCTACCCGGCCACCACGCGCATGTTCGACCAGATCGATCATCGCATGGGCGCGTACATCGCCAACCTGCTGGGCTGCGACGACGATGAGGCGCGGCGCGTGCAGAAGCTCTACTTCCACGATCACGGCACCACGCTTTCGGGCCTGATGCACTATCACGAGGTTTCGCCCTACGAATTCCTCGAATTCGTCCACGATATCGACATGACGCCGCTGGCCGCCGCGCCCCGGCTGGCGGACCGGATCACGCGCCTGCCCGGCCGCAAGATCGTGTTCACCAATGGCGATGCGCCCTATGCCGAAAAGGTGCTGGCCGCGCTCGACCTGTCGGATTGCTTCGACGGAATGTGGGACATCCACGCCATGCACTATCGGCCCAAGCCCGAGCCATCGGCCTACCATGGCATGATCGAGGCGTTCGGGATCGTTCCCGAACGGGCGGTTTTCGTCGAGGATTCGGCCCGCAATCTCGCCCCGGCCAAGGCGCTGGGCATGCAGACGGTGTGGCTCGATCTCGCCACCGAATGGGGCGATCGCGCGATGGACCCCGCCGCGATCGACCTGGTCATCGACGACTTTTCCGAATGGCTCGACGCGCTTGCCCGCGACGGAGTGCTGGGCTAGGCGGCGCTCCTGATTTTCAGGTGCCGTACCAAACAGTGGGGAGACCAAGATGACCGCCCAGCTCGCAGCCGCCATCGAAAGCGCGTGGGAAGCCCGTGACGGCGTGACGCCCGCCAGCAGCGACGTGCGCGCGGTGGTGGAACAGGCACTGGAACTGCTCGATTCCGGCAAGGCCCGCGTGGCGGAAAAGGTGGATGGCGAATGGCGCGTCAACCAGTGGCTCAAGAAGGCGGTGCTGCTCTCGTTCCGCCTGAACGACAACGCCGTGATCGTTGGTGGCGCGGCTGGCGCGCCCGCGTTCGACAAGGTGCCGTCGAAGTTCGGAGGCTGGGGCGAGAACCGCTTCCGCGACGCCGGCTTCCGCGTGGTGCCGGGCGCGGTCGCGCGCCGTGGCGCGCATATCGCCAAGGGCGTGGTGCTGATGCCCAGCTTCGTCAACATCGGCGCCTTCGTCGATGAAGGCACGATGGTCGATACCTGGGCCACCGTCGGTTCCTGCGCGCAGATCGGCAAGAACGTGCACATTTCGGGCGGCGCCGGCATCGGCGGCGTGCTGGAGCCGCTGCAGGCCGGCCCGGTCATCATCGAGGACGGCGCGTTCATCGGCGCGCGTTCGGAAGTGGCCGAAGGCGTGATCGTGGGCCAGGGCGCGGTGCTTTCCATGGGCGTGTTCCTGGGCGCTTCGACCAAGATCGTCGATCGCGCGACGGGCGAGGTCCATATCGGCCGCGTGCCGCCCTATGCGGTGGTCGTCCCCGGCTCGCTGCCGGGCATCGCTGTACTGCGCCGTGATCGTCAAGACGGTGGACGCGCAGACGCGCAGCAAGACCGGTATCAACGAACTGCTGCGCGACTGAGGGCGCACCAGTCATGCCCGCCGGCTGGAAGCTGGAGGAAAGCGGCCGCGCGGCGCTGCTTCTCCGCTTCCCGCCGCGCTATCCGCGCGTGATCGCCGATCATGTGACGCTCAACCTGCACGACAAGGCCGCGCCGCCTGATGTGGGCGAAGCGCAGGTCATTGGCCGGTGCGACGACGATGCCGGCGTGGAAGCGCTGGTCGTGCGGATAGACGGTTCGACCGCGCGGCCAGACGGGCTGGTCTGGCACGTCACCTGGTCGCTTGCCGAAGGGCGCGCGCCACGGGAAAGCAACGCCGCCATCGCCACGCTCGGGTGGGCGCGCGTCGAACCCTTTCCGCTCGAGCTGGTTCCCGCGTTCTGGTAGAGCGTTGACGGCGGGCAGCCGCCCCGGCAAGGCAGCGCCATGGCTGCCGCCCCCTCTCTCATCGCCACGCTGGGGCTTTCCCCGCATCCCGAAGGCGGCTGGTATCGCGAGACCTGGCGCGCGCCGGCAGAGCCGGGCACGCGCGCGGCGGCCACGGCAATCCTGTTCCTGCTGGAAGCGGGGCAATCGTCGCACTGGCATCGGGTGGACGCTGCGGAAATCTGGTTGTGGCACGGCGGCGACGCGCTGGACCTCCGGATCGCCGCGCACGACCACGCCCTTCCGGCAACACACCGGCTCGGCCTCGATGTCGCGGCCGGACACAGCGTGCAGGCGGTGGTGCCCGAACAGCACTGGCAGGCGGCCTCCCCCGTGCCCGACGGCCCGCACGGATACACGCTGGTTTCCTGCGTGGTCGCCCCTGCCTTCGAATTCTCCGGCTTCACGCTCGCCCCGCCGGGCTGGGAACCGGGTGCATGAAGGACAGCGTCGCGCGCATCGCCTGGCGCTTCGCGCTGGCGGCGTTCTATGCGCTGGCCGGCGTGCTGCACATCGCGCGTCCGGCACCGTTCCTTTCGATCATGCCGACGTGGGTTCCCGCGCCCGAACTGGTCGTGCTGCTGACCGGATGGGCGGAACTGCTGGGCGCGATCGGCCTCGTCCAGCCGGTCTCGCATGCTCTGCGCCGCGCCGCCGGGATCGGGCTGGCGCTCTATGCGGTCTGCGTGTTCCCGGCGAACATCCACCATTTCGCGCTGGACATGGCGAAAGCGGATCACGGCTTCGGCCTTGCCTACCACGTTCCCCGCATGGTCGCGCAGCCGGTGCTGGTCTGGCTGGCGCTGTGGGTCGCGAACGTGGTCGACTGGCCGTTCGGGCGGGGCAAGGACTGAATCCCGCGATGCTGCTGGCCGATCCCTTCACCCTGTTCGTCTGCGCGCTGGCCGTGGTTCTCGTGGGCATGGCCAAGGGCGGCTTCGCCGGGCTCGGCGTGCTGGCGACGCCGCTGGTCGCACTGGCGCTGCCCCCGTCAGAAGCCGCCGCGATCATCCTGCCGATCCTGATCGCGCAGGACGTGATCAGCGTTTGGTCGTTCCGGCATAGCTGGGATCGCTGGATCGTGGCCTGGATGCTGCCCGGCGCGGTGGTGGGCATCGGCATCGGCTGGGCCTTCGCGGCCTGGGTGGACGAGAACGTGCTGATGGCGGCGCTGGGCCTCATCACGCTGGGCTTCGGGCTTTACCGGCTGTGGCTGGAGCGCGGGCATCGCGTGGTCGCGGCCTCCACCTCGCCTGGCTGGGTCGGCCTGCTGTTCGGCGCGGCGACCGGCCTCACCAGCCAGATCGCCCATGCCGGCGGCCCGCCGTTCCAGATATGGGTGGCGCCGCGGAAGCTGCCGCACGTGACCTACGTCGGCACCAACTCGATCCTGTTCGCGGCGATCAACTGGCTGAAGTTGCCAAGCTACATCGCGCTGGGGGTGATGACGCACCAGGTGCTGGTGGCCGCGCTGATGCTGCTGCCGCTGGCCGCCGCGAGCACGCTGGTCTCGATCCGCCTCTTGCGCCGGCTCAAGCCCGACCGGTTCTATCACATCACCTACTGGCTGATGGTGTTCCTGGGCGCGAAGCTGGTGTGGTCAGGCCTGTTCTGAACGTCAGGCACGCACGCCGGCGGGCAGGCGGCGCAGCAAGGCCAGCGCGATCAGCGCAAACCCGGTCGAGATCAGGAACGGCACGCCGGGAAAATGAACCGGCGCGGCCGGGCCGGTGAACCACGCCATCGGCCAGGTCAGCGCCATCGGCGCGATCACGCCGGCGATGCCCGTGGTCATGGAGGCGATACCCTGCACTTCCCCCTGCGTCTCCGGCGTGGCGCGGGAAGACAGCATGGCCATCACGCTCGGCTGCACCAGCGACTGCACAGCCACCGCGGCAAGCACCGCAAAGGCGACGAGCGTGGAGGTGGTGAAGGCATAGGTCACGAAGCCGATCGCCGCGCCGATGATCCCCACCGTCGCCGCATCGCGTTCGCCCAGGCGGCGCACCGCGCGACCGGTGAGGAAAATCTGGGCCAGGGCAATGGTCACGCCCACCGCCGCGAGACTGAGTCCGATCATGCGGTCGGACCAGCCGAACTGCGCGATGCCGTAGAAGCTCCAGGTCAGCGGGTAAACGAGGCCGGCCAGTTGCCAGAACAGCAGCACCAGCGCGACGTTGAGCATCCCCGGCTGCGCGCGCAGCACGCGCCACGATCCCAGCGGATTGGCGCGCGACGGCGTGAACGGACGACGGTTGGCACGCGCCAGCGTTTCGGGAAACACCGTCAGCCCGTAGAGGAAGTTCAAGCCGGCGAGTACACCCGCCGCGACGAAGGGCGCGCGATCGCCCCATCCGGTCAGCAGCCCGCCCAATGCCGGCCCCACCACGAACCCCACGCCGAAGCCGGCGCTGACTATGGCGAAATTGCGCGCGCGATCCTGTGGCGCGGTGACGTCGGCGATGGCCGCCTGCGCGGGGGCATAGCTCCCGCCGAACAGGCCCGACAGCACGCGCCCCAGGAAGATCAGCGGCAGCGTGTGCGCCAGCGCGAGCAGGGCATAGTCGACCGCCAGCCCGCCCAGCGCCGCCAGCAGAACCGGTCGCCGCCCCACCGCATCGCTGAGATTGCCCAGCACCGGGGCCGCGATGAAGCTTGCCACCGCCATGGCCAGCCCCATCCAGGTTCCGACGCCGATGGCCTGCGCCAGATCTAGGCCGCCCACATCCATCAGCAGGCGCGGCAGTACCGGCATGACGAGACCGAAGCCCATGGCATCGATGAAGATGGTGACGGCGATGAAGGTGACGGTGTGGCGGTTCGGGGAAGACATCGGACCTGCTTGCCTGATTACATGTGGGAACAAAAGAAATACATGCGCCACGATGACGGCAGCAGACCGGAAACACTGGCCATAGGGTCAACGGACTGCCATGGGCACAGGCGATCCCCTCATTACAGGATGCCGGACATGAGCGACGACGAATACGTCTACGATGAAGACAGCGGCGAATGGATGACTGCGGCCGATCTTGCGGCGAAGCGCGCGGCGGAAAGCTCCATCGAAGTACGCGATGCGGTGGGGAACCTCCTGGCGGATGGCGATCAGGTCACACTGATCAAGGATCTGGACGTCAAGGGCGCGGGGCAGACGCTCAAGCGCGGGACGCTGATCAAGTCGATCCGGTTGACCGGCGATCCGCAGGAAATCGACTGCAAGTTCGATGGGATCAAGGGACTTGTCCTGCGCGCGGAGTTCGTTCGCAAACGCTAAGCGCTATACCGCGTCGCAGCATATCAAGCATTCCGGCGCGGTCGGGCACCCATCCGCTATGCGTTTCCAGGATGCAGTATGAGCAACACCCCCCGCCAACATCCTTATGTTTTCGCTATAAATCCAATGTTAATTGCGTAATTTGCAATCGGGTGTTCCACAAATACACTTGCTCGCACGCGCACAATCATTATCTCGCCTAACAACAAGATAACGGGTGCCCGAGGCAATCTTTCCTTCCTGAGACAGGGGATATTGCCATGATCAAGACCACTTTCGCTCTCGCCGCCGCGCTCGCGTTCGTTCCCGCCGTGGCGCAGGCCGACGAAATCGCCAACACTGAAGCCTTCACCCACAAGGGCGTGGACTACAGCTACACGACCGAAATGAAGGGCGACACGAAGATCGTTCGCGGCACCGCCTATGCCGGCAAGGTTCCGTTCGAACTGCGCGTGAAGAACAAGAGCGTCGACGGCACGTTCAACAACCGCCCGGTTCACTTCGAACTGCGCGACGTGCAGAAGCTCGGCCTCTGAGCTTTCCCCGGGCGCCAAAACGTCCGGAAACAAGCTGAAAACGGCCCCTTCCCGCCCCTAGGCCGGAAGGGGCTGCTTTCGTTCAGGCCTTGCCCATTTCAAAATGCGAAACTCGCCTGTCTTTGCAGTGGCGCGACCAGGGGCCAGCGGTTCAGCACCACATGGCGATGCAAGCCGACCATGCTGTGGATGAGCACGACCTCCGTCACCTGCCATCGGAAACCCAGCTTCCGCAGTCCCCGCGATTTCACGTCCGTATCGTAGGACAGCGTCATGTGCGGGCTATAGCGTCCTCCATCACGCAACGGCGCACGCATCCCCGCCATGGCTTGCGCGATGCAATCGTAGACTGCCTTTCCCCCGGCGCGCCCTTCCGCGGGCTGAGCCAGGATCGATTTTTCCCCGACGGCAACTTTGCCCAGCGTCATCGCGAACGGCGCTGCGGCAATCCTTTCGCCCGCGCGCAACAGCGTCTCGACATAAGCCGGCGGACATTCCCCCTTTTCGAAGTCGTCGGTGATCGCCAGTGTCATGTGCAAGCGGTCGGCCGTCACAAGCGAATGCTTCAATCCCATCGCGCGCGCGTGCGCCGCGATCCGCGCGGCGGTTTCGTCCGGCGGCAAGACAGCGAAGAAGAAGCGATCCTGCACGCGCTTGGGCTTCATGGGAAGGGTGTCGAGACTCGCATAAGTTCTCTATATGTTCTTATTCGTTCTTCGTCCATATCCGACGATGTTAGCGATTTGGAAACCGGAGGCCGCCATGCTGTCCGGTCATGAACGGCCTGTCCGAAGCCAACACGATCCGGCGCCTGGTCCTTACCGGGCTGCTTGTCGTGGGCGGCTCGGTTATCGCCTCGGTGGTTTGCACGCAAATTTCCTTCATGGACGGCAGCGCCAACCCGATATTCTACCGCGATGCGATGTTCTTTGCCGTTCTGATTCCGCTGCTCATCGCACCGGTCGCCTATGGCTACATCGCCTGGCTGACCTGGCGACTGCATCACACTTATGCCGAACTGGAAGTGATGGCGCACACCGACGCCCTCACCGGCCTGCCCAACCGGCGCGCCTTTGTTGAAGACATGGAAGGCCGGCTCAGACGGGTCGACGAGAACGTCGTGCTGGTCTTCGCGATGGTGGACCTAGACCACTTCAAACGGATCAACGATTCGATGGGCCATGCCACGGGGGACCTTGCGCTGCGCCATGCCGCCGAAGTGCTGCGCGACAGCGCCCCCGCCGGCTCCGTCGTCGCACGGCTGGGCGGGGAGGAATTCGCGGTGCTTCTCGCCCAAGCGCCGGACAACGCGGGCGGGACGGAGCCAGACACCCGGCTGGACGTCATGCGACAGCGCCTGGCCGACCTTCCCCTGATCGTGCCGGGCGGCATCGTCCGCATGACCGCCAGCTTCGGCATGGCCGTGCCACTGCCGGGCGAAGCGCTGGACAGCCTGCTAAGGCGCGCGGACAGCGCGCTCTATCGCGCCAAGGCGGATGGGCGCAACCGGGTCGCCCGCGCCGCCTGAGAGCCTCACGCCAGCGTTACGAACAGTTCGGCTTCCAGCAGCCACGCGCCGCCCGCCTCGCGCCATTTCGCGCTGTAGATACCCGAAGCGGCGACCTGCCCCGAACCCGCTATCACGCCGCGCCAGGTGCCCTGCTCCATGGCCACGGGCTCGATCGCCGATGCGGTGACGCTTTCGGTCACGCGCTCGTACACCGTGCGCGGGCGCGCCGAAAACTCGCGCTTCCATGCCGCCAGCTGCGCCTTGCGACCGGCGATCACCGCGCTGTCGGAGCCGGTGACCAGCACCACGCCGGGCGCCAGGATAGGCCCGATCGCGGCGAGATCGCCCTCCGCCAGCGCGCGGTTGAACGCGGCGCGGCGCAGGCGGATGGCGAGTTCGGCGGCGCCCGGCTGGCTCACTCAGCCGCCGGGATGTAGAGATCGCCCGCCTCGCGGTACTTCTCGCTCATCTCGGCCATGCCCTTTTCCGCCTCGTCGGCCGCGATGAAGCCAGTGCTGGGCTGGTTCTGCTTCGCCGCGAAATCGCGCACTTCCTGCGTGATTTTCATCGAACAGAACTTCGGGCCGCACATCGAGCAGAAGTGCGCGGTCTTGGCGCCTTCGGCCGGCAGCGTCTGGTCATGGTACTGTTCGGCCGTATCGGGATCGAGGCTGAGGTTGAACTGGTCGCGCCAGCGGAACTCGAAGCGCGCGCGGCTCAGCGCATCGTCGCGCAGTTTGGCGGCCGGATGCCCCTTGGCGAGATCGGCGGCGTGGGCGGCGAGCTTGTAGGTCACGACGCCAACTTTCACGTCGTCGCGATCGGGCAGGCCCAGATGCTCCTTGGGCGTGACGTAGCAGAGCATCGCCGTGCCGAACCAGCCGATCATCGCCGCGCCGATGCCGCTGGTGATGTGGTCGTACCCCGGGGCGATGTCGGTCACCAATGGCCCGAGCGTGTAGAACGGCGCTTCGCCACAGGCGGCAAGCTGCTTGTCCATGTTCTCCTTGACCTTGTGCATCGGCACATGGCCCGGCCCCTCGATCATCACCTGCACGTCCTGTTCCCAGGCACGCTTGGTCAGTTCGCCCAGCGTGTAAAGCTCGGCAAACTGCGCCTCGTCGTTGGCGTCGGCCACCGAACCGGGGCGCAGACCATCACCCAGCGAATAGGCGATGTCATAAGCCTTCATGATCTCGGTAATCTCGTCGAACTTCTCGTAGAGGAAGCTCTCGCGGTGGTGCGCCAGGCACCACTTGGCCATGATCGAGCCGCCGCGGCTGACAATGCCGGTCACGCGCTTGGCGGTCATCGGAATATAGGGCAGGCGCACGCCGGCGTGGATGGTGAAGTAATCGACGCCCTGCTCTGCCTGTTCGATCAGCGTATCGCGGAACACTTCCCAGGTCAGGTCTTCGGCAATGCCGCCGACCTTTTCCAGCGCCTGGTAGATCGGCACGGTACCGATCGGCACCGGGCTGTTGCGCAGGATCCATTCGCGCGTGTCGTGAATGTTGCGGCCGGTGGACAGGTCCATCACCGTATCCGCGCCCCAGCGGATCGCCCAGACCATCTTGTCGACTTCGCTGGCGACGTCCGAAGCCACCGCGGAGTTGCCGATGTTGGCGTTGATCTTCACCAGGAAGTTGCGGCCGATCGCCATCGGCTCGCTTTCCGGGTGGTTGATGTTGCTGGGAATGATCGCCCGGCCGCGTGCCACTTCCTCGCGCACGAATTCGGGCGTCACGTAATCCGGAATGCTCGCGCCCCAGTCCTGCCCGTCGCGCGCGAGCGCTTCCTTGAGCTGCTTGCGGCCCAGGTTCTCGCGGATGGCGACATATTCCATCTCAGGGGTGATGATGCCCCGGCGGGCATAGTGCATCTGCGTGACGTTCTGCCCCACCTTCGCGCGCAGCGGGGCCTTGTTCACGTTGGGGAACGGCGGGACGCCGCCCGAACGGTCGGGGCCGAGCTGGCCATTGTCCTCGGGCTTCACCTCGCGCGCGGAATAGGTCTCCACATCGCCGCGCGCCACGATCCAGTCGCGGCGCAGCGGAGCAAGGCCGGCGGCGATGTCGATCGTGGCGGCGGGATCGGTATAGGCTCCCGAGGTATCGTAGACCCGCAGCGGCGCTTCGCCCGAGGACGGCTCCAGCGCGATTTCGCGCATGGCCACCCTCACCCCGGGGAAGTTCGCCGATTCGACGTGAATCTTGCGGCTGCCGCGAATGGGGCCGGTGGTCACGCCGATTTCGAGGGGGGAGTTGATGTCGGCCATGGCACGCTTCCTTCCTTGAGCGAACGGAGAGCGCCAGCGTGGCCGCCCTTCCCTCCGCCCGTGCTAACGGGTTCAGGTTCGACGGGTCGTGGGCTGCGAAACCCACCTCTCAGCCTTTTCGAAACGCAGGCTCCCCGGGGTGTGGGCCAGCATTAGGCGCATTGCGGCGGCGCGTCCAGCCAATCGACGCCGGACGCGCCGCCGCAACGGCAGGCGGACAGTCAAACGCGACGAGAAGCCGCGCGATCAGGCCGCGACGGATTCCTTCGCTTTCGCCCCCGCGCCACGTTTCACGCCATCATAGACGAATTCCGTGCCTTCCAGATCGATCGCCGGGATTTCCACGCGTTCGGCCCAATAATCCTGATTATGCCGCCATTCCGGCTTGTCGCCCCCGCGCGGCAATTCATCCAGCCCGCGCATGAGATAGCCGGGATTGAAGTTGTCGCGCTCGATCCACGGCCCCAGCTCCATCCCCTCGTCCTCGGGCCGCAGCGCCACATCGACCCGCTTCGCGCCGCGCGCCTCCATGTGGTTGAGCAGCTTGCACACGAAATCGCCGAGCATGTCGACGCGCAGGGTCCAGCTTGCCCGGAAATAGCCCATGACCCAGACGAGGTTGGGAACGCCGGTGAACATCATCCCGCGATAGTTGACCGTATTGTGCCAGTTCACCGCCTTGCCATCGACGGCGAAGGGAATGTCGCCCATCACGGACAGGCGGAAGCCGGTGCAGGCAACCACGATATCGGCCTCCAGTTCCTCGCCAGAGGCCGTCCGCACGCCCTTTTCGGTAAAGCGGTCGATCGTGTCCGTCACCACCCGCACATGGCCAGCCGCGGCGTGCTGGAACAGGTCGCCATCGGGGCAGAACGCCAGGCGCTGCTGCCACACGCGATACTTGGGCGTGAAGTTCGGCTCGAACGCGAAGTCCTCGCCCGCATAGGCCCGCACCAGCGCCTTCAGTTCCTCGAACACCACATCGGGTTCGGTCTGGCAGCGCTTCGTCAGCACATCCTGATCGTGCATGACCTGCGCGCGGACGACACGGTGGACGGTCGGTTCGTCGATGCCGATCTGGCGCAGCCGGTCCGCCAGTTCGTTCTGGTTGGGGTGGCAGAAGAAATAGGTCGGCGAACGCTGGAGCATCGTCACCTGCGCGCCGGCATCGCAGAACGCCGGAACGACCGTGGCGGCAGTCGCGCCCGAGCCGATCACCAGCACCCGCTTGCCCTTGACGTCGATCGCCGGGTCCCACAGCTGGGCGTGGATGAACCTGCCCTTGTAGTCAGAGAGGCCAGCCCAGTCGGGCACATAGGGCTTTTCGTGATCGTAATAGCCCTGGCACATCCACAGGAAATTGGCGGTGAAGGTCACCTTCGCCCCGTCCGCCTTGCGCGTGGTTTCCACGGTCCACAGGTTGTCCGCGCTGGACCAGTGGCAGCTGGTGATGCGGTGGCCATAGCGGATGTGCTCGCCGATGCCGTTTTCCTCGATCACCTCGCCCATGTACTTGAGGATTTCATCGGCGCTGGCGATCGGCGCGCCGATCCAGGGCTTGAAGCGGTAACCGAAGGTGTAGAGATCGGAGTCCGAACGGACGCCGGGGTACTTGTGGGTTTCCCACGTCCCGCCAAACGTGTCCTTCGCCTCGATTACGACATAGCTCTTGCCGGGGCACTGGTCCTGCAAGTGATAGGCCGATCCGATGCCGGAAATGCCGGCGCCGACAATCAGCACGTCAACGTGATCCGTCTTCGCTTCCTGAGCCATCATACCTCTCCATGAGCCGGCTTATGGATGCCGGCTTTTGCCGGTTCACCTGCCTTGCTTCGGCAGAAGAGTGCCTTGCGCATTGACGGGGATCAAGAACATCGCGTCACGCGCGGCGCGCGATCGGCCCAAGAATTAACGAACGTTCATGCGCCGGATCATCCTGCGTCATGTGCAGCCGTGCAAGAACCGCTCGCAACGGCAGACCGAACCGACGCAAGGACGGTCCGATGCCGTAGCGGAATTTGATCTTTCGAATTTCCAGCCTTGGGAGCGGCCCCCCCGGACCCGCTCCCGCTCCGGGGGCGGGCAGACCACCCTTCATCCCGCCCCCGGAAATCTTTCCAGGCGCCCGGAAAGGTTCCGAAACCAGCCGGAATGCGGTCAGGCAGCGGCCTGCCAGTGGCGAATCGCCTCGATCGGCCATGCGAGCATGAGGACGTTGAGCGTCAGATTGTCGCGGATCATTGCCAGCGTGAACAGTTCGAACGCGATCGCCAGCCCGATGGTGGCCCATGCCGGCAGACGCGAGGCGACAAGAAAGCCAAGGGCCATGAAGCCGATGTCGCTTGCCGAATTGAGCACGCTGTCGCCGGAGTACCCCCACGATACCGTGACTGACCGGTAGCGATCGATGATGATCGGCGAGTTTTCGAGCAGCTCCCACGATCCCTCGATCAGCACGGCGAATGGCAAGGCCCAGCGCGACGATACCCTTCGGGCCAGCGCGAGCACGCGCCACAGCAGCCGCGCCGCGCCATAGAACAGCATCCCGTGGATGAGGTGGCTGAAGCTGTACCAGTCCGAAACCTGCTGGCTGTTTTCAGGCGATTCCACCACGCCTTGCCACAGGCGCACCACGCCGCACGGGCAGATGGGCGGCCGCCCTTCCCCCAGCAGGATGCCGACGATCAGCGCCGCGATCAGCAGCGCCACGGCGGTCCTTGCACGATCGGGCGTCAGCGGTGGACGGGATGCAAAATCGGCCTTCATCGCTAACCCTTAGCCTTACGGAATTGCCAAACCCTTGATAGGCCCCATGGTGCAGTTGCGCCGTTCCGGTCGAACGCCTAGGTGAAACGGGATGAGTTCGCGAACCTGCGACATCGTTATTCTTGGCGGCGGCCTTGCGGGCGGTCTGGCGGCGCTTGCTTTCGCACGCGCACGGCCGGACCTGTCTTTGTGCCTGGTCGAACAGGGCGAAACGCTGGGCGGCCACCATCTTTGGTCATTCTTCGGCAGCGACGTGGGCAAGGCCGGGCGCGAGTTGCTCGCGCCGCTCGTCGAAGCGGCGTGGCCTGGATACACGATCCGCTTTCCGCAATACGAACGGCAGCTCGATACGAGCTACTACGCGATGACATCAGCGCGCCTGGACGCGGCGCTGCGCGCCGCACTGCCGACGGAGGCGATCCTGTGCAACCGGCGCGCACTGGCCTGCAGCGAAATGGCGGTCACGCTGTCCGACGGCACGCGGCTTGAGGCTGGCGCGGTGATAGACGCGCGCGGAGCGCGGCTGGCCGGGCACCTCACCGGCGGCTGGCAGAAGTTCGTAGGGCAGCGGCTCAAACTGAAAGCCCCGCACGGGCTGGAGCGGCCCGTCATCATGGACGCCACCGTCGAGCAGATCGATGGCTACCGTTTCCTCTATTGCCTGCCCTTCGCGCCCGACGAGGTGTTCATCGAGGACACCTACTACGCGGACGGCACCCACCTGGACATCTCCGCCATCCACGCCCGGATCGAAGCCTATGCGCTGGCGCGCGGCTGGCGCGTGGACGCGGTGCTGGATCAGGAAACCGGCGTGCTGCCGGTTGTCGCCGGCGGCGATTTCGACGGGTTCTGGCGCGCGACCGGCGGGCAGATCGCCCGCGCCGGCAGCCGCGCCGGCCTGTTCCACGCGGTCACCAGCTATTCGGTGCCCGATGCCGTGCGCTTCGCCCTGGCGCTGGCGCGGCAGGACGATCTCTCGGGCCAGGCGCTCGCCGTGTTCAGCGAGGAATGGGCAAGACGCCACTGGCAGCGCGGGCGGTTCGACCGGGCGCTTTCCTCCATGCTGTTCGCCGCTGCTGAGCCACGGGAGCGCTATCGCGTGCTGCAACGCTTCTACCGTCTGGACCAGCGCCTGATCGAGCGGTTCTACGCCGGACGGTCGACCGCGCTCGACAAGATGCGCATTCTCGCGGGGCGCCCTCCGGTCGTGGTCGGCAGGGCCATCGGCGTGCTGACCGGCCTTGGCGCAAAGCCGCAGGCGCTGCATCATTCCAGCCAATCGCCATCGGGAGTGCGCAAGTGAAACGAGCCTGTGTGATCGGCGCCGGGTTCGGCGGACTGGCGCTCGCCATCCGCCTCCAGTCGGCCGGCATCCAGACCACCGTCATCGAAGCACGCGACAAGCCGGGCGGGCGCGCCTGGTACTGGGAACGCGATGGCTTCACGTTCGATGCCGGGCCGACGGTCATCACCGATCCCCCGTGCCTTGAGGAACTTTGGAACCTCAGTGGGCATCGCATGGCCGACGACGTGGACCTGATGCCGGTATCCCCGTTCTACCGGCTGAACTGGCCGGACGGCACCGTGTTCGACTATTCGAACGACGAAGCGCACCTGCGCGCCGAAATCGCGCGGATCTCGCCCGGCGACGTCGTCGGGTACGAGGATTTCCTGCGCTATTCGGCCGGCGTATTCGAGGAAGGTTACGTCAAGCTGGGGGCGGTGCCGTTCCTCGATTTTTCCAGCATGATCAAGGCCGCCCCCGCGCTGGCGCGCTATCAGGCATGGCGTTCGGTCTATTCGATGGTGTCGAGCTTCGTCGAAAGCGAAAAGCTGCGCGAGGCCTTCAGCTTCCACACCCTGCTGGTGGGTGGCAACCCGATGAACACCAGCGCGATCTATGCCCTGATCCACAAGCTGGAGAAGGATGGTGGCGTGTGGTGGGCCAGGGGCGGCACCAACCGCCTGATCGCCGGCATGGTCCGCCACTTCGAACGGCTGGGCGGCGAAGTGCGGCTGGGCGATCCGGTGGCGCGCGTCGAAACGCTGGGCAGCAGGGTCACGGGTGTCCTGACCCGCAGCGGCTGGCACGCCCCGTTCGATGCGGTCGCCTCCAACGCCGACCTGATGCACACCTACCGCGATCTTCTGTCCGACAATCCGCGCGGAAAGCGGCAGGCCCGGTCGCTGGCGCGCAAGCGGTTCTCGCCTAGCCTGTTCGTGGTGCATTTCGGCGTGGAGGGCACTTGGCCCGGCATTCCGCACCACATGATCCTGTTCGGTCCGCGCTACAAAGGCCTGCTGGACGACATCTACCAGCACGGGGTGCTGCCGCAGGACTTCTCGATCTACCTGCACCACCCGACCGTGACCGATCCGTCGATGGCGCCGGAAGGCATGAGCACGTTCTACGCGCTGGTGCCCGTGGCCAACATGGGCAAGCTTCCGGTCGATTGGAACGAGATCGGCCCGGTGCTGGAAAAGCGCATCCTCGACGAAGTGGGCCGCCGCCTGATCCCGGACATCCACGATCGCATCCGGACCAAGTTCCACTATGCGCCGACCGACTTCGCCACCGACCTTTCCGCCTATCAGGGCAGCGCGTTCAGCCTGGAGCCGCTGCTGACGCAGAGCGCGTGGTTCCGCGCGCACAACCGCGATGACGCGATTCCCAATTTCTACCTGGTCGGCGCGGGCACGCATCCGGGCGCCGGCATTCCGGGCGTGGTCGGCAGCGCGAAGGCAACCGCCCGTCTCATGCTGGAGGATATGAAGTGAAACGCCTTGCCGTCTATTGCGGCTCCGCCTCCCCCGCCGATTCCCGGTATATCGAACTTGCCCGCGACGTCGGCACCACGCTGGCCCGGCGCGGCATAGGGCTGGTCTATGGCGGCGGGCGGCTGGGCCTGATGGGCGCGGTGGCAAGCGGTGCGCTGGAGGCCGGCGGCGAAGTGATCGGCGTGATCCCCGAAGCGCTGGTCAGCGCCGAGGTTTCCAATACCGACTGCACCGAACTGCACGTCGTGGCCAACATGCACCAGCGCAAGCAGGCCTTCACCGAACTGTCGGACGGCTTCCTGACCATCCCCGGCGGGGTCGGCACGATGGACGAACTGTGGGAAGCGGTAAGCTGGGCGCAGCTTGGCTACCACACCAAGCCCGTGGGCCTGCTCAACGCCTTCGGGTTCTACGATCACCTGATCGCCTTCAACCGGCACATGATGGACGTGGGCTTCATCCGCGAAGCCCATCGCGACATCATCATCGCGGAGCCCGATCTCGATCTGCTGCTGGCGCGGATGGAGGCGCACGTGCCGCACACCCCGATCTTCGCGATGAAGGCCGCCGATTTGTGACGGAAGGTCGCAAGACCGGAAATCCTGAAGACCGCGCCATGAGAGACGCCCTCGTCGCCCATGCCCGGCAGTCGATCCTGCGCGGATCGAAAAGCTTCGCCGCCGCGAGCCACCTGTTCGATTCCGTAACGCGCGAACGGGTCTGGCTGCTCTATGCCTGGTGCCGGCGGTGCGATGACATCGCCGACGCGCAGGACCATGGCGGCGCGCTGGGCACGCAAGGCGGCGGCGAGGAACGCTTCGCCACGATCCGCACCCTGACCGCGCGCGCTTTCGCGGGCGAGGAAACCGGCGATCCGGCCTTCGATGCGCTGGGCGTGGTCGCGCGCGAAACCGGCCTCACGCCGCCCATGGCCGAGGATGTGATCGCCGGCTTCGCGCTCGATGCCGCTGATTGGCATCCCCGCAGCGAAGCCGACCTGATGCGCTATTGCTGGCATGTCGCCGGGGCGGTGGGCGTGATGATGGCCGTGGTCATGGGCGTGGCGCCGGACGACGAGGATACGCTCGATCGCGCCTGCGACCTGGGGCTGGCCTTCCAGCTGGCCAACATTGCGCGCGATCTGGCCGAGGACGATGCGGCGGCGCGCTGTTACCTGCCCGCCGAATGGCTGGCGGAACACGATATTCCGCCGGGCGAGCAGATGAAGCCGCCCTACCGCGCGACGATGGCCCGGCTGGCCGCACGGCTGTGCGAACGCGCGCAGGCGCACCGCTGTTCGGCGCGGATCGGCGCGGCAAGGCTCACCCCCCGCCAGCGGTGGGCGATCCTGGCGGCGGCGGGCATCTATGGCGAGATCGCCGTGGAAGTCGCCAGACGCGGCGCGAAGGCATGGGACAGCCGCACGGTGGTTGGCAAGGGTCGCAAGATCGCGTGGATCGGCAAGGCGGCCACGCAGGCGCTGCTGCCCGTGCCCCGCTCCTGCCATGCCGGCGCGAAGGCGCGGCGCTTCACCCGCCGCGACCTGATCGCGATGACGCGTCCCCTGTAACATTTCCCGTAACCATTCCGCCCGCTGCTGCGAATGCCACGGGCGGACTGTTCATGGCTTGCACCCATGCGAAGCTGTGTCATGCTGCCTTCGGGCTGACAGGGGAGAGCGGGATGGAACACGCGAACGCGGACAACCGGACGCAACCGGAAGCACCGCTGATCTATCGCACGAAACTGCCGGTGCGCATCTGGCACTGGATCAACGCGTTCAGCATCTTCGTGATGCTGATGAGCGGCATGTCGATCTTCAACGCCCACCCCCGCCTTTACTGGGGCCAGTACGGCGCGAACTTCGACCAGCCGTGGCTGGTGATCGGCAACCACGGGGATAGCGGTTTCGTGAACCTGCTGGGCGTGGAACTGCCCGTCGGCGGCCTGCTGGGCGTCTCGTCCGAAGGGGCGCGGGCGTTTCCGCCGCTGTTGACGATCCCTTCGCATTACAATCTGGCTGGTGGGCGCGAATGGCACTTCTTCTTCGCATGGGTGCTGGCGGTCTCGGCCACGCTGTTCCTGCTCTACGCGCTGGTTTCCCGCCACTTGCAGCGCGATCTTGCGCTGACGCGCGCGGAAATGCGCCCTTCGCACCTGTGGCATGACATCAAGGAGCACGCCCGCCTGCGCTTTCCCACCGGGGAAGCCGCGCGGCGCTACAATCCCTTGCAGAAGATCGCCTATCTGGCGGTGATCCTGATCCTGATCCCCACCGTGATCCTGACCGGCCTCACCATGTCGCCCACCATGAACGCGGCATGGCCCTGGCTGCTCGACCTGTTCGGCGGTCGGCAATCGGCGCGCTCCATCCATTTCCTCTGCGCGCTGGGCTTCGCGGCCTTCATCGCGGTCCATCTGGCGATGGTGCTGCTGGCGGGGCCGGTCAACGAACTGCGCTCGATGATTACGGGCTGGTACCGCCTGCCGCAGCCGAAGGCGCCGGCAACCACGATGACGGAGGACGCGGCATGACCATCATCACCCGCCGCAACGCGCTGATCGGCGGCGCCGGATTGCTGCTTTCGGGTTGCGACCGCATCGCCGCATCGCCCTCGGTGCGCGAGGTGCTGACGCTGGGCGAAAAGGCCACGCGCACCGCACAACGGCTCGTCACCGATCGCAACGCGCTTGCCCGCGAGTTCACCCGCGCCGATCTTTCGCCCGTGTTCCGCGAAAACGGCACGCGCAATCCCGGATCGCCGGACTATGCCGCGCACGCGGCCGAACGCTTCGCCAACTGGCGTCTGCTGGTGGACGGCATGGTCGCCCAGCCGCTCGCGATCGGCCTGCCCCAGATCCTCGCTGCGCCGCAACGCACGCAGATCACGCGGCACGATTGCGTGGAAGGGTGGAGCGCGATCGGCCAGTGGACCGGGTTGCCGCTGGGCCTGCTGCTGCGCCGCGCCGGGCTATCGGGCAACGCGAAGTATATCGTGTTCCACTGCGCCGATCTTTATGACGGCGCGCCCTATTACGAGAGCATCGATCTGGTCGATGCCTTCCACCCGCAGACGATCCTGGCGCACAGCCTGAACGGACAATCGCTCTCCATCGGCCACGGCGCACCGCTGCGCCTGCGCGTGGAACGGCAGCTCGGGTACAAGCAGGCCAAGTACGTGATGCGCATCCAGGCGGTGAGCAGCCTTGCCGACATTTACGGCGGCAAGGGCGGCTACTGGGAAGACCACCACGATTACCAGTGGTACGCGGGGATTTAGGCGGCGCGGACAAATTCGCGCGTGGCTGGAGCGACGGCTATCCGGCATTTTCCCTCGGGAGCGGCTTGCCCGTGCACGGCGCGATTGCGGACAATCAACGAATAATCTATAATTGCGCAATGGACGGCGTTGATCCGCAGCATCGCTCGAACTGGCTTCGTCGCCTGGGCTTGCTTTGTTTGCTTACAGGATCGGTTGCAGTCGCAATTTTTGGACGAGGCCCTCTTGCAGGGTTGTCCATAGTTGGTAGCATTATTGTTTTGGCTGAGCCTTATCTGACGCGCCGCATGAACGGCAGTTAACCCCGCCCTCCTTGCCGTCCTCTCCCCTCGTCGGCGAGCCCAAATAGCGTTCGTCCCTCCACAGCGGACTGTCCACGCGCCCGGGGCTCCTGATCCCAAGCGGGCCTCCTCAAACCTTCACGATCCCGCGCTCGACCAGGCTGCGCGCGCAATCGAGGATCGATTCCTCCACCGGCCGCGTGCGCCAGCCCAGCCTTTCGAGCGCATGGGCGGCGCTCGCATCGCGCACGTTGCCGAGTTCGCCGGTGATCTGGCGGATCATCGGATTGAACAGCGCGGAAAAGCGCACCAGCCAGTCCGGCAGGCGGCGGGTGGGCACCTTGCGCGCCTGATTGCCCAGGTTGTCCTTGAGCACGCGGGCGACGTCCACCAGCTTCAGGAACGGCCCGGCGCTGATGAAGCGTTCGCCGGCAAGGCCCGGTTCGGTCAGCGCGCGGACGTGCAGGTCCGCGCAATCGCGCACGTCGACGATGCCGAACCCCAGGTCCGGGCACCCCGGCAACGCCCCGGCGAGCAACTGGCGCACGACTTCGATCGAGGGCGAGAAATCGTCGCTCCACACCGGCCCCAGCACGGCGGCGGGGTTGACCGACACGAACTCCATCGCGCCGCCGTTGGCTGCCACCCAATCGCGCGCGGCGCGTTCGGCGATGGTCTTGGACTTGACGTAAGCATAGACGTCCGGCCCGTCCACGTCGGTCCAGTCGCGTTCGGTGAAGCGATGCTGGCCCTTGCCATGGCCATAGGCGATCGCGGCGACCGACGATGTCTGCACGAAGCGGGTGACGCCCGCCGCGCGCGCGAACCGCAAGGCGCGCAGCACGCCTTCGCGCGCGGGCACGATCAGGTCGTCCTCATGCTTCGGCGCGTTGGTAGAGAACGGCGAGGCGACATGGCACACGTGGCTGCAGCCGATCACCGCATCCGCCCAGCCCGCGTCGGCCATCAGGTCCGCCGCGAAGAAGCGCAACGTGTCGGGCGTTCCGCCCAGGCGCGGGCGCAATTCCGCCTCGCGCGAAAGGTTGCGCACGGTGGCATGGACCGTCCAGCCCTGTTCGAGAAGCTGCCGCACCACGAAGCCGGCGATGTAGCCGCTTGCACCGGTCACCAGAACCTTGCCCGTCATTCCTCTTCTCCCCGCCTGCCCGCTTTCAGAAGCGGATCATGATCCTGCGCGCCAGCGCCGGGGAGATGGAATGCACCAGTTGCAGCAGCTTGACCATGCCCACGCTGGCCTCGTCCGCGTTGCGCTCCATCGCCGACACGATCTGGCGCGCGCATTCCTCCGGCGGCATCTTGCGGTTGGCGCGCTCCGCCGTCATCTGGGTATCGACCACCGGCGGCAGCGCTTCCAGCACGTGGATCGCGGTGTCCTTCAACTGGTAGCGCAGCGCCATGGTATAGCTGCGCAGGCCCGCCTTGGTCGCGCAATAGACCGCTCCACCGCCGTTGGGCGCGATACCGAGGCCGGAGGTCACGTTGACGATCATCGCCTCGGGCTGCGCGCGCAGCACCGGCATCAGCCGCGCGATCAGGTGAATGGGGGCGTGAAGGTTGAGGAAGATCGTGCGTTCGGTGGACGCGAGATCAGGCGCGCCGTTGCGGAAATCATGGTCGGTCCCCGCCCCGGCATTGTTGACCAGAATGGCGATCTCTCGGCCCGCAAGGCCGGCGATCACCGCATCCACGCCTGCGGGCAGGGACAGATCGGCCTCGATCACCTCGAACCCGTCGGTCCGGGCGGCGGCGATCCTGTCGGCGGTGCGCCCGGTGGTGATGACGGTAACGCCCTTGTCGCGCAACTGGCGGACCAGGCGGGCGCCGATCCCGTCGGTGCCGCCCGTGACCAGCGCAACCTTGCCCTGCAACCGCATGTCCTGTCTCCCCGTTCGTGCGGGAAGACTATCAGGTAAGTTGCAACTTGCAACTTTTATCGCATGAGGACCAGTTCCTCCGCCATCGACGGGTGCAGCGCGACGGTGGCATCGAAATCGGCCTTGGTCAGCCGCGCCTTCACCGCGATCGCCGCCGCCTGCAGGATCTCGGGCGAATCCGGGCCGATCATGTGGATGCCCAGCACGCGGTCGGTCTGGGCATCGACGATCATCTTGTAGAGCCCGCGCTCCGGACGATGGGCGAAGATGTTCTTCATCGGCCGGAAATCGGACGAATAGACCCTGATGTTGCCATAGGCGTTGCGCGCCTGCCCCTCGGTGAGGCCAACGCCCGCCAGCGGCGGTTGCGAGAATACCGCGCTGGGGATGCAGGCGTAATCGATCCGCACGTCCTTGCCTCCGAACACCCGGTCGGCGAACGCGTGCCCTTCGCGAATGGCCACGGGCGTCAGTTGCACGCGATCGGTCACGTCGCCCACGGCATAAATGCTGTCGCAGGTGGTCTTCGCGGTATCGTCGACCCGGATCTCGCCCCGTTCGCCCAGCTCGACGCCGGCGGTCTCCAACCCCAGACCGGCAACGTTCGGCCGGCGACCGGTGGCCACCAGCACGGCGTCGGCCGGAATCGGGTCCTGCGCGCCTTTCACCCACACGTGCAGGCAGCCGTCCTCCTGCTTTTCCACCTTGGTGATCGGGCAGTTGAAACGATAGGTGATGCCGCGCGCCATGGTGATCTGCAGCAGGCGATCGCGCAGCGTCTCGTCATACCCCCGCAGGATCGCGTCGCTGCGGTTCACCACGGTTACCGCGCTGCCCAGCGCGTTGAAGATGCCGGCAAACTCCAGCGCGATATAGCCGGCGCCCTGGATGACGATGCGGCGCGGCAGTTCAGGCAGGTGGAACACCTCGTTGGAGGTGATGCAGTGTTCGTTGCCTTCGAACTCGGGCATCAGCGGCCAGGCGCCGGTGGCGACGAGGATGTACTTCGCCGTAATGTCCCGTCCCGAAGCGAGCCGCACGCCGTGCGGCCCGGTGATCGTGGCGCGTTCGAGGAAACGTTCGACCTTGTGGTTTTCCAGCGTGGTGGTGTAGGCCTCGTTCAGGCGATCGACATCCTTCAGCACCGCGTCGCGCAGCGTCGGCCAGTCGAAATGCATCTTCTCGACCGTCCAGCCGTAATTGGACGCATCCTGCAGTTCCTCGGCGAAGTGCGATCCGTACACGAGCAGTTTCTTGGGCACGCAGCCCCGGATCACGCAGGTGCCGCCGACCCGGTATTCCTCCGCCACGGCCACGCGCGCGCCGTGCGATGCCGCGATCCGGCTGGCGCGCACGCCGCCCGAACCCGCGCCGATGACGAAAAGATCGTAGTCGTATTCCTGCTCAGCCATGGTCTGCTCCTGTCGAGCGATGCATATGGCGGGCCGGTGACGGATTGCCAATGGCGGCGCGCAAGAGTTTCGTTTGCCAGACTAACGAAAATTCGCTCGTACCGTCCTATTCGCCCCTGCTCTATTCCCCGATGCCGGCCGCCGCCAGCAGCGCCTCGGTGGAAGGGTCGAAGCCCTCCCCGCCGCCGGACTCGATCTGTTTCGCGATCGCCTTGCCCAGTTCGACGCCGAACTGGTCGAAGGGATTTATCCCCAGCAGCATCGCCGAAACGAACGTGCGGTGTTCGTGGAACGCGATCAGCGCGCCCAGCGTTGCCGGGTTGAGATCGTCGCAGAAGATCGTGGCCGAAGGCCGGTCGCCCGGATAGGCGCGCGCGCCGTCGTCGGAAGCCTTGCCCGCCATCAGCGCCGCGCCTTGCGCGAAGCAGTTCGACAACAGGATGCGGTGGTGCGCCGGATCAAGATCGTGGCCCGGCACCTTTACCGCCAGGAAATCCACCGGGATCAGGTGCGTACCCTGATGGAGCAACTGGAACACCGCGTGCTGCGCGTCGGTGCCCACCCCGCCCCATGTCACCGGCGCGCTGGGCCGGGCGAGCGGCTGGCCGTCGGCCGTCACCCGCTTGCCGTTCGATTCCATCTCCAGCTGCTGGAGATAATCGGGCAACAAGCGCAGGCGTTCGTCATAGGCAAACACGGCGCGGGTCTGGCAGCCGCGCGCCTGCGTGTAATAGAGATCGGCGAAGGCGGCGCGGACGACCACGTTCCTGTCCAGCGGAGCTTCGATGAAATGCCGGTCGATCGCCGCCGCGCCTTCCAGGAACTCCCCGAACGCCTGCGTGCCGAGCGCCAGCGCGACGGGGAAACCGATCGACGACCACAGCGAATAACGCCCGCCCACCGTTTCCGCGAACGGCAGTACGCGGGTTTCGTCCACGCCCCATTCGACAGCCTTCTCTGGCGCGGCAGTCAGCGCCACCACGCGGCCATAGGGATCGTCGACCCCGCCTTCGCGCAACCATTCCAGCGCACTGGCGGCGTTGGTCATGGTCTCGGTGGTGGTGAAGGTCTTGGAGGCGACCGCGATCAGCGTCGTCGCCGGATCGCAGGCGGCCATCGCGGCTTCCAGCGCGCAACCATCGATGTTCGAAACGACATGCACGTCGACCAGCGCGCTTTCGCGGGCCAGCGCGTCGATCGCCAGCGCCGGTCCAAGCGCGGAACCACCGATGCCGATATGGATCAGGCTTTTGACATCCCCCAGCACGCCCGCGTGGATCGCGTCGACGAGCGCCCGCATCCGCGCGTGCAGAGCGCCAGCTTCCTCGACGCTGGCATCACTGCCCACGCCGCGCTGGGCGGCGTGTTCGGCGGCGCGCCCTTCGGTGTTGTTGATCCGTGCGCCGGCGAAAAGCTGCTCGCGCTTACCCGCAAGGTCCATCGTGCCGGCGATCTCGCCCAGCACCCGTTCCACGTCCGGCGAAAGATGCGTCTTCGACCAGTCGAAGCGGATCGGCCCGCCGGGAAGCTCCAGTTCGGTGCTGTAGCGCGCGAGGCGCTCCGAATCGTCGAACAAGTCCTTCAATGAAGGCCGCGCCAGCGCTTCCAGAGCGCTCCAGCCCGCAAGATCCTGTTCACTCATCGCGCCGGTATCCCTTTTCTTCGCAGTTGCGAAACTCCTCATGCCCGCTCGCAAGCCTTCCGCCAAGCGTCCCGTTCATCTCCGGTACGGGTGCGCAGACGTATTCCGGCACAGTGTATTACATACACAACACACTTGACGAAAGCGCGCCCCCTCCACATGACCGCGACGATGACCGAGACTCCCGAGACTCCAGCCGCCCCAGAGAGCGCCGCCTCCCCCGCCGGAACGCCGGGTTCAGGAGGCTTGCCCCCGATCGCGGGCAAGCCGAAAAAGGAGAAGAAGGAGGACAGCTTCGCCGTCTTCCTGATCAAGCTGGTGCTCGTGGTCGCGATTTTCCGCAGCTTCATCTTCTCGCCGTTCAACATTCCTTCGGAATCGATGCTGCCGCGGCTGGAGAACGGCGATTACCTGCTCGCGGCCAAGTGGCCCTATGGCTTTTCCAGCTATTCGCTGCCGTTCGGCGTGCCGCTGCTGCCGCACCGCATCCTGGCCGGTACGCCCAAGCGCGGCGACGTGGTGATCTTCAAGGCGCCGCCGGGCAACGACGTGGACTACATCAAGCGCGTGATCGGCCTGCCGGGCGATACCGTGCAAATGGTGGGCGGCGTGCTGCATCTCAACGGCAAGCCGGTGCCCAAGCAGCGGATCGAGGATTTCGTGATCCACGTATCGGCCAACACGAACTGCATCTCGCCCGAGTTCGAGGCGGTGGAGAAGGACGGTTCGCCAAGCTGCCACTATCCGCAGTACCGCGAGACGCTGCCCGAAGGCAAAAGCTACAACGTGCTGGACCTCGGCTATCGCCCGCAGGACGATACTCCGCCCGTGGTGATCCCCGAGAACCGGCTGTTCCTGATGGGCGACAACCGCGACAATTCGATGGACAGCCGCTTCCCGGCGGTGGAGGGCGCAGGGATCGGGCTGGTGCCGATGGACAACCTGATCGGCCGCGCGACCATCGTCATGTGGTCCACCGACGGTTCGGCCAACTGGTTCCTGCCCTGGACCTGGTTCACCGCGGCGCGCTGGAACCGGCTTGGGGGGCTGTTCTGAGCAAGCCCCAGCCCGTCCCGGCCGCACCGCTGGCCGATGACACGATTGCCTTCCTGACCGCCCTGACCGGCCATGCGCCCTTGCGCGACGACCTGTGGCGCGAAGCGCTGACGCATGGATCGATGGGCGAGGCGCGCGATTACCAGCGGCTCGAATTCCTGGGCGATCGCGTACTCGGCCTCGCCATCGCCGACTGGCTGCACGAAAAGAGCGATGCCGCCGAAGGCAAGCTCTCGCAGCGGCTCAACGCTTTGGTCAGCCGCGAGACCTGCGCCGACGTTGCGCGCACGCTGGGCGTGCCCGCACACATCCGTCTGGGCAAACAGGCGCGCGACGATGGCGGCGCGGACAGCGACAACATCCTGGGCGACGTGATGGAAGCGCTGATCGGCGCTTTGTTCGTCGACCGTGGCTTCGACGTGGCCCAGGCCTTCGTGCGGCGCGCGTGGGACAAGCCGATGGCCGGCGGCGCTGGCCAGCGCAAGCATCCCAAGGCCGCGCTGCAGGAATGGGCCGCCGGCAACCGCCGCAAGCCCCCGGTCTATACGCTGGTCCGCCGCGATGGACCGGATCACGCCGCCAGCTTCACCGTCAGCGTCGAGGTAAAGGGCGTGGGCGTGATGGAAGCGCGCGGATCGAGCAAGCAGGAAGCGGAAACCTCCGCCGCCCGCGAATTCATGAACCGGTTCGCCTAGGGTCAGGACCCATTACTGGCGGAAAGAGTTGCCCGCCGGGCAGCTTGCCTTCTTCCGGCAACCGGCGCTTCACGCTAAACAGGAAACAGCCCCCGCTGACTTGGGGCGAATGGAGTTATTTTGACGGAAACCAACGCAAGGGAACGCTGCGGCCTCGTCGCGGTGATCGGGGCGCCCAACGCGGGCAAGTCCACGCTGGTCAACGCGCTGGTGGGCCAGAAGGTCGCCATCGTCTCGGCCAAGGCGCAGACCACGCGCGCGCGGCTGATGGGGATCGCGCTGGAGGACCTGCCCACCGATGCGGGAGGCGTCGATAGAGTGCAGATCATCCTCGCCGACACGCCCGGTATCTTCGAACCGCGCCGCCGGCTGGACCGCGCGATGGTCAGCGCCGCGTGGGAAGGCGCCGTCGAAGCCGATGCGATCCTGCTGGTGGTCGATGCCCGCAAGAAGAAGCGCGACTATCTCGAACCGATTCTTGCCGCGCTGGCCGAACGCAAGGAACGGAAGATCCTGGTGCTCAACAAGGTGGATTCCACCCCCAAGGAACCGCTGCTGGTCATGGCCGAGGAACTGAGCGCGCAAGGCGCGTTCGACGAGGTGTTCTTCGTCTCCGCGCTGACCGCCGATGGCGTGCCGGAACTCAAGCGGCGCCTTGCCGCGCTGATGCCGGAAGGCGTGTGGCACTATCCCGAAGATCAGGTTTCGGATGCCAGCGAACGTCTGCTGGCGACCGAGATCACGCGCGAGCAGCTCTACCGCCAGTTGCATGACGAACTGCCCTATGACAGCGCGGTGCGGCCCGAAAGCTACCAGCACAAGGCCGACGGGTCGGTGGAAATCCACCAGCAGATCGTGATCGCGCGCGATAGCCAGAAATCCATCGTGCTGGGCAAGGGCGGCGCCCGGATCAAGGCGATCGGCGAGGCCGCGCGCAAGGAACTGGCGGAGTTGCTGGGCGTGAAAGTCCACCTGTTTCTGCATGTGAAGGTAGAGGAAGGCTGGGCCGACAGCCGCGAAATCTACGAGGAAATCGGGCTGGACTGGGTGAAGTGACGGCCTTGCGGGCGGGTTTCCTGGCCCTTGCGTTCGCCCTGGCCCTCCCTTCGGGCGCGGTGGCGCAAGGTCTGCCCGCCGGCGCGCGCTATGTCGCCATTGGCGATTCCTTCGCGTCCGGCCTGCAGCTTGGCCCGCCAGACGCCGGCACGCCACCGCGCTGTTCGCGCACGGCCGCCAGTTACGCCCATCTCGTGGCCCAGCGCCTGAACCTGGTGCTGGCGGACGCAACGTGCAGTTCGGCCAAGACGGAACACGTGCTGGGCAAGTGGGACGAACTGCCGCCGCAGATCGATGCCGTCACGCCCGATACCCGGCTCGTCACCGTGACGATCGGCGCCAACGACGTGCGCTATGTCAGCGATTTCTTCGCGGGGCTGTGCCGTCTTTCCCCCGAAACCCGCAGCAAGCCCGAATGCGCCCTGCCGCCCCCGCTACCCGATCAGGCGGTCTGGACCGCGCTGGAAGCCAACCTGCGCCTGATTGCCGCGCAAGTGCGCACACGCGCGCCGGCCGCGCGGCTGGTGTTCGTCGATTATCTGGCGCTGCTGCCCCGTCTGGTTCTGTGCGACCGCACGCCCCTAACGCCTGCCGAAGCCGTCGACCGGCGCGCGGTGGGCGACCGGCTGCGGGAGGTGATCGCGCGCGTCGCCGGGCAGGAGGGAGCACTGCTGATCGAGGCGGCCCGCATGTCACGTTCGCACACGCCCTGTTCCGTCATCCCCTGGGCCTCTGGCTATCCGGGTTTCGGAACAGGCCCCGCCTGGCACCCGACCGCGCTCGGCCACGCCGCCATTGCCGACGAAATCGTGCGACGGCTGGTCCCGGTGCCCGGCGCGACACCTCCCCCACCGGTATTCATCGTAACCCCACGGCCTCCAACTCGCTGACCAACACGGCGGTATTCCCACGGGGTCCCGGCGCGCCAGGCGTTCCTCCCAACGCTCCGCCTTGCGGTTTCCGATTGTCGTTCACTGGCGATACAGGTTATGGCGCCAAATGAGGGGCGTCGGCCATTATCGCGTTCGCAAGCGCGAAGGTATCGATTTGCTCGCCCGTTACAGGTCTAGCGTGCAGCAGCAACGGAGCGAATGAATGGTCGAAAGCGTCGGTGCCGTCCGGACGACGTCGGTCCGAACCCAGGATGCACCGCCCCTGCTCTCGGCCACGCTTCCGGTCCGGGCCGCCGCCGCGTGGCGACAGCTGCGCCTGCCGGACTGGCTGACGCTGGCGTTGAGCTACCTTACGCTGACGCTGCTGCTGCGCGCGCTGCTGATCGGCAATCCGGTGATCCACATCGACGAACAGTTCTATCTGCTCGTCGGCGACCGGATGCTGCACGGCGCCGTGCCCTATGTGGACATCTGGGACCGCAAGCCGATCGGCCTGTTCCTGCTGTTCGAGCTGTTTCACCTGTTCCCCGGCGATGGCGTCGTCACCTATCAGCTGGCGGGCGTGCTCAGCACGGTGGCGACGGCGATGGTGATCGAACGGCTTTCGCGCGAGATCGCGCCACGGGCGGGAGCATGGCAGGCCGGGTTCGCCTACATCCTGTTCATGCCGGTATTCAACTGCGTGCTGGGACAGGCGCCGGTGTTCTTCAATCTGCCGGTCGCGCTTGCCGCGTGGGCCGTGGTCGATACGCTCAAGCGCCTTGAGGACCCGCAATTGCTCTGGCGCGGCGCCGGCATCATGGCGCTGGTCGGCATCGCCATGCAGATCAAGTACACGGTGGTGTTCGAGGGCGTGGCCTTCGGTGCGCTGCTGCTCGGCCGCGCCTATGCCGATGTCTGGTCATGGAAGAAGCTGGGCGCCGCCGCGCTGCTCTGGATAGCGGCCGCACTGGCGCCGACGGCGCTCGCGCTCGGCATCTATGGCGCGATGGGCCATGCCGGCGCCTTCATGCAGGCCAATTTCTTCTCGATCATGTCACGCCAGTCCGATGGCGAGGCCTGGTGGCGGCTGACCAAGGAAATGCTCACCCTCGCCCCGTTCTGGCTCGCGATCTTCCACGCCCCGCGCCATCTGGCGATGACCGGCGGTTCCTATCCCCGCGCGCGGCATGTGCTGCGTGCCTGGGGCGTGGCGGCGTTCGCCGGATTCCTGGCGTTCGGCACCTGGTACGATCACTACGTCGGGCCTCTGCTGGCCCCCCTGTGCATTCTGGCCGCACCCGCGCTGGGGCGGCAGATCCGCGGGGAGAAGTGGTATGCGCGGTTCATGCTGGGGCTGGGCGCGATCGGCGGCGTGGTCGTCCCCGCCTACCAGTTCTATCACCACGGCACGCTTGGCGATGTGGAACACGCCACCAGCCTGATCCGCGCCGAACTGGGCGATGGCTGCTTCTATATGAACGAAGGCGATCCGGTGCTCTACCAGACCACCAACGCCTGCCTTGCCACGAGCTATATCTTCCCCACGCACCTTGCCGGAGCGGTGGAAAGCCGTTCGCTGGGCATCGATGTGGAAGACGAGATGCGGCGGATCATGGCGCGGCGTCCGAGCGTGGTGATGGTTGGCGTCAAGCCGCTGTCACGGCCGGCCAACCAGTCTTCGCGCGCGCTGCTGATGCGGCTGCTGGACCGCGACTACGAAACCTACGCCACGGTCGCGATCGGCACTCGCAACTTCCGCCTGTACCGCCTCAAGCCCGTTCAGCCCGAAATCGCCCCGCGCCCCGCCGCCGATCGCTGACGCCAGCCCGTCATTCCCGCTGCCCCTCTTAACAGCATCGGCCTGTTCGGATCATGCCCGCGCCACGCGATTTCACTGACACAACCGGCCGCAAGATTCCCACGGCCTGGCACGCGTTGGCGCCCATACTCGGGGTGGCGCTGGTGTTCCGGCTGGCGATGGCGAGCCAGACCATTGTCCACCAGCCGGATGAAATCTGGCAGTATCTGGAGCCCGCCTGGGGCCGCCTGACCGGCCACTGGATCGTGGCATGGGAATTCCACGAAGGCATTCGCGGCTGGCTGGTGCCGATGCTGCTCACTCCGTCGCTCGCGCTCGGCCACGCGATCGCGCCGGACACGATGCTGCACCTGTGGTTGACACGGGGCCTGCTGGGCCTGCTGTCGCTGGGCGTGGTCGCCAGCTTCTTTGCCATGGGCGAACGGATCAGCCGGCAACACGCGATCATCGCCGGTTGGGTCGGCGCGATATGGGTGGAAATCTTCTACTTCGCGGCACGGCCTTCGGGCGACGGGATTGCGCTGACGCTGACCGTGCCAGCGCTCTGTCTGGCGATGCGATTGCGTGAACGCCCGTCGATGAGCCTTGCCGGGATGCTGGGTCTGCTCCTTGGCCTCGCTTTCATCGTTCGCTTCCAGTACGCGCCCGCGCTGGCGCTGATCGGTCTGCTCGCGGTTAGCGGCGATCCGCGCCGCACGCTGCTGCCACTCGCCGGCGGAAGCCTCGTGGCGATCGCCCTTGGCGCGCTCGCGGACATGGCGGCGGGCGCGCCGCCCTTGCTGTGGCTGTGGCGCAATTTCGCGATCAACCTGGGCGAAAACCGCAGCGCCTCGTTCGGCACCCAGCCGCCGTGGTGGTACGTGACGCAGATCGGCGCGACCTGGCATATCGCCATGCTCGTCCTGCTGCCCTCGCTCGTAGCCGGTGCGCGCCGCTTTCCGTTCGTGGCGCTCATCGCGCTGGTCGTGATCGCCAGCCACTCGCTGATCCCCCACAAGGAATACCGCTTTGTCATCCTCGCCATCGCGCTGGCCGTGTTTCTGGCAGCGATCGGGTCTGTCGACCTCTGGAAGGTACTGGCGGGGCGCTGGCGGGCAGCGGAGCGCATCAACGCCACCATCGTGCTCTGCGTGCTGTGGTTCCTGCTCTCCGCCGTCATCGGCGCGACCAAGCCGTTCAGCGCCTATTGGGGGAATGGGCGCGCGGCCAACACCCTGCTGGCGAAGGCAGGCAGGGTGCCCGGCATCTGCGGCCTGGCGCTTTTCCAGGAGCCGGACCTGCCGATGGCCAACTATACCTACCTCAACCGCTCCGTTCCCGTCATGCTGCTGGAAGGCCGCCGATCGGCAGCATCGGCGCAGGCCATGGCGCCTGCCTTCAACGTGATCATCGCGCCACGCCTGGCCGCGCCCCAATTGCCTGCTTCCTATCGGCAGGTGGAATGCCTGCAACCGCACAAGGCGCCCGAGAAGCAGAAGTTCTGCCTGTTCGCACGGCCGGGCAGTTGCACCGGTACCCCCGGCGACTTCGACTACAACACCGTGCTGCGAAGGCTGGGGCATTGACGGGCCGGTTCCTCGCCCCGTTGGCGATGGCCTGCGCCGCGCTGGCTTCCTGCACATCCCAGCACGGTGACGACCTCGCCGCGGGCCGCACTGCGCAAGCGGAGCGCGCCTTCGCCGTTTGCTCCACCGCCGGCCTTTCGGAAACCGTGCTGGCGCAAGGGAGGCCGGTAGAGGACACGCCGGCCGGAGCCTGCGCGGTCAAGGCAGCGGATGCCGGCAGCGTTCAGGCGGCGCTTTTCCTGGGCGACTTCTACCGCGCCGCCTCCACGCATCCCAACCGCGCCTGGGACCGGATCGATACGTTCGGACGCGAAACGCACTGGTATCGCGAAGCGGCCAAACGCGGGTCCGCGCGTGGCCAGTTTCTCGTCGCGAGCGAAGGCGATCGGCATCCGTACATGCCGCTGCACGACAATCTGCTCGACTGGTACATCCAGTCCGCGCGGCAAGGCAACGATCAGGCCGCGCTCGCGATCGCCCGCGCCTACAAGCTGGGGCGCATCCAGCCCGCGGAGTTGCACGATTTCCGCGCCTGGCTGGCGCGGAACGCCCGCCCCGGCACCGTCCGGGCGAACGTGGCGGCCGTGCTTGAGGAGGACCACGCGCCGATCATCAACTGACCGGCGCGCAAGGATCCTCCTTGCCTATTCGGCAGCGGCCTTCTTTGCCGCGGGCTTCTTCGCCGCCGCTTTCTTCTCGCCAGCCGCCTTCTTGGGCGCCGCCTTCTTCGGCGCGGCCTTCTTCGCCGGAGCCTTCTTCTTGCCCTTTGCCGGCCCCTTGGCGGCGCGCTCGTCGATCAGGACGATCGCTTCCTCCAGCGTCAGCGCTTCGGGCTGCTTGTCGCGCGGGAGCGTGGCGTTGGTGGTGCCGTCGGTGACGTAGGGGCCGTAGCGCCCCGCCATCAGCTTGATCTCGCCACCAGACGTCGGATGCGGCCCGAAGGTCTTCAGCGGTTCGGCGGGCGCGCGCGATCCCCGCGCCGCCGCGCCACTGGCCGCTTCGGCCAGCTTGACCACGGCGGCGTTCATGCCCGTTTCGAACACTTCGGCGGTGGAGCGCAGCCGCGCATACTTGCCGTCATGCGCCAGATAGGGGCCATAGCGCCCGATGCTGGCCGTGATCGGCTTGCCGCTTTCGGGATGCGCCCCGATCTCGCGCGGGAGGCTGAGGAGTTTAAGCGCCCATTCCAGATCAAGTTCGGGAATGTCCTTGGGGATCGAGGCGCGCTTGGCTTCCTTGCCTTCGCCCAGCTGGATGTAGGGGCCGAACCGGCCCGACCGGCGCACCACCTCGAGACCGGTGGCCGGGTCCTTGCCCAGCGCGCCATCCTCGTCCCCGCCTTCGCCATCGGCCCCGCCGGGCTGGGCGAACTTGCGGGTGAACTTGCACTCCGGATAGTTCGAGCAGGCGATGAACGCGCCATAGCGCCCGCCGCGCAAAGACAGGCGCCCTTCCCCGCACTTGGGGCACAGGCGGGGATCGCTGCCGTCCGCCTTGGGCGGGAACAGATAGTCCTCCAGGAATTCGTCGAGCGCGGCAGTCACCTCGCTCGGCTTCTTCTCCATCACCTCGTCGGACTTCGGCTTGAAATCGCGCCAGAACGCGGCCAGCACCTGCTTCCACGCCGCGCGGCCACCGGAGACGTCGTCGAGTTCGTCCTCCATGCCGGCGGTGAAATCATAGGCGACGTAGCGATCGAAAAAGCGTTCGAGAAACGCCGTCAGCATCCGCCCCGATTCCTCGGCGAAGAAACGGTTCTTCTCGGTACGGACGTAGTTGCGGTCCTTGAGCACCTGCAACGTGGCGGCATAGGTGGAAGGACGGCCGATGCCGAGTTCCTCCAGCCGCTTGACGAGGCTCGCTTCCGAATAGCGCGGCGGCGGCTGGGTGAAGTGCTGGGTGGCGTCCACCCCGCGCTTCGCCGGGGTATCCCCCTTGTTCATCATGGGCAGCAAGCCGGAATCGTCGTCCTCCGCATCCTGCTTCTGGTCGCGCCCTTCCTCGTACACGGCCAGGAAGCCGGGGAACTTCACCACCTGCCCGGTGGCGCGCAATTCGTGGCGGCCGGTACCCTCGCGCAACGTGACCGTGGTGCGTTCCAGGCTGGCCGAGGCCATCTGGCTGGCGATCGCGCGCTTCCAGATCAGATCGTAGAGCCGCGCCTCGTCCCCCGAACCATGGCGGTCCTTGGCAAAGTCGGTCGGGCGGATCGCCTCGTGCGCTTCCTGCGCATTCTTGGCCTTGGTTTCGTAGTGCCGGGGCTTTTCGGGCAGGTAGTGCCCGTCATAGCGGTCCGAGATCGCCTTGCGGGCCATGCTGATGGCGCTGGGGTCCATCTGCACGCCGTCGGTACGCATGTAGGTGATCGCACCGGCTTCGTAGAGCGTCTGCGCCACACGCATGGTGTGGCTGGCCGAAAAGCCCAGCTTGCGCGCCGCTTCCTGCTGCAGCGTCGACGTGGTGAACGGCGGATAGGGATTGCGCCGGGCGGGCTTGGTCTCGACCTCCTCGACGCGGAACGTGGCGCCTTCGACGGCCGCCTTGGCGCGCATCGCCACGCCTTCGTCGCCCAGGCTCAGGCGATCGAGCTTTTCGCCGTCGAAGCGGACCAGGCGGGCCTGGAACTCGGTGCCGCCCTGCTCCAGCCGCGCGACGACCGACCAGTATTCCTGCGCGCGGAACGATTCGATCTCGCGCTCGCGCTCCACGATCAGCCGCAGCGCCACCGACTGTACGCGGCCAGCGGACTTGGCGCCCGGCAGCTTGCGCCACAGCACGGGCGAGAGGGTGAAGCCGAACAGGTAATCGAGCGCGCGGCGGGCCAGATAGGCATCGATCAGGTCCTGATCGAGCGCGCGCGGGTGCTGCATCGCCTCGGTCACGGTGGCCTTGGTGATGGCGTTGAAGGTGACTCGCTCCACCTCCTTGGGCAGCGCGCGCCGCTTCGACAGCAGTTCGCGCACGTGCCAGGAAATCGCCTCGCCCTCACGATCGGGGTCGGTGGCAAGAATCAGGCGGTCGGCTTCCTTCGCGGCATCGGTGATCGCCTTCACGCGCGATTGCTTGTCGCCGTAAAGCTCCCAGTCCATCGCGAAGTCCTCGTCCGGGCGGACGGAGCCGTCCTTCACGGGCAGGTCGCGGACGTGGCCGTAGGAGGCGAGAACCTTGTAGCCAGGGCCAAGGTACTTCTCGATGGTCTTGGCCTTGGCCGGCGATTCAACAATGACAAGCTGCATGGCGGGTATATCGTGACCTTACGCGTATGTGTACGCGCGAGGGTGGCGATGCCGCACGCCGATCGTCAAGCCTTGCCTTGCGCCGATCATCCCACTGCCTTGATCGTGACGAACAAAGGCGTCACCCGAACACCTCGGCCAGCCGGTTGTCCGAATGGCCCAGCAGCCGGTAGAGCGCGAGCGTCAACGCGGTTCCGCCCACCGCCATCAGCGCGGCCACCGCGTTGCCGAGAATGGTCCCTCCGACTCCTCCGGTGATCGACGGACCGGACAGCGCGGAAGCCAGCCCTTGGGCAACGCCCACGCCCGCCAGCGGCACCACCAGCAGCATCATGCAGATCACATAGACCAGCGCGATCGACACCATCGACGCGCGGGTGTGCCGCCAGCTTGCGCCCATCGCTTCGGTCGCGCGCATGCCCTGGCCGATGATGTAGGGCCAGGTCAGCGACCAGCGCGCCAGCAGCAGCAGGCCCGGAACGATCAGCAGAGCGAAACCCAGCATCATGCCGAGCGTGGTGAGAATGCTGGCGCCGACGACCGAGAGATAGCGCCTGCCTGTGACGGAGGGGGACAGCAGCCCATCCGTGGCCAGCATCTGCTCCATCAGGTGATACTGGATCAGGAACGAGGCGATCGTGCCGCCAAACTGCCCCCCGCTATCCCCTAGCAGGACATCAACGATCGAGGTGACCGCCACGATGCCAAGCCCCGCCAGCAGCGACAGGCGGGCGTGGCGGGACAGGGTGCCACCGAACTCGGAAAAGATCTCGCTTACGCTGACTTTCCGTTCTCCGTCCGCCATGCAACCCTGTCCTTCCGTTCCTAGCGCAGAGAGACGATCTGCCCCACCATCTGATCATTCGCGAGCGCGGCCGCCTTGGTCGCCCCCTGTTCGTAATTGCCGGGCTTGGCGGTGAATTCGAACTTGCGCGTCTTGCCGAAGCGCATTCCGCCGAAGCCCATCGCCGCCATCACCCCGCCGCCGACGTTGGCCGCCGCCTGCGTGGTCTTGTCGAGGTTGCTGGACGCATCCTGCTTGTCAACGAAATCTCCATCCACCGACACGCCCTGGTTGAGCGTGACCGTCACGGTCTTGCCGTTCGGCCCCAGCGCGGTCATCCGCGAATAGCCCGGCGTGACGGAAAGGTTGGCGTTGACCTCTAGCCCGCCGAAGCTGAACGCGCCCGGGCGCTTCTGGTCGGAAAAGTCGATCAGGTAGGTCACGTCCAGCACGGGCACGCCAGCCGCCTTGGCGTAGTTCGACAGTGCGCCGCTGGCCTGCCCGGCGGACATGTTGAGGCCGATGCTGGACATGCCGCTACCGGTGAAATCGCCCGGCAGCAGGATCAGCGTGGGCAGCACCGTGGGCTTCATGTAGGTGGCCTTGCCCTTGCTGCCCTTTTCAAGCTGGATGCCGATTTCGACCGGCGGTTGCTGTCCGTGCGGGTTGGCCAGGGCCGGCGCGGCGAAGACGGCGGCCGGGTCCTGCACCGTCAGGCCAGCGGCATTCAGCTTGGCGACGAAATCGGCATAGGCCGCGTCGGCGATCGCCTGCATCATTTCCGGGGTGACGCCGACGAGCGAACTCTTGGCCTTGGTCGCCCCTCCGAACGCCCCCATCAGGCCGCCCGAGGCCTTGGTCTGATCGGTCGATTCGAAAATGAAGCCAACGTTGAACGCGGCAATGGCGACTTGCGAAGCGCCTTTTACCGCGTCCTTGCCCTGCACCTTGACCGGTGCGTCATCGCCCGCCCAGGCAACGCTGAGCGCGGTCATCAGGAAGCCTGCCGCTGCAGCGGCAAGCACAAACGTGCTGCGGAAATTCATGATAGTCCCCCATCCCGAAACGTTTCCGCGACCCGCTTATGTTGCGAATCATTACGGGGAGACGGGACGCACGCAAGCGGATTTCACGGGGAGAAGCGGCAGGAGCCGCGAAATCAGGCGGTCCTGCGCCAGGCCAGCAGGAACCCAAGCCCGAGCAGCACGTCGATGGCCGCGAACACGGCCACCGCCGGCGCGGCCCGCCCCTGCGCGAACAGCGCCAGCGCGGGCAGGCCGAACACCAGCTTTTCCCCCACCGCGCACGGCATCAACGCACGATAGCGCGCCGGATCGCCGCCAATGATCCAGAACACCGCCTGGAACACCAGCGCGACCCCGATGAAGCCCAGCGAAACTTCGGCCCCGCGTTCGGGCAGCGGCGCGAGATAGAGCGGCGCCAGCACCACGATCCCGTAGAGCGCCGCCCAGCGGAACATGCGGCGCGCGAAACGGTGGTCCTGCATAATCCCTCTCCTGCCGCCCCTAGACCAGCGAAACGCGGCCGGCGGCATGGCGCACCAGCCGTCCGGCGATTTCCAGTTCGATCAGCGCCATCTGCACCGCGCCGGGCGATGCGCCGCTCTGCCGGACGAGTTCGTCGACCGCGACGGGAGCCGCGCCCAGCAGGGCCTCGATATCGGCGGGGGTTTCCTCCTCCGCGAAGGACGGCGCAAGGGCTTCCGGTTCGCGCAACGGCGATCGCGGCGCGCCGCCGAAGTCCCGCAGCAATTCCAGCACGTCCTCGGGCGACTGGACCAGCACCGCGCCATCGCGGATCAGCTGGTTGCAGCCGTGCGAGCGGCTGTCGAGCGGGGAGCCGGGAATGGCCATGACCTCGCGCCCCGCCTCCCCAGCCAGCCGCGCCGTGATCAGCGAGCCGGACTTCGGCGCGGCCTCCACCACCAGCGTACCCGTGGCGAGGCCCGCGATGATGCGGTTGCGGTGCGGAAAATGGCGCGCGAGCGGTTCGGTGCCGGGCGGCATCTCGGCGATCAGCAGGCCCTTTTCCGCCACCTCTTCCTGCAAGGCGGTGTTTTCGGGCGGATAGGCAATGTCGATCCCGCTGGCGATCACGCCCACGGTACCGCCGCCCTCCGCCATGGCGGCGAGCGCGCCCCGGTGCGCGGCGGCATCGATCCCGCGCGCAAGGCCCGAGATCACGGCGCATCCGGCCTGCGCCAGCGCGGCGCCGAAATCGCGCGCCAGCTTGACTGCGCCGGCCGAGGCATTGCGCGCACCGACGATGGCGACCGAGGGACGCTGCAACAGCGCGTCGTCGCCGCGCACCGTCAGGATCGGTGGCGGGTTGTCCAGCGCGGCCAGCAAGGCGGGATAGGCGGGGGAATCGTGGAAGAGATAGCGGGCTCCCAGCGCGCGAACGCGGGCGATCTCGGTGCTGACCCGCGCTTCGGGTGCGGGAGTTACGCGGCCGCCGCCGCGCGCCGCCAGTTCGGGCAAGGCCTCCAGCGCGGCGGTTGCGCGGCCGTAGCGCCGCAACAAATGGAAGTAGCTGGCAGGCCCGATGTGCGGCGTGCGCAGCAGGCGGATTCGAGCGAACGCCTCCTCGCGCGCAAGGGCAAACGGGGTATCGGCGGGCCGCGCAGGATCGGGCACGCCGCGCGCGCTCACTTGGCGCTGCCGCTCCCCGAACCGACCCGGGGTTCGGTGCCCGCGCGCAGCCGGGCTATATTGGCGCGGTGCAGCCACAGGATCATCACCGCCAGCACCGCGAGAACGGGCGCGTACTGTCCATAGCCCGCCGCGAACGCCGCAAGTGGTGCGGCCAGCGCGGCGCACATGCCGCCCAGCGAGGAAATGCGCGAGGCGAACAGCACGCCCAGCCACACCAGAGCATAGACAAGGCCGATCGGCCAGGCGAGCGCGAGCGAAATACCCATCATCGTCGCCACGCCCTTGCCGCCCTTGAAGCGCAACCACACCGGGAAGCAGTGCCCGATCACCGCGAAAAACGCCGCCAGCGCTTCCGTGCCGGGCCAGACATGCCGGGCCAGAAGCACCGCCAGCGCACCCTTTGCCAGATCCAGCAGCAGCGTGCCCGCCGCCAGTCCCTTGTTCCCCGTGCGCAGGACGTTGGTGGCACCGATGTTGCCCGAACCAATGCTGCGCAGATCCCCCGCGCCGGCAAGGTGCGTGAGAATCAGCCCGAACGGAATTGAACCGAGCGCATAGGCGGCGAGCGAGGCGAACAGGGCATCCACGACGGCACTCTTACAATTCATCGCGCGGGTTCGGAAAGGGGCGTCTTTTCTTTTCGGTTCGGAAACCGATAGAAGGTAGAAGGTCCAGCAAAGGAAACCGGACAGGCGTGACAGCAACAGCCACGACAATACAGGCCGGGCAACCGGCCGGCCCCGCCGAAGTCGATGCCGCGGCGCCGTTGCTGGTGTTCGATTCCGGCGTGGGTGGGCTTTCGGTGCTGCACAAGGTCCGCGCGCTCCTGCCCGATGCGCCAGTGATCTACGCCGCCGACAACGCCGGCCTGCCCTATGGCACCAAGACCGAGGCGCAGATCGCCGCGCGCGTTTCCGGCCTGCTGGGCCGCATGACCGAGCGTTTCCGCCCACGCCTTGTCTGCATCGCCTGCAACACCGCCTCCACCATCGCGCTCGCTTCGGTGCGCGAGGTGCTGGAAGTGCCGATCGTGGGCACCGTGCCGGCAATCAAGCCGGCGGCGGCGATGACGCGAACCGGCGTGATCGGCCTGCTCGGCACGGAAGCCACGATCCGGCAGGTCTATGTCGATCGGCTGGAAGCCGAATTCGCGGCGGGCAAGACGTTGCTGCGCCACGGCGCGCCGGAACTGGTGCAGGCAGCCGAAGCGCAATTGCGCGGCGAACCGGTCGATCCGGCGGTCTATGCCCGTGCCGCCGCCGCGCTGCGCGCCATGCCGGGCGGCGACCGGATCGATACGGTGGTGCTGGCCTGCACGCATTTCCCGCTGGTGCAGCCGGAACTGGCGCGCGCTTTCGGCGGAGACGTGCGGTTCATCGATGGATCGGACGGCATCGCCCGGCGGATCGCCGCACTGACAGAAGGCCAGGCATGGAGCCGCAGGCAGGACGACGTTGCGCTGTTCACGCGCGGGGGCCAGGATGTGGAACGCCTGCGGCCCGCGCTGGCGGCCTATGGCCTGGATCGCGTCGCGATCCTTTAGGCGCGCGCTTCAAGGGGGGAACGGTTCTTTGCGCACGGGATGGAAGATCGCCGCTGTCCTGTTGCTCGCCGTGGCGGGCGTGGCCTACTGGCTGCTGATCGACAACCGTACCGGGTCCATCGCCGAACGCCCGATCGACATCGCCGCGCTACGCCGCGCGGCCGCTGCGATGCCGGGGCCGCGCCCCGACGCGATCGATCTGGAAATCGTGGCGCAGGGAACCTCGCCCGCCACGCTGCTGGTCGCGGGCGGCGGTTTCGGCAAGGCGGGGATCGCGGCGGCGGCGTTCCGCGTGCGCGGCCCCGGCGGGACCGTGCTGATCGACAGCGGACTGACGCGCGAACAGGCCGGCAAGCTCGACATGACCGACTACGACGCCGCCGCGCAGCAGCGCGTCGAGGCCGCGATGAACACGGCGGACCGAATCGTCTTCACGCACGAGCACTACGATCACATTGGCGGCTTTGCAGCTTCGCGCGGCATGGCCAGCAACGCTGAAAAAGCGTTCGTGCCGCGTGCGCAGTATGCTGCGCTGGCGGCGGAGCTTGGTCGCGCGGGCAAGAGTGCGAAAGCCCTGCCCCCGCCGGTCGAGCGGCAGGGTGCGACGGCGCTGGCGCCCGGAGTCGCCGTCATGCCGATGCCGGGCCACACGCCGGGATCGCAACTGATCTACGTGGTGCTGGCCAGCGGGCGCGAATACCTTTTCCCTGGCGACGTGACCTCGATGGAACGGAACCTGTCCGAAACACGGGGGCGTTCGCGGCTTGTCGCGGATTGGCTTGCGCCGGAGGACCGCAACGCGGTGATCGGCTGGATCAAGGGCCTGCGCACGCTGCAGGCGCGCACGCCGGGCCTGACCATCGCTTTTCAGCATGATCGCGACTGGCTTTTGCGCCAGCGCAATGACGGTGCCTTCCATATCGGCTTCAGCGATCCCGCACGGGTGCAGGCGCGAAAACCGGCTGGCCAAGCACAAACAACAAGCGTACAAGCCGCGCCATTCGCCGATGGCCCGGCATTTTCGAGCCTGACACAAGGAGCGGCGGGGTGAATTACGATCAAGTTTTCGACCAGGCGATTGACCGTCTGCATTCCGAAGGCCGCTACCGGGTTTTCATCGATATCCTCCGCAACAAGGGCGCCTACCCCAACGCCCGCTGCTTTGCCGGCCACAACGGCCCGAAGCCGATCACGGTGTGGTGCTCCAACGACTATCTCGCCATGGGCCAGCATCCCAAGGTGATCGCGGCGATGGAAGAAGCGCTGCATGACGTGGGCGCCGGTTCCGGCGGTACGCGCAATATCGGCGGCAACACGCACTATCACATTGAACTGGAGCGCGAGCTGGCCGACCTGCACGGCAAGGATGGCGCGCTGCTGTTCACCTCGGGCTATGTCTCGAACGATGCCACGCTGTCCACGCTCGCCAAGATCCTGCCGGGCTGCGTGATCTTTTCCGACGAGCTGAACCACGCCAGCATGATCGCCGGCATCCGCAATTCGGGCTGCGAGAAGAAGGTGTTCCGTCACAACGACGTCGAGCACCTTGAAGAACTTCTCGCCGAGACCGATCCGGCGCTGCCCAAACTGATCGCGTTCGAAAGCGTCTATTCGATGGACGCCGACATCGCGCCGATCCACGCGATCTGCGACCTTGCCGAAAAGTACAACGCGCTCACCTATATCGACGAAGTCCACGCCGTCGGCATGTATGGCGCGCGCGGCGGCGGCATTTCGGAACGTGACGAGGCGGCGAGCCGGATCGACATCATCGAGGGCACGCTGGGCAAGGCGTTCGGCGTGATGGGCGGCTACATCGCGGCCGACACGCGCATCATCGACGTGATCCGCTCCTATGCGCCGGGCTTCATCTTCACCACCTCGCTCTCCCCGGTGCTGGTCGCCGGCGTGCTGGCGGCGGTACGGCATCTCAAGGCATCGAGCGTCGAGCGCGAGGCGCAGCAGGCGTCTGCCGCCACGCTCAAGCGCCTGTTCGCCGAAGCCGGCCTGCCGGTGATGCCATCCTCCACGCACATCGTTCCGCTGATGGTGGGCGATCCGGTGCGCGCGAAGAAGGTCAGCGACATCCTGCTCGCCGAATACGGCGTCTATGTGCAGCCGATCAATTTCCCGACCGTGCCGCGCGGCACCGAACGCCTGCGCTTCACGCCCGGGCCGGCGCATACCGAAGCGATGATGCAAGACCTGACGGCCGCGCTCGTCGAAATCTGGGGCCGCCTCGATCTCGAAAAGCGCAAGGCCGCCTGATCCTCTCTTGCTCTCCGCAACCGACCGTTTAATCATGCGATTAAATGCTCGGTGGGAGAGGACAGTGACGACACACAACGGGCCTGGCTACGACGCGGTCGTATTAGGCCGCCGCAGCATCCGCGGCTTTCTGAAGAAGCCGGTTCCGCGCGAACTGATCGAGGAAATCCTGGCGCTGGCGATGCGCGCGCCCTCCTCACTCAACACGCAGCCATGGAATTTCACGGTGGTGACCGGCGAACCGCTTGACCGCATCCGTGCGGAAAACACCCGCCGCAATCTGGAAGGCGTTCCCGAAAGCCGCGAGTTCCGCAAGTTCGAGGTCTATGAGGGCCCGCACCGCGAACGGCAGGTGGAAATCGCCAAGCAGCTGTTCGGCGCCATGGGCATCGCGCGCGAGGACAAGGAAAAGCGGCTGGACTGGGTGCTGCGCGGCTTCCGCCAGTTCGACGCGCCGGTCTCGATCGTCGTCACCTATGACCGGGCGCTGTTCGGAGGGGATATTGCCCCGTTCGATTGCGGCGCGGTGACGACGGCGCTGGTCAACGCGGCCTGGTCGCGCGGGCTGGGCTGCGTGATCAACAGCCAAGGCATCATGCAAAGCCCGGTGGTGCGCGAGCACGCGAAGATCGCCGACGATCAGGTCATCATGATCTGCGTGGCGATGGGCTGGCCGGACGAGAGTTTCCCCGCCAACGCCGTGATCTCGAAGCGCAAGTCGGTGGCCGACGCGGCGCGCTTCGTGGGGTTCGAGGAATAGCGCAAACGCCCCGCTTCCCGATGGGAAGCGGGGCCTAGGGTCAGTTGAAGGTTCCCGCCACGACCGAGGCGATCACGCCCGTGGCGATCCCCACCAGCAAGGCGTCATTTCCCGACTGGACCCAGCGATAGCCGCGCGGCGGCGCGTGCAGGCGGTGGTAGCGACGATAATCGATCACGCGGTAGTTCGGCGCGCGGCGTTGTTCAAAACGCTGCCCCTTGCGGAACGGATTGGGCTGATACCGCGAATACGCCGGTCCCGCGCGGCGATCGTCATGGCGGATGTCGCGCCGATCGTTGTCGTGCCGGTTATTGTCGTATCGGCCATTTTGATGACGGGGCGGATCGGCCATGGCAGGCGTCGCGGCCGGAAGGACCATGGCCAGCGCGATGGCGGCGGAGAAAATCTTCTTCATGATGCGGTCTCCTGTGTGGTTGCAGAAGAAACGCACGCCTGCGCGACAAGGTCCGTCGTCAACCGTCTGAAAATGTCGCAGAAAGATATCCGCTTGTTACAAACGCCGGGCACGGTGGAAACGGGCGCAACGCGGCGCGGGGCACCGAAGGCCCTCGCAATGGGCGACCGGGCTCTCTATATCGGCTTCGTCGAAGGGATCGCGGGCAGCAGGCTGACCGGCGCCTTCATGGAAAAACGGCTGGGATGCCGGGGACGGCGCGCATGGGCGCTCGCTGGCCCGCATCCCGGCGAAGATGGATTGAAAGACGGACACCGCCTTGGCACGCTTGAACACTTCCACGCCCGAGACCCGCAGCGTCCGGCTCCTCAAGGTGGGCGAACAGGTCCGGCACATCCTGTCCGAACTGCTCACCCGCCAGCAGGTGCATGACGACGTGCTGACCGCGCATACCGTTTCGGTCACCGAAGTCCGCATGTCGCCCGATCTGCGCCACGCGACGGTCTTCGTGAAATCGCTGCTGGGGACCGACGAAGCGGACGTCATCAAGGCGCTGCGCACCAACACGGCCTTCTTCCAGAAGGAAGTGGCGAGCCGCCTGAAGCTGAAGTACGCGGCAAAGATCAAGTTCCTGCCCGACGAAAGCTTCGAAGAGGCGAGCCGGATCGATGCGCTGCTGGCGGACCCGCGCGTGACGCGCGATCTGGACGGCGATCCCGAAGACGACGCCGACTGATCGCCGCCGCGCATGGCCAAGCTCTATTTCTACTACGCCAGCATGAACGCGGGCAAATCGACCACGCTGCTGCAGGCCGATTTCAACTATCGCGAGCGCGGCATGGCGACCATGCTGTGGACGGCGGCGGTGGATGACCGCTGGCAGCGCAAGCCGATCGCCAGCCGCATCGGGCTGGAGGCGGACGCACACCTGTTCGACGAAGCCACCGACCTGTGGGCGCGCGTGACGGCCGCCCACGCGGTGCAGCCGCTGTCCTGCGTCCTGATCGACGAAGCCCAGTTCCTTTCCGGGCCGCAGGTGTGGCAACTGGCGCGCGTGGCGGACCAGGCCAACATCCCCGTGCTGTGCTATGGCCTGCGCACCGATTTCCAGGGCGAACTGTTCCCCGGTTCGGCCGCGCTGCTGGGCATTGCCGATGCGCTGGTCGAACTGAAGGCGGTCTGCCACTGCGGTCGCAAGGCCACGATGAACCTGCGCGTCGACAGCGACGGCGCCGCGGTCAGGGCCGGCGCGCAGACCGAGATCGGCGGGAACGATCGCTATGTCGCGCTGTGCCGGCGCCATTTCAGTGAGGCTTTGCATCCATGAGCGATACGATGTGGCAGGCGGCGACCCTGATCGTGCCGCTGGTGCTGGCGATCGTGTTTCACGAAGTGGCGCACGGGTGGGTCGCCGGCCTGCTGGGCGATCCGACCGCGCGCGAACAACGCCGGCTGAGCCTCAATCCGCTGCGCCATGTCGATCCCATGGGCACGGTGATCCTTCCGGGCTTCCTGGCGTTGATCAAGGCGCCGGTGTTCGGCTGGGCCAAGCCGGTGCCGGTCGACGCCCGGCGCCTGCGCGATCCGCGCCGCGACATGATGATCGTGGCGGCGGCAGGCCCCGGCACCAATCTCGTGCTCGCCTTGCTGGGAGCTATCGGCCTTGGCCTGCTCGCCCGGTTCACCACGGATGCGGCGCAACCGGGAACGGCCTTGCTGTTCCTTGCCGCCAATCTCCAGAACTTCATTGCGCTGAACATCTTTCTGGCGGTGTTCAACCTGCTGCCGGTGCCGCCGTTCGACGGATCGCACATCGTCGAAGGGCTGCTGCCCGAACGCGCCGCCATGGCCTATGCGCGGGCGCGGCCCTACGGATTGCCGATCATGATCCTGCTGCTGTTCGTGCTGCCCCAGATCGCGCCGAACCTGCACATCGTCGATCGCCTGATCTTTCCGCCGGTGCAATGGCTTGGAAGCTGGTATCAGTCCATCGCGCAGGCCGTGGCTGGTCCCGAAATGAACTAGCCCTCATGCGGGCGGTGCGGCGGCCATGGGCGCACATGCCGCGTGTTCGGCGAGCCGCGCACCGACGGCCTCCCCCATATCGTGACAGCTGGTAAGGCCCTGGATGAAGGGATGCCGCCCCAGAATGAATGGCAGGCTCAGCAGATGGATGCGCCGGGCAACCGACTGCTCCGAGACCGGCCGAAAGTCATCGTCGATCACGATCCCGCGGTATCCGGCCCCGGTGTCGCCCGCATCCTGCACAACGCCCTGATCGAGCAGGGTCTGAAACGGGAACGCCGCCGCTTCCAGCGGCCGCTGGCCGGTCGCGTCGATGAACGCGGAAAAATGATGCCTTTGGCCGTCGAACGACATGGTCGCGCCCGACGCTTCCGAATGCGTATCGAGCCTGGCATCGTCGCCCACCGCGAGGATGGCAAGCGCACCGGCGCGATGAAGCGCCAGAAGGCGCTCGATCGACGCGTGAGGCACGGTTGCGTAATTGTCCGTAAAAATCGGCTGGAGATGCTGTGAAAAGCGGGCGTGATCCGCTTCGTCGAGATGCGGCACGATCCGCGCGAACACCTCGTGCGCCCGCAGGATGGCATAACGCCACGGAATGGTGGTCCCGGTTTCGAAATTCTTTCGCGCCTCGTCGAGATTGGCCTGCGCCCACGCGAAGGGATCGGCGGCGAGGCGCTCGGCAAAATAGCGCTCGCCGAACGCCTCGACGGAGGAATCCCTCCCGATCCTGTCGGCATAGTCCGGATCGACAAATCGCAATTGTTCCTCGAACAGCGCGTAGGTGCGATCGAGCAGGCCGGTTTCGCCCGCTTCGATCAGACCCTGCACGGCCTGCTCGGTGAAAATGGTCAACGGTTCATGCGGGATCGGGCAAAAGAAATCCGCCTCCGGCATCAAGCCCTTGCGCGACATCATCGTGATGTGCAGCGCGGCGCCGCCGGCCTGCGGCTTCCAGCGAAGGGCCTGGTCCTCCGCCGGTGCGCTCTCCCCCGGTGCCGGCTCGCCCGCTTCCGCGCCATCCGCGATCACGAACGCGCCGTGGTTGACCGCCAGGGCGACCGCCGCGTCGATTGCGCTGAGCGATGTTCCGCGGATGCCGACGGGCCCCGCCGGAATACGCTTGAGCGCGCTCGCCGGCCAGGGGCTGGCGAAGAAGCCCGGCCTAACCTCCGGCTCATCGGGCCATTCATGGCCGGTTGCGATCACAATCTGCGAAAACCGCGCCTGATAGGCCGGAGCGCCGCGCGGCTGGACCGAAAGGCACAGGCCGTCCCCTTCCGCCGCTATATCCGTCACACGCGACCGGGCACGAACGTCAATCGCATGGCCCGCCGCTCCCCCCTCGGCGACCAGCGCCTCGAACCGGTCGCGCAAGTAATGACCGAGCACCACGCGGGGGTAGAAGGTGCGTTCGTCGATGCCGTCCGGATCGATGTTGTAGCCCGCGAGCCGCGCGGGCGTTTGCTGCGCCAGCCACTCTACCAGCGTGATGCCAAGGGGCGGAAGCTCGATGCTGGCGATATTGGCGAGCATCGCGGGGTCGTTCCAGCCGGGACGATACGGCGTCCCTAGCCCGGCCCGCGCCTGCTCCTCGAAGATCGTGATCGAGATCGGGCCAGCCGCCCGCGCCAGCAGGGCCTGGAGCGTATAGATGGAAGTCGGACCCGCGCCGATCAACGCGATCGACACTGGGCCGCTCTCCAAGACACCATCCCTGTCCTGCGGCGCCGGTAACTTCATGCCAGGGTGCGCAGGTTCGGCTCGCGATCGTAGAACCGGCGCGCAGCTGCCGCGACGAACGGCTTGCCGAGCCCCGTGACGCCGTCATCCGGTTCGACGCCGGCCTTCTCCAGCAACGGCTTTGCCGCGTCGCTGTGGCCGATCGCCTTCAAATGACCGAAAGCGTCCATCACGAACTGCACGGCCGCCGCTTCCTTCAGGAGGGCCGCGCAGCCATCGTCCGACAGGACGATCGCCACCGCGTCGAAGATCTGGCTTGGCGATCCGGCAAGCTGGCCGTCCGCCTTGCGCATCGAGCCATCACCCAGCTTGGCCCCGCCAACCTTGGGCGCGACGATTACGGCCTTGCCCTTGGCTTTCCGGACCGCGGCGATCACCGCGTCCAGCTCGGCGGCGTCGGTGCCGTCGGCGATGAGAATGCCGACCGCGCGGCCTTCCAGCATCTCCTTCATGTTCTTGTGGATCGACAGCGCGTCGGAAGGCGGCATGTCGATCGGCTGCTTTGCCGCCGGCGCCTTGTCGGGAAGCGGGATGCCGAGCCCGTTGGCGACGCGCTGGGCAAGGTCCTCGTCGACATTGCGCAGGTTCGCCACCATGCGCGGCGGCACCTGATCGAGCAGGCCTACCTTCGACAGTTCGAACACGAAGGCCGAGGCGATATGCGCCTGCTCGCTTGGCGTCTGCGAAAGATAGAACATGCGAGCCTGGCTGTAGTGATCGGCGAAGGTCTCCGAACGGACCCGCAACTTTTCCCCACTCTCTTCCCCACCCGTCGCGGCATCCGTTGTGCGGAACCCGGTCAAGGTGCTTTCGCGCGGGCCGCCTTCCTCGCCATGCGCGGCAAGGCTGTTCGGTTCATAGTTGGCGCGGCCCTTGGGCACCATGGTCTGCATCTTGCCGTCGCGCTGGAAATTGCCGAACGGGCAGCGCGGCGCATTGACGGGGATCTGGTGGAAGTTGGTCGTACCGAGCCGCGAATTCTGCGTGTCGAGATAGGAAAACAGCCGCCCCTGCAGCAGGGGATCGTTCGAGAAATCGATGCCGGGCGGAATATTGGACGGCAGGAAGGCCACCTGCTCCGTCTCGGCGAAGAAATTGTCGACGTTGCGGTTGAGCGTCAGCGTGCCGATGATGCGGACGGGCACGTCCCCTTCGGGAACGAGCTTGGTCGCATCCAGCACGTCATAGGGCTGCGCCTCCGCAAAGGCTTGGTCGAACACCTGTATGCCCAGATCCCACTGCGGAAAGTTGCCCGTATCGATGGCTTCGAACAGGTCGCGGCGGAGGAAGTCGTTATCGGCTGCCTGCAGCTTGAGCGCCTCGTCCCAGATCGTCGATTGCAGGCCGAGCCGCGGCTTCCAGTGGAATTTGACGAAGCTGGCTTTTCCTGCGGCGTTGACGAGCTTGAAGGTGTGGACGCCGAACCCCTCCATCGTCCGGAACGCGCGCGGCAGGGCGCGGTCCGACATGGCCCACATCAGCATGTGGGTCGTCTCCGGCATCAGCGAGGCCCAGTCCCAGAACGTATCGTGGGCGCTGCCCGCCTGCGGATAGCCGCGATCGGCCTCCATCTTCACGGCATGGACAAGATCGGGAAACTTGAGCGCATCCTGGATGAAGAACACCGGAATATTGTTGCCCACCAGATCCCAGTTGCCTTCGCGCGTATAGAATTTGACCGCGAAGCCACGCACGTCGCGCGGGGTATCGACCGATCCGGCGCCGCCGGCGACAGTGGAGAAGCGCACGAACACCTCGGTCTTTTCGCCTTTGGTAAAGACGGCGGCCTTCGACAGGTCGGAGATGTCGTCGGTCGCCTCGAACACGCCATGCGCGCCGCTGCCGCGCGCATGAACGATGCGCTCGGGAATGCGCTCATGATCGAAGTGGAAGATCTTTTCGCGCAGCACGAAGTCTTCGAGCAGCGTCGGCCCGCGCGATCCGCTCTTCAACGAATTCTGGTTGTCGGAAACGGGAACGCCATGGTTGGTGGTCAGAGCCGCCGTATCCAACGCCTCCGCGGTCTGATGTGTCTCTCCTCCGGCAGATGGGCTGCGGCCGGCTTGGGTACGAGGCGACTTGGCCATGGTGATGCCTTCCCTTCTAAGGTGACGCCGTGCGGCGACGATCCGGTAACGGTGGGGTGGCGCGCAAATCGCGCCCGCGATCACAACTCGCGAGGATGGCAATGGTGCCGGCTCCACAGGATCTTCACATGCAGCAGGAAAGAGGAAGGTGGTCGCGCCGAATGGGTCCGGGCGGCTGGTCGCGGCATTCATGCAAAGGTCACGTTGTGTAATCTAGTGTATCGGCAGCTTGAACCGGTGCGAAGCCGCGCCATGTCGGGGGCATGAACTTCGATGGAGCAAAAGCTATGAAGAACAATGCACTGTTCCTCGCCCCGCTGGCTGCGCTGGCCATGGTAGCCTCGCCGGTTGCCGCTTCGGCCGCGATGGCACGGCCCGCGCAAAGCGAAGAGGCGTCGGTTCCCTTCATCAACCACGGCGCGATCCGGGATTGGCGCGCGGATGGCGACCGGGTGATCTATTTTCAGGACAGCGGCCGGCAATGGTATCGCGCCACACTGATGACGCCGGCGTTCGACCTGCCCTTCGTGGAAGCGGTCGGCATCCAGAACAGCGGCACCGACCGGCTGGATCGCTGGGCCGATGTCGTGGTGCGCGGCCAGCACTATCCGATCCAGAGCTTCGTCAAGGTCGATGCCCCGCCGGTGAAGTCGGCGAACGCCGCGCACAAGTCCTGATCGCTCCGCCGGGAACTATCGCGGCTGACATCGCCGCCCGGTCGCTCTATGGCGCCGGGCCATGACGAACGGGTGGATCATCCTCGACAAGCCGCGCGGCCTCGGTTCGACGCAGGCCGTCGGCGCGGTGAAGCGCAACCTGCGGCAGGCGGGGCTCGGCAAGGCCAAGGTCGGCCACGGCGGCACGCTCGATCCGCTCGCCTCGGGAATCCTGCCCATCGCGGTGGGCGAAGCGACCAAGCTGTGCGGGCGGATGCTGGATGCCAGCAAGGAATACGCCTTCACCATCCGTTTCGGCAGCGAGACCGACACGCTGGACCTGGAAGGCAGCGTCATCGCCGAAAGCGCGGAGCGCCCTACCCTCGCCGGCCTGCGCGCGGTCCTGCCGCGCTTCACCGGCCCGATCGAGCAGGTTCCACCCGCCTATTCGGCGCTGATGGTCGATGGCCAACGCGCCTACGACCGCGCTCGCGCGGGCGAAACGGTGGAACTGAAGGCGCGCGCGGTGACGGTCCATGCGCTCGACATCCAATCCCGCGGGGAGGAGCCGCTCGAGGAGGTCACGCTTGTCGCGCACGTCTCGAAGGGCACCTATGTTCGCAGTCTCGCGCGCGATATCGCACGGGCGCTGGGCACGGTCGGGCATGTCACCATGCTGCGCCGCCTGCGCGCCGGTCCGTTCGGGCTGGATCACGCGATTTCGCTGGACAAATTGAACGATGTGGGTAAAGGCGCGCCACTTGAGAACGTGATCTTGCCGCTGGAGGCAGGGCTGGTCGACATCCCGGCTCTTGACCTTGACCCGGAACAGGCAAGAGCGGTCCGTCAGGGCCGCGTTCTGGCCGGGTTGCCCTTTCACGACGGGCTATACTGGGCGCGCCACGGCACGGTGCCGGTCGCGCTGGTGGAGCTTTCGGGCGGAAGCCTGATCGTGATGCGGGGTTTCAACCTTTGAAGGATGTCGCGGAGTAAGAATATGTCGATTACCGCTGAAAAGAAGCAGGAAGTCATCCAGAGCAACGCCCGCGCGGCGAACGACACCGGTTCTCCGGAAGTCCAGGTGGCGATCCTCACCAGCCGTATCCAGACGCTGACCGAACACTTCAAGAGCCACCACAAGGACAACCATTCCCGCCGTGGCCTGCTGCAGATGGTCAACAAGCGTCGCAGCCTGCTCGACTACCTGAAGAAGAAGGATGTCGAGCGCTACAACGCGCTGATCCAGAAGCTCGGTCTGCGCAAGTAACCAAGCGGAGCGGCCCCTAGCGGGCCGCTTTTGCTTTTGGGCCAGGCTCGCAATTCGGCGAGCGGCCTCTGGGGCACGATCAATGGCCCCGCACCGGACCGGGACGGGATTCCCCGGCAGCAAACCCCGCGATGCAATAGGGCGCGCGGGCTGAAGGAAACGAAATGTTCGACGTCAAAACCGTATCGCTGGAGTGGGGCGGAAAGACCCTCACCCTCGAAACCGGCCGCATTGCCCGTCAGGCTGACGGCGCGGTCCTCGCCACGTATGGCGAAACGGTCGTGCTCTGCGCGGTCACGGCCGCCAAGTCGGTGAAGGAAGGCCAGGACTTCTTCCCGCTGACCGTTCACTATCAGGAAAAGTATTCCGCGGCCGGCCGCATCCCCGGCGGCTTCTTCAAGCGCGAACGCGGCGCCACGGAAAAGGAAACGCTGGTTTCCCGCCTGATCGACCGTCCGGTCCGTCCGCTGTTCCCCGAAGGCTTCTACAACGAAATCAACGTCATCGCCCAGGTGCTGAGCTATGACGGCGAGACCGAACCCGATATCGTCGCGATGATCGCCGCTTCGGCCGCGCTCACGATCTCGGGCGTGCCCTTCATGGGGCCGATCGGCGCCGCGCGCGTCGGCTTCAAGGACGGCGAATACCAGCTCAACCCGTCGTCGGCCGAAGTCGCCGAAGGCCGCCTCGACCTGGTCGTCGCCGCCACCGACACCGCCGTGATGATGGTGGAATCGGAAGCCAAGGAACTGACCGAGGACGAAATGCTCGGCGCGGTCATGTTCGCCCATGACGAAAGCCGCAAGGTCGTCGCCGCGATCATCGAACTGGCCGAAAAGGCCGCGAAGGATCCGTGGGAAATCGATCTCACCGACAACACCGCGGACATCAAGAAGAAGCTCAAGAGCCTGGTCGGCAAGGATATCGCCGCCGCCTACAAGCTGACCAACAAGTCGGCCCGCTCGGACGCGCTCAACGCCGCCCGCGCCAAGGCGAAGGAAGCCTTCTCCGACGAGACCCCGCAGACCCAGATGGTCGCGATCAAGACCCTGAAGAAGGTCGAGGCCGACATCGTGCGCACCGCCATCCTCAAGGACGGCCAGCGCATCGACGGCCGCACGGTCACGCAGGTCCGCCCGATTGAAAGCATCGTCGGCTTCCTGCCGCGCACGCACGGTTCGGCGCTGTTCACGCGCGGTGAAACGCAGACGATCTGCACCACCACGCTGGGCACCAAGGATGCCGAGCAGATGATCGATGGCCTCGACGGCCTGCGCTACGAAAGCTTCATGCTGCACTACAACTTCCCGCCCTATTCGGTCGGCGAAGTGGGCCGCTTCGGCGCGCCGGGCCGCCGCGAAGTGGGCCACGGCAAGCTGGCATGGCGCGCGCTGCACCCGGTGCTGCCTTCGAAGGAAGACTTCCCCTACACGATCCGCGTCCTGTCGGACGTCACGGAATCGAACGGCTCGTCCTCGATGGCGACCGTGTGCGGCGGTTGTCTTTCGATGATGGACGCGGGCGTTCCCATCGTTCGCCCGGTTTCGGGCATCGCGATGGGCCTGATCCTGGAAGGCGACAAGTTCGCGGTCCTTTCGGACATCCTGGGCGACGAGGACCACCTCGGCGACATGGACTTCAAGGTGGCCGGCACCAGCGAAGGCATCACCACGATGCAGATGGACATCAAGGTGGCCGGCATCACGAAGGAAATCTTCGCGACCGCGCTGGCGCAGGCCAAGGAAGGCCGCGCGCACATCCTTGGTGAGATGACCAAGGCCCTGGGCGAAGTCCGCACCGAGCTTTCGGCCCATGCGCCGCGCATCGAAACGATCTCGATCGACAAGTCGAAGATCCGTGACGTGATCGGCACCGGCGGCAAGGTGATCCGCGAGATCGTGGCCACCACCGGCGCCAAGGTCGACATCGACGACGAAGGCCTGATCAAGATCAGCTCGTCCGACCTGTCGCAGATCGAGGCCGCCAAGAACTGGATCATCGGCATCGTGGCCGAGGCCGAAGTGGGCAAGGTCTACAAGGGCAAGGTCGTCAACATCGTCGACTTCGGCGCTTTCGTGAACTTCATGGGTGGCAAGGACGGTCTCGTCCACGTCTCCGAAATGAAGAACGAGCGCGTCGAGAAGCCGACCGATGTGGTCAAGGAAGGCCAGGACGTCTTCGTCAAGGTTCTCGAAATCGACCAGCGCGGCAAGGTCCGCCTGTCGATGCGCGTGGTCGATCAGGAAACGGGCGCGGAACTCGAAGATACCCGCCCGCCCCGTGAACCGCGCGAACCGCGTGGTGATCGCGGCGACCGAGGTGACCGTGGTGACCGCCGTGGCCCGCGCGGAGATCGCGGCGACCGTGGCGGTCGCGGTGATCGTGGTCCCCGTCGCGATGGCGATCGCGGCCCGCGCCGCGATCGCGACGACGGCCCGGCCCCCGATCACATGCCGGCGTTCCTGAAGTCCGACGACTGATCGGCCTTCACCGGAAAAGAAACAGAGGCTCGCGGCAACGCGGGCCTCTTTTCTTTTCAGGGATGGGAACGCTGGTCAGTTTATGGAGCGTGCCCCACCCCCGGCCCCTCCCGCAAGCGGGAGGGGAGTGAGACTTGCGTCGCCGCAGGCGGCGCTAGTCGCAACGGGGTGGGCCTCGACGCCATGTACCCGCAAAGCGCGCGCCAAACAAAACGCCGGAGCGGCCTTTCGGCTGCCCCGGCGTTCTGTTTGCCGATCGGGTATAAGGATCAGAGCGTGCGTTCGCGCTCTTCCACCTCGAACACTTCGAGCATGTCGCCCGGCTTGATGTCGTTGGTGTCCTGCAGCACCACGCCGCATTCCAGCCCCGCGCGCACTTCGGGCACGTCGTCCTTGAAGCGGCGCAGCGATGCGATGACGGTCTTGCTGACGATGACATCGTTGCGCGTAAGGCGGGCGTTGATGCCCTTGCGGATATAGCCTTCCAGAACCAGCAGACCGGCTGCCTTGTCCTTCTTGCCCGCCGGGAACACTTCCTTGATCTCCGCGCGGCCGACCACGGTTTCGATACGCTCGGGTCCAAGCTCGCCGGCCATTTCCGAACGGATGTCGTCGGTCAGCTGATAGATCACGTCGTGGTACTTCAGCCGCACCTTGTTGCGTTCGATCAGTTCGCGCGCCTTGGCGTTCGGACGGACGTTGAAGCCGACGATCGGCGCCCCGCTGGCCTGTGCCAGCATGACATCGCTTTCGGTGATCGCGCCGACGCCCGAATTGAGGATGCGCACCTTGATCTCGTCGGTCGAGATGCGGTTGAGCGCGTTGACGATCGCTTCGGTGGAACCCTGCACGTCCGCCTTCACCACCAGCGGGTATTCGATCACGGTGTTCTTGGCGGCGAGCGCGGAGAACATGTTTTCGATGCTGGACGGGGCCGTTGTCGTGCGCTTGGCGGTCGCCTTTTCCTGGCGGTAGGCGGCCACTTCGCGGGCGCGGGCCTCGTTTTCGACCACGGTCAGCGTATCGCCGGCCATCGGCACGCCGCCGATGCCCAGCACTTCCACCGGCAACGCGGGCGGCGCGGCCTTCACCTGCCGGCCCTTGTCGTCCAGCATGGCGCGCACGCGGCCGGACTGCGTGCCGACGACGAGGATGTCGCCCACCCGCAGCGTGCCGCGGTTGATCAGCACGGTGGCCAGCGGCCCCTTGCCCTTGTCGAGCTTGGCCTCGATCACGGTGGCTTCCGCCGCGCGATCGGGATTGGCCTTCAGCTCCATCAGTTCCGCCTGGAGCAGGATCTTCTCGATCAGTTCGTCAAGCCCGGCGCCGGTCTTGGCCGAGACTTCCACGTCCTGCACGTCGCCCGACATCTCCTCGACGATGATCTCGTGCTCGAGCAGTCGCTCGCGGATCTTCTGCGGGTTGAACTCCGGCTTGTCGCTCTTGGTGATCGCCACGATCATCGGCACGCCGGCCGCCTTGGTGTGGTTGATCGCCTCGATCGTCTGCGGCATCAGCCCGTCGTCGCCCGCCACCACCAGGATGACGATGTCGGTGACGTTGGCGCCGCGCATCCGCATTTCGGTGAAGGCTTCGTGACCCGGCGTATCGAGGAAGGTGACGTAGTCGCCGCCCTTGGTCTTGATCTGATACGCGCCGATGTGCTGCGTGATGCCGCCGGCTTCGCCGCGCACCACGTCGGTTCCGCGCAGCGCGTCGAGCAGCGAGGTCTTGCCGTGATCGACGTGGCCCATGATGGCCACCACGGGCGGGCGCGTCTTCAGCGTTTCATCCGCGTCGACGTCGGCGGCGGTATCGATATCGACATCGCTTTCGTTGACGCGCTGGATGTTGTGGCCGAATTCGGTGACCAGCAGTTCGGCGGTATCCTGGTCGATGGTCTGGTTGATGGTGACCATCATGCCCATCTTGAACAGCGCCTTGACGAGGTCCGCCGCCTTTTCGGCCATGCGGTTCGCCAGTTCCTGCACCGTGATCGCTTCGGGCACGATCACGTCGCGCACCTGCTTTTCACGCTGGTGTTGCTGGCCGGCATAATGCGCGCGGCGTTCCTTCTCGCGGGCGCGCTTCAACGCCGCGAGCGAACGGGCGCGGGCGCCCTCATCCTCGTTCAGCGCGCGCGTGACGGTCAGCTTGCCCGCCTGGCGGCGGTCGACCGCGTTCTTGTCACGCTGCTGCGGCTTCTTCGGCGGTTCGGGCCGCTTGACCGGAGCAACCGGGGTAAAGCGGCGCGGCGCGGGTGCGGGCGTGGCACCACCCGTGTTCGCCGACGGCGCGGCTTGCTCTTCCACAACAGCGGGAGCAGCCGGCGCAGCGGCCGGGGTTTCCACCGGGGGAGCCGCCTCGGCCACGGGTTCGGGCTGCGGTTCGGGAGCGGCCGGAGCCGGCGCTTCCTCGGCCTTGCGGTTTTCCTCGGCGCGGCGACGCTCTTCGTCCACCGCGCGCTGGCGTTCTTCCTGCTCGCGGCGGTTGGCGGCCTCCAGCGCGGCGAGACGGGCTTCCTCGGCCTCGCGCAGCAGGCGCGCCTGCAATTCCTGGCGCGTTTCCCGCGACGCGGCGGGCGCGGCCGGAGGCGGCGCCGGCGGCGCGGCAGGGGCCGGCCGCGCGACAACGGGTTCCGGAGCGGGCGCGGCGGCCGGGGCGGCCTCAGGCCCGCCGGCACGCGGCATCAGCTTGCGCCGCTTGACCTCGACCACCACCTTGTTGGTGCGACCATGGCTGAAGGTCTGCTTGACCTCTCCCGCCTCGACCGAGGTCTTCAGGCCCAGCGGCCTGCGGCCCAGTGTCGGCTTCTTGTCGCTATCGCTCATCGAACTCATTCGCCCTTCGTATCAAAATCGTCATTCGCCACCGAAGCAGCGATATCACCGGCGGACTTTTCGTCACGCCCCATGAAATGCAGCAGCCGCTGAAGCGGTGCGGCAACCCTTGCGGCCGCCGCGTCGTCGGTCAGCGCCAGATGAACGACGTTGTCGCGGCCCAATGCCACAGACAGCGCCGCCCGGTCCAGCGGCAAGATGATGCCTTTCAGACCCGTGCCTTCGGCTTCCTCGCCCACGCGCCAGGCCTGCGCCAGCTTGTTCGGTCCGTCGCTGCCCGCGTCGCTGGCGTGGGCCAGGAACGTCACTGCCCCAGCCCGGCACCCTTGCGCGATCTTTTCGGTGCCCAGCAGCATGTTGCCGGCGCGCAGTTCGATGCCCAGCCGATCGGTCAGCGCGCGCAGCAGCGCGGCTTCCGTCCGTTCCGGAAGGTCGGAGGGAATCGTCAGCGGCGCGCCCTTGAAGGCCCGCGCCAGCGCGCCCTTGAGCTTGCCGTTGGCCATGGCCTGCGCCAGTTCCGCCCGGCTCACGCCGATCCATGCGCCCCGCCCCGGCGCGCGCGCCAAGGGGTCCGGCGCGACATCACCCACAGGCGACAGCGCAAGCCGGATCAGCGCATCGCGGTCATCGTGACGACCGGTGAGCACGCAACGCCGCTCCGGCGAAGCTTCCCCCGCCGTGCGCGTCTTCTGCCTTTCGGCGACTAGCGGCTCATTGTGAGGATTCCGCATCGGCGGCCTCCTCGAATGCGGGCGCGGCGGCTTCCGGTTCGTCATCGAACCAGTGCGCGCGGGCGGCCATGATGATCTCGTTGCCCTGCTCTTCGCTCAGGCCATATTCGCCCAGCACGCCGCCCTTGTCTTCCGACCGTTCCGAACGGTCGCGGCGGGTATTGTCGCGGCGGCGCTGCTCGGCCCGCTTGCGCGCGATCAGTTCGTCGGTGGCAAGATCGGCCAGATCGTCGAGCGTCTTGATCCCGGCCTTGCCCAGCGTGACCAGCATGGCTTCGGTCAGGTGCGGCAGCTCGGCCAGCGCATCCTCGACGCCCAGGGCGCGGCGTTCCTGGCGGAAACCATCCTCGCGGCGTTCCAGCGCCTCGACCGCGCGGCTTTGCAGTTCCTCGGCCAGTTCCTCGTCGAAGCCCTCGATCGTCGCCAGTTCGGCCACGTCGATGTAGGCGACTTCCTCCAGCTCGCTGAAGCCTTCGGCGACCAGCAGCTGCGACAGCGTTTCGTCGACGTCGAGCTCTTCCTCGAACATCTTCGAACGCTCGGCGAATTCCTTCTGGCGCTTCTCCGAAGCCTCGGCCTCGGTCAGGATGTCGATCGCCGAACCGGTCAGCGACGAAGCGAGGCGCACGTTCTGGCCACGACGGCCGATCGCCAGCGAAAGCTGGTCATCGGGCACCACCACTTCGATGCGGCTTTCCTCCTCGTCGATCACCACGCGGCTGACGGTGGCCGGCTGAAGCGCGTTGACCACGAACGTCGCGGTGTCCTCGCTCCACGGGATAATGTCGATCTTTTCGCCCTGCAGTTCCTGCACCACGGCCTGCACGCGGCTGCCCTTCATGCCGACGCAGGCGCCGACCGGATCGATCGAGCTGTCGCGGCTGATCACGCCGATCTTGGCGCGGCTGCCCGGATCGCGGGCCGCGGCCTTGATCTCGATGATGCCGTCGTAGATTTCGGGCACTTCCTGCGCGAACAGCTTCTTCATGAAGTCCGGGTGCGCGCGGCTGAGGAAAATCTGCGGGCCGCGGTTCTGGCGCTCGACCTTCAGGATCAGCGCGCGCACGCGCTCGCCCACGCGCGGCACTTCGCGCGGAATCTGCTGGTCGCGGCGGATCACGCCCTCGGCGCGGCCGAGGTTGACGATGACGTGGCCGAATTCGACCGACTTGATCACGCCGGTGATGACTTCGCCCGCGCGGTCCTTGAACTCTTCATACTGGCGATCGCGTTCGGCATCGCGGACCTTCTGGAAGATCACCTGCTTGGCCGACTGCGCATCGATGCGACCCAGGTCCACCGGAGGCAGCGGATCGACGATGAAGTCCCCGACCTTGGCGCCCGGCTGCAGCTTTTCGGCCTGCTTGAGGTCAACCTGCTTGAAGTAATCCTCGACCACGTCGACCACTTCGACGACGCGCCACAGGCGCAGGTCGCCGGTGCGCGGGTCCAGCTTCGCGCGGATGTCGTTTTCGGCGCCGTAACGGTTGCGCGCCGATTTCTGGATCGCTTCCTCCATCGCCTCGATGACGATCGCCTTGTCGATCATCTTCTCGGTGGCAACCGCGTTGGCGATCGCGAGCAGCTCGGCGCGGTTGGCGGAAATCGCACTGGCCATGGTCAGTCTTCCTGTTCCTCAAGAATATCGTCCGCGCCATCGAACTCTTCCACATCAACTCCGGAAGCGTCGATCGGCCGGGAGGCTGCGATCAGCTTGTCGGTCAGGACAAGCTTGGCATTGGCAATCAGGCCGAACGGCACGGCATAGGTCACGCCGTCGTCGGCAATGGAAATGGTCTCGCCCTCAACGCCCAGCAGTTCGCCACGGAACCGCTTGCGCCCCTCGAGCAGGTCGTCCAGCTCGATCCGGGCTTCGTGCCCGATCCAGTTGGCGAAATCCTTGAGCCGGGTCAGCGGCCGGTCGATGCCGGGCGAGCTGACCTCCAGGCGATAGGCGTCCTCGATCAGCACTTCGCCCGCTTCTTCCAGCGCGTCGATGCGATCGGAGATGCGGTGCGACAGCGCCGCGCAGTCCGCGATCACGAGTTGCCCGGTTTCGGGCCGCTCGGCCATGATCTGGAGCGTATGCTCCTCGTCACCCACCTCGGTCTTGCCGAACAGGCGCACGCGCACGAGATCGAAACCCAGGGCCTTGGCCTCGGGTTCGACAACCTCGATAATCCGCGCGATATCCGCCATGCAAACTCCAAGCGCCGCCGATGCGGCAAAACCCCGAAAACGGCAAAGGCCGATCGCGCCGGCCCCTCCCGGCGCCAGCCCTGACCTTGCCTTCACAATGTCGGGATGAAGCGCAGATAGGCGCGGGCGCGAAATTTTGCAAGCCCAAACCGAACGCCACGCGAACCGCGATCGCGGTTCAGCAAATGCCATAGATTGGGAATTTTTCCCGAATATCAGGAATGAACATCCGGTGAATTTTCCGCACTTTCAAAAAGAATGGCGGATTTGCGCGATTTTCCGCGTTTGGCACGGCTTCTGCAATGGAGTTGGCATCGGCGGAACACCTGCTTCGCCACCCCATTCGAACCCAAAAAAAGGACCCGACCCATGACCGCCATTCGCTCGTTCTCGAACCAGATCGCCGCCGCTTTCGCCGCGCTCACCCTTTCGCTGGCGCTGATCAGCGGCACCGTCTCCACGCCGGCCTCGTCGCCGGTCGCCGCCAGCACCGTTTCGGAGTACGTCGCATGACCGATCTGCGCTTTGAAGATTCCGCCGTCCGCCCCGCCGCAGGCTCTTCGATCCGCTCGGGCAAGTTCCGGCTCAACAAGGCCCGCGGCAAGTTCATGGGCGTTTCGGCCGGCATCGCCGACTATTTCGACATCGATGTCACGCTGGTGCGCATCGCCTGGGTCGTCGGCACGCTGGTCGGTTTCGGCTCGCTGATCCTGATCTATCTCGCCATCGGCCTGATCGCGGATTCCTGATCGCCCACTCTGTTCGCGAAGCCGCAACAGCGCCGCGACCCGACGCCAGCCATCCCCCCGAACACCCGGCCGGCGTCAACCGAGGCTCCTCCCCCCGCCCCCTGGGGAGGAGCCTCCCTCCCCAATAGGACCACGCCCCTTGTCAGACCGCGTCGGTCTTGGCGAAAGGCGAAAAATCCGTGTCGGTATCGAACACATCCACGCCTTCACGAGCCTTGAGCCAGCCGACGACGAAGTAGGTCGCCGGCGTCAGGACGACCTCCCACGCCACTTTCATCGCCCAGTTCGTCACCATCACGGTCAGGACCGCCTGGTGCGACCAGATGCCGAGGAAGGCGACCGGATAGAAGATCGCGCTGTCCACCGCCTGCCCGAACACGGTCGACCCGATCGTGCGCGTCCACAAGTGTTTGCCCTGCGTCCACACCTTCATCCGCGCCATCACGAAGCTGTTGACGAACTCGCCGGCCCAGAACGCGATGACCGAGGCCGCCACGATGCGCCAGGTGCTGCCGAACACCGATTCATAGGTGGTCTGGCAGATCGTCCCGGCGGATTCGCGCGCCACCAGGTCGGCGAACCGCGCGTCCGCGCTGGAAGCGCAGCCCCAGTCCGGCGAAGGCGGCATCGCAACGACCACGAAGCTCATAACCGCCATGAACAGCAGCGCGAAGAAGCCCATCCACACGCAGCGGCGCGCGTTGGCGTAGCCATAGACTTCCGTCAGCACGTCCCCCAGCACGTAGGACACCGGGAAGAACAGGATGCCGGCGCCGAACGTCACGCCGCCCACTGTCGCCAGCTTGGCGGCGCCGATCAGGTTCGACAGCAGCAGGATGCCGACGAAACTCGCCATCATGTAGTCGAAATAGCGGAAATGCCGGCGCGCGCCCGCGCTGCCGGCAATTCGGGAAAGGGGCCGGGAAACGGGCGATGAAGCATGGGGATCGTTCATGAATCCCTGCTATCGCGATTTGCACACGGCGCAAAGCCGCCTTATGGGGCTGCTGGCGCGCGCCCGTAGCTCAGCTGGATAGAGCACCTGCCTTCTAAGCTGGTGGTCGCAGGTTCGAATCCTGCCGGGCGCGCCACTCCCGAACAAAAGTGAGAGCTCCCTGCGGAGTATCCGCTGGCTCGTTGGCGGCGCTGCGTGCGAGAGCCGCTTTCGAGCCGGCGATGGCAGCGCGCTCAGGCTGACCTGATACAGCTAGATTGGCGGCCTCCCCAACATTCGCTCACCTGTTGCGCCAGATTGCTTCGAACACACCGTCGCGTCGAACAAGCGCGTGGAACAAACCGGCCGCGAGGTGGCCAAGGATCAGAGCGAAGAACAGTACCGCGATTACAGTATGGGCGACGCGCAGGACGGCATAGAGCGCGATATCGTGCGGCAGAATCGGCGGCAGCACGATCCCTTTGACCAACACGACGGGATAGCCCGCCGCCGACAACATGCCCCAGCCAATCAGCGGCATGACGATGATCGAGAGATAAAGCAGGACATGCGACGCCTTCGCCCCGGCCACCATGAGCGGCGGCAGGTCGGCAGGCAGCGCCGGCGCGCCGGTCTTCAGCCGGACGGCGAGCCGGATCGACACCAGCACCAGCAGCGCGATCCCGATCGGGCGGTGCAGCCCGATCAGCGAGTGATAGGCAGGGCCTGCTGTCGACACCATGGCAACACCGATGAACAGCATGGCGAGGATCAGTGCCGCCATCAGCCAGTGGAGTACGCGGATGACGGGATGGAAATGGTGGCGCGTGGTCATTGCTTTTTCCCCGAGATGCCGAATTGCGCGCCGATCGCGCTGGGGCCGGAGCCCTCCTGGGCGCGGCGAGTGTAGGACGTCGAATAAACCGCCGACCGCGCGGACAGCAGCGGGTCGTCGGACACCGCGATCCCCGGAGGCAGGACGGTCGGATCATAGTTGAAGTCACGGCAGTCGCCGGTCTCCTCGGGCGCCCAGCGGTCGATCGTCAGCGTGCCGACATCGATTTGGCGGTGCGGCCCGGTCCATTGGATGGTGGCGTTGTCGGTAACGTCGCCCGGATTGGCCAGCGTGACGATCAGGTGCCAGCGTACAGGGCCGGCCTTCAGCCGCTGGATGAATTCGTCGAACAGATAGTTCTTGGGCAACGTCGCCAGCTTGCTCTTGTCGAGCGCGACGAGCTTGTCCTCGGGCACCATCTTCCAGCGCACCAGGCGGGTGCGACCTGCGGCGTCGATGAAGCGGAAAGCGTTGATCGAATGATAAGTGCCGTTGGCGAAGCTGTTCGGCAGAGGTATCGTCTTCATGTAATCCATGAAGCGCTTCGTCTCCGGGTGTTTGGCGAGATAAGCTGTCAGCAACGCCGGATCGGGTTTGCCGGTCTTCGGATCGGGTTGGGTGGCAATCTGCTGGGCGACGAACGACTTGACGTCGGCGACCGGGAAGATCGCGGTATGGTCCATCGCGGTGCGCCATTCCTGCCCGTTGGGCGAGATGATGCGTAGGGCCATGGCGTGGAAGACATTGCGCCCGTCGTTCGCCAACGGATTGCCGCCGCCGGTCGAGAAGCGTCCGATGGCCATCGAGCGACCGGTGCGGAATACGTCGGCTTTCGACAACGTGGTACCGGCGCCATTGGCTTCGAAGCCACCAGCGATACACATCCCCTTGGCGTGGGCACGCCGATAGCCGCGATGCAGCCCGGCATTGTATTGCAACGCGTTTGCTACTGTGCCGCCGCTTACCCGCGATGGCCCGATCCAGCCTGCGGCCCAGACGAACAGCACGACGATTGTCGCGACGATCGCCGCGATGATGAGCAAGGGAAGCGCCGGCGACCGCGCGGCATGGGGTTCGGACATGAAACAGTCTCCGGCAACGGGTAGTTGGCAAATTGGACACCGGAGGGATCGCGTCTATTCCCGGATTTGCCAAATAATTTGGAATGGAATAATCGTGGGGCGAGCAGCGTCCATTCTGTAGGCACGGGAAGGGAGGCTGACGTGACGCAGGACATGATCGACATCGTCGGGCCGATAATCCCGTCGCTGCGTCGCTATGCCCGCGCGTTGCTGCGCGACGCCGTTGCCGCCGATGATCTGGTTCAGGACACGCTGGAACGGGCGATCGGCCGCTGGCATCAGCGGCGCGAGGACGCCAGCACCCGGGCGTGGCTACTGACGATCCTGCACAACCTCGCAATCAACACGATGCGCCGAAACAACCGCCGCGGCGTGGCGGTTGCGATCGATGCGGTCGAGGAATCGACGATGGCGACCTTGCCCTCCCAGGAAGCGGGTCTGGCGCAAAGAGACGTGTTGCGCGCCGTCGCACAATTGCCCGAGGATCAACGGACGCTGCTGTTGCTCATCGCGCTTGAGGGGGTCAGCTATGCCGAGGCAGCGACGATAACCGGCGTACCTGTCGGAACCGTGATGTCACGACTGTCGCGCGGGCGCGAGAGATTACGGCGTCTGCTCGCCGAACCAGGTGAAACGGCTGCGAGGCCGATGCTACGGAGCGTGAAGTGAAACCGATCAGCGACAGCGACCTGCAGGCCTATGTCGATGGCGCCCTGTCGACGGTACGCCATGCCGAGGTTGCCGACTATCTCGACGCTCACCCGATGGAGGCGGCGCGCATTGGCGACTACATCGCGCAAAGAGATGCGGTCCGCGCTGCCTACGCGTCCGTCATCGACGAGGCTGTGCCGGCCGAACTGAACATCGCTACCATGATTGCAACGCGTCGCAATGGGCGGAACGGAACGGTTGTACGTCTGATGCAATACGTGGCGGCGGTCATTGCCCTGCTGTTGATCGGGGGAGTGACGGGGTGGCAGCTCAACACGTGGAATCATCCCCGCGACGCCGGACTGCCCGCACTCGCCCGCGAGGCGGCAGCCAGTTACGCCGTATATGCCGAAGATACACATCGCCCCGTGGAGATCGGCGCCAATGACAGTGCGGCACTGAATGACTGGATATCGAGCCGGCTTAATCATCGGCTTGCCGCGCCCGACCTGTCGGGCGCCGGCTTTTCTCTTATCGGCGGCCGGTTGGTGCCAACCGATCACGGCCCCGCGGGGCTATTTCTTTACGGCAAACGCGGTCGGACGCAGATCGCCGTGCTGGTGCGGCCAATGGGCGCTGTGGATCGCAATGCTCGGATGCGGCTCGAGCACACCGATGGTCTGGCCAGTTACGTGTGGGCGGACGACGGGATCGGCTATGGCGTCGTCGGCCCTCTGCCGGCGACGGCGCTTCATCCAATCGCCGATGCCACGCGACAACAAGCAGGGCAAAGCTGAAGTGCTACCTGCACTATAGCTTGGAGCGTGCTGTCTTTTCGCAGACGTAACCGATGTCTGAACTGAAAGGATGCCGAGATCCCCCAGCTGAAGCGCGAGCTGGCCCGGGTGACCGAGGAGCGCGACATCCTAAAAAAGCCACCGCGTATTTCGCTCGGGATGCAAAGTGAGATACGCCTTCGTTGCCGAGCATCGCGATCGTTTCGGCTTGCGAGCCATGTGCCGGTGCCTCGCCGTGCAGCCCAGTGGTTTCTATGCCTGGCAGAAGAACCCGCTTAGGCTCGGGAAGATGCGCGGCAGACCGATCTGATCCGGCAAGCCACGAACGACAGCGGCAAAGTCTATGGCGACCGCAAGCTGCACGACGACCTGCCGGATCAGGGCGAGACCTGCTGCCCCAACCGCGTTGCCCGGTTAACCAGGCTCGCGGGTATCAGGGCACAGGTCGGATTTGCATGCTCCTCCTCAATGGAACATAAAGCGAACGTTACTGCGATTCGAGATGATGGAGAGCTGGTGCGATGGTCAGTCTGATAACGGGCGAGGACGGGCGACCGCGGTGTGGCTGGTGCGCGGCCTCAGCGGAGTACATCGCCTATCATGACCGCGAATGGGGCTTCCCCGTGGACGACGATCGGCGGCTGTTCGAAAAGCTCTCGCTCGAAGGCTTCCAGTCGGGCTTGAGCTGGCGCACCATCCTGATGAAGCGCGACAATTTCCGCGCCGCGTTCCACGGCTTCGATTTCGCGCGCGTTGCCTGCTTCGACGAAGGCGATGTCGAACGGCTGTTGCAGGATGCCGGCATCGTCCGCCACCGCGGCAAGATCGAGGCGGTGATCAACAACGCCGGCCGCGCGCTGGAGCTGATCGCCGAAAAGGGCTCGCTCGCCGCCTATGTCTGGAGCTTCGAGCCACGGGATGAAGCCCCTCCCCACCTTGCCTCCACCTCGCCCGCGTCGATCGCGATGTCGAAGGACCTCAAGAAGCGGGGCTGGAAGTTCGTCGGCCCGACGACCGTCCATGCCTTCATGCAGGCGATGGGCCTGATCAACGACCACGCCAGGGAATGCGCGATCCATGCCGAGGCGGAAGCGGCACGGGAGCACTTCGTGCGCCCTGCCCCGTCCTCCCCGGCGCGCTGATCATTTCACGCCGGCGAAAGCACCCCGCGCACGCTCCACTTCGCGCCAGCTTTGCAGATAGGCGATCACATCGTCTCCCTGCGCCGCGCTGACCGCGCCGCTGCCGTTGGCGATGGCCCCCGCCACGATCTGCGCGCGAAGATGCTCTTCCTCGTCTTTTCCGTCGGGTAGCCGCTTTACGGCGAGCGGCGCGTGCCGCTCCATGGCCGCGCTCCAGGGCACGCCCCGATCGACCGCGATCCGCGCCAGGCGCGCGATCTGCACCAGATAGCGCGATGCCGCGTCCTGCGCCGCCCTGCTCCAGCCGAACCGCGCGGTGCAACTGGCCAGCGCCAGCGTCATGTCGCGCGATGCTGCGGCGGAACCCTGGGCGGTCTTCACGCGACCGGCGGGATCATCCGGCTGCTGCGCGAACAGCCCGGCGATATCCGCCCGCTGGCGCTCGTTCAGCCGGTCGTCGATGCAGCGCAACTGCTCGACCGGCGCGGCTTGCGCGGGCATCGCCAGCATGGGCGCCATCTGGCAGCCCGCCAGCACGCAGCCGGCCGCGATCCATGAACGCATGGTATTCATCCCCGCTCTTCCCCGCATCAGAACTTGCCCAGCAGGTTCACGAACACGCCCTTGCTCGTGAAGCTCTGGTTCGAAAGGTCACTGGAAAAGTCGGAGAAGCTGTAACCCACGCCGACTTTCGCGTTGTTGCCCAGATGGCGATAGACCGCCGCCAGACCGCCCCAGCGGTGATCGCCCGCGCGGTCGGCGGACAGGTAGTGGCCTTCGACCAGCACGTCCCACTGCCGCACCAGCCGCCAGTCGATCCGCGCCACCCCCAGCCAGGTGTTGCTGGTGACATAGGTATCGCTGTCGCGCGTGAGCGAGACGCTGCCCTTGCGGAAGGCGTACTTGCCGCCCAGCGTCAGCGTGCGCGTCAGATCGTAGTTCGCGTCGATCGCGAAGATCTGGCTCTTCTGCTTGGGGCTGCCGATCTGCCCGCCCTGCGTCACCTGTCCCACCGGCCCCATGTCCTTGAGGTAGGTATAACGCGTCAGCAGGTTGAGCCGGTCGTTCGCCACCGGGCGATAGGCGAAGCCGATCGTGCCTTCGACATAGTCGGCGGCGTTGACGTCGGCCGTGGTGTTGTCCGCGATGGCGAAGTTCAGCCGGGCCAGCGCGCGCCAGTCCGGGTTGATCATGACCGAGGCGTGGTTGCGGAACAGCCACACGTTCTGGCTGCGCCCCACCCCCCGCTCGAACCGGCCTTCGACATTGGCGCCGAACTGCACGCCCTTGCTGGTATAGGCCACGCCGAACGTGCCGGCGGTGCGGCGGAAGCGGCCCGTCGTCACGTCGTCGATTTGGCCGTTCTCGAACGAGCCGGAGAACGACCAGCGCTCCGTGGGCGTCCAGTCCAGCCCGAAGCCGCGCGTCAGGCTGGGCGCTGTGCCGCCATGGCCCAGCTTGTTTTCGCCGTGGATCGAGAGCGCGGAGGAGAACCTGTGCCGCGCGCCCAGCGTCAGCGTGCCGCGATTGGTGCGGGTGAAGCTGGTGGAAGGCTCAAGCCCCTGATCGACGCGGTCGGTGACCAGCGCATAGCCGAGGTAGGTTTCCGATCCCCGGCCATAGCGGTGGTTGAGCGTGGCGCTCGCGCCCAACCCGCCATCGCCTTCGGACACTTCGGCCGCGAGCGACCGCCGGTCGGAAAGCTCCACCTTGCCGCCCAGCCCGACGCGGTTGTTGCCGCGCCGCCCGGCGTCGCGGTCCAGCGTCGCCTGCCCGAAGCCATAGACCGACCACCTGCCCTGCTCCGGCGTGTAGCCCAGTTGCAGCGCGGCATCGGTCCGCTTGCCGCTTTCGGTGCTGTTATAGACCAGCCCGACCGCGTCCTCGCTATGGCGCAGCCCGCCAGCCAGCGTGAAACCGCCGCCCAGCCGCTGCGTCACGTCCGCCGAGCCGACCGTGCGGCTGCCCGCCGCGTCGGTGCGCAAGTGCTGGACCTTGGCCGCCAGCGCGGTGCGGCTGCCGATCGGCAGCGCCAGTTGCGCGCCCCAGCGCTCGGTGGCGCTCGCGGTCAGTTGCGCGTTGGCACCGAAGCCGGCGTCGAGATGCTCGAACCACGCGGAGAGCTTGCCCTTGTCAATTCCGGTTCCGCCAGCGTCCGCCGCCTTGCCGCCCGCCAGTTCCGCGAAGTTCACCGCCACTCCCGCGCGATAGGCCATGGCCTTCACGTTGGCGCTTCCGGTCGCGCCATAGCTGGTGAAGGTCAGGCCGCCGTCGACCGAGTTCGACTGGCCGAAGCCCGGCCCTTCGGTCTGCGCGACTTCCGCCTTCACATACGTGCCCGGATGCAGCCGCACGGTGGCGTCGGTGCCCAGCAGCGTCTGGTCCGCGGTGCCGGTGGTCTCGCGCTGGCCGGTCACGCCCAGGCGCACCGTATCGCCGATCCACGCGGCGGCGCGGCCGCCCACGGTATAGCCGCCCACGTCGCCCACCGCCGGGGTATATTCGTAATTCGCGACCAGCACCGGCACGCCCGCCGCAGCCGTGCCGTCGCGCACCGTCGCGCCATCGGCGGCGTAGGACGAAAGCGGCTGGAGCAGCGTGAGCCGCCCCTGGAAGTAATCGATGCTGTAGTCTTCCTGCGCCTGCAGGCTGCGGCGCGAAAGGACCACGCCGGTGATCCGGTCGCGCACTTCCACCGCCAGCCGTTCCGATCCCACGGCCACGTCGCGGCGCTGGAGGTAATAGAGCGAACCGCCCGTGCCCCGGAACTCGTCGCGGCCGGGGATCGTGCCGGGGTCGGACGCGAAGGCGGTCACCTGCAGCCTGCTTTCGCCAAAGCTGGTGGTCTTCACGCTCTGGTGGCTGGCAATCGCCCCGAACGTGCCGCGATTGAGCTGCGCCAGTTCCGCCTGGCGGATATCGGCGACATAGTTGCCGATCAGCAGGCTGGAGCGGTCCTTCTGCACTTTCAGGTAGAACCGCCCCTGCGTCGGCGCATCCTCGACGAGCGCGGAATCGTCGCCATAGGTCGTGTAGTATTCGTTGGAATTGAGCCGGCGCAGCAACTGGCGCGGGTCCTTGCGGTCCAGGTTGCTGAACAGGTCCTTGAGCAGCGTCTCGCCGGTGTCGAGCGAACTCGTCACCTTCCACCCGCTGGCGAAAGTACCCTTGGCGTAGAACGCCGCACGGCCGGTCACGTGCTCGCCCGCCGCGATCGGATCGCCGCTGACTTCCACCGCTGGGCCGTTGCCCTTGGAGGACACGAACGTCAGATCGCCCTGACCCACGATGAACCAGTCGCTTTTCTTGACGCCGATGTCGCGCATCGCGGTGAACCGGGTCTGTTCGCCCTGCCCCACCGTCACCCAGACCTGCCGAGCATCGCGCGCGCTGGAGCGGAATCATCTGCCCGCCCACGCGCACCACTTCCTCGGCAGCGTCGGCATGGCCGGTGACCGTTACCGTCGCGGTCCGCCCGAACGGAATGTTGCGCACCGCCGCCTCGTCGCGCGATCCGAACAGCGGGCGTGGCGGCGGGCTGCCCTCGAACGGGGTATCCACCACCGTCAGTTCCTGCGGCGCGGTCTCGTCGAACTGGCCATCGCGGTCATAGACGCGATAGACGTAGAACAGGTCGCCCTCGGCGTCCGCGCGCGGCGTCCAGCGTACAACGCCGTCGCGGTCGGCCGGCACGACCGCCATCGGCATATCATCGGGCGAGGCATCGGCGCGGAAGATCCGCACTTCGCCGCGCGCCACCATCGCGGGGTAGTTGGTATAGCGGATGAACGTGGCGTCCTGCCCGCGCACCACCGCCCGCTCGCTTTCGACCAGCCCCGCCGCAAGCACGGGATCGATGCGCGCGGCATCGGTCCGCACGCGGATGGCATAGGGGTTGTCGGCCACCGCCGGCGCCGCGGGCACCGCATCGGTCTGCGGATCGGCCATGGCGATGCTTAGGCCATCGCCGGCTCCCATGGCGGTTGTCGGCAAGCTCTGCGCCGGATCGGGCACGACGTGCTGGGTCGTGCTGTCGCCACACGGGCCGGTCACGCTCACCGCCACCGCATCGCAGCCCGCCGGGTGCAGTTGAATGGCCGCGAAGCGTCCGGCGGCATCGGCCGGCGCGATCTGGCCGGCGATGCGCACGAGGTGATCCGGCGCGGAGGTCTGGCCCTCCACCGCCACGGCCTGCGCGCCATCGAGCGGAATCTGGCGGATCGCGGCGCTGTCGATCATGCCGAAATCGGCACGGGCGACCGGCGCGGTGGGCAGCATGTGCACCGCCGACAGCACCGTCAGCGGCTGCGGCGCGGTCTCGTCGTACCGCCCGTCGCGGTCATAGACGCGATAGACATAGCGCATGGCGTCGCCCGCATAGATGCTGGGTGTCCACCGGATCAGCCCGTTGCGATCGGCTTCCACCACCGCATGCGGCGGCCCTGCCAGCGGCGCATCGGGCGCGAACACGCGCAGTTCCGCGCGATCGATGAAGGCCGGATAGTTGCTGTAGCCCAGGAACAGCGCCGCATCGCCGCGCCGCACCGTGCTTTCCGAGCCGACCAGCCCGACCGACAGGACCGGCATGGGCGCGATCTGCACGATGCTGGCCGAGAGCGCGGCCAGGCGTGTCTCCACCCCCGGCAGAACCCGCTGGTCCATCAGGCTGGCGTCGATCGCCAACCGGGAAAGCCGGGTGAAATCAGCTTGCGACACAAGCGGACTGGCGTGCGGCGCGGCGAAGGCGGGCGTGGCGATCCCCAGCCCGGCCAGCGCGGAAACGCTGGCAAGCAGGGTGGCATGGCGCGCCTTGAACGCGGGCTGCGGGGCCAGGATGGTCTTGCGGTTCATGGGTCTTACTCCTGTCCCGAAGCGCGGGCGCCGCCGGCCGCGATCATGTCGATCTCGATCACCGGTGGCGGGCCGTCCCAGCCGTTGCGGAACACATCGCCGATCCGGTCGTGCAGGGTGGCGAGGCGGGCCTCGACCAGCGCGGCGGGCTCACCGGCGGCGGCCGTGTAGGTCGCCCGGATCGCCAGCCTTGCGGCCTTGACCGTCTTCAGGGTTTCCAGCCGTGCGGCGAAGGCGGGCAGCAGGTCGGCGCTTCCGGCCGCGAAGGCCCTGGCGTCGATGGCGACAGCCACCACCCGCGCCTTCTGCACGCCGAAGTTCAGCTCGCTGATCTTGCCGCGCGTCAGGCGGATCGACTGCGGGTTGTCGGTGGTCGGCGCATAGCCTTCCGGCACCGTCCGCGTGTCGAGCTTGAGCACGTAGTTGGAGCCGATCAGCGCGTTGGGCACGGCGGCGCAGGTGATGTGATAGCGGCCATGGTCGTCCGCCGTCACCAACTGGCCGTTTACCGTGGCGAGGCGCGCGGCCGGAATGCCCGGTTCGCCTGCGTCCTGGTAACCGTTGCCGTTGCGATCGTCATAGACCTTGCCGATCACTTCGGCGCAGTCGAACAGCGTGCTGGGCACGATCGAGACCACGGCCTGCGCCCGGTTCGAGATGTCCGAGCCACCCGCGCCCCCTCCGGCACCACTGCGGGCGACGGCGGTGTTCACGCGATCCCCTTCGGTCACGCCCGCGCCGATCACCGCGATGATGCGATAGGTCAGCGTGGTGTTGCCCGGCACGACCTGCCCGTTCCAGCGCAGCTCGCGGTCGCTCGACACCGGCTCCAGCGGCAGGCCTTCCACCCGCGCCGATCCCGCGACATAGCGGAAGCCGGGCGGGAGGATGTCCACCACCGCCACCCCGGCGCGGGTCAGCGCCTCGGTGTTGCGCACGGTGATGGTGTAAGGCACCAGATCACCCACGTTCGCGGTGCGCTTGTCGCTGGTCTTGGTGACGATCAGCGGCGTGCGCGACAGGAAGGGATCGAGCGGAATGTGGTTGTTGACCACATTGCCGTCGCCCTGCCCCAGCAGGAAGCCGAGGTAGTAGGTCGTCGGGTCCGAAGCCTGCGGCGCGCCGGCATTGGTCACCACGGGGGCCGGAGTGTCGCGGCCAGCCGGATTGAATAGGCCCTGCTGCGCCGCGATCACCGTCGATTCCGGCCCGGAATAGCCGGAAGGCGGCGTGATCTTCAGGTGATAGGCGGTGCGTGCTGCCGGGCACTGGGCCGCCGCGCCCGCCACGATGTCGAAGCGGTAGAGGCCATCGGCGCTCGTGACCTGGCGTGCCTGGCCCGGATCGAGGAAGCAGGCATCCGCCAGCGGCACGCCGCCGTCGTCCACCAGCGTCACCACCGCGCCGGGAACAGGGCTGCGGGTGACCGAGTCATAGACCACGCCGGACGGATCGATCGGCATGTTCTGGTCGGCCAGCGTGGCGTTGACCGGCAGCACCGCGCTGTCGATCCGGCCATAGACCACCCCGCTCGCCGCATGGCGGAAGCGAATGGAATAGCCGTCGCCGCTCAGCAGGTCCGGAATGCTGTAGAAGCCCTTGGCGTCGGTGTGCGTGGTGCCGACCACCGCGCCGCCGCGCACCACTTCCACGGTCCAGCCTTCCAGCAGCGCCTCGCTGTTTTCGTGCGTGCGGCTGAGGTTGCCGTCGAGATAGACGATGCCCGAAACCGTGCTGCGCGGCGGGATCACGGTAACCGTCATCGTCGCATTGGCGCAGTTGGTGGGGTTCAGCTTCTCGCAGATCCGGTACGGGATGGCGTAAGTGCCGTCGCGTGTGCCCGGTGCGACACCGAGGTTGCCGGTCGCCGGATCGAACGTGAAGCCGGCAGGCAGGGCGTTGACCAGCGCCAGCGTGACCGTGGCCACCGTCGCCGGCTGGCCATTCAGCGTATCGCCGCCCAGCGCGTTCAGCACGTTGACCGCACCCGAACCGCCATTGATGCCGGCAACCGTGTCATCCACCGCCACGATGGGCGCGGGAATGACGGTGACGCTGGCCTTGGCGGTCGCGCAGTTGGTGGGATTGAGCTTCTCGCAGATCTGGTAATCGAAGCTGTAGGTGCCGGCCGGCGTTCCCGGTTTGACCGCGACATCGCCCGTGGCCGTATCGAACTCCAGCCCGGCCGGCAGCGCCGCCCCCGGGGCAAGGCCGATGGTGACGGCCGCCGTGGTAGCTGCCGCGCCGTTGCGGGTATCCCCGCCCAGCACGTTGACCACGTTCGCCGCGCCCGATGCCCCGTTGATGCCGGTGGCGCTGTCATCCTTCGCCGTGATCGGCCCGGCGCTTACCGGCACGGTCACCTTCGCCGTCGAACAGTTCGCCGGGTTCAGTTTTTCGCAGATGCTGTAGTCGATGGTGTAGGTGCCCGCCGGGGTATCCGCCGGCACGTTGACCAGGCCCGTGGCCGGATCGAGCACCGGCACGGTGCCGCCGTTGATCGGCGTGGCCGGCGTGACAACCGCAATCGTGACCGTGCCCTTGTCGGCCGGCGCGCCGTTCAGCATGTCGTTGCCCAGCACGTCGATCACGCCCGCGCCACCCTGGCCGCCGTTGACGGACGGAACGGTGTCATTGGTCGCGACGATGGGCGCGGCCACCACAGTCACGCTGGCCGTGGCCGTCGCGCAGTTGGTGGGGTTCAGCTTTTCGCAGATCGTGTAATCGACGCTGAAGGTGCCCGCCGGCGTTCCCGGCTTGACCGAGAGCGCGCCCCTGGCCGGGTCGAAGGTGAGCGCCGCAGGCACCGAGGAGCCCGAAGCCACTGCGATAGAAACCGTGCCGGTGGTGGCGGCCACGCCATCGAGCGTGTCTCCACCCAGCACGTTGAGCACGCCCGTACCGCCCGAGGCACCGTTGATCCCGGTCGCGCTGTCGGGGGTGGCGACGATCGGCGCGGCCACCACGGTCACGCTGGCCGTGGCCGTCGCGCAGTTCGTGGGGTTCAGCTTTTCGCAGATCGTGTAGTAGAAGTGATAGGTGCCGGCCGGCGTCCCCGGCTTGACCGAGACCGCGCCGGTGGCGGGGTCGAAGGTGAGCCCCGGCGGCACCGACGATCCAGCGGCAACGGCGATGGAAACCGTCCCCGTGGTAACCGCCACGCCGTTCAGCCGGTCATCCGACAGCACGTTGAGCACACCCGTGCCGCCCGCCGCGCCGTTGATGCCGGTCGCGCTGTCGTTGCCCGCGGTGATCGCCGCCGCCGTTACCGGCACGGTGATCCTGGCGGTGGCGCAATTGGCCGGGTTCAGCTTTTCGCAGATCCGGTAATCGATGGTGTAGATGCCCGAAGGCGTTCCCGCCGGCACGTTGACCTTGCCGGTCGCCGTATCGAGCGCGGGCACCGGATTGCCGCCCACCGCCGTCGCGGGGGTAACCACCGTCATCGTCACGTCGGCCAGTTTGGCCTGCGCGTTGTTGAGCGCGTCCCCGTCCAGCGCGTCGACCACGCCGGTTGCGCCGGTCGCCCCCGTGACGGGCGAGGAAGCATCGTCGTCCGCCGTGATGGGCGCGGCAACGACAGTCACCGTCGCGGTCGCGGTCGAGCAGTTGGTCGGATTGAGCTTCTCGCAGATCCGGTAGTCGAAGTGGTAGGTTCCGGCCGGGGTGTTCGGCGCGACCGACACGTTGCCCGTCGCCGGATCGAACGTGAGGCCGGCCGGGACCGAGGCGCCCGGCGCCAGCGCGATCGCCACCGTCGATGCCGTGGCCGGCGCGCCGTTCAGCGTGTCGCCCGCCAGGACGTTGAGCACGTTGCCGCCGCCCAGCGTTCCGTTGACGCCGCCCACCGTGTCGTTCGCGGCCGCGATCACGCCGGCCACCACCGTCACGCGCGCTTCGGCCGTGGCGCAGTTGGTCGGGTTGATCGTTTCGCAGATGCGATAGTTGAACAGATAGGTGCCCGCCGGGGTGCCCGGCTTGACCGAAACATCGCCCGTTGCGGTGTCGAAGGTCAGTTCGGTCGGCACGGTCGAACCCGGCGCCACCGCGATGGTGACGGTGCCCGTGGTCGCTGCCGCGCCGTTGACGGTATCGCCGGTCAGCGCCGAGAGGACATCCGCCGCGCCGGTCGCGCCGTTGATCCCGCTGATCGTGTCGTTGGTGGCGACGATCGGAGATGCGGTGACCACCACCGTGACGCGCGCCGTGGCGCAGGTCGCCGCATCGGCCTTGTCGCAGATGCGATAGTCGATGGTGTAGGTGCCCGCCGGCGTGCCCGGGGCGACGCTGACCAGGCCGGTCGCGGTATCCATGGTGACGCCGGGATTCGCCGCCGGGGTCACGATCGTGGCGACGATCTTCGCCGGATCGATGGCGGCGTTGTTGAAGGTATCGTTGGCGAAGGCGTTGACGATGTTGGTCTGCCCGGTCGCGCCGTTGACGGCGGGCGGGTTGTCGTTGGTCGCCACGATCACCGCATTGGCATGATCCTGGAACAGATAGCCGGTCGCCGCCGTCTGAGCCGCCAGCACGATGCCGCCGATGGTGTTCTCCGCCGGGGTGTTGCCACGGACCGCGTTGTTGACCGTGCCGCCGGCGCTGCCCGCGGTTTCGTTGAGGTCGTAGAAGTTGGCCGGCTGTGTCTCGACGATTGTGTAGCCCGCCGCGTCCGAAGGCGGCAGCACATCGAATATGAACGCCCCCGAGGCATTGGTGATGGCCGTGGCCGAAACCGCGTTGCCATAGATGTCGGTGCCGGTCAGCGACAGGGTAACGCCGGCAATGCCTTCGCCACCGTTGAACACGTTGTTGTCGTTGTTGTCGGCATAGACGGTGCCCGCGATCGACGCAGGTTTGATCTGCACGACCGCCGACTGGCTGTTGTTGGTGTTGTCGGCATCCTCGCTCAGCGGATCGCCGCTGCCGTCAAGGCCGGGGGTGATCGTGGCGGTGTCGGTCGCGTCCATGGGCGAAAGCGCGCCGCTGTAAGGGCCTTGCGCCTTGGCGCGGACCTTCAGGTCCACCACGTGCGCGGCGCCCACGGGGAAGCTGCCGTCGATGTCGCAGGTGATCGTGGTCTTGCCCGAACAGTTCAGGCCCGAAACACTGGCCCCGCTGCCGCCGGGAATGGCGATCGAAGGGGCGGGAGATGCGGCATAGACGAAGCCGGCCGGCAGTACGTCGGTCACGCGCACCCGCGTGGCGGTGGAAGGCCCGTTGTTGCGGAACCGGATGGTGAATTCGACAGGTTCGTTGACGTTGCGCATCAGCGCGCCGGTGCGCGTCTTGCTCACGATCTGGAGATCGGTGGACGGCCGGATGGTCGTCGTCTGGACCGCGCGGTTGTTGACGGTCTGCGCATCCGCGCCTGCGCCGTTCCATACCGGCTGTTCGGCCGAGGTCACTTCCGCCGCATTGCTATAGGTGACGGGAGCCGAAGGCGGCGTGCCGCCGAAGACTTCGGCAATGCGCCTCAGCGTCGCCGGCGTCACGCCGGCGGGCAGGGCGTCCAGCGGAAAGAAACCGGCCTCGGCGATTTCGCGGTCGGGCCGTTTGGGCGCCGATTGGCTGAACGCCTCGACCAGATAGAAGGCGACATGGTCGCGCGGGCTGGAGCGGCGGTTGAAATGGATGGATTTCAGCTGCGGCGGTGCGGTCAGCACGATGTTGGCTTCCTCGGAAATCTCGCGCGTCAGCGCTTCCTCCATCGTCTCGCCGCGCTCGACGCCGCCGCCCGGAAGCTGCCAGCCCGGCACATAGGTATGGCGGATGAGGAAGACTGTGTTGGCGGCGCGG
>MEGD01000013.1 GCA_001725355.1 Novosphingobium sp. SCN 66-18
ATCGTTTCGAGCGGCTGAGACAGAACCCGGGCGCAGGCCAGGCAAGCTAATCCTAGGGCTCGACGTCCGCGGCCATTCCTACGCTTAGCTTTTCGACGAGCTGCAGTGCCTTTCGCACGACAGACTCCCGGATGACCAAGCGCTGTCCTTCGCGGTAGGTCGGGTCACCGCTGCGTGAAATATAGTCCGCATCAACAATGCCTTCGCGGTGCGCCAAAAGATGCCGCTGCTGAAAGAGGCGTGTCAGTTCGGTGAGTTCCGAGGTGCTCAGGTGATCGGCAAAGCCCTTTCCGAAGGCCGTTCGCCATAACTGGCTTCCTTCAGAGAGATTCTGGAACGCGTTTCGTCGGACTTTGATTGGATCTGGCTGATGCTGGTAATGCGCCTCTGCAAAACGCTGGAAAGCCATGACGACGTTTTGAAGGCCTGCTTCGGTGAGCAGGCGAATGGTATTCTCTGACGCATCGACATCAGATATCCCGCTCCGGATTGCTGGGATTGCGTCAAGAGAAGCGCGAATCGCATTGAGCGATTGCCGAAACACTCTGTCAGCGCTGTTGTGGCCGCACGAGGGGCAAAAGAACGCAGAACCGATCACCGCGAACCGGCATGAGCATTCCTCGCAAGTCAGCTTGAGGCGCATCGGCTCCGCTGCAGACGCGGGTAAGACAACATCGCGAAAGCCACGCTCGACCTTCATTTTCATGGTGATCAAGCTGCCTTTGCGCTGGCGCCGATTGAAGGCCTCAGCATCACGGCGCATCGCCTGATTGATTGTGCCTTTCACCTGAGCGAGGGCCTGCTCCTGAATTTTTCCAACTTGCTCCGTTGTCCACCATTTCTGAGCCTCGGCCGCATGCCCGCAAAACGGGCAAAACACCTCTTCATCGCGCACGATTTCACGCCAGTCTTGATCATGGACCTTGAATTCAAACATGCAGTCTTCGTGAGGACACTCGCAATCGATGTATCCGTCTTCGTCGACCGCGATATCCGGCGTGACGGTAATCTTCTGCCCGTCCAACTGGCGAAGGATACGGGATAGATCATCGAACATGCGGCCCTCCGCTAAATGCAGGGGCAGACTACCGTGTTTTTGTTTTGTTCGCCAGCAGGAGGAATTTGAAACCCACCAAAATGTCGCTTGCCGGTTTTGAACGGAGCTCTGTCAAACTGAGCTTATCCTTTGGCAAACGCCACATTTATGACCTTACCGCCCTCCCGGATCGTATCGAGGTAGTCGCTCCACCACTGCGCCATGCGGACACGTTCCTCCCAGTGCTTGCCACGGTGATAGACGCCGCGGACTGCGTTGCTATCACCGTGAGCCAGTCCTCGTTCGATCGCGTCCGGATTCCAGAGGCCGCTTTCATTCAGCATGGTGGAAGCCGTAGCCCGAAGACCATGCGCGGTGACTTCGTCCTTCGTGAAACCCATCCGCCGGAAAGCCGCATTCAAAGTGTTCTCACTCATCGGGCGAACAGAAGCACGGGCTGAGGGGAACACATAGCCCTCGGTACCAACCATCTCGGCAAGCTCCTTAAGATACCCGACCACCTGCGTGGACAACGGCACGGCATGAGGACGGCGCGCTTTCATCTTGCCCTCTGGGATGCGCCAGACACCTTCTTCCAGGTCGATCTCTTTCCAATCGGCATGCCGCAGCTCGCCAGGGCGTACAAAGACATGGGGTGCGATGAGCAGGGCGTACCGGGTTATGAAGTTGCCAGTGTAGTCCTGGATTGCGCGCAGCAGCCCGCCAAGATCCTTCGGCTCAAGGATCGCTGCATAGTGCTTTGCCTTGGGGGTGATCAGCGCCCCGCGGAGCATGGTCGTAGGGTCGCCTTTGCATCGGGTCGTGGCAACCCCATAGCGAAACACGCGGCTCGCAAAGGATCGGGTCTTTTTAGCGGTCTCGTGCTTGCCCTTCGCTTCGAGGCGCTTGAGGGGAGCCAGCACCTCAAACGGCTCAATCTCGTCGATCGGGCGGCTGCCAATGGCATCCGTCAGCTGGTCGAGGAAGAAGTTGGCCTTGATGATGGTCGCATCCGCCCGACCGTTCTGCACCATCATCTCATCAATGTACTCGCGTGCCACCGCCTCGAAGGTCTGGGCGGAGAGGAATTCCGAACGGATCTTCTGCTTGCGCTTCTCCATCGCCGGGTCACCGCCCGCCGCGACTTTGACGCGAGCCTCGTAGGCCGCTTGGCGCGCGTCCTTGAGATTGATTTCGGGATAGGCGCCGATCGAGAGCTTCTTCTCAACGGTGCCGATTCGATAGCGGAATCGCCAGAGTTTTCCGCCCGATGGGGACACCTCGATGTACAATCCGCGGTCGTCGGCGACCTTGTACGATTTGTCCTTTGGCTTGAGTGCGCGAAGCCGGGTTTCGGTCAGAGGCATGTGCGGGCCTTTTCCCAATGTGGTTTTTGCAAAAGCCCGCAAAAGGCCCGCAAAAATGTGCGGAACCCCCGAGAAAAGGCGGGACGATCCGGCACAATCCAAGGGCCAATTCCCTTGGATTTCTGCGGGTTTAATACACTTTTTGGGATGTTCCGAGAAGAACAAATGGTGCCCAGAAGAGGACTCGAACCTCCACGCCCTTTCGAGCGCCGCCACCTGAAGACGGTGCGTCTACCAATTCCGCCATCTGGGCACGGAGGCGATGGGCCAGAACGCTCATCGCCGGGTAGGAGCGCGCCGATACGGGATGGATTCGCGGGTGTCAACCGCGACGTGTCGAATGGTGCCGACTCTTTTTCTTGGCCATTGAATTTGGCCATTGCAGCGTGCAAAGGCTTTCGCACGCGCGGCGGGCGATCCGGTCCGCGCACGGCTATTTTCTGGCGGGTTGACGGATATGGGCAAGGGCAGGACGCGCGATCTTGAAGGCAGGCTGGTCACGTTGATCGGCGGCAGCGGCTTTTTCGGCACGCATCTGGCGCAGGAACTGCTGGCACGCGGCGCGCGCCTGCGGATCTGCAGCCGTCATCCGGAAAAGGCGTTTCATCTCAAGCCGCTGGGCAATCTTGGTCAGGTGCAGTTCCTGCGCGTGGATGTGAACAAGCCCGATGCGGTCGCCGCCGCGGTCTTTGGCGCGGACGCGGTCGTGAACCTGGTCGGGGCCTTCAAGGGCGATCTCGACGCGATTCAAGGCGAGGGCGCCGGGCGCATCGCCGCCGCGGCGGCGCAGGCCGGGGCGGGCGCGTTCGTGCATATCTCGGCGCTGGGCGCCGATGCCGGGTCGCCCGTGGCCTACGCGCGGACCAAGGCCGAAGGCGAGGCGGCGGTGCGCGCTGCGTTCCCCGGCGCGACGATCCTGCGCCCGTCGGTGCTGTTTGGCGACGATGACCAGTTCGTCACCATGTTCGGCCGGATCATCGCGGTGTTCCCGGTGGTGCCGGTATTCGGTCCGGATGCGCGGTTGCAGCCGCTGAGCGTGGACGACGCCGCCGAAGCGGTCGGCAACGCGCTGGCCCGTCCCGAAGCCCATGCGGGCAAGGTCTATGAGCTGGCGGGTCCCGAAGTGATCACGATGGGCGATCTCAACCGCCGGATCGCGCGCGCCGAGGCGCGGGGCCGTACGTTCATTGATCTGCCCGACGGCGTTTCCAGCCTGATCGCGGCTTTCGGCTGGCTGCCCGGCGCACCGCTGACGCGGGACCAGTGGTTGCTGCTCAAGGCAGGCAGTGCCGCGACGGGAACGTTGCCGGGCATCCGCGACCTGAGCGTGCATCCGCGACCGCTGGCGCTGTTCCTTGAGCGGTGGATGGTTCGCTTCCGCAAGCAGGGCCGTTTCGGTTCCAAGCCCCGCGCGGCCTGATTCCGGCCAAGGCAGCGCGTGAACGCCGGTGTCAGGCGTTCACGTCGCCATAGTGCGAGGGCGGCTGGATCACGTCCATGCGTTCGGACAGGAGCGGGCGGAAGCTGGGCCGGCTCTTGAACACTGAATACCAGCCGCGCGCCTGTTCGTGCTGTGACCAGTCGATGCCGCCGAGGTAGTCCGCCACCGAAATCTGCGCGGCGGCGGCAAGGTCGGCGAGGCTCATCGTCGCGCCGGCCAGCCACGGGCGGTTGTCGATCAGGTAGTCGATATAGTCGAGATGGGCGTTGGCCAGCCGCATCGCTTCGCGCAGCAGGCGGCTGTCGGGCGGCTGGCGGTAGATCAGCCGCTTGCGCATCCGTTCTTCCATCAGCGGATGCGTGACGTCTGCAAAGAAATTTTCGTCGAACAGCGCCACCAGCCGGCGTATTTCGGCGCGGTTGGCGGCGGTGCCGTTGATCATCGGCGTCTTGTCGACCGTTTCCTCGAAGTATTCGCAGATCGCCCGGCTGTCGACCAGCGTGATCTCGCGCTCCGGATTATGCAGCACCGGCGTGCGGCCGGCCGGGTTCATGCGCGTGAATTCGTCGCGCTGTTCCCACGGATTTTCGCGCCACAGTTCATAGCCGACACCCTTTTCGCTCAGCAGCAGGCGTACCTTGCGGCTGAACGGGCAAAGGGGAAACTGATAGAGTTGCCACATGGCGACATTCCATGGCGCAGGGCCACGGGCGAAGTCCAGCCGCCATCAGCGGGGTTCCCCACAATTTCGCATCCGCCCGGGGGAAGGCATGATCGGCAGACGGGCGGCAGATGGGCGGCAGACGGTCGGGGCGGGCGGAACGCATCGGCGCGCACGGCCCGCTCCGGGCGCGTCGAGATGCTATCCGAACAGGCGCAATCTTTCCCGCAGCGCGTCGATGGCAATCTTCTCGATACTGGCGGCGGGGCAATCGGCCGTCAGCAGCGAGGCGAGCGAACGCTGTTTCTGGCCGATCATGTCGATCGCCTGCAGGGTGGTCATGTGGCGGACGACAATATCGGGATCGAGGCAGAGCGATGCGCCAAGCGCTTCGACTTCCTGTGACAGTTCCTCAAGGACGATGGCGATCTGCCGGTGCGTGGCCTCCTGGTTCATCGATATCCTCCATGCGTCAGGCGGCTTCGGCGAGCTGGGCTTCGTTGCTCAGCGCGGCGAGGTTGAGGACCATGACCATGCGTTCGTCGATGGCGGCGAGCCCTTCGAGAAACGGGATGACCGTGTCGTGGCCGGTGCTCGGCGGGGGAGGCTGCAACGCCTCTTCCGGCACGGTGACGATGTCGCTGACGGCATCCACGATCCATCCGCCGATCTGGGCGTCCATCTGCGTGACGATGATCGCATGGCGGGGCGAGGGCTCGGTCGCGTTCCAGCCGAGGCGGGCCGCAAGATCCACCACGGGCAGCACGGTGCCGCGCAGATTGACCACGCCCGCGACATAGGACGGCACGCGGGGCAGGCGCGTGGTGGGCGACCAGGCGCGGATTTCGCGGATGGACATGATGTCCAGCCCGAACACCTGGCCTTCGACTTCGAATGTGATCAATTCGCGGATCATCGGTTTGTCTCCCGTCCAGCCATCAATGGGTGACGCGGCGGACCGCCGCGACGAGCTTGGCGGGATCGAACGGCTTCACGATCCACCCGGTCGCGCCGGCGGCGCGGGCGCGCGCCTTCTTTTCGTCCGAGCTTTCGGTGGTGAGCACCAGGATCGGGCGATCGCGGTGCCGTTCGCCTTCGCGCAGGCGCTCGATCAGGCCGAAGCCATCCAGGCGGGGCATGTTGATGTCGGTGATGACGACATCGACTTCGTTGCTTTCCAGCCAGTCGAGCGCGGCCATCCCGTCTTCCGCCTGCGCCACGTCGAAGCCGTTCGAGGCAAGGGCGTGGTTGAGCAGGGCGCGCATGCTGGGGCTGTCGTCGACGGTCAGGATTCGGGTGGATTTGGTCATGTCGTGGTTCGCTTTCGAGTAAGAAGGGTTTCCTGTCAGAACAGTTCGACGTCGCCCGACGCCTTTTGCGGGCGGGTGCTGGGTTGGACGGGCGGGGCAAGGCGTTCCTCCACCGCGCGGCAGCGGACCTGCCCCGAGGCGGGCCGGAAATCGACGCGGCGGGCCTGCGTGCCGCCCAGGTCCTCGCGCATCAGCGCGATGCCTTCGCGGATCAGGAAGCCACGGGCGAACTCGGCATTGATCGAACCGATCTTCATCATCGTCCGGTTCACGTTCGCGCCGCCGTAAAGATGCGCCTTGAGCCGGTGCTTGCGCGCGCCCCTGGCCAGCATCTCGTTGACGAGCACTTCCATCAGATAGACGCCGTAATGGACGTCGATCGCGGCGGACGGGTTCGCACTGGGCGGCTCGGCCAGCAGGAAGTGGTTCATGCCGCCCACGCGCACGTCCGGATCGTAGAGGCAGGTGGACACGCAACTGCCCAGGACGGTGGTGAATTCCTCGTCCACGCTGTCGCTGGCGAAGGCCTGGCCCTGCATGACCGTGCGGCGCTGTGCGTGGGAAGGGAGGAGAGGTCGATGGTACATGTCAGGCAGCCTTGCTGAAAGTGTGCCGGGCGATCTGGTCGATCGGGGCGATGATGCTGGCGGCGCCCAGCGCGATGGCGGCCCGGGGCATCCCGAAGACCGCGCAGGTTGCTTCGTCCTGCGCAATCGTCAGCGCGCCGGCGCGGGCCATGGCCAGCATCCCGCTGGCACCGTCCGAACCCATGCCGGTCAAGAGGATGCCCACCGCGTCCTTGCCGACCATTTCCGCCGCCGACTGGAACAGGGCGTCCACGCTGGGCCGGTGCCCGGAGATGCGATCGCCGCCGCGCAGCTTGGTGCGCAGGATCTGCGGTCCGCCGACCAGAAGGTGGCGGTCGTTGTCGGGCGGGAAATAGATATGGCCGGGCCGCAGCGGCAGGTCGGGCTGCGCCAGCACCACGCGCGCGGCGCAGGCTTCGTCCAGCGTGCGCGCCACGGCGGCGGTGAAGCGTTCGTTGATGTGCTGGACCACCAGCGTCGGCGGACAATCGGCGGGGAACTGCGAAAGCAGCGTGTGCAAGGCTTCCACGCCCCCCGTGGATGATCCGATGACGATGACCTTGGGCGGCGCCTTCCTGGTCGCTGGAGGCGGCGGAGGGGGTGCGGCGGTCATGGGCGTGGCCGCCGCATCATCGCGCGTGAAACTCACTTTCGCGGCATCGCGCACCAGACGCGCCAGCTTGCCGCCGTCGTCAAGGGGCAGCGTGCCCGAAATCTGGCTCTTGGCATAGCAATCCACCGCGCCCAGCGTCAGCGCGCGGGCGGTGATTTCGTTGCCTTGCTGGGTCGCGCCCGAGACGATGATGACGGGCGTGGGGCGCAGCTTCATGATCTTCTCGAGGAAATCCAGGCCGTTCATGCCGGGCATTTCCACGTCGAGCGTGACCACGTCCGGGTCCAGCTCGCGGATCATCTGGCGGCCTTCGGCGGCGTTCGCGGCGGACGCAACCACCTCGATGTCGCCTTCCCTGGACAGGCGGGTGTGGAGGATCGCGCGCATCGTCGGGGAATCCTCCACGACAACCACGCGGATCGGGCGCCGGCTCATCGGTTGTCTCCCTTGCGATAGATGGTGGGGCCTACGCTGGTCAGGTGATCCAGCGCAGGCCCGGTCACGCGCTCGCTGTGGCCGATGTAGAGATGCCCGCCGGGGGCCAGCTTCTCGGCGAAACGGGAAACCAGCCGTTCCTTGGTGGGGGTATCGAAATAGATCATGACGTTCCGGCAGAAGATCACGTCGAATTCCCCCCGCATGGGCCACGGGCCTTGCAGGTTGAGCGAGCGGAAGCGGACCAGCGCCTGCATTTCGGGGGCGATCGTGGCGTCGGCGCCGTCGATCCGGCTCCAGGCTTCGCGCAGGCGCTCGGGCACGGGCTTCAGATCCTCGGCGCGATAGCGCGCGGCGCTGGCCTTACGCAGCGCGTGGATCGCGATGTCGCTGGCCAGCATCCGCACGTCGCGCTGCGCGATCGCCAATCCGGCGCTCCGTTCGGGGCCGAGCAGCGTCATCAGCAGCGACCAGGTTTCCTCGCCGCTGGAGCAGCCGGCGGACCAGATGCGCAGCTTGCCGCCGCGTTCCAGCCGCTTCAGGAAGTCCGGCCGCAGTTCCTGCGCGAAATGCTCGAAATGATGCGCTTCGCGATAGAAGAACGTGTGGTTCGTGGTGAGGGCGCAGATCGCGCGCGACCGTTCCTCGTTGTCCTCGCGGATGCGCATGACATAGGAGCCGAACGTGGCGCAGCCCGAATCCCGCACCAGGGGGGCCAGACGCGAATAGACCAGCATGGCCTTGCCCGGCGGCAGGACGAGCCCGGCCTCGCGGTGCGCGATCTCGCTTATGGCGGTGAAATCGTCGTTGTCGTAGATGCCCGGGCTGATCCCGGGCATCGACGGTTCGAACGCGGCGGCGATGTTCATGCGGCCTCCTGCGCTTGGCCGGCGGAGGCGGACAGGCTGCGCGCGACAAGGCCGTCCACGTCGATGATCAGCGCCACGCGTCCGTCGCCCAGGATCGTTGCCCCGGCCACGCCTTCGACGGACCGGTAATGGGTGTCGAGGCTCTTGATCACGACCTGCCGCTGATCGCGAATGGCGTCGACCAGCAGCGCGGCGCGCCCGGCCCCTTCGGTTTCGACCACGATCAGGACGCCGCGATCCGGGGTTTCGGCTGCGCCCACCGCACCCACGGCGGCGTGCAGTGGGATGATCGGAATGAACCGGCCGCGCACGTTTATCATCGCGCGTTGCGTGCCCAGGCCCTTCACGTGCTCGATGTCGGGGCGCAGGCTTTCGACCACGCTGGCAAGCGGGATGACCAGCGTCTGGTCGCCCACGTTGACGACCATGCCATCGGAAATGGCCAGCGTCAGCGGCATCGTCAGGATGAACGCCGTGCCCTTGCCGGGTTCGGATTCGATGGTGATGCGGCCGCCCAGATCCTTCACGTTCTGGCGGACCACGTCCATGCCCACGCCCCGGCCGGAGATGTTGGAGACGGTCTGCGCGGTCGAAAAGCCCGGCGCGAAGATCAGCTGGTCGATCTCTTCCTTCGACAGCTGGACATCGGCTGGCACGAGGCCCTTCTCGATCGCCTTGGCGAGCACGCGTTCCCGATCGATGCCGCGTCCGTCGTCCGCAATGCGGATCACGATGCGGCTGGAACGGTGTTCGGCCGAAAGCGTCAGCGTGCCTTCGGGGGATTTCCCGGCGGCGACGCGCTGATCGGATTCCTCGATGCCGTGGTCCACCGCGTTGCGGATCAGGTGCGTCAGTGGTTCGCCCAGCCGCTCGATCACGGTCTTGTCCAGTTCCGTGCTTTCGCCCGACACGTCCAGCCGGACATGCTTGCCGGTGGACTGGGTCAGTTCGCGCAGTATGCGGGGCACGCGGCTGAACACCGAACCGATCGGTTGCGCGCGAATGGACATCGCGCTTTCCTGAATGTCGCGCGTCAGGCTTTCGAGGATGGTCAGCTCCTCGGTCGCGGCCACGCCTTCGCTGACCAGGCGTTGCGCCATCATCGCCTGCGCGATCACCAGTTCGCCGACCGCGTCGATAAGACGATCCAGCTTGCCGAGTTCGATGCGGATCGTCTGGTTCGCGGCTGCGGCCACAGCAGCAGCCGGCGCCGGCGCGGTGGCAGGTGCCGGACGCGGCGGTTCCTGCACCGCCGCCGGAGCCGGGGCAGGGCCAGCAGGCGCGACGTTTTCGGGCTTGGGCTCGGGCAACTGCACCGGCGGCATTGCGAGACCGCGCCCGATCACAAGATCGCATTCGTCGCCGATGAAATCGAAGATGTCGCGCACCGCGGCTTCGGTAACGTCTTCGGGAAAGCTGAAATGCCAGCCCAGGTAGCCGGTTTCCGGATCGATCGTGTCGAGCGGCGGGACTTCCGAAATATCGCAAAGCTCGCAGCGGCCGCCCAGTTCGATGGCTTCGCGCAGCATCAGCACCGGCTCGCTGCCGTTGCGCATGGCGCCGGCGTGTGGCCGGACGCGCATCTCCCAGCGCCCCTCTTGGTCCTCGTCATCGCTATCGGGCGACGAACCGCCCATCGCCCCGGCGAGATCGTCGAGCATGGCGTCGAGATCGATGTCGAGCTCCGCGTTGGGGGCGTCCTGCGCTTCCGCAACGGGTTCGGGGGCGGGCTTGCCCTTGGCGGCCTTGGCCGGTTTGGTCTTCGGTTCGGGAGCTGAAGCGACCGCGCCGCCGGCGTTGGCGGCCTGCGCCGCCGTCAGCTCGGCCAGCAAGGCGGCATCTTCCGGCGTCTCGCCGGCGCCCTGCGCCGCGGCGACGTGGTCGCTGAGCGTATCGAGCGCGCGCAGCAGCAGCTCGACCAGCGGTTCGGTCAGCGGCACGGTGCCGTCGCGCACGTCCGAAAGCAGCGTCTCGAACGTGTGGGTAAAGGCCTGGAGCGCGATGAAGCCGAACGCGCCCGCGCCACCCTTGATCGAATGGACGCCTCGGAACACCGCGTTGACGGTATCGTCATCCTGCGTGCCCGCCTGGCAGGCGGCCAGCCCGGTTTCGGCAGCGGCCAGCGATTCCTCGCATTCGGCGAAGAAGATGGCCTGGATTTCCTCGCTGGTCATGCCGCGCCTCCATCGAACAGATCGGATTCGAGGCCGGCGAGCCGGGCGATGTCATGCAGGACGGGGGAGGGGAGAATGGTCGCTCCCCCTTTCGAACGCCGCGCGCTGACCAGCAGTTGCAGCATGGCCTGCCCGATCTGCGTGCATTCGCGCGCATCGATGTGCAGCGGACCTGAGCCAAGCGATGCGATCATGGAGGGCAGCACCGCTTCGGCGGCGGCCCGATCGCAGCGCGATGGCAGGGTGATGGTCGGCATCGTGACGGTTCCTTCGCGTGGCGTGCATCCGATCGCGGCGGGCTCGCGGCCCGGCCGTTTTCGCTCGAACGCTTTTAACCATCGAGGCGCAAAGGCTGCCTTGCGGAGAACCTAGGTTGAGATACCTATCCCGTCGGATGCAATTTGCTCGGTGATAAAGCGTTAAGCCTGTTTGCCGTGAAGGGGTGCCGCCTGGGCACGCCTGCAGGCGAAGGTTTGCAAGCAGATGCACGAAGCAAGAGTTCTTGTCGTTGACGATTCAGCCGCCATGCGCGCGCTGTTTTCGGATATTCTGGACCAGGCGAAGAACGTCCGGGTCGTGGGCGCGGCGGCGAACGCTGCCGAGGCGCGTGACCAGATCGACGCGCTGCGCCCGAACGTGATCACGCTCGACGTCGAAATGCCGGGGATGAGCGGGATCGAATTCCTTGAAGAGATCATGGAACACAATCCGCTGCCCGTGGTCATGCTGTCCAGCCTGACGCAGGCGGGCACCGAAACCTCGCTCAAGGCCTTCGAGCTGGGCGCGGTGGAGTGCTTTCCCAAGCCGCTGCGTGCCACGCCGGAACAGTTCAACAAGTCGGTCGGCAAGCTGGGCAAGATCGTGCTGGCGGCGGCGAACAGCAACGTGCGCGATCGCAAGACCGTGCGGGACCAGAAGCAGGTCGACGCCCAGTTCGAATGGAACGGCCGCATCGTGGCGTGCAGCGCTTCGATGGGCGGGATCGACGCGCTGACGACGCTCCTTTCCGATTTCCCGTCCAATTGCCCGCCGACCATTGTGGCGTTGCAGGCGGAACCGGCGCTCGTCGAAACGTTCATCAAACGGCTGAACACCGACCTGAAGTGCGCGGTGAAGGCGGCCAAGGATGGCGCGGCGCTCAGCCAGGGCACGATCCACATCGCGGCCGATCCCGAATGCCATGTCGTGGTGGAACCGGGCACGCCGCCGCGCATCCGCCTGATCGCGCGCGAACCGATCGAAGGCGCACGGCCTTCCGCCAACCTGCTCTACGGCTCGATCGCGCGCGGCGCGGTTCCTGCGGTGGGCGCGGTGCTGACCGGCATGGGCAGCGATGGAGCGAAAGGGCTCAAGCTGTTGCGCGATGCTGGCTGCGATACCTTCGCGCAGGACCGCAAGACCGCGCTGGTCGCCGAAGCGCCGACGGCCGCCATCGAACTCGATGCCGCCTCGCGCGAGGTGGCGCTGGATGAACTCGCGACCACCATGATCGGCTGTTGCAATATTGGTTGAGGCCGGCATCGGGCGGTGTTGACCCGATGCCGGCACGGCGATCGATCCGGACCGTGCGTCCCATTGCCTTCGGGGACAAGGGGCGGGGCCGGTGCGGGGGATCGTGACCGGCGGACAGATGTGTCCGCGACCGGTCCGGATCGATCAATCGTTCCGCAATCCCGGACGGTAAGCGAATGAAGCGGCCGTGGCCTTAGCGGCGCGCCGCTTGCAGCATCGCCTGCCGGATCTCGAGGAAATCCGCGCGGATCGTGGAAAGGCGGTCGGCGTCGAAGTTCACCGCGGAATCCAGCACCGAGCGGCGCGCCGCCTGATAGAGCTGGATGAGCGCGGGGCCGGTGGGATTGGTGGTGTCCACCCCTATTTCAAGCGCCAGCAGCGAGGAAACCGCGCGCGTGAGCGCCGCGCTTTTCGCGGCATTGTCGCCGCGCCCCGCCGCATAGATCGCGCGCGATAGCGAGCCGGTGAACTGTTCCAGGCACAGGTCCACCAGTTGTCGCGGATCGGCGCCAAACACGCGCGCGTCGAAATCGACCCGGCGATAGGCTTCGCTGGGATCCCGAAGATACCGCATCAGCCACTGGAGCTCTTGGAGTTCCAGGCGGAGATCTGCGCCTGCAGGAAGGACAGCGTCGATTTCGACGCGCTAAGCCGTGTGTCGAGCGAGGCGAAGCGGCTGACCATCTGCTGGCGCAGCGTTTCCTGTTGGGCGGCAAGATCGCTCTTGTCGCTCGCGGCCTTGGTCTGCGCCGCCGTCAGGCGGTTGACGGTCCCGGTAAGCGAACTGGGGTCCACTGCCGAGGTAAGGTTGCGCGAGATCTTGTCGAACGAAGCATATACGCCATACAGGCCGTTGGTGAACATGGCCGCGGATTCACTCGGGTAGTTCGCCAGCGTGGCGGACAGGCGGTTCGAATCCAGCGCGAACGTGCCGTCGCGCTGGATCACCAGCCCAAGATCGGACAGCGTCTTGGGCGCGCCGGCGGCGGCGTTGGGCATGATCACCGTGCTGCCAAGCGTCGTCAGCGTGTTCTGCAGCGAGCGCGCGCCGGGATCGTTGTTCAACGCACCCGAGTTGGGATCGGTGTCGTTCTTCAGTTCGCCCGCGACCGAGTTCAGTGCATCGACGAGATCGGACATGGCCGTCGAAATGGCGCTGGTTGGGTCGGAAAAGCCGATCGTCGTGGGCGAGCCGGCATTGGTGCCCGTGAGCTTGAGCGTCAGGCCCGGCGCGGCATCGGTGATCGTGTTGGACGTGCTCGTGCGCTGCACGCCGTCCAGCTTGAAGACAGCGTCGGTCGCGGTGGTGGTCAGACGCGAAAGATCGCCGGAAGGGGACCAGGCCAAGTTCGACAGGCCCGGATCGGAAGCGTTTTCAGATGCTTCCAGGATAAAGCCGTTGGCCGCGCCATCCTTGCCCTTGAGCACCAGCTGCGCGCCGTTGGAGCCGTTCGCGACATAGGCGGTGACGCCTGCGCCCGAAGCGTTGATCGCCGTCGCCACATCGCTGAGCGTGGCGCCCGCCGGAACGGTGATGTCAACCGCGCTGTGGCTCGTATCCTCGGTGAAGGTGGAGCCGGACACGGTGCCGAACTTCAGCGTCAGCGTGCCCGAACCGACCGTGGAGGTCGATGCGGCATAGACCGGCGAGCTGAGCGTCTGGCTCTTGGCGACCGAAGTCACTTCCAGCGAATAGGTGCCGCTGCCCGAGAGGGTCCCCTTGGTGACGGTAGCCACGCTCGCGTTGGCGATGGTCGGCGTCACGGCAAGGTCGCCCGTGCGCACGCGCGTGCCGAGCGACGTGGCCAGCGAGGAAATCATGCTTTTCAGCGTGGACGCGGCCGAGATCTGCGTCGTCAGCTTGTCGTACTTGGTGCTGAGCTGGTCGATCCGGCTCGCGTACTGCGCGGACGAAAGCTGCTCCGCCAGCGACGCCATGTTGATGCCGCTGCCACCGCCGAGGGCCGACAGCAATGTCGACGTGACCGACGAGGATGATGTCGACGAGGTCGTGCTCGAAGTGGATGAGGTCGTAGCCATGACGAAAAGAACGGTCCCTGGGCCGGTGAGTTAAGGGGTGGCGGATCAATGCATTGTCTGGCGTTCCGGTCGGCCGTCCGCATCGAAGCGAACTTCGATCGGCACGTCCACTTGCGGTGCGGGCGGTGTCTCTCCACGCTTCAGCGAAAGGACGAAAGCCAGGACGGAAGCGACCGCGACGTAAAGCTCCTCGCGGATCACCTGGTTCTCGCGCGTGGTGAAGTACACGGCACGGGCGAGCGCGGGGTATTCCAGCGTCGGCACGTTCAGTTCGGCGGCCAGTTCGCGCATCGCCAGCGCCTTTTCGCCACGGCCCTTGGCCAGCACGATCGGCGCGGAGGCCTTGTCCGGATCGTAGGCCAGCGCGACCGAGAAGTGGGTCGGGTTGGTGATCACGAACTGGGCCTCGCGCATCGCCTTCTGCACGCCGCCCATGGCAAGCTGGCGCTGCTTGTTGCGGATCGCGCCCTTCTTTTCGGGCGAACCTTCGGCTTCCTTGCTTTCGTCGCGCATGTCCTGGTGGCTCATGCGCAGCCGCATGAAGCGGCGTGCCCACTGGACCGGGAAATCGATCATCGCGATCATGACCAGCCCGCCGGCCAGCATGAACAGCAGCGAGAGCAGCGAATCCCAGGCATAGGCCAGCTGCATCCGCACTTCGCCACCGCCCAGGCCAACCAGCCCGGAAATCCGCCCGCGCATCCACAGGTAGGCGATGCTGCCCAGCAGCGCGAGCTTGGCCAGGCCCTTGCCCAGTTCGATCCAGCCCTGCAGGCCGAGCATCCGCTTCAGGCCCGAAAGCGGGTTGATCCGCGATGCCTTGGGGGCAAGGTTGCTGCCCACCCAGCGCCCGTCGCTGAGGCCGATCTGCGATCCAAGCGATGCGGCCATGATCAGGCCGCCCAGGACCAGCACCGGCGGCAGCAGCGCGACGATAGCCGGCACGATCATCTGATCGGGCGAGAAATCTTCCAGCGTGCCGCGATCCCAGCTGAAGCCGGCGCGCGCGGTGGCGCCCAGTTCGGTCAGCACCCAGGGGCCGGCGAACTTCAGCCAGGCGGCGCCGACCAGCACGGCGATCGCGGTGGTGACTTCGCGGGAGCGCAATACGTCGCCGCGTTTGGCGGCGTCCCGTTTGCGCTTCTCACTTGGGGCGAATGTCTTTTCGCCATTGTCCTCGGCCACGGTGGCGCTCCTACTTGGCGATCATCGCGCCGGCTTGCGTGACGGCGGCGGCGGAAAGGTCTTCCAGCCGGTCGGTCAGCAGCGGCATCGCGGCGATCAGGGCGACCAGCCCGGCCAGGATGCCGGCGGGCAGGCCCAGCGAGAACAGGTTGAGGCTGGGGGCAGAGCGGCTGATCACGCCGGTCATCACCTGCACCAGCAGCAGCAGCAGCGTGACCGGCAGGGCGATCGAAAGCGCGGTGGCGAACATCACCGAACCAAAGCCCATGATAATTTCGAACCGGCCGGGCGCGAACCAGGCGCTGCCCGGCGGGAACGCGCGATAGCTTTCCACGATCAGCGCGATCCAGTTGAGATGCGCGCCAAGGCCCAGGAACAGCACGGTCAGCACCACCGCGAAATACTGGCCTAGCGCGGGCGAATGCGCGCCGCTGGAAGGGTCGGCGGCGGTGGCGATGCTCATGCCCATGCTTGCCCCGATCACTTCGGCCGCGATCGTGGGCGCGGCGAAGGAAAGCTGGAGCACGAAGCCGAGCGACAGGCCGATCATGATCTCGTTGAGCGTGGCCATCAGGCCGGCCAGCGACAGCAGCGCCGGCGGCGGGGCGACCGGCGACCACGCGCAGATCATGATGGCCAGCGATGCCGAAAGCACGACGCGCAGCTGATAGGGAACGGCCATCGCGCCGAACAGCGGGGCGGCGAGCATGGCGGCGCCGATCCGTGTCATCACGAACAGCATCCGCCAGAACTCGTGTTCCAGTCCGCCGAAGCCGAAGTTGAGCTGGATCATCGGGTGGCGCTCAGTTCCCGGTGGCCGCGATCTGGGCGAAGATGTCCTTCATGAAATCGCCGATCAGGCCCATCATCGCGCCGCCCAGCAGCACCAGAACCAGCGCGATGATCGCCAGCTTGGGCACGAAGGTCAGCGTCTGTTCGTTCACCGAGGTCGCCGCCTGGATGACGCCGACGACAAGGCCGACGGCCAGCGAGGCGAGCAGGACCGGGGCGGCAACCAGCGCGGTCACCCACAGCATCCGGTCGGCAAGGGCAAGGAGGGCGGAAGTATCGTCCATGGCGCGTCTCCTCCTAGCCGAAGCTTGCCGCAAGGCTGCCCATCAACAGTGCCCACCCGTCCACAAGAACGAACAGCAACAGTTTGAATGGCAATGAGATTACCGTGGGTGACATCATCATCATGCCCAGGCTCATCAGCACCGAGGAAACCACCAGGTCGATCACCAGGAAGGGCAGGAACAGCATGAAGCCGATCTGGAAGGCGGTCTTCAACTCGCTGGTCACGAAGGCCGGCAGCAGGATCGAGAACGGTACGTCGGCGGCGTTGGTGAACCGGGGCGCGTGGGCCATGTCGGCGAACATCGACAGATCGTGCTCGCGCGTCTGGCGGATCATGAAGGCGTGGAATTCCTTGCCGCTCGCGCTGATCGCCTGTTCGGCGTTGATCGTTCCGGCGGCATAGGGCTGGATCGCGTTGGCGTTCACCTTGTCCAGCGTCGGCGCCATGACGAACAGCGACAGGAACAGCGAAAGGCCGATCAGCACCTGGTTCGGCGGCGACTGCTGAAGGCCCAGCGCCTGCCGCAGGATCGCCAGCACCACGAGAATGCGGGTGAAGCTGGTCATCATCAGAACCAGCGAAGGCAGGATCGTGAGCAGCCCCATGATGAGCAGGAGCTGCAGCGACAGCGAAAGGCTGCCACCCTGCTGGTTTCCGGCCATCTGGCCGAAGGCGCGATCGAGCGCGCCCGAAACGGCCGAAGGCGACGGGGGCGCGGCGGCCGGAGCCGAAGCGGGCGCGGCCTGCGCGGCGATGGTGGAAGCGGGCGCGGCGGAAGCGGGCGCCACGGCTTGCGCATGGGCGGCCGGCACGCTGCCGAAAATCAGGGAAATGGCCAGGAACGCGCTGAACAGGGCGGATGCCATGGGGCCGAAGATACGCATGCGAAGAAGATCCTGCGGGTAGGCGGCGTCAGGCCGTGGTGTCGATCAGCGGCTCGTGCGCGGCGCTGCGCGCCGGCGCTTCGGCCAGGGCAACAAGCCCGTTCTTCGAGGCCGAGACGAGGATTTCGCGACCGTGGAATTCCAGCACGGCAAGCCGCAGGGTGGGCGAGAGCATCTGCGTTTCGATGATCTTCACCGAACGCGTGCCCTGTCCCTGCCCGAACTTGCCTTCCATCCGCTTGGCGAACTTCAGGCTGGCCCAGGCCAGACCGCCGATCAGCGGCAGCAGGATCAGCAGCTTGAGAATATACCAGAACATCAGGCGGCCTCGCCCTTTCCTGTGAAGGCGACGGGCGTGGCATCGCCTGCCAGCTCGACGATGCGAAGGCCGAAGCGATCGCCCTGCGCTACGACTTCGCCGCGCGCGATGAGCTTGCCGTTGACCATGACGTCGAGCAGTTCGTCGGTCTGGCGGTCGAGCATGATGACGCTTTCCTCGCTCAGGCCGAGAACGTCCTTCAACTTCATTTCGGTACGACCGAGTTCCACGGTCAGGCGGACGTCCACGTCCTTCAGAAGATCAAAGCTGCGGGGAATAAAGCTCATGGGGTGCCTCGTTCGAATGCGTGTGGTCTGGCAAAATCAGGAAGGGTTGGTGATCTGGATGGCGACCCGGTCATCGACCGAGCCAAGCGTTCCGTGCGCGATCGTTCGTTTGCCGACGCGCACCGGAATGTTGCGGGCGATCGGCAAGGACAGGATCTGCCCCACTTCCAGCGACGATATCGTGGAAAGCGGCAGCGCCACGTCGACCAGCAGCGCGCTGACCGGCAGCGGCATGTCCGCGAACGGTTGCGACAGCGGATCGGCGGGGCCAACGCGGGTGCGCGCGATCGGCGGCTTCTCGCCATGCCCGAACAGGTGCGCCAGCGTGGTCAGCGGGAACGCGATCCGCATGGTCCACGGTGCGAGGCCTTCCTCCGCCACCGACACGGTCAGCACGGCCAGTTGCGTCGCCGCCGGGAAGGGGTGGAGCTGACGCAGGCTGCTGTCGCGGCGGATCGGCTGGACGGCGTCCGCCGAATTCGATCCCAGCGCGGCGGCCAGCCCGATGCCGATCTGCCGTTCCAGCCGGTCGATCATCAGTTCCGCCGACAGGGGGAATTCGCGGGGAAGCACTTCCGGCACCTGGCCGCGGCCGCCAAACGCGCGGTCCACCAGGCTGAGCACCGCTTCCGCCTCGATCGTGCAGAGCAGCGGAGCAGCCTGGGAACCGGCTGCCATCAGGCTGTTCGCCGCCAGCGATTCAACCGTGGTGACGAATTCCTTGAAGTTGCAGCTCGTTGGTTCGGCAACCGCCACCTGCGGTCCCTCGTTGCCCAGCAGCGGTGCAAGCGCGACGCGGAGCGAGCGGGCGAACCGTTCCGTGGCGCGGGAAAGCGCCGGGATCAGTTCCGCCGGTCCGGGGCCGGGGCGCAGCAACGCTTCGCTGTGCTGGGCCAGCGGGCGTTCGGCAATAAAGGCGCGTTCTGGCTTCATGGTTGCCTTACTGGACGATGAAAGTCTTGAAATAGACCGCGTCGACTCCGCCGAAACCTTCGGCCGAAGTCAGCACCTTGTTGATCGTGGCGGTCAGCCGCTTCTGCAGGCGATCCTTGCCTTCGGCAGTGTGGATGTCTGCTTCGGGCGTATCGGCCAGATCGGCAAGGATCGCGGACCGGAGCGCCAGCTCATGCTTCTTGAGCCACAGCATCACGCGGTAATCGCGGCGCGTGGAAGCGGCGATGCTGGTCTGCACGAGCGCGTCGGAATCCTTGAGGTTCGACGTGAAATCCTCGGCGAAGCTGAAGTACAGCGTGCGGTATTCGCTGCCGCCATCGCCCTCGGCGCCTTCGGCCGCCGCGCCTTCGCCTTCGCCTTCCTTGGCCACGGGCGCGAAGGGATCCTTGGCGCCCTTGCGGATCAGCTTGGGCGTGTTGTCTTCCTTCTTGGCCTCGTGCGAGCCGCCGATGATCCCTGCCGCGACAAGGCCGTAAGCCCCGCCACCGCCGACGGCGATCAGGCCAACGGCCATGCCGATCTTCATCATCATGCCACCGCCCTTCTTCGGCTTGGCTTCCTTGTCCTTCTTATCGCTCATGCGAGGTCCTTCGATCGGTATTCGTGGAATGGTGGGGCGCGTCAGGCGTAGATGCCGTCAGCGTTGGGATCGGTTGCGGTTTCCTGGCCGCCGACGCGCGGCGCGGCGGTCTGGGGAAGCGTATCGGCGATCGGCGCGCGGCCCTGGCGGCCCTGCGCGTTCGCGCCGTCGGCCGAGGTCTGCGTCTGGCCGCCGGCGTGGCGCTGCTGCGCTTCCGATCGCGGCGCGTTGGCGTCGGCGTTGGTAGAGCTGGCTTCCGCGCGGCTGGCGGCGGCGACGGCCGGGGCAAAGGCCGGGTCGGCGCTGCTCATCGCCACCGACAGGCCGTTGTGTTCCTGGCGGAACTGCAGCGAAACCTTGCCGAATTCGGCGTGGGCGAGCGAAACGCCGACGGTGCCCATGCCGGCCTCTTCCTTGGCGCGGGCGATCGTTTCCACCAGCGTGGCGAAGTTGATCGGCTGGGCGGCGGCGGGGCCATTGGCGGGCGCCGCGCCCTGGGGCTGCGCGGCGTTGGCCGGCGCGGTCTGAATGGCGGCGAGCGAGTAGCCGTCGGTCGGCAGGGCATCGCTCTCAACCTTGGTGGTCGAGACGGCGGCGGCAAGCGCGACGGACTGTGCCTTGTGAGCGGTTTCGGAAGGCGCCATCGCCTGCGCCAGCATGTCCGCCGTCTGCGGGGCTGCGGCGTGGGCGGCGGCCTGTGCCTTGTCGCCGGTGGTCGCCGCCGGTGCCGAGCCTTGCGGTTCGAGCGTGAGCTTGGCGGCCGCGACGTCTTCGGGAATGCCCAGGGTACCGGCGATCTGCGCACCAGCGGCCTTGGCCGTTTGCGCGATGGCGGCGGGCAGGGCGGGAGCGGTTGCGGCCGCGCTTCCGCCAGCGGTGGCTTCGGAAGCGCCAGCGGCGTTTCCGTTCGCCTGCGTTTGCCGTAAAAGGCTGGCGATCAGCGCGGGATCGATGTTTGCCGCTGCCTTGGCCTCGGCATCCTTGCGATCCTCGTCCTTTTCGGAAGCGTCATCGTCGTCGTTGCCGGATGTCTTGCCGGCAACCGGCAAGGTTTTGCCGCTTGCCGGCAAATCGTCTGCCGGCTTTGCCGTATCGCGTTCCGTGGATGCAGCGCGATCGTCGTTCGCATTGCGAGCGGCGGACGCCCGGCGTTGATCCAGAACGGCCTGAAATGCCGGACTGCCTGCATTCTCGTCGATCGCGGACAGTGCGGCATCGCTGCCTGCACGCGCGGCCGTCGCAGAATTGAAGGCGGCAATTTCGAACATCGCGGACTCCCTGGTGGTTCCGCGATCTTCTATTCAAGGTTCGTGCCAAATGCCTTTTTTGCCGTCAATGCCACGGCGCTGGCCGCCGTTTTGCGGGCAATGAGCTGGGATTGGGCCTCGACCCTGTCCTCCACTGCCGCCCGCCTGCGTTCGGCTTCCGCGGCTTCGCGGGCCTTGGCATCGGCGATGGCGCGCGCCCGTTCCATGTCGGCGCGGGTCCCGTTGGTAACCTCGTCCAGCCCGCGCACGAACTGGTGCAGGTGCTGGAGCGCGGCCGCGTCCTCGGCATCGTTGCGCGCGGCATAGTCGAGCGACATGCGCGCGGTGCGTTCGGCCAGCCCCTGCAACTGGGCAAGGGTGCCCTCCGCGAGTCCTGCTTCGACCAGCGCATTCCGTCGCGCGATGTCGCGGATGCGTTCCAGGCGTTGCAGGCGCGCAAGTTTGGCGCGTTCAGCCTTCATGGTCCAGCAGCTTGGTCAACGCGGCGACGCTCGCATCGAGCGGGACGATTTCGGGCGCGGGCTGGCACAGGAACTGCGTCAGCTCGTCATGCATGGCGATGGCGCGATCCAGTTGCGGGTCCGCGCCCGATCGATAGGCCCCCATCAGCACAAGATCGCGATTGGCTTCGTAACTGGCGATCAGGGCACGGAAATCGCGCGCCAGCTTCTGGTGCTGCGGCGCGGTGATGTCGTTCATCACGCGGCTGAGCGAGGCGGCGATGTCGATTGCCGGATATTGCCCGCGCTGCGCGAGATCGCGCGAGAGCACGACGTGGCCGTCGAGGATCGAGCGGGCGGTATCGACCACCGGGTCGTCCTGGTTGTCGCCGTCCGCCAGCACCGTGTAGAGTCCGGTGATCGAACCGCCACTGGCGGCGGAGTTGCCGGCGCGTTCGACCAGCTTGGTGATTGTCGCCAGCGCGGACGGCGGATAGCCGCGCGCCGCGCCGGGCTCACCCAGCAGAAGCGCGATCTCGCGCCCGGCGTGGGCCACGCGGGTAAGGCTGTCCATGATCAGCAGGACGCGCTTGCCCTGCGCGCGGAAGTATTCGGCCAGGCTGGTGGCGAGCAATGCCCCGCGAATGCGCAGGTTCGGCGCGTGATCCGCCGGAACGGCCACCACGACGCTGCGCGACCGCTTCTCGCCATTCATGTGGCGTTCGACGAAATCGGACACTTCGCGCGCGCGCTCGCCGATCAGGCCGACGATGACGATTTCCGCCTCGGCCCCGTGCGCGACCATGTCGAGCAGGACCGATTTGCCGACGCCGGAACCGGCCATGATGCCGATGCGCTGGCCGACGCCGAACGTGGTGATGGCATTTAGCGCCCGAACGCCGGTATCGAAAGTCTGGCGGACCGGGCTTCGATCCAGCGCGCCGGCGCGGACACCGCCCGAAGGCCATTCCTTCTGCGCAACGATCGGGGCGCCGCCATCGATAGGCTTGCCTTCACCATCGACCGCGCGCCCCAGGAAGGCTTCGCCCACTGGCAACATGCCGGGGCGGCCTTCGGGCCGCACGCGCGCGCCGGGGCGCAGCAGCACGGGATCGCCGAGAAGCATCATCAGGGTATTGCCGTTGCGGAAGCCGATGACTTCGGCCGCCAGCGAACCACGGCCGTGCATGATCCGGCACTGGGTGCCGATCGGCACGGACAGGCCGGTCACTTCCAGCATGCCGCCATCACAGGCGGTCAGCAGGCCATAGCGCGCAGGCGCCAGGTCCGGCTCCGCTGCGGCGAAGCGGTGGAGCATCGCCAGGGCGGGGTTCATGCGGGAAGGAGGGATGGCGTCCGGCGCGAGCGCGGGATTCAACATGCGCGAAGCGACTCCTGCAATGCGATGCGCCACTGTTCCGGCCCATCCTCGACGCCGCCCTGTGTGCCTTCCACGCGGATAGAGCCGCGTTCGAGGGCGGGATCGGGTTCGAAGTGCCAGTCTTCGGGCAGGTTATGGGCAACCAGCGCGAGATCCTCGGGATGCAGCCTGATGACGCGCGCGTCCTGCGCACGCGCGAGCATTCCGGCGGCGATCCGGACCCGTTCGGTCAGCCGATCGGGCGCGATGGCGGCTTCGTCCAGCACGGACTGGCACAAGGCCAGAACCGTTTCGCGCAGTCGTTCGTGCAGCAGCGCAAGCTGTTCGCCATCCATCCGCGTCATCGCCATTTCGATCCGGTGGCGCGTTGCGTCGGCAATCGCGGCTTCGGCTTCGGCGGCGCTGCGTCCCTCGGCGTGGCCCTTGGCATAGCCATCCGCAAAAGCGCGGGTGACCGGATTTTCCGGTTCGGGTTCGGGGACGTGTTCGACAACAGGGGCAGGCGGCGTGTGGGCGCGACGCGCCAGCGGCGATACTTCCATGCGGCCGCCGCCAACGAAGCGCTTGTCCGGGGCAAAGCCTACGCGCCGTTCCGTCAAGGCGGAAAGCGCAACCGCGCGGGTCGGCTCAGACATAATCGTCGTCGCTCGCGCCGAACACGATCACGCCTTCGGCGGCAAGCCGGCGCGCGGCCGTGACCATGGCCTTCTGCGCCTCGATCACTTCGGCCATCTTCATGCGGCCCCGTTCGTTGATCTCGTCGCGCACGCCATCGGCGGCGCGCGAGGACATGGCGTCGAAGAACACCTCGCGTTGCGTGTCCGGAATGCCCTTCAGCGCGGCGATCAGCGTGTCGCTGTCCACTTCGCGCAGCAGGGAACCCATCGACTTGCTGTCGAGCACGAACAGGTGCTCGAACTTGAACATCTCGTTCTCGATCTGCTTGGCGAGCTGTTTGTCGATCTTGTTGATCTCGGGCATCACCCGCTTTTCGACCGCGCGTGCGGCGGCGTTGATGATGTCGGCCGCTTCGCGCGGCCCGCCCATCGTCATCACCGACTGGCCATGGCATTCGCCGATGCGGCGGTTGAGCATCTGTTCGAGCATCGCGATGGCATCCGGCGAAACCGGCCCCAGCGTGGCGATGCGGTGCACGACCTGCGGCTGGATGTTGTCCGGCAGCGCGTGCAACACGGCAGCGGCCACTTCCGGATCGAGCTGCACCAGCAGCACCGCGATCGCTTGCGGATGTTCGTCGCGGATCAGCGGGGTCAGCACCTGGGGCGTCAGCCAGCGCGCAAGTTCCAGCGGCGAGGTGCGCGGCAGGTCGGCCGGCGTGATGCGCTGCATCAGGCTTTCCGCCTTGATCTCGCCCACGGCGCGGGTCATCAGCGAACGGACCTGGCCGATGCGGTCGTGCGCGGTCAGGCCAAGGCGTTCGGTGCGTTCGACGAAGCCGGTGATCGCCTGGGCGATCGCCATCGGGCCGATCTCGCCCAGCGCGCACATCTTCTCGCCCAGCGTCCGCAGCTCTTCGGGTTCCAGCTGGCCAAGGATTTCCGCGGCCTGCTCGTCCTCAAGCAGCATGACCATCACCGCGGCGCGTTCGGCGCCGCTGATGGGAGACAGGTCGCTCATACCGCTTCCTCCGTATTTTCCTTCAGCATCTGGCGCAGGGCGGCAACGGCGCTGTCAGGCTTTTCCTTCACCAGCCGCTGGGCGATGCCAACCTGGCGGCTCAGCAGTTCGGTATCGACGACGCCCGTGGAGGCGTCCTGCGCCGGGCGCAGATCGGCCTTGGCGACCAGCGGCTTGGGGGCGGAAGCGGCGTCTTCGCCATCCTCCGCTGCCTCTTCGTCGTCGCTTTCAGCCTTGTTGCGCTTCGATGCGGCCGGATCGCGCTTCAGTGCCTTGATCAGCGGGCGAACGCCCAGCAGCAACACCAGCAGCACCGCGAGCAGGGCAACGGCATTGCGCAGGATCGTGGCGAACCACGGCGTCTCGTAGAACTTGGGCGCTTCGACAACCGCCGGCTTGAAGCTGCGGATGGCAACGGCAACCTGGTCTCCGCGCGTCGGATCCGCGCCCACGGCGGCGCTGACCAGCTGCTTGATCTGCTCGATATCCGCGGGCTTGGCCTTGGCCATCGCCTCCTGGCTCACCGCCACGGCAACCGACAGACGCTTGATCTTGCCCGGCGCCACGTTGGACACGGCCACTTCGCGGCCCAGTTCGTAGGTGCGCGTGGACGAGCTTTCGCCATTGGAGGGCGGCGTGGCGGGCGTTCCGGGCGTACCCGGAGTTCCCGGCGCCTGCCCGTTGGCGGCCTGCGCTCCCTGCGCCGGCGTTCCCTGCGGCGCGCCTGGCTGGGCGGTGGTCGCCGGCGGGGGCGTGTTCGACAGTACGCCCGGCACGCCGATCGCACCGGCCGCGCCGGCCGACTGGGAAGCGGACTGCGATTCCGTGCGGACCGCACCCTGCTTGTCATAGCTCTCGCGGGCCGAGGTCACCTGGTCCATGTCGAGATCGACCTGGATCTCGCTCGAAAAGTTGCCATCGCCCAGCATCGGAGTCAGCAACTGGGAAACCTGCTGGCGGAGCTTGTCCTCCATGCGGCCCTGGATTTCGATGCGGTCGCTATCACCCGCCTTGGCAGCGGACAGCAGACGGCCGTGCTGGTCGATCACTTTCACGGAATCGACCGACAGGCCCGGCACCGATCCGGCCATCAGATTGACGATCGCGGAAACCTGGCTGTCGGAAAGCTGGCGGCCACGGGCCAGTTTGACCATGACCGACGCCGAAGGCGCGACGTTGTCGCGCACGAACACCGACTTTTCCGGTTCGGCAAGATGGACCCGCACGGCTTCCACGCCGTCGATTTCCATCATCGTCAGTTCCAGCTCGCGCTCGCGCGCGGCCTGGAGGCGCTGGCCTTCCAGCGTGCGGCTGGCGCCCATCGGCAGCTTGTCGATCATCTGCTGCCCGGTTTCGGGCGCGGCGATCGCGCCGTCCGAGGCAGCGACCATGCGGGCCTTGTAAAGATCGCTTTCCGGCACGGTGATCGCGCCGGTCGAATTGTCGATCGTGTAGGGAATCGACGCCTTGTCGAGCGCGGCAACCACCTGGGCGCGTTCGTTGTCGGAAAGCTGCGAATAGAGCATCCGCTGCGGGGCAGGGGCCATGGTCATCCACAGCACGCCGGCAAGCCCGGCTGCCGACATTCCGGCAAACCAGGGCAGGGCGCGTCGAACCGACGTCTGGCCCATGAAGGCGCGCAGCCGCGCCGAAGCACCGCCGAGCGTAGGATCGGTCAGCGGCGTCAGCACCGAAGGAGTACTGCCGCCGGCGACAGCGGGAACAAGGTCACTCATTTATCAGACCCCCATCCGCATGATGTCCTGGTACGCGGACAGCAGGCGGTTGCGAACTTGGAGCGTGGCTTCGAAGGCGACGCCCGCTTCCTGCCGGGCGAGCATGACCTTCGCGACGTCGGTCACTTCGCCACGTTCGTAGGCTTCGCTGACCGCTTCCGCCTTGTTCTGCGTGGCGCTGACGCTGTCGAGCGCGGACTTGAGTGCTTCGGTGAAACCGCCGGCCGGACCACTGCTCTGGGTCTCGGCCGCGCCCGACGCGGCTGCATCGGGCTTGTGGATCTGCTGAAGCAGGTTGGAACGATCAATGATCTGCTGACGCAGCGCGATGATCTGCTGCACCCCGGCGGCACTTCCGCCGATACCGTTGATACCACTCATCGACGACCTCCAGCGACTGCGATGCCGGCTTCACGGAAGCTGGCAAGGCGATAGCGTAGCGTGCGTTCCGAAATGCCGAGCTGGCGTGCCGCGGCCACGCGGCTGCCGCCGCAGGCCTCGAGCGTGGCCAGGATTGCCCGCGCTTCGGAAATCTGAACGATGTTGGAAAGCTTGGCTCCGGACGCGCCCATGTCGTCCGCGACGATTTCGGCGGGCGCTGCCGGTACTGCCGGGTTGATCGGCGTTACCGTGCCCTGCATCGGTGCGGCCTGCGCGCCGTTGCGATCAGTGACCAGGCGGGCAGGGCGATCGAATACGATGTGCTGCGGCAGGATTTCCGGCGCATCGCCTGCGAGAAGCAGCGCGCGGCGCACCACGTTTTCCAGTTCGCGGACGTTGCCGGGCCAGGTGTGCTGGGCCAGCAGCGCGATCGCGGCATCGGAAATCCACGGCGTGTTCATGCCGCGCGGAACGTGGCGCAGCATCATCGCGAAGGCGAGCGGCGCGATATCCTCCGGGCGTTCGCACAGCGCGCCCAGCGAGAGCGGGAAAACGTTGAGGCGGTAGTAAAGGTCCGCACGGAAGCGGCCTTCCTCGACCTCCAGCGGCAGATCCCGGTTGGCGCAGGCGATCACGCGCACGTCAACCTTGACCGGCTGCGTCGCGCCCAGCGGCAGGACTTCGCCTTCCTGCAGGGCGCGCAGCAGCTTTGCCTGGAGTGAAATCGGCATCTCCGCGATTTCGTCGAGCAGCAGCGTGCCACCGTCGGCGGCGCGGAAGAAACCTTCGCTGGCCGCGTTGGCGCCGGTGAAGGCGCCCTTCTGGTGACCGAACAGCAGCGCTTCCAGCATCGTTTCCGGCATCGTTTCCGGCATGGCGGCGCAGTTGATGGCAATGAACGGCTTGTCCGCGCGGCGCGAACGATCGTGGATGAAGCGGCTCAGCACTTCCTTGCCGGTTCCGGTCGGGCCGTTGATGAGCACGGGAATGTCGCTCGCCGCGATGCGTTCGGCCAGGGCGAGGACGGAGAGGCTTTCTGGATCGGCGGCTACGGGCGTGCCGGCGGGGGCGGCACAGGCAAGCAGCGCGGCGAGCGCGCCTTCCGAAGCTCCATCGACATAGCGCAGCGTGAACTGGCGGCCTCCCGGCGCGCGGATCAGTTCGTTGTGCGGTGCGCGTTCAAGGGCGATCGCGATCTTTCTGGGATCATGCTGCACGCATTCTTCCGATGCGTACACATACGTACCAGCGCTGCTGCCGAAGCTCCCGACAATAGCATCCGCCCGCTGAACCAGTGGCGCGTTAACGCTTCCGGCTTGCTCAGAGACGTGCAATCCGTCCGTATGTTGATCCATGTTAATGGCCCCCGTCTTAACCATATCTGGTGACGGTTTGCCTCTAAATCCTAAATGAACCATTAACCTCAGTGTTCGTACTTAGGCGTTGAGCGTAGTTTTTTGCACGCCGCGCATTTTTTCCCCTTAAAAACCCGATCCCCATGCCGGTCTTTGCCTCGACAGCCGCGTTATCCCCGTGACTCGGCGGTCCTCTCGGGAACGATCCTCACTGGAGACTGACATGACCGTTATCAACACCAACATCAGCGCACTGCGCGCGGCGAACGCTTCGAACTCGGCCAGCCAGATGCTGGGCACTGCCATGCAGCGCCTGTCCACCGGCACCCGCATCAACAGCGCGAAGGACGACGCCGCCGGCCTCGCCATCGCCACCTCGATGACCTCGCAGATCACTGGCATGAACCAGGGCATCCGCAACGCCAACGACGGCATCTCGCTGGCGCAGACCGCTGAAGGCGCGCTGGGCGAAGTCACCAACATGCTGCAGCGTATCCGCGAACTGGCTACCCAGTCGGCTTCGGGCACCTATCAGGACACCACCGACCGCGCTTACATGCAGACGGAAGTCGACCAGCTGACCTCGCAGATCGACCAGGTCGTCACCAACACCAAGTTCAACGGCGTTGGGCTGTTCGACGGGAGCGCCACGTCGGTGACGATCCAGGCCGGTGCGAACTCCACCGACACGGTTGATCTGGCCATGGTCGATCTGAAAACGGCTGCGGCGACGAAGCTTGCCGCCAGCGGCGGTGCGGCCAAGTCCTACGACGTGTCGACGGCCACCAACGCCGCGAAGCTGCTCGATACCTCGGACGCCAAGTCGATCGACAAGGAACTGGAAAGGATATCGAGCGCCCGTTCGACGCTGGGTGCCGGTCAGAACCGCCTCCAGTCGGCGGTCAACAACCTGACCAGCAACGTCACGAACCTCTCGGATGCCCGCTCGCGCATTCAGGACACCGACTACTCGGCGGAAACGACGGCGCTCGCCAAGGCCCAGATCCTGAGCCAGGCTTCGACGGCGATGATCGCCCAGGCCAACCAGAGCCAGCAGAACGTTCTCTCGCTGCTCCGCTAAGCCTGACGCAACCTGACACCTGCCTCCACCAGGTGGCGGCCCGGCGATCGCGAGATCGCCGGGCCTTCGGTGTTTTGAGCGCGGACATTCGTCTTGCCTTCTTGACTCCGCGCGCGTGAGGCGATTGGCACGGAGCCGTGGCTTCGTCTGGCAAATATCTCGTGCGGTCCGCCGCCATCCGGTTCCGCCGTCGCCTGCGCGAAAGCGAGGCGGCCTTTATCGTGCTCGCGCTGCTGGCCGGGCTTGCGGCCGGTATCCTCACCAATGCGCAGCAGTTCCTGGCGCATGGCATCCAGCACCTCTTCTATGGCGTCACGATCAACCGCCTGAGCGCGCTGGGATCGATCCATCACCCCTGGCGCCTGCTGGCGCTGCCGGCCGGCGGGTTGTTGCTGGTGTTCATGGCGCGATGGCTCCATCGCCGCCGGCGGACGCTGATCGACGTGGTCGAGGCGAATGCGCTGCACGGCGGGCGCTTGCCACTGTCCGACAGCCTGATCATCGCCGGGCAGACCATCGTATCGAATGGCGCGGGCGCTTCGGTCGGGCTCGAAGCCGCCTATGCCCAGATGGGCGGCGGCATCGCCTCCGCGCTGGGGCAATGGTTCAAGCTGCGCCGCGCGGATCTGCGCACGCTGACCGGGGCAGGGGCCGGCGCGGCCGTTGGTGCGGCCTTCGGCGCGCCATTGGCCGGTGCCTTCTATGCCTTCGAGATCGTGATCGGAACCTACACCCCGGCCGCGATCGCACCGGTGGTCACGGCCGCGTTGTCCGCCGTCTTCGTCACGCGCCTGCTTGGCGTGGAGCCCTATCTGATCGCGACGACGGCGGACCGCGTGCTGCACACGCCCGATTATCTTGTCTATGCGGTGCTCGGACTGGGCTGCGCTTTCATGGGCATCGTGGTCATGCGCCTGGTCACGGCGATGGAGCTGGTGGTGCAAGCCTGGGCGCGCATCGGCGTGTGGCGGCCGGTGATCGGCGGCTTCCTGCTCATGCCGATCGCCTGGCTCTCGCCGCAGGCGCTGTCGGCCGGACATGGCGCGCTGCACCTCAACCTTCTGTTGCATCCGCCAATCATGTTTTTGCTGACGGTGCTGGCCCTGAAGATCGCGGCATCGGTGATCTCGCTCAGCTTCGGTTTCCGCGGGGGGCTTTTCTTCGCCTCGCTGTTCCTCGGTTCACTGGTCGGGCAGATTTTTGCCGGGGTGGGCAACATGCTGTTTCCCGGCTTGGCGATCGATTCCAACGATGCGGCACTGGTGGGCATGGCCGCATTCAGCGTGTCCGTGGTGGGTGGTCCGATGACGCTGGCCATGCTGATGCTGGAAACCACGCACGATTTCGCGCTGATGGGCGTGGTGCTTACCGCATCGCTCATTTCCAGCGCCGTCACGCGCGAAGCCTTCGGCTATTCCTTTTCCACCTGGCGTCTCCACGTGCGCGGATCGATCGTGCGCAGTCCGCGCGACATTAGCTGGGTCGTGGATCTTCACGCCGGCCGCATCATGCGCAAGGACTGGGTCAGCATCGCGGACGACAGCACCGTTGCCGCGTTTCGCGCGGCGATTCCTTTGGGGTCGGCCAGCAAGGCCGTGCTTGTCGATCGCGAAGGGCGTTATCGCGGGATCGTTCCTACGGCGCTGGTCTATCGGTCCGATCTCGCCCTCGATGGCCTGGTCAGTTCTGTAGCCACGCTGGTCGATACCGCGCTGCATCCCGAGACCGGCATCCAGGAGATGCTGGCCCTGTTCGATCGGCTGGCAGTGGATGAAATGGTGGTGATCGATGCCGCCCAGCACGTCGTCGGCGTGGTCACCGAACGCCATGCCCGCCGGCGCTATTTCGAGAAACTCGAAAGCGCGCAGCGGGACATTTTCGGCGAAACCTGAAGGGTAGGGATCAGTTCACCAGCAGGATGGAAATCCGGCGGTTGCGCGGATCGGACGGGTTGTCCTTCACCAGCAGTTCGCGGTCGGCCACGCCTTCGATCCGGCGGAAGCGGCTTTCGGCCACGCCCTGGTGCATCAGCGCCTGTCGCGTGGCTTCGGCGCGGCCGGCGGAAAGCGACCAGTTGTTGGCGGCCTGGCCGGGCTTCCACTGCACCGAATCGGTATGGCCGCGCACGGTGATGCCGGATGGATCGGTGCCGATCGCCTGGCCAATCGCCTGCAACAGTTCGGTCGCGTCGGGCGTCAGCAGCGTGGTGCCGAGGCGGAACATCGAGAAGTTGGCGTCGTCGACCAGGTCGATGCGCGTCCCTTCGGTGGTGTCCACCATGCGGACCTGCCGGGCAAGCTGGCGCAGCTTGGCGTTGGCGGCCAGCTTTTCCTGCAACTTCTTCTCGACGGCCGTGCGTTTGGCCTTCGATCCGCCATCCTTGGCGCCGCCGGTGGCGTCGCGCGGCACGGTCAGAGTCTTGGTGCCGGTCTGCGCGGCCTTGTGCGGATAGTTGTCCGCGTCGGTGATCGAGGAGCCGCCGAGCAGGCCATAGGAGCCGGCTTCGCCTTCCTTCATCTTGACCAGGGTGGGCGTGAAATAGTCGGCAAGGCCCTTGCGCTGCTTCTCCGTGGTCGCGCCCAGCAGCCACAACAGCAGGAAGAAGGCCATCATCGCGGTCACGAAGTCCGCGTAGGCGACTTTCCACGCGCCGCCATGGTGGCCGCCGGCCACCACCGTCACTTTCTTGACGATGATCGGCGCCGGAGGCGGTTCGTTCTTGCCTCTGGGAGGTTTGGCCATGGTTCAGCCTTCCCTTAGCGGCCGCGCAGCGCGTCGAGCAGTTCGGACAGGCCGGGGCGGAAGGCGTGGCCGAGACCCGACCGCGCGCTTTCCACCACCAGCGGCTGCGGCCACCCGTGAAGCGAGGCGATGATGACCTGCTTGACCGCCTGGAAGATCATCTCGTCCTGATCGAGCACCTGCTTGAGGCGGCTCGCCAGCGGAGCAACGATGCCATAGGCGAGAAGCACGCCCATGAAGGTGCCGACCAGCGCCGAACCGATCATCCCGCCCAGGATGGCCGGCGGCTTGTCGATCGAGCCCATGGTCTTCACCACGCCCAGAACCGCCGCGACGATACCCAGCGCAGGGAGAGCGTCGGCCAGGCCCTGCAGCGCGTGCTGCGGCTCGGCTTCTTCGTGGAAGTGCGTCTTCATCGCGTGATCCATGACGTCCTCGACAGCGTGCACTTCCAGCGTGCCGGAGGAGACGACGATCAGGGTCAGCGTATCGCAGATCAGCGAAATCAAGGGTTTGTTGGCGAGAAGTCGCGGAAATTCCGCGAAAATCGGCGAGCTGGCGGGGTCGGTGACATGGCTTTCCAGCGCCACCGGCCCGTCCGACCGCAGGATCTTCATCAGCTTGGTGCACAGGATGATCGCGTCGATGTGATCCTGCTTTGTGTGCTTCGGCCCCTTGAACACTTTGGCGAAACCGCCGCCGATCGCCTTCAGCTCGTGCATCGAGTTGCCCGTTACCAGCGCGCCGACTGCCGCGCCGCCGATGATGAGCATTTCGTGCGGGATCGCCTCCATGACCGGCCCCAGCGCGCCGCCAGTGATGGCAAAGCCGCCGAAGACCATGACCAGCAGGATAATGATGCCGATACCAGCGTACATGGAAGTTCAACCCTTCAGAATTCGAAAGCGGTGTGGTTCGGGATCAGCTCAACATGCTGAACAGCGAGAGGCCCGAGAGCTTGGTGAAGCTCGCCTGGCTGGCTTCGAGCACGGTCGACAGTTCCTGCAGCCGGGTGAAGGCTTCGGTGATGTCGGTGCCGCCGATGTCCTTCTGTTCGGTCGCGCGCGATGTGGCCATCGCGGTCTGCCGCTGGACGTTGATGTCGATCCAGGACAGCCGCGAACCGACCACCGTTTGCGCGGTGGTGACCGAATCCAGCCCCGCCTGAAGCGAGGTCAGCGCGTTGTTGGCGGCGGTGGTGGCCCCGGCGCCCCCCGCGTCGAGCGCGTCGGACAGGGTCTTCACCACCGACATGATGTCGGTCTGCGTCCCGTTCACGTTGAACGACAGGAATTCCGGACCGGTCACGCCACGCGTGACGGTCTGCCCGTCGCCCAGCGCAAGCTGCCCGGCCGAACCGGTACCGACATAGGAGGCGTTGCCCGAAGCATCGACCGTGTAGGCATCGCCGCCCGTCTGGCCACCGAACAGCGCGTGCCCGGCGGAATCGCGCGTATTGGCGAGCGCCACCAGGTTGCCTTGCAACTGCTTCAGCTCGGTGCTGATGCTCGAACGCTGCGTGTCCGACATCGTGCCGCTCGCGGCCTGCGTCGCCAGCTGCTGCACGCGGATGATCGTATTGGAAAACTCGGTCATCGCCGAATCCGCCAGATTGAGATCCGATGTCGCGCGGTTGGCGGCGTCGGTATCGATCTTGGACAGCGTGTCGGTGCGCGACAGCGCGCGCAGCCGCGATGCCGCAACCGGGTCGTCCGACGAGGTCGTCAGCCGGTTGCCCGAACTGATCTGCGTCTGCAGCTTTTCCGCCTGGGCGCGAAGCGACGTGAGGTCGAGCGTCGAGCGGCTGTAGAACGCGCTGGTGCTGGTAGCGAAAGTGGTCATGATATCACCTGATGCCTATCAGCGTGTCGAAGATGTTGGAGGCTACCTGCATGACGCGCCCAGATGCCTGGAACGCCTGCTGGTAACGGACGAGATTCACCGCCTCGCTATCGAGATCGACGCCGGACTGTGCGGCCAGCGTGGTCTTGGCGGAATCGGAAATGGTCTTCAGCGCGTCGCGCGTTACCGTGCGGCCCGATACGGCCGACGAGACGTCGAACAGGATCGAGTCCATCTTGCCTGCCGGGTCGGCGTTGCCGAGCGCGTTGCGCAGCGAGTCAAGGTTCGTCGTGTCGAGGCTCTTGGCCGCGGCGCCGGCCGGGGCCGTCGCGATTTGCGAGCCGTTTGTCAGGGCCAGCGAGAAACTGGCCGCATCGGTGCCGGAGAACATGGCCACGCCAGCGTTGCCGTCCACGTCCACGCCGCCGGTCTGGACGCTGTTCACCGTGGTGACGATGTTCGCCGCGAGCGCATCGAGATCGCCATGAAGCTGGGACAGCTTGCCGAGCGCGAGGTTCTGGCCGGCCAGCGAACCGCCGGAAAGGGCCACGCTGGCGCCCGACGCTGTCGAGAACGTGATCGTGCCGTCCGCGGCAGTCGCGGCGGTCAGTGCGTCGGTGGACCCGCCGTTGACGATCGCGGGGCCGGCAGCACCGCCGATCTGCACTTTCACGGTGCCGTCCGGGGAGAACGTGGTCGCGATGTCACCGTACTGGCTCATCTGCTGCAACAGGTTGTCGCGCTGGTCGAGCAGCGAGGTCTGGTCGCTGGTCGCGTCCGATGCCCGCGCGAGGCGGACGTTGGTGCGGGCCAGTTCCTGCGCCAGGCGGTTCACCTCGGTCACGCCCGCGTTGGCTTCGAAGTGCAGGCCGTTGCCCACCGCGTCGAGCTGCTGCGAGGCGATCTGGAAGGTGTTGGTCATCGTCCGCGCGCTTTCCACGACGGATGCGCGCAGCGAACTGTCGGTCGGATCTTCCTTCAGCTTCTGAAGGGTGGATTCGAACGAGGTGATCGAATCATAGACGTTGGACTGTTCCAGCGCCGTTTCGACGTTGCTCAGGCCGGTTACTTCCGCATCGGCGCGCGCCGTGTCGGAGCCGGTCCGGCGCACTTCCGATTGCCGGAAGGCATCGGCGTTGCGGACCACCTGGCTGACGCGGACGCCCGACAGAGAAACGTCGGACGTCTGCCCCAAATAGCCCGTGGTCGAAACCTCGGACATCTTGGCCGTGCGGCGGACATAGCCTTCCGTCGACGCGTTCGCGATGTTCTGGGCGGTGACGTCCAGCGCGATCCGCGCAGCTTTCGCGCCGCTGCGGGCAATCGAGAGAAGGTCTGACGACATCGCCGGTTACTCCTTTTTCGCCGAAGCCTGCGGGAAGCGGGCGGCAATCTGCGCCTCGATCTGCTTGGCGAAACCAAGCGCGCCCGTCTTGGAAGCGATGTCGGCGAACTGTTCATCGCGCATCGTGGTAAATGTTTCGTTGCCACGGCCCGCGAAAGGATCGTCTTCGCCGGCAAAATTCGTCTTGTGGGCCGCCGACAGCATCTGCCGCAGGAAAATCGCCTCGAAACCCTGCGCCGCCTGGCGCAGTTTTCCGCGCTCGGTCGAGAGGGCGTCGGTGGCCGCGGATACCACGCCGCCGACGTTGATCGGGAGAATGCTCATATCACCACCATTTCCGCCTTGAGCGATCCGGCCTGCTTCAGCGCTTCCAGGATCGCGACGAGGTCCGAGGGCGTGACGCCCAGCTTGTTGAGGGCATCGACGATCGACGACAGCGAGGCACCCGGCTTGAACAGGGCGACGTGCGCCTGCTGTTCCTGCACGTCGATCTGGCTGTTCGGCGTTACCGTGGTGCGGCCGTTGCTGAAGGGCGCGGGCTGCGAAACCTGCGGCTTTTCGTCGATCTTCACCACCAGCTTGCCGTGGCTGATCGCCGCCGGCGCAAGGCGCACGGCGCTGTTGATCACCACGGTGCCGGTGCGGCTGTTGACGATCACGCGCGCGGGGGTTTCCGCCGGGTTGACCTCGATCATCTCGACCGCGGCCATCGTGCTGGCGCGCGCGTCGGCCCCTTCGGGCAGATGCAGCGCCAGGGTCACGCCGTCTTCCACCGAAGCCATGCCGGGATAACGCGCGTTGATCGCGTCGCGCACGCGCGATGCGGTCAGGAAATCGGCGTTGAACAGGTTCCAGCGCAGGATCGGGTTGTCGTCGAAACCGGTGGCGACCGCGCGTTCCACGCTGGCGCCCTCGGCGATCCGGCCGACGGTGGGAATGTTCACCGTGACTTGCGAACCGTCCTTGGCGGCGACGCCCAGGCCGCCGACAGCCAGGTTGCCCTGCGCCATCGCGTAGATCTGCCCGTCCGCGCCGTAGAGCGGCGTCATGATCAGCGCGCCGCCGCGCAGCGACTTGGCCTTGCCCAGCGTGGAGACGGTAACGTCGATACGCTGACCGGGCTTGGCGAAGGCGGGCAGGTCGGCGGTGATGAGCACCGCCGCCGCGTTCTTGAGGCCCGGCGACACGCCCGGCGGCAACTGCACGCCAAGCCGGCCAGCGGTGCCTTTCATCGCCTGCGTAAGGTATTCCAGGTTGTCATCGCCCGTTCCGGCCAACCCGACGACGATGCCGTATCCGGTGAGCTGGTTGGTGCGAACGCCCTGAAACGCGCCCAGATCGCGCACGCGCTCGGCATGGGCCGCCACGGGGGCGACAGCGGCGAGCGCGGCGGCGAAGGCGGCGGTCAGGGGAAGAAGCAGGCGGCGCATGACGGACCTCGAGGAAAGCCTCAGAAGGGGCTGAGAATGTTGAAGAACTTGCTGAGCCAACCTTCACGGCTGGCCCGCTGGATCGCGCCGTTTCCGGCATATTCGATCCGCGCGTCGGCGACTTGTGTCGAAACGAGGCTGTTGTTCTGGTCGATGTCGCCAAGGCGCACGATCCCGGAAAACTGAACCCATTCCTGACCCTGGCTCAACAGCAAGCGCTTTTCCCCTCTGACGAGGGCGGTGCCGTTCGGTCGCACTTCCGCGATCGTGACGGACAGCGAACCCCCGAGAGAATTCGTCTGCGCGGCATCGCCCTTGCCATTGAACGACGATCCGGCCGACGCTTTAAGGGCGTTGGGGTCAAGGAACGACAAAGGACCTGCACTCGGCGGCACGATATTGGCGCTGCCGGAGCGATCGGTCTTGGAACTGGCCGACTTCGAGGTGGTCATCTGTTCGACCAGCACGATTGTCAGCGGATCGCCGACCGCGTGGGCGCGGCGTCCTTCGACCAGACCCGCATAACCTGCCGACGCATTGAAGATGGCGCCGTCCGCGGGGCGCGGGGCGGGCTGCTGCGGCAAGGTGGCGCCGAAGCCGACCGGGGGCTTGCGACCGGCCCACGCCGGGCCCGCGTCGCTCAGCGCCAGCAGCGCCGCACCGATCAGCAGGGCCTTGCCGGCGTTCGCGCGATTGAAGGGAGCAGGCATCATGGTCACAGCGTCTGGTTCGCGTTCTTGAGCATTTCGTCGACGGCGGAGATCATCTTGGAGTTGATCTCGTAGGCGCGCTGGGTCTCGATCATGTCGACCAGCTCCTGCACCACGTTGACGTTGCTCGCTTCGAGGAAGCCCTGCTTGATGTGGCCGCGGCCGTTGTCGCCGGGAATGCCGATCTGCGCGGTGCCGCTGGCGGCGGTTTCCATCAGGAAGTTGTCGCTGCTGGCGCGCAGGCCCGCCGGGTTGGCGAAGCTGGCGACCGTCAACTGGCCGAGCTGCGTCGGTTCGGCGTTGCCCGGCAGCGTGGCCGATACCGTGCCGTCCTGGGCGACCGTGATCGCCGATGCGCCTTCCGGAATCGTGATCGTGGGCTGCACGACATAGCCTTGCGCGGTGACGAGCTGGCCTTCGGCCGAACGGCTGAAATTGCCCGCGCGGGTATAGGCCAGCTGACCGCCCGGCAGAGTCACCTGGAAGAAGCCGTCGCCGTCCAGCGCCAGGTCCAGCGCGTTGTCGGTGTTCTGCAGCGATCCCTGCGATTCGATGCGCGTGGTCGACTGGATGCCGACGCCGGTGCCGAGGTTGAGGCCCGTGGCATAGGCGGTTTCGTTCGACGATTGCTGGCCGGCGACGCGCGCGTCCTGATAGGCCAGCGTGGCGAAGTTGGCGCGATCGCGCTTGAAGGCGGTCGTCCCGACGTTGGCGAGGTTGTTCGCGATCACGCGCATCCGCGTGTCCTGCGCCTCAAGCCCGGTGCGGGCGACGTGAAGGGCTGAACTGGGCATCGTTCGGTACTCCGTTAGCTGCTGATGCGCATGAGCGCGGCGCTGTTTTCATCGACCTCGCGCGCGGTCGAGATCAGTTTGGTGCGGATGTCGAAGCTGCGTTGCGCCTCGATCATCTGGACCAGGACGTCGGCCGGATTGACGTTCGACTGCTCGAGCGATCCGGTGACGACGCGGGCATCCTCGTCGCCGGGCAGCACGCCGCCGCCTTCGACGCGGAAGAAGCCGTCGACGCCCTTCTTGATGGGCGATCCATCGGTGCTGACCAGCTTGATCCGGTCCACCACCTGCGGCGGGGTGTCAGGCGTCGCCGGGTCGGCGGCCATGACGCTGCCGTCGGGCGCGACAGTGATCTTCGAACCGAGCGGCACGGTGATCGGCCCTCCACTGCCGATCACCGGCCGCCCGTCGCCATTGACGAGCAGCCCGGTCGCGTCGACCGAAAGATCGCCACGACGGGTATAGGCTTCGGAACCGTCGTCCGCCTGGACCGTCAGCATGGTCTTGCCGGTCATCGCGATATCCAGCGGATTGTCCGTCGCGATGATGGCACCCTGCTTCATGTCCGCGCCATAGACCTCGCCGTCCGTCATGGCCCGCGCCTCCAGGCTGGGGCCTTTCAGGGTCATCGGCGTGGTCGTGAGCATTTCGGCACGGAAGCCCACGGTCTGCGCGTTCGCCATGTTGTTGGCGATCATCCGTTGCTTCGTCATCGACGTGCTCATGCCCGAATAGGCGGTATAGATCAGACGGTCCATGGTTCAGCCTCAGGTCCGCAGGTTGATCACGGTCTGCGAAATCTGCGTGGCCGTATCGATCGCCTTCGCGTTCGCCTGGAAATTGCGCTGGGCCGTGATCAGCCCGACCAGTTCTTCGGCGATGTCGACGTTCGAACGTTCGACCGCGCCGGCCAGCAGGCCGCCGTACTTGCCGGTCGAAGGGGTGCCATAAGCGGCCGCGCCGGAAATGCCGGTCGCGCTCCAGTTCGAGGAGCCTTCCTGGCGCAGGCCGGTGGGCGTGGTGAACGACGCCAGCGCGACCGTGCCGATCACGGTGTTCGAACCATCGGCGTAGGACGCCGTGACATCGCCGTTCTCGGCGATGGTGATGCCGGCATATTCCGAACCGGCGCCGTTGGTCAGCGGGATCTGCGCATCGGTCAGCGTGCTGCCGCCGGGAGCGTAGATCTGCAGACGGTTGTTCGTGTCGTCATGGATATAGCCGCTGCTGTCGAGGTCGAACGAGCCGTTGCGGGTGTAATAGGTGTTGCCCGTTACCCCATCGCGCGTGGTGAAGAAGCCTTCACCGGTGATGGCGACGTCGAGCGCGTTGCCCGTCAGGTCGGTGGCGCCGGCCTTGAAGTTCTGCTTGATCGCGGAAACCTGCGCGCCGATGCCGATGGTCATGGTCGGCGAGGTCTGCGCGGTGGTGGCCACGATATCCGCGAAATCGGTACGGCTCGACTTGAAGCCGTTGGTTTCCGCGTTGGCGATGTTGTTGCTGATGACGCCAAGATCGGTCTGGGCGTTCTTCAGGCCGGTGAGTGAAGTGTAGAAAGACATGGTGGAGGTCCTTTCCGGTTGAAGGTCTTAGCTCGCCGTGCCCGTGAGCTTGGTGTTCAGGGTGGCGATCTGGCTGGAGATGGTCTTGAGCGTGCTGCTCATGTCGTTCGAGGTCGAAAGGCTCGAGAACTGCGCGAGCTGCGCGACCATCTGGGTGTTGTCCACCGGGGCGGTCGGGTCCTGGTTCTGGAGCTGCGTGGTAAGCAGTTTCAGGAAGTCACCCGCGCCGAGCGAACCCCACGAGTTCTTGGCGGTGGACGTGCTGGTCGTCGAACCGGTGCCCGACGTGTTGGAAACGCTGCTGGTCATTATTTCATCCTCATCGTATCGAGCATCAGTTGCTTGGCGGTCTGCATCGCCTCGACAACATTCTGGTACTGGCGAGAGCTTTCGAGCATCTCGACCATTTCTGCACTTTCATCGACCGGAGCGGACCAGACATCGCCGTTCTGGTCGGCGAGCGGGTTATCCGGCTGGTGATCCTTGATCGGCGTCGCGGACGAACGGTACACACCGTTGACCTTGACGGTGGCGAGGCCCGTCGACCGGTCCAGTTCTTCCGAGAAGACGGGACGCAGCGGACGGTAGGCCGTGCTTTCGCTGGACGAGACCGTGCCCGCGTTGGCGAGGTTCGATGCCGCCGCGTTCATGCGCACGAGCTGCGCGGACATCGCGCGGCCGGCCACGTTGAACAGCGTCATGGGGGAGGTGTTGGGGCCTGCCATGGTTATTCGCCCTTGAGCGCGCGGGTGACGTTGTCGATGCGTCCGCGGATGAAAGAGAGGGTTGCGGTGTATCCCACCGCGTTTTCGGCGAAGGCGGTCTGCTCGGTCGCCATCTCGACGGTGTTGCCGTCAAGGCTGGGCATGACCGGCACGCGATAGCGCGTGGCCGATGCCATCGCCTGGTCTTCGCTCGCGCCCGTGGCGCGCGCCTTCAGCGCGGCCTGGAAATCGATGTCTTTGGCCTTGTAGCCCGGTGTTCCGGCGTTCGCGATGTTGGACGTCAGCAGGCCCATGCGCTGCGAACGCAGCTCAAGCGCCTTGCCATGTATCCCGAAAAGACTGTCGCTCATCGTCGGTCAGCTCCGCATAGGTGTTGCCGACATCGATTTTGCAAGCATCGTGCCAAATCGTTTTGCCGCTCCCGCGCATCGTTCAACCGGCAAAATCGCGGCGCATTTCCGGCAAGGGATTGCCGTTTCGCGGTGAATACCGGCAAAGTTCGGCCACTCCCTGAAACCTCGGAAAACAAAGCCGTTCTTCGACCCGAGCAGGAGTTCCTGATCCATGGATTTCACGCATTTCTACAATCCCGCCGCCGCCGTCATCGTCTTTGGCGGCACCGCGCTGGCCGCGGTGCTGCGCTGTGGCCTGTCCGCGACCGTAACGACGGGGAAGGCGCTGACGGACCTGTTCCGGCCGCGCTTCCGTGCCGATGCGGTCCGCGCCGTCCTGGCCGGGCAGGCCGCCGACATTCGCGCCAACGGCCTGTTGCGCGCCCAGCCGTGCCGCAGCGGTGATCGCGAGTTCGATGAAGCCACCAACGCCATGCTGTCGGCCCGGTCGGTCTCCGGCCTGCTCGAAAAGCACGAGGCCTTTCGCGCCACGCGCCGGACGAAAGCGGGCGAGGCGGCCGGGATGCTTGCGCAGGCGGCCGATCTGGCACCGGTGTTCGGCCTTGCCGGAACGCTCGTATCGCTGACGCAGCTGCCGGCCGACGGTGTGGCACGCGGCGCTTTTTCCAGCGCCATCGGCATGGCGGTGCTGACCACGCTTTACGGGCTGATCTTCGCCAATCTGGTGCTTGGTCCGCTGGCCAAGATGGTCGAGCGGCGCGCGCGCGACGAAGAAGCTGGGCGTCAGTCGGTGATCGACTGGCTGGTTCAGCAGGTCGCGCTCGCCACGCCGCGCCATGTGCGCCATGAGGCGGATCACCATGGTGGCCATACCGCTGCGCGCCACGGTGCGGACGAACATGCCGCTGCGGCGACGCGTGCGGGGGAAGCGGCATGATCGTTCGCCCGTCGACCGGCTGGCAGACCATTCTGGCCGACCTGTCGATGATCCTGTTCATGATCGCGGCTTCCGCGCTGGCCAACACGCCGGAGAAGGCGCAGCCGGTGGCGAAAGCCCATGCCGCCGCCGCGCAAACGCCGCCGCCGGCACCCGTCCAGGCCTCCGTTCGCGCCGAGCCGGTGGGGGTGTGGTCCGATGGTGCCGGCGCTCCGCCTTTGGCGCAGTGGCTGGCCGACCAGGGCAGCGATCCGCGTTTGCGCGTGACGATCGTGGTGCGCCATGGCCCCGGCGACCAGGCGGCCGCGTTCGCGCGCGCCGCGGCGCTGGCGCAGAGCGCGGGCGAACGCGGCAAAAACGCCCGCGTTGTCGTGGAGCCGGGCACCTCGCGCGGAGCTACGGTCACGCTTGGCTTCGATACCGAAGAAAGCGCATCGGCAACCTGATGGATGGCACGATGTTTGCTTATTTGCGTGAGACACTTCCTTATCCGGGGTCCTTACCCATGACGCGCAAAATTCCTTCTTTTAGCCTTCTGGCCATGGCGCTGGCTGGCGCCGCGATCGGCACGCCGGCACAGGCCCAGCGGGCCGGGCTGGCCGATCTGACCGATATCGACATCGCCGTGGCGCGCTTTACCGGTTCGCCGATCGGCGTGCCTGGCGGCGCGGCCTTGCCGGTGGATCGCCGGATGCGCCTTGCCGCCTGCCGTGCGCCACTGGCGCTCTCCTGGCGGGGCGGTACGCGCGATAGCGTGATCGTTCAGTGTCCGGATGCCGGCAGCTGGCGCATTTTCGTGCCGGTGGTCGGCCTTGCGCCGGCAACCCGGCAAGAAGCTGCCGCCCCGGCGGTTCTGCGCGGCGAAGCCGTGACGGTTTCCGTGACGGGCGAGGGCTTTGCCGTCTCCCAACCCGGAGAAGCCATGGATTCCGGGGCTGTCGGCGCGTGGATACGGGTCAAGACCTCGGCCAAATCCGACCCCGTGCGGGCGCAGATCGTGCGTCCCGGGCTGGTGGAACTACCGATCGAATGACCGCCATTCGGCAATTTTTTTCCGGGTGGCCTTAACGCACCCGCTTCAACGCCGTTCTTGGGCATGAGAAACGCTATAGGAGCGGGACCATGCCATCATTTGAAATCGGACCGACGCGCCCGGTTGGCGCGGTTCAGGTCAAGACTGTGAACACCGAGACTGGCCTGCAATCGGTCAAAGCGGACGATCAGCCGGCAACCTCCGGCAGTGTGGCTTCGTCCACACCGCAGGTGGAAACCAGCGAAGCGGTCAAGGCCGGCACTGCGCCGGTCAACTCCGAACGGGTTGCGGAAATCCGCAAGGCGATCGAGAGCGGCCGCTATCCCCTGATCCCCGCCAAGATCGCTGACGCGATGATTGCTGCCGGTATGCTCTGGAGGAGCCCGCAATGAGCCATGAAGCCGCCGTCCGTCCCATCGAAATGCGCGACACGCTGCGGCAGATGGTTGCCGTCCTGCAAAAGGAACGGCACGCGCTTGCCGGCCTTGACGTGGATGCGATCATGGGATGCGCGGTGGACAAGGGCAACCTGTGCGGGCGCCTGGGTGACGCTTCACCGGAACTGGTCGATGAGGAATGCCGCGGCCTTCTGGACGCTGCGCGGCGCCTTAATGAAGCCAACCGCCGCGTGCGCAACCTGATCGCCTCGAATGTTTCGGCGCGGCTGGACGCGATGGTGGGGGCACCGACGCTGTACAATGCGCATCGCTCGACCCGCCGGCTGAACTACCGGGCCTGATATTTATTTCCCTGCGCCCCTTAATCGGGGTGTTTGGCACGATATTTGCTGATCCCTTTCCTGAAGCCGCTTTCGAAATCGGAAGCAGCGTGACGGAAAGGGATTTTTGTGAGTTCAGTCCAGTCTCCCGCCGGGCCGGCCGCATGGGCCGCTGCCATGGACGGAACAACCGGGCCGGGCGATGTGCGCGCCGCCATCTCGCGCGCCGCACAGGCGACGGGGGTCGACTTCGGCTACCTGCTGGCGCAGGCAAGGCTGGAATCCGGCCTCAATCCCAACGCACGCGCGCGCACGTCCAGCGCCACCGGGCTTTACCAGTTCACCAATTCCACCTGGCTGCGCACGCTGGACAAGCATGGCGCGGATCATGGCTATGACTGGGCCGGCAGCGTCATCGAGAACGGCAGCGTCCGCGATCCGGCGCTGCGCCAGCAGATCATGTCGATGCGCTCCGATCCTCAGCTGTCGGCGCTGATGGCCGGGGAACTGGCCAACGACAACCGCAACTATCTGTTCGGCGTGCTGGGTCGGCAGCCCGGGAATTCCGAACTCTATCTCGCGCACTTTCTCGGCGCGGAAGGGGCGGGACGCTTCCTGACCGCCATGGCGACCGATCCCTCGCAATCGGCAGCGGCACTGTTGCCGCAGGCTGCGGCTTCGAACCGGTCGATCTTCTACGATGACAGCGGTGCGCCGCGTTCGCTGCAGGGGGTGATGAGCCTGCTCAGCGGCCGCCTTGCCGCCGCCGGTGGCGCGACGGACAGCGACATGGCCTGGGCCGGCGGCTATTTGCCGGCAGCGTCCGGCAATGTCATGCCGGTCGATAGCGCGCCCACGTTCACGGGTGGCCCGATCGCGCAGGAGTTTCAGGCGACGGCCTATGCCGCCGGCCAGCAACCGGCCCGTCCGGCTTCCTCGATGGCGGACACGCTGCGCGATGCCTTCGCGCTGAACGACGCTTCCGCCACGCCCAGCCATGTCCGCGCCGCCTACGACCGGCTCCGCTCTTTCGGACTCTAAGCCACGATGCTCAAGCGCCTAGGTTCACCCAGTGCTCTCGCCTTGCCGGCGGGGATTCTCACGCTCATCGTCCTGATGATCGTGCCGATCCCGTCGTTCATGCTCGATGTGTTCTTCGTCCTCAATATCGCCCTTTCGGTGGCGATCCTGATGGCGTCCATGAACGCCGAGAAGCCGCTGGATTTCTCGTCCTTCCCATCCGTCCTCCTGTTCGGCACCCTGTTGCGCCTGGCGCTCAACGTCGCGTCCACGCGCATCGTGCTGGTCAACGGGCACCAGGGCGGCGCGGCGGCCGGCCATGTGATCGAGGCGTTCGGCGCCTTTCTGATCGGCGGCAACTTCGCCGTTGGCCTGTTCGTGTTCATGATCCTGATGATCATCAACCTGATGGTGGTGACCAAGGGTGCGGGCCGCGTTTCGGAAGTGTCCGCGCGCTTCACCCTGGATGCCTTGCCGGGCAAGCAGATGGCGATCGACGCCGACCTTGCCGCCGGCCTGCTTACCGCCGACGAAGCCAAGGCCCGTCGCCGCGAAGTGGCGACCGAGGCGGACTTCTACGGTTCCATGGACGGTGCCAGCAAGTTCGTGAAGGGCGATGCCATCGCGGCCCTGCTGATCCTGGCGGTGAACATCGTTGCCGGCTTCTGCCTGGGCATGATCAGCCACGGGCTGACCGCCGGTGATGCCGCGCAGAAGTACGTGACGCTGGCGGTCGGCGACGCGCTGGTGGCGCAGGTTCCCTCGCTGCTGCTCTCCATTGCCGCCGCCGTGATCGTGACCCGCGTTTCGGATACCCGCGACCTTGCCGGCCAGATCGGCGGTCAGCTCGCCGATCCGCGCACCTGGCTGCCGGTAGCGGTGATCCTGGGCGCGATCGGCATGATCCCGGCGATGCCGCAGTCCATCTTCCTGCCGGCTGCCGGGCTTGCGGGCTGGCTGTGGTGGGCGCTGAAGAAGCGCGCCGAACGCCCCGCGCCCGAGGTGGTCGAGGAGGAAATCCCGGTCGATCCCTCGCGCATCACGCTGGAAGAGGTCAGCGACCAGACGCTCGTCACCATCGAGCTGGGCTATGGCCTTGTCCATCTGGTCGACGACCGGCGCGGTTCGCCGCTGGTTGCCCGCATTACCGGCGTGCGCAAGCAGCTCAGCCAGACCTTCGGCTTCATCGTGCCGCAGTTCCGTGTGCGCGATGCGCTCGATCTGCCGCCGAACGATTATCGCATCGTGCTGGGCGGCGTGACGCTGGGCGGGGCGAGCATCAAGGGCGAGAAGATCCTGGCCATCGACGTGGGCGAGGCGCGCGAGAACCACGGGCTGCAGGGCGATGCCACGCGTGATCCCAGCTTCGGCTGCCCGGCACTGTGGATCGATGCCGCCCAGCGCGACCATGCCATCGCCGAAGGGTTCCTGACGGTCGATGCCAGCACTGTCATCGCCACGCACCTCAACCAGCTTCTCGGCGAACGGCCGCAAGTGCTTCTGGGACCAGACGAAGTTCGCGCAATCTTCGACGCGGTCAAGGTCCGCGCGGCCGGCCTGGTCGAAACGATCTACCCGCAGCCGCTGTCGCTGGGCGCCGTCACGCGCCTGTTCCATGCGCTGCTGGAAGACGGCGTCAGCATCGCCCATCCGCTGCCGATCCTGTCGGCCTTGAGCGAAGCGGTGTTGCAGACGACCGAGCACGATCGCCTGGTGGACATCCTGCGCGCCCGCCTTGGCGCGATGATCGTCGCGCGGGTGTGTGGGCCGAACGACCGCCTGCCGGTGCTGACGCTCGACGGTTCGCTGGAACAGATGATCGTGCAGGGATTGCAGGACCCGGTAACCGGCCAGCCGGTGATCGAACCCGATCTCGCGCGCGGGATCGGCGAACGGGTGGCGCAGATCATCAGCGATCGCGGGCCGACCGCGTCGCCCGTGGCGCTGGTGGTCCAGCCGCGCGCGCGCCGGGCGCTTTCCGCGCTGCTGCGGATGCGGGCCCCGACCTGTCTTGTCATTTCGATCTCCGAACTGCCGCCGACGCAGCCGATCGAGGTCATTTCCGTCATCGGAAACGAGGCGCCCAGGCCCGTTCCCGCGCTTCCCCAACCGTCAGTGCTGCACCCCGAGGGCCTTGCTGCATGAAACATGATCAACGTCGATTTGCCGCCGCGCGTGCTTACCGTGACGATACCGCGGATCGTATCCGCCGGTTTCTGCCCATGGTCCGGCGCCTGGCGTGGCACATCCATGGGTCCGGGCGCGCCGGCATGGAACTGGAAGATCTGGTGCAGGCGGGTCTGGTCGCGTTGACCGAATGCGCCCAGAAGCATTCCGGCCCGACGGAGGACGGCTTTGCCGCCTATGCCAAGATGCGCGTGCGCGGGGCCATGGTGGACCTTGTGCGCCGTGTGACGCCGCTTTCGCGCAGCGTTTCCGAACGGCGCAGGATGCTGGCCGATCACACCGCGACGCTGCGCAACGAACTGGGGCGCGATCCCACCGATGCCGAACTGGCCGCCGCCATGGGCCTTACCGACCAGGAGCTCGCCACCTTGCACGCCGGGAGCGAACCAGTGCGCTTTGAAACGATCGACAGCGCCTATTCCGACAGCGATCCCGCCTTCGCCGACGACCGGCCGGACAGCTTCGCCTTGCTGGCCGACGAACAGATGCGCGCGGGGGTGGCCTTCGCCATCGCCGCGTTGCCGGAACGGCTCCAGCTCGTCATCCAGCTCTACTTCGTCGAGGAACTGAACCTCGCCGAAATCGCGCAGGTGCTCGACGTCAGCATTCCCCGCGTCCACCAGCTGAAGGCGCAGGCGCTGGAAAAGCTGCGCGCCGCGCTGGGGGACGAGGCCGACATTCTCTGATCGGCTCTTGCCGTGCCGGCTCCCATGATTTAATCGATCGGTTAAACCATGGGAGAGCAAGATGCGGATTGATGCGGGCACGGCCGCCGTCGTTACCGGCGGCGCTTCGGGACTGGGGCGCGCCACGGCAGAGGCGCTGGCCGCCAGCGGAGTCCAGGTCGCGATATTCGATCTGAACGAGGAACGGGGGCAGGAGGTCGCCAGCGCGATCGGCGGCCTGTTCTGCAAGGTCGATATCACCAGCGAGCAATCGGTGGTGACCGGCTTCGAAAAGGCGCGCGCCGCGCACGGGCAGGAACGCATCTGCGTCCACTGCGCCATGGCCAACCGCAAGGGTAAGACCGTCGGCCGCAACAAGGAGACCGGGGAGTTCGTGCGCCTTTCGACCGAAGACTACGAATTCGCCGCGCAGGGCATCCTGATCGCCAGCTACCGCGTCGCCTCGCTCTCCGCGCTGGGCATGGCCGGGCTGGAACCGCTGGAAGACGGCGAACGCGGCACCATCATCCTGACCGCCTCGGTCGCCGCGCAGGACGCGCAGGTGGGGCAGGTTGCCTACGGTTCGCTGAAGGCCGGCGTGAACGGGCTCGTGCTGCCAATGGCGCGCGATCTGATGGACCTTGGCATCCGCGTGAACTCGATCATGCCCGGCATCTTCGGCACGCCGCTGCTGGGCCGCCTGCCGGAAAAGGTGCTGGATGGCCTCAACGCCTCGGTCCCGTTTCCGAAGCGGCTGGGCAAGCCCGAGGAATTCGCCTCGCTGGCGATGGAACTGGTGCGCAATTCCTATTTCAACGGCCAGAACATCCGCCTTGACGGCGCGATCCGGATGGCGCCCCGCTGACGGCTACAAGGCTCAGGCGCCCGATGGCGTCTGGGCCTGCTGCTCCACCACGATGGGATCGCCCACGCCGATGCGCTTGCCGTCGGTGATGATGACCTTGTCGCCCAGCTTCGCCTGTTCGAACAGGCGCTTGGCGAAGGCATCGGGCACGCCGATGCAGCCGTTGGTGGCATAGCCCTTTTCCACCTTGCTGCCGTGGATCGAAACGCCGTCGTTGGTCAGCCGCAGCATGTAGGGCATCGGCGCGTCGTAGATGTTGGAAACGTGATCGGCGTCCTTCTCGGTGATCGGGAAGACGCCGACAGGGGTGGGCTTGTCGCCATAACCCTTGAGGATCGCGGTTGCGCCGATCTCGTGGCCGTTGCGGAACACGGACAGGGTGCGCGCCGTGAGATCGACCGTCACGACCAGCGGTCCTGGCTCGCCCTTGCTTTCGTCCCAGAAGAACTGGCCGAACTTGATCGGTTCGTCGATTTTCAGGATCGACTTGACCACAAACGGATCGTCCGCCGGCGGCTTGGGCGCCGGGGCGGGTTGCGGGGCGGCGGCGGTTTGGGCCGCTGGGGGTTTGGCCGCGATCGGTTTGGAAGCGTCTTCCTTGTGCGGGAAGAACACCTGCGCCGCATCCTGCCCCACGTGAAACGCCAGCATCGATGCGAGCGACATGGCGACGAAACCGGCGGGCACGCGAATCCAGCGCTTGCGCAGCAGGTTCATCGGTCCATCGTCTGTCACAGGTGCCGGCCTTTCATCGCCTTCGGTCGCGAACCGTGCGTCCATGCTTCGCGCGGCCTTGCGCACGGCTTAACATACAGGGCTGAAAGGGAAGTAAACCGGATTGTTCCTCCCGCTATCGGCGGCAGCCGTTACTCGCTGCGGACGGTGATGTCCTTCGATACAAGGTCCATCGTGCCGTAGCTGGTGAAGAAGCTGGCGTCTGCCGCGTCGCGCCCCACGCCGATCACCGCGAAGGCATCGGGCGTGATCATGCCCGTGGCATCGACGATGCGCCAGCTTCCCCCCTGGCCCGCCGGATCGGCAAGGAACACCTCGGCCACGGCGTGAAAGTCCTGCGGCGATACACCGGGGCCATAGCCGGACGCGAACCGGGCGGGGATGGCCGCCGCGCGGGCAAGCGCGATCAGCGTATGGGCATAATCGCGGCACACGCCCCGCCGCTCGACGAAGCTGTCCAGCGCGGTGGTCGAGGAATTGCTCGATCCCGGAACGTAACGGAAGTGGCCGGCGATCCAGGCGCGCATCGCCTCCACCTTGGCCCCGCCCGCCAGCGCGCCGAATTCCTCCTGCACGAAGGGCTGGAGCCGGCTGGCCGGGCAATAGAGCGAATCGAGCAGATAGGGCACCGCTTCTCCCGGCAGGCGGTGCGGCGGCAGCCCGGCCAGCGACGCCAGGTCGAAATCGTTGCGCAGCACTTCGATCCGCGCATCATAATTGACCGAAAATTCGCCGTCGTGGTGAACCCATATCCTTTCGCCGATGCCATCCTGTGCCCCCACGCGCAGAAAGTGCGGGGTGGGCGTGCTGGCGATGTTCGCGGAAAGGATGGACTGTCGCGAGGTCGGGGCGGCTTCGATCTGGAGCAAGGCATCGGTTGCGCCATACATGCGGCAGGAAAGGCGGGTGGCTATGGTGAGGATCATGATCGCTCCAATGGTTTGACCGCCCATGCGTTCCGATGATGTCAGCCGCGTGAAAGGAAAGGCATGGTACGCGCGATTCGATGGACATGCCGGGAAATCTGATCGCTGCTTTGCCACCGGCGCTGACCGGTGCCCCGCCGCTGCTTCTGGCGGCGGGCGGCGCGATCGTTCTGGTGATGATCGCCGGCATGATTCGCGGCTTTATGCCGTTGACCGGGCGGCTGCTGGGCTTTGTCGGCAATGTCGCGTTGCTGGCGGTCTTCGCGCTGACGGTGGTGCGCTTCGTCCATCTCGATCCCACCTTCGATTCCCTCACCTCCAACATCGGGATGCCGGCGCAGACCGTGGCGGGTGGCGAAACGCGCATTCCGCTGGCGGCCGACGGGCACTACTGGATCGAAGCGCGCGTCAACGGCGTGCGTCAGCGCTTCATGGTTGATACCGGCGCCACCATCACCGCACTCTCCGAAGATGCCGCCGTCGCCGCCGATATCAGGCCCGATCCGTTACGCCTGCCGGTATCGGTGCGCACGGCGAACGGAGAAGTGGAGGCGCGCATGGCGCGGGTGGGCGAATTGCGCTTCGGATCGATCGTGGCGCGCGACATGGACGTGATCGTCACCGGATCGACCGGCGGCCTCAACGTGCTGGGCATGAACCTGCTGTCGCGGCTGAAGTCGTGGCGCGTGGAAAGCGGGGTGCTGATCCTGAGTCCGAAGCATCCGCAGAGGGCGGCGGATACGCCATCCTGAGCCGCGGGATCAGGACGGCCTCGCCACGAACAGGAACGTCAGGCGTCGCCACGCCGCTTCCATCGGCCCCTGGCGGAACCGGGCAAGCCACCATGTCGGCCAGGCCAGCATCGCGATCCAGCCGAGTACGACGAAAGCCGGCAGCCAGATGCGCGGAAGTTCGGGCCCGAGGCCCAGGCCCCAGCCCGAAAACACGGCGCCCATCAGCACCGTGGTCCCCAGGTAGTTGGTGAAGGCGCAGCGTCCGGCGGCTGTCAGGCGGTGGGCGAGCGGATGGCCGCTTGCGCCCGGCCAGCACAGCATGAGCGCGGCGAGATAGCCCAGCGCCATGATCGCGCGCGGGATCGCGGCGATGTGGTCCATCACCCCCAGCATCGCGCGCGGCGGAAAGTGGTGCGCCCAGATCCACCCCAGCACCGGCAGCGTCAGCATCCCGCCGATGCCGATGCCGGCCACCGCCATGCGGACGATCGCCTGCCGGCTCCAGCCACCGGTGAAAAAGCCGCTGCGGAACAGGGCGATGCCCACCAGCATCAGCGGCAGCGTTTCGGTCGCGGTCGCCAGCGCGATCTTGAACGGCAGGAACGGCGCCAGCGTGAGCCGCAACCGGATCGCTTCGAGAAAGCCGGCGTTCAGGATCTGCGTGTCCTGCGCCATCGATTGCGCGATCCGCACCATCATCGCGGCCTGTTCAGCCTGTTCCGCTGCGGTGCCATGCCCGGACAGCACGCGCTGTTCGGCCGCTATGCCGGGCACGTCGCCGATGCCATCCAGTCCGTGCGCGGCGCAGAATACCGCGATGGCAATGGCGGCCAGCGCGGCAGGCGGCAGGCGGCGCAGCACCAGCACGCCCAGGCCGCACAGGGCATAGGGGAACAGGATGTCCCCCCACCACAGCAGCAGGTAATGCGCGTATCCGAACAGGGCGAGCCAGAACAGCCGCCGCGCCTGCATCGCATCGCCGTTCAGCCCGCGCCTTTCGGCGGCTTCGATGAACAGCATCATGCTGGCCCCGAACAGCAGCGTGAACAACGCGCGCATCTTGCCTTCGAACAGCAGGAACGACAGCGCGAACCACGCATCGGCGCCGGGTTCGGCGCGGGGCAGGGCCGGGGAGAAGCTGGCCAGCGTCGGCCCCCAGAATCCGGTTATGTTGATCGTCAGGATGCCCAGCACGGCGATGCCGCGCACGAAATCGATCGCCGCGATCCGCGAAGGATCGCCGCGCGTTGGAAGTGGGAGGGAAGCGGGCTGGTCCGAAGCGTGATCCGTCAAAGCCTTACGGCTTTATCACCAGGCACGCCAAGCCACCAGCCCTGAGGCCGTCGCACGCCCGTTCCGCGTCCGCCTGTCCGGCGTAGCCGCCGGCGAGCAGGCGTGTCACGCCGCCGGAGGGAACGTCGATCCGGGGATGGCCGGCCACGCCCGGCCGGGTCTTCACCCGGCTCCACAGCGCATCGGCATTGCCGCGCTGCGAGAACGCGCCCAACTGGATACGCCAGTTGCCGGTGGCGTGGGGTGCGGGCGCCGGTGGCCGGGCCGCCGCGGGCGGGGGGGGCGCCGGCCGGGGTGCGGCCGGACGCGGCGGAATGGGTGTTGCCGGAGCCGTCGCGACGGTGGAGGCGGGTATGCTCGTGGTGGGCAACGGTCTTGGCGCGGCGGATCCCGGCGTCTGCAATGCCGGGGCTTTGGCGCCCAGATCGCTGGCGGCGAGTTGCACGCTGCGCGCCTGCTCCGCTTTCCGTTCGAGATCGCCGGCCAGCGAAATGCCCATTTGCCGCTGCTCCAGCGGGATCACGGTGTCCATCGTGGCAAGGCTGGCTGTCGCCTGCGGCAGGCCATTGGCGGCGGCGCGCGTCATCAGCGCATAGGCGCGCACCCAGTCCTTGCCGACGTAATCGCCGTTGAAGGCGGCGATGCCGAGGATGTACATCGCGCGCGGCTCTCCGCGATCGGCGGCGGTGTTGAGCCAGGGCAGCGCCTCGGTCTGGCGGCCCGACTGGAACAGCACGATGCCATAGTTGTCGCCGGCCTGCGGATGCCCCTTGCGGGCGGCGCGGCCGAAATAGAATTCGGCCTTTGCCATGTCCTGCGGCACGCCTTTGCCCAGGCGGTAGGCCTGACCCAGGTTGAACTCCGCGTCCGCATCGCCCCTGGCGGCGGCCGTTTCCCATTGACGGACCGCGCCCGCGTAGTCCTGCCGCTGCCAGGCTTCGACGCCGGACTTGACCACGTTGGCGTTCGCACCGCTGCCCGTCGTCTGGGCATGGGCGGACATGGCCGGCACAGCCGCGCAGGCTGCCACGATGGCAATTCCTATGGTTGTTCCTGCTTTCGGTCGAAGCACGGCAAGGCCCCCGCTCGTGTAATAGCTGCTGATGATGCGATGGTATTTGTGGTCGGTTAACCCCGCATTAGCAAAGAATTCCGGCCTTGCGAGCCAGATTGCCACGAAATCGGGGGCGTGTTGTCCTTTCGCCGTCCCGCGCTGCATTAACGGAAATTTCAGTCTGTTCTGCGATCTCCCGTTCAGGACCGTTTCGGTATAAGAGGGGGATACCCATTGCGCGTATTGGCTTTGGCATCGCAGAAGGGCGGATCGGGAAAGACCACCCTGTCCGGTCATCTCGCCGTGCAGGCGCAGCGCGCCGGCGCCGGCCCGGTCGTTCTCATCGACATCGATCCGCAGGGATCGCTGGCCGATTGGTGGAATGAGCGCGAGGCGGAATACCCGGCCTTCGCCCAGACCACCGTGGCCCGTCTGGCCGCCGACCTTGCAGTCCTGCGCCAGCAGGGCTTCAAGCTGGCCGTAATCGATACGCCACCGGCGATCACGATGGCGATCCAGTCGGTCATCTCGGTGGCGGAACTGATCGTCGTGCCCACGCGCCCCAGCCCGCATGACCTGCGCGCCGTTGGCGCCACGGTCGATCTGTGCGAGCGCGCCGGAAAGCCGCTGATCTTCGTGGTGAACGGCGCGACGCCCAAGGCACGCATCACCTCCGAAGCGGCGATCGCGCTGTCGCAGCACGGCACCGTAGCCCCCGTAACGCTGCACCACCGCACCGATTTCGCGGCCTCGATGATCGACGGGCGCACGGTGATGGAAGTCGATCCCAAGGGGCGGTCGGCGCAGGAAGTTACCGCGCTGTGGACCTATATTTCCGAACGGCTCGAACGCAATTTCCGCCGGACCGTCTTCGCGGTGCCCGCCCAGCCGGCGCCGGTTATTGGTGCTGCACCACGCGCGGCCGGGGGCTTCGGCCGCCGCGTCAGCGGTTCGTGAAGGGAGAAGCCCGATGACCGAACCTCGCGCTTTCGCTTCGCTGACGCCAAGCCTTCTTGCCCGCAAGGGCGGCGCGCGTCCCGCGATGCGCCCCCAGCTTGCGCCGATTTCCTATGAAGACCAGCACCGTGTCGGGCTGGGAGGCGGCCATGCTCCTCTCGACGATCTGGGCTGGAACGACATGGGCGAGGCACCGTCGCATGGCCCGTCCCATGATGCGCCACTGGCTGATCATGCCGACGTCGCGCCTGCCGTGCCCGAAGTGGTGCGCCAGATGAAGACGCTGGCGCAGGCCGTGGCCGAGGACGCTCCGGTTGTGGAAGATGTTTCGGCCGCAGAGCCGGTATCGGCACCGTCCGAACCCGAAGTCGCGCCGCAGCCGGCGCGTCGCCAAGGCGTTGCCCTGGCTTCGGGCCGCAAAGCCGCTTTCACGCTGCGCCTCGACGCCGATCGCCATTTCCGCCTGCGGCTTGCGAGCACGCTGGAGAACCGCAGCGCGCAGCAGGTCGTGACCGACGCGCTCGACCGCTTTCTCGAAACCGTGCCCGGTCTTGAAGACCTGGCCTGCCGCGCCAAGCGGCCTTGATCCGTTTGCCAGGGGATTTTCCGATCATGCAGCCCTCGATCGATTTCACCGCACCGCGCGCTGCTCCGCTTCGCCGGCGGCTGCGCATGGGCTTAGCCACCACACTGGCGGCGGGCCTGCTTGCGGGCTGTGCGGCCGGCGGGCCGCATGCCGACAAGATCGCGGCGAATGCCCGTGCGGAACTGGGTAGCGGCCATGCCGACAAGGCGGTCGCGCTGGCGGAAAAGGCCGTGTTGTCCGATCCGCGAAACGGTGCCTATCGCCTGTTGCTGGGGAACAGCTACTTGCGCGCGGGCCGCTTCGAATCCGCGCGCCAGGCCTATGACGAGGCGATGGAACTGGGCGAGGACAGCGGCAAGGCCGCGCTGAGCCTTGCGCTGGCCGAAATCGGCATGGGCCGCAGCAACGAGGCGGTCGATACGCTGAACAGCTATCGTGATGCCATCCCGGTCGAGGACTATGGGCTGGCGCTGGCGCTGGCCGGTCGCACCGGCGAAGGCATCGAACTGATGGGCAACGCGCTGCGTACCAGCGGGACCAATCCCAAGATACGCCAGAACCTCGCGTTCGCGCTGGCGCTTCATGGCGAGTGGAAGGAAGCCCGGGTGATGGCATCGTTCGACGTGCCGGCCGACCAGCTTGACGCGCGCATCCAGCAATGGGCAGCTATTGGCAATCCTGAGGACGTGCGCCGCCGCGTCGCCTCGCTGATCGGTGCCCCGGTGCGCGAAGATGCCGGCCAGCCGACGGCGCTGGCGTTGGCCAACTTCCCGGAAACGGCGCAACTGGCCGATGCCGCCGCCGCGAAGGCGGAGACGCCAAAGGCAGGAAACGCCGGCGCGGCCCCCACGCTGGCCAAGGCTGCCGTGGAGGAACTGCCGGCGCTCGATACCGCGCCCGCGCCACGGGTGGCTGATGCCTCGACGCAGCCGCGCGCCGCGCAACTGGCGATGATCGACGCGCCCGCGGCGAAAGCCGCGCCGGTCGCGGTGATCCAGCCGCAGGCGCGCCCTTACCGGATCGCCGCAGCGGCACCGCGTCCTTCCGCGCGCCCGGTGGCAAAGCCGGTGGCGATGTCCGCGGCCAAGCCGGCGGTGCGTCCCACGGCCGCGACCGGCACGCATCTGGTGCAGCTTGGAGCGTTTTCCACCTCCGACGGTGCGCACCGGGCCTGGCGCCATTTCACATCGCGCAACCCGGCGTTGGCCGGCTACCGCAACGTGACCACCCAGGTAACCGTGAACGGCCGTCGTTTCTGGCGCGTCCAGGCGGCGGGCTTCGTTGGGCAGGCTTCGGCCGCCACGTTGTGCCGCTCGGTCAAGGCGCGCGGTGGCGCATGCCTTGTCATGGCCGCTCCCCGCGTAGCACCGCCGCAGCAGGGCCGCCCCGCTGATACCCGTCTCGCGCGGTTGCGTTGACGGGCTTCGGCCGGCCCGCGTTCAGCCGATCAGCTTGCCGCCCTTGAACAGGGCGTTGACCCGGCCTTCCACGGGGCGCCGGTCGAACGGCGTGTTGCCGGCGCTTGCCGCCATCTTGTCCGAATCGACGATCCAGGGGCGCACTGGATCGACCAGCGCGATATCGGCTTCCCAGCCGGCTTCCAGCCTTCCCGCATCCACGCCCAGCAGGCGCGCGGGGGCGCCCGCCAGCAGATCGAAGGCGCGGGCCAGATCGATATGGCCATCGCGCACCAGCGTCAGCGTCAGCGGCAACAGCGTTTCCGCGCCGGCCATGCCGGGTTCGGCATCGGCGAAGGGCAGGCGCTTGTCTTCGGGGCCGCGCGGATCATGGCCCGACGCGATCACGTCGATCGTCCCGTCGGCGATCGCGGCGATCACCGCCTTGCGATCGGCATCGTTGCGCAGCGGCGGCGAAAGACGGCAGAACGTGCGGAAATCGGCGAGTTCCAGGTCCGAGAGCATGAAGTGGGCCGGGGTTACGCCCGCGCTCACCGGCACGCCGCGCGCCTTGGCCTTGCGCACCAGATCGAGCGCGCGCGCGGTCGTCACCTGCCGGAAATGGACGTGGCAGCCCGATAGCTCCGCCAGCGCGACATCGCGCGCCACCGCCAGCGCTTCGGCCTCGGCCGGGGCGGACGGCAGGCCCAGCCGGGTCGCCATCTCGCCGGCGGTGGCCACGGCCGCGCCGGTGACGCCGGCATCCTCGGCATGGGTGATCACGACCAGCCCCAGCATCGCGCAATAGCGCAGCAGGCGTAGCATCACGCCCGAATCGGCGATCCACGCCCGCCCGGTCGCGACCGCCCGTGCGCCGGCTTCCCGCATCAGCGCCAGTTCGGCGAGTTCCGTGCCCTCCAGCCCGCGCGTGGCGGCGGCAAGCGGGTGGACCCAGAAATCGGGCTTGCCCGATTGCGCGGCGAAGCGGACGCGTGCCGGATGGTCCAGTGGCGGCCCCTGATCGGGCATCAGCGCGGCGCGGGTGATGCCGCCGAAGTGGAACGCTGGCTTGTCGATGGCGAAGACGCCCAGATCGACGAGGCCGGGCGCGATCAGCGCGCCGCGCGCGTCGATCACGTCGTCGCCTTCCGCCGGCGAAACATCGCCGATCGCCACGATCCGGCCGTTCTCGCAGCGCAGCGCGCCGGCAACGGGTTCGCCTTCGGGCAGGACCAGCCTTCCGCCGGTGATGGTCAGCGGGCGCGGGGTCATGCGAGGACTCCCTTGTTTTCGACCCAGCCCGGCACGCCCCGCGCGCGGCGCGTCAGCACGTCCAGGCAGGCCATGCGGATGGCGACGCCCCGTTCCACCTGCCGGGTGATGAGGCTGCGGGTGGGATGGTCGGCCACCTGGCTGTCGATCTCCACGCCCCGGTTCATCGGGCCGGGATGCATGACGAAGGCATCGGGTTCCGCCTTTGCGAGCCGGTCGAGCGTCAGCCCGTACAGATGCCGGTATTCGCGGGGGGAGGGGATGAACTGGCCGCTCATCCGTTCCTGCTGGAGCCGCAGCATCATCACCACTTGCGCGCCCTTCAGCGCCGCGTCGAAATCGTGGAACGGCGTCACGCCCATCGCCTCGATCTCGGCGGGCATCAACGCGGGGGGCGCGCAGACGCTGACATCGCAGCCCAGCGCGGTCAGGGCCAGGATGTTGGAGCGGGCGACGCGGCTGTGCAGGATATCGCCGCAGATCGTCACGCGCAGGCCATTCAGGTCGCTGCCGGGCGCGAGTTTCAGCGCATGGCGGATGGTCAGCGCATCGAGCAGCGCCTGCGTCGGATGCTCGTGCTGGCCGTCACCGGCGTTGAGCACCGGGCAATCGACCTTTTCCGCGATCAGCCGCACCGCGCCGGAACTGGCGTGGCGGATGACGATGGCGTCCGCGCGCATCGCGTTCAGCGTCATCGCCGTGTCGATCAGCGTTTCGCCCTTCTTCACGCTGGAGGTGGCGGCGTGCATGTTGACCACGTCCGCCCCCAGCCGCTTGCCCGCGATCTCGAACGACAGCAGCGTGCGGGTGGAGTTCTCGAAGAAGGCGTTGATGATGGTGAGGCCCGAGAGGACTTCGGCGCGCTTCTGCGATTGGCGGTTCAGCTCCACCCACTGTTCCGCCTCGTCCAGCAGGAACAGGATCTCGTGCCGGGCAAGCCGGCCGATCCCGGTCAGGTCACGGTGGGGAAAGGCAAGGCCGCCGGCGGGATAGCGGGCCGATGGCGGTGCGGTGGGCGGGGAGGGGTTCGATGGTTGCATCGAAGACCACGCCCTAGACCCGCGATGGAGGCATCTCAAGCCTTGCGGCTGGAACTCTTCGCGTTCAGGCCGTAGATATCCCCCATGAAATTCGCCCGCTCGGCCTGGAAGCTCCTCGTCGCCGTCAAGGACGCGCTCGTCCTCCTGTTCCTCCTGCTGTTCTTCTGGGCACTCTATGCGGTGCTCACGCTGCGTCCGGCGCCCGGCCTGGTGCGCGACGGCGCGCTCTATCTGGTGCTCGATGGCCCGGTGGTGGAGGAGCGCAGCCATATCGATCCGCTGAGCCTGCTCACCAGCGGCGAGAAGCCGCGCCGGGAATACCGCGAACGCGACATCGCCCGCGCGATCGAACAGGCGGCCACCGATTCGCGGATCAAGGTGATCGTGCTGGATCTGGAAAAGTTCGCGGGTGGGCGGCAGGTCCATCTCAGCCATATTGGCGCGGCGATGGACAAGGCCCGTGCCGCGAAGAAGCCGGTGCTGGTCCGCGCGGTGATGTACCAGGACGATGGCGTGCAACTGGCCGCCCACGCCAGCGAGGTCTGGGTCGATCCGATCGGCGGCGCGATCGTCACCGGCCCCGGCGGCACCAATCTCTATTACAAGGCTCTGCTCGACCGGCTGAAGGTGAAGGCGCACGTCTTCAAGGTCGGGACCTACAAGAGCGCGGTAGAACCCTACATCCGCGACGATGCCTCGCCCGAAGCCAAGGAAGCGCTGAACGCGGTGTACAAGGCGTTGTGGGACAGCTGGCAGGCCGAAGTGAAGAAGGCCCGGCCCAAGGCGAACCTGGCGCTGGTGACCGGCGATCCGGTGAAGTGGCTGGCCGAAAGCAACAACGATGCGGCGCAGGCGGCGCTCAAGGCGGGGCTGGTCGACAAGCTGGGCGACCGCGTCGCCTTCGGCAAGCGCGTGGCCGAACTGGCGGGCGCCGATCCTGCGGCCGGGCTGGGCGCGTTCCGCTCCACCGACATGGCGACCTATCTCGCCGACAAGCCCGAACCGCGCGAAGGCAAGGCGATCGCCGTGGTGACCATCGCGGGCGAGATCGTCGATGGCGATGCCGGGCCGGGAACCGCAGGCGGCGACCGCATTGCCGCGCTGCTCGACAAGGCGGCGGTGAGCGACGACTACGCCGGGCTGGTGGTGCGCGTCGATTCGCCCGGCGGATCGGTGCTGGCCTCGGAACGGATTCGCGCGGCGATCGAACGGATCAAGGCCAAGGGGCTGCCCGTGGCCGTGTCGATGGCCAATCTGGCCGCGAGCGGTGGGTACTGGGTCTCCACGCCCGGCCAGCGCATCTTCGCCGAGCCCGATACCATCACGGGTTCGATTGGTATCTTCGCGGTGATCCCGACCGTCGAGGACACGATCGCGCAGTACGGCGTCCATGCCGATGGCCTGCGCACGACCCCGCTGGCCGGCCAGCCCGATTTGCTGGGCGGGCTGACTCCCGCGTTCCAGGGGTTGCTGCAGGGCCAGATCGAAAACAATTACCGCCGCTTCATCGGCCTTGTCGGCGCCTCGCGCCACAAGACGCCCGAACAGGTCGACGCCATCGGCCAGGGCCGCATCTGGGACGGCGGCACCGCGCGGCAGATCGGGCTTGTCGACCAGTTCGGCGGGCTGGACGACGCGCTGGCGTGGACCGCCAAGGCGGCCAAGGTCGACACGTGGCATCCGGTTTTCCTGGGATCGGGCGACGGCACGGTGCGCAGCCTGCTGGAACAGATGGTGAGCGACGACGGGGACGCCGCGGCGGCGCCATCGGGCGATCTGGCCGGCTTCGTCGCGCTGCGCCAGCAGGCGCTGGCGGGCCGGCTGATGGCCGATGTCTCGCGCTTGCTCTCGGGCCGTGGCGCGCAGGCCTATTGCCTGGAATGCGTGGGCGATGACCGTGCCGCCGCTCCTCCCGCGCCGCCTCCGGGCTGGGGCTTGCTGGCCGCGCTCGCGCGTCTGGCGCGCTGATCCGAAGCCATCCGGAACGTCGCATCGCCCGATCGAACCCAAGGCGCTTGCCCTTTTCCCGCCGCTGCGATAGGGGCACCGCCTGCTTTTCGCCGGATGCGGGCGTGGCGGAACTGGTAGACGCGCTGGATTTAGGTTCCAGTATCGCAAGATGTGGGGGTTCGAGTCCCTTCGCCCGCACCAGTCGCTGCGCCAAGCTCCGACCCGAGGACGACGCGCCGCGCGGTGCGTCAATGACGTACAGAAAGTTGGATCAGGATGCAGATCGTCGAGACCACCAACGAGGGCCTGAAGCGCGCCTACACCGTGACCATCCCGGCCGCCGACATCGCGTCGCGCGTGGAAGGGGAAGTGAAGAAGATCACGCCGCAGGTGCGGATGCCCGGCTTCCGTCCCGGCAAGGTGCCCGCGAACCTCGTGCGCAAGATTCACGGCCCGGCGCTTCATCAGGAAGCGCTCAACACCACCATCCGCGCCGCGCTGGACAAGCTCGTCGCCGATCACAAGCTGCGCCCCGCCGTGCAGCCGTCGGTCGCGCTGGGTGATGGCTATGCCGAAGGGCAGGACGCCGAACTGACCGTCGCGCTCGAAGTCCTGCCGGACATCGCCGCGCCGTCGCTCGAAGGCCTGAAGCTCGAAAAGCTGGTGGTTCCCGTGGGCGAGGACCAGGTGGACGAAGCCGTCAACCGCATCGCCGCCGGGCAGAAGAAGTTCACCGACGCGCCGAAGAACGCCAAGGCCAAGGAAGGCGATCAGCTGATCATCGATTTCCTCGGCAAGGTCGATGGCGTCGCCTTCGAGGGCGGCACCGCCGAGGACCAGCCGCTGGAAATCGGTTCGGGCCGTTTCATCCCCGGCTTCGAGGAACAGCTCACCGGTCTGAAGGCCGGCGATGAGAAGGTCATCACCGTCACGTTCCCGGAAGACTATCCGGCCGAGAACCTGAAGGGCAAGGAAGCCACCTTCGACATCACGGTCAAGGCGGTGAAGCACGGCGGCGAGTTCGTGGCCGATGACGAGTTCGCCAAGATGCTCGGCCTCGAAAGCCTGGAGCAGCTGCGCGGTCTCCTCAAGGGCCAGCTCGAACAGGAAACCGCTGGTCTCACCCGCACCCAGATGAAGCGCGCGCTGCTCGACCAGCTGGCCGCCGGCCACGATTTCGCGGTGCCGCCGTCGATGGTCGAAGCCGAATTCGAGCAGATCTGGCAGCAGCTGACTCACGAAGCGAGCCACGAGGAAAACCCCGAGGAAGCGCTGAAGGAGATCGAGGCGGAGAAGGAAGACTACCGCAAGATCGCCGAACGCCGCGTCCGCCTTGGCCTGCTCCTGTCGGAAATCGGCCAGGCCAACGGCGTGCAGGTTTCCGCGCAGGAAATGGAGATGCTGATCCGCCAGGCAGCCCAGCAGTACCGCGAGGAAGATCGCCAGCGCTTCATCGAATACGTCCGTTCGGAGCCGCTTGCCGCCGCCCAGCTGCGCGCGCCGCTCTACGAGGACAAGGTCGTCGACTTCCTGTTCGACAAGGCCGAGGTGGCCGAGCGCGAAGTGACGCGTGACGAGCTGCAGGCCGCGATCGAGGCCGAGGAAGGCGTGACGCCGGCGGCCGAGGCGAAGCCCGCCGCGAAGAAGAAGGCCCCGGCCAAGAAGAAGGCCGAAGCCGCCGCCGAGGAAGCGCCGGCTGCCGAAGCTCCGGTCGAGGAAGCCAAGCCTGCCGCGAAGAAGGCCGCGCCGAAGAAGAAGGCGGCCGCTCCCGCCGAAGCTCCGGCCGAGGAAGCCGCTGCGGAAAAGCCGGCTCCGAAGAAGAAGGCTCCGGCCAAGAAGAAGGCTGAAGAGGCCTGATCTTCGGCTCCGTCGCCCCCTTGCGGGGGGACTGACGAAACAGGAAGGGTGTGCCACCGGGCGCGCCCTTTTTGTTTGTCGCGATCCTGTCATGCCCGTGTCGCATGCCTCGCCACGGTACGGATATGCGCGCGGGAGGGATCGTCGATGGCCGGAGGCTGGTGGAAATTGCGCGTCGGGTATCGCTGCGGCCGCGCGCTCGGTTCGCTCGTTCTCGTTCTGATGCTGTCGGTGCCGTGGCGGCTTGCGGGGCGGTGGCGCACGTCGCGCCGGGCAATCGAGAACGCGGCGTGGGACATCCTGCTGCGCGGCTTCGGCATTCGGGTTCGTTGCCATGGCGATCGCCGTCTGGCGCCGGGCACGCTGGTGCTGGCGAATCACCTGTCGTGGGTCGATATCGCGGTGCTGGCGCGCGTGGCGGACGTGGGTTTCGTGGCCAAGGCGGACGTCGCGGGCTGGCCGTTGCTGGGCGTCCTGGCGCAACGGCACGGCAGCGTGTTTGTCGATCGCCATCGCCGGGCCGGGGTGGTTGAGGCGGGGCGGGAGCTTGTCGCGCGGCTGGCGTCGGGGCGCTCGCTAGTCCTCTTTGCCGAGGGTACGACCAGTACGGGCGAAGGCGTGTTGCCGTTCCATGCCAGCATGGTTCCGGATGCCGCGGCGGATCGTGGCATGATCTGCCCGGTCACGCTGGCCTGTCGCGATCGGCGCCAGCGGGCGTTTGTCGCCTGGGTCGGGGACGACGCCCTGCTGCCGCACGCGCTGGCGCTGGCCGCCGCTGGTGGCGCGACCATCGATGTCGATTTCGGCAAGCCGCTGGGCGGTGGCGATCGCAAGCAGGTCGTTCGCGAAGCGCAGGCCCGTATCGCGCTGCGCCTTGCCGATCTGCTGGGCGGCGGCGCCGACCCGTTGGAAGATCAGGCCGCGACGCTGAAGCGGGCGGCGTAGCGTTCCGAGATCAGCTCTACCGGCATCACGACGCAGACGTCGATCGTGTTGAATTTCCGGTCCACGAACGCTCCGTCGCCGAAACGTGCGCCCGCGCGCAGATAGCCCTTGATCAGCGGCGGCAACTGCACCAGCGCGCGCCGCTCGTCATAGCTGCCGCGCGGCAGCCGTTCGAGCGCGATGCCCTTGCCGGGAAGCACGGCGGGCCGCTGGTAGTCCGGTGCGAGGCAGACGTGGTGGAGGTAGGACAGTGCCGCCGCGTGCGCGTCGGGGTCGATGCCGGGGAACGAGGCGCAGCCGAACATCAGCCCAATGTCATGGAGCGCGAGATAGTCCGCGATGCCACGCCAGAGCAGCGAGATGGTCGCGCTGGTGCGATAGGCGGGCAGCACGCACGAACGCCCCAGTTCGAGCAGCTCGCCGCCGCCGGTCGCGCCGGCCAGCCGGGACAGGTCGAATTCGCCTTCGGAATAGAAGCCGCTGGCCTTGCGCGCCACGCTTTCGCGCAGCAGGCGATAGGTGCCGACCACCAGCGGGCCACTCCCGCCATCTTCGGCGCCCCCGCGTTCGGCGCACCCGTCCTCGTCGACCACGAGCAGGTGATCGCACAGCGCGTCGTAGGGATCGCTGTCGATGCAGGAATCACCGCTGGCCGATGGACCGGTAACCGGAATGTTCGCGCCCATCTCCGCGGCGAAGACCTGCCAGCGCAGCTTCTGCACGGCCAGAAGATCGCCGTCGTCCCGCGCGAGCCGGACCGAAAGCCTGCGAAGTTGAGTCTGCGAACCCATGGTGTCCTCCGATCCTTGATCGTAGGATGCCTTCGTGACCGCTGCGCGTCGAAGCGGTGACAGTTTGACGGCATGAACGGGGAATTCGCCACGGTTCCGTCAAGATCGCGCGTGGCAGTTCCGCTGTCCAAAGGGCAATCGGAGCGGTATTTCCGGCATGGACGGGTTAACGCCCTTGAACATCTTCCCGTGGCACGCGACATAGACGCGGCAACCACAAGAGGGATTCATGCTCGACCTGTTCGGCCACAACAGCGGCGCCTATGGCGCTCAAGGCAAGTTCACCACCGATCCTGTCACCGGCGCGCTCGTTCCCGTCGTCGTCGAACAGACCAGCCGCGGCGAACGCAGCTTCGACATCTTCAGCCGCCTGCTGCGCGAACGCATCATCTTCGTGACGGGCCAGGTGGAAGACCACATGGCGGCGCTGATCACCGCGCAGCTGCTGTTCCTCGAATCGGAAAACCCGTCGAAGGACATCTCGATGTACATCAACTCGCCAGGCGGGGTCGTCACGGCGGGCATGGCGATCCATGACACCATGCAGTACATCCGGCCGCGCGTTTCCACCGTGTGCATCGGCCAGGCCTGCTCGATGGGCAGCTTCCTGCTCGCGGCGGGCGAGCCGGGCATGCGCATCGCGCTACCCAACGCGCGAATCATGATTCACCAGCCGTCCGGCGGCGCGCAGGGCATGGCCTCCGACATCGAGATCCAGGCGCGCGAGATCCTGCGCATCCGTGAACGGATGAACAAGCTCTACGTCAAGTACACCGGCCGCACGCTGGAGGAGATCGAGCGGGCGATGGATCGCGATACCTTCCTCGAAGCCGACGAAGCGCAGAAATTCGGCCTTGTCGACAAGGTTTTCGAATCGCGTCCGGCCACCGACCAGACCGGTGTCGAAGAAGGTTCGGGCGGCGCGCCGGTCGCCTGATGAGGAAGAACTGACAGGGGCCGCGCGGCGCTTAACCTTGGCGAAAGGCACCGTGCGGTAACCCGATTTTCGCTTTGAACGTGTCCGGTTGATTAATGCCCTTGGGGTAGTAGGATGATCGGGCCGGCCTTCCGTGGGAAGGCGCCTGGGATGATAGAATGACGAAGCTTTCCGGATCGGATACCAAGAGCACCCTGTATTGCAGCTTCTGCGGCAAGAGCCAGCATGAGGTGCGCAAGCTCATCGCGGGGCCGACCGTGTTCATCTGTGATGAATGCGTCGAGCTGTGCAACGACATCATCCGTGAAGAGACCAAGGCCGGGATCGCCGGGAAGAAGGATGGCGGCATACCCACGCCGCGTGACATCTTCGAGACGCTGAACGACTACGTGATCGGCCAGGACCGCGCCAAGCGCGTGCTCTCGGTGGCCGTCCACAATCACTACAAGCGCCTGAAGCACAGCGGCAAGGGCAGCGAGGTCGAACTCTCGAAGTCGAACATCCTGCTGGTCGGGCCGACCGGTTCGGGCAAGACGCTGCTGGCGCAGACGCTGGCCAAGACGTTCGACGTGCCCTTCACCATGGCCGATGCCACCACGCTGACCGAAGCCGGCTACGTGGGTGAGGACGTGGAGAACATCATCCTGAAGCTGCTGCAGGCGTCGGACTACAATGTTGAGAAGGCGCAGCACGGCATCGTCTATATCGACGAGATCGACAAGATCAGCCGCAAGGCGGAAAACCCCTCGATCACGCGCGACGTGTCGGGCGAGGGCGTGCAGCAGGCGCTGCTCAAGCTGATGGAAGGCACCACCGCCTCCGTTCCGCCGCAGGGCGGGCGCAAGCATCCGCAGCAGGAATTCCTGCAGGTGGATACGACCAACATCCTGTTCATCTGCGGCGGCGCGTTCGCGGGGCTGGAAAAGATCATCGCCGATCGCCTGCAGAAGCGGTCGATCGGGTTCGGCGCGCACGTTGCCGATCCGGACAAGCGCAAGGTGGGCGAACTGCTGCAGAAGGCGGAGCCGGAAGACCTGCTCAAGTTTGGCCTGATCCCTGAATTCGTCGGTCGTCTGCCGGTGATCGCCACGCTCAACGACCTCGATATCGAGGCGCTGGTGAAGATACTCCGCGAGCCCAAGAACGCGCTGGTCAAGCAGTACCAGCGTCTGTTCGAGCTGGAGGACGTGCAGCTTACCTTCACCGACGACGCGCTGGAAGCGATCGCCAAGAAGGCTATCGAGCGCAAGACCGGTGCGCGCGGCCTGCGGTCGATCGTCGAAGGGCTGCTGCTCGATACGATGTTCGATCTGCCGACGCTGGAAGGCGTGACTGAAGTGGTCGTCGACAAGGATGTCGTCGATGGCCGCAAGGAGCCGGTGCAGGTGCTCAAGGGCAAGGAGGAAGCAGCCTGACGGCAGCGCTTCCCTTTCGCTGAACTTCTGAAGAGGCGGGTTTCCTTCGGGAAGCCCGCCTCTTTCGCATTCAGCGCCTTCTCGCGTTCAGGCGTCGCCGCCCTGGCACCCGTGCGCGCAATCGAGCATGGGCTCGGCTTCGATCTGGACGGTGGTGTGGCAGATCCGGAAATCGTGCTCCAGCTCGTGCGCCAGTTCGCGCAGGAAGGCATCGCCGGGGTGGCCTTGCGGCATGACCAGATGGGCGGTCAGCGCGGTTTCGGTGGTGCTCATCGGCCAGATGTGCAGGTCGTGGACGGCGGTGACGCCCGGCTGGCCACACAGAAAGCTGCGCACCGCGCCTTCGTCAATGCTGGCGGGCACGCCATGCAGGCCCATCTTCACCGAATCGCGCAGCAGATCCCACGTGCCGATCGCGATTACCGCCACGATGACGAGGCTGGTGACGGGATCGATCCAGGCAAAGCCGGTCGTCGCGATGAAGAAGCCCGCC
>MEGD01000014.1 GCA_001725355.1 Novosphingobium sp. SCN 66-18
CCTGGCCGGCATGAAGGATTCCAAGACCATCATCGCCATCAACAAGGACGAGGACGCCCCCATCTTCCAGGTCGCAGACATCGGCCTCGTGGGCGACCTGTTCACGCTGGTGCCGGAACTGACCGGCAAGCTCTGAGCAGTCGATCCGTTTTACGGAGACACGAAGGCCCCGCGCGCCGCGCGGGGCCTTTTTGTTGGGTGCCCACCCCCAACCCCTCCCGCATGCGGTAGGGGAGCGAGGCTTGCGCCGCCGCAGGCGGCGGTAGCCGCAGCGGGGAGGGCTTTGGACCATCACCCAAGGAAAAGGGCCGGGAAGGTTTCCCCTCCCGGCCCCGATCCTGTGTTCGGACTGAACAGCGTGGGACTTAGAAGTCCATGCCGCCCATGCCGCCCATGCCACCGCCCATCGGCGGCATCGCGGGCTTGTCGTCCGGCTTTTCGCTGATCGCCGCTTCGGTGGTGATCAGCAGGCCGGCGACCGACGCGGCATCCTGCAGCGCGGTGCGGACGACCTTGGTCGGGTCGATCACGCCGGCGGCCTTCAGGTTTTCATAGACGTCGGTAGCGGCGTTGAAGCCGATGCCTTCATCCGTCTGGTCGAGCAGCTTGCCGGCGACGACGGCGCCATCGTGGCCCGCGTTTTCAGCGATCTGCTTGACCGGGGCGGTGATCGCCTTGCGGACGATGTCCACGCCACGGGTCTGGTCTTCGTTGGCGCCGGTCAGGCCGTCGAGCGCGCGGGTGGCGTAAAGCAGCGCCGTGCCGCCACCGGTGACGATGCCTTCTTCCACCGCCGCGCGGGTGGCGTGCAGGGCGTCGTCGACGCGGTCCTTGCGTTCCTTCACCTCGACTTCGGTCGCACCGCCGACCTTGATCACGGCCACGCCGCCAGCAAGCTTGGCCAGGCGTTCCTGCAGCTTCTCGCGGTCGTAGTCGCTGGTGGTGACTTCGATCTGGGCGCGGATCTGCTCGACGCGGGCCTTGATCTCGTCGGCCGAACCGGCGCCGTCGACGATCGTGGTGTTGTCCTTGTCGATGGTGACCTTCTTGGCCTGGCCGAGCATGGCGAGCGTGACGCTTTCCAGCTTGATGCCGAGGTCTTCCGAGATCATCTCGCCGGCGGTCAGCGTGGCGATATCGCCCAGCATGGCCTTGCGGCGGTCACCGAAGCCCGGCGCCTTGACGGCGGCGATCTTGAGGCCACCGCGCAGCTTGTTGACCACGAGGGTCGCCAGCGCTTCGCCTTCGATGTCTTCGGCGATGATCAGCAGCGGACGGCCCGACTGCACCACCGCTTCGAGGATCGGCAGCATCGCCTGCAGCGACGACAGCTTCTTCTCGTGGATCAGGATGTACGGGTTTTCGAGTTCGACCGTCATCTTGTCCGGGTTGGTGATGAAGTAGGGCGAAAGGTAGCCGCGGTCGAACTGCATGCCTTCGACGACATCGAGTTCGAATTCGAGGCCCTTGGCCTCTTCCACGGTGATCACGCCTTCCTTGCCGACCTTTTCCATCGCTTCCGCGATCTTCTGGCCGACTTCGACGTCGCCGTTGGCCGAGATGATGCCGACCTGCGCGATTTCCGACGAACCGGCGACCGGGGTCGAACGGGCCTTGAGGTTTTCGACGACCTTGGCGACGGCGATATCGATGCCGCGCTTCAGGTCCATCGGGTTGATGCCGGCGGCAACCGACTTCATGCCTTCGCGCACGATCGCCTGGGCGAGCACGGTCGCGGTGGTGGTGCCGTCACCGGCCTTGTCGTTGGCCTTGCTGGCCACTTCGCGCAGCATCTGCGCGCCCATGTTCTCGAACTTGTCCTTGAGTTCGATTTCCTTGGCGACCGACACACCGTCCTTGGTGATGCGCGGCGCGCCGAAGCTCTTGTCGATCACGACGTTGCGGCCCTTGGGGCCGAGCGTGACCTTCACCGCGTCGGCGAGGATGTCGACGCCCTTGAGGATGCGTTCGCGCGCGTCGCGCGAAAAGCGTACTTCCTTGGCAGCCATTGCTTTGTTCCTTTTCCGTCATCCCGGCGGAAGCCGGGATCTCGGGCCTTGAGGCAGGCCCTGGAGATGTTCAGTCTGGACGCCCGAAGCCCTGATTTTGGTCAGGACAAGGCATCACCGGCTTCAGCCGATGACGCCGAGGATGTCCGATTCCTTCATGATGAGGAGGTCTTCACCGGCGACCTTGACTTCGGTGCCGGACCACTTGCCGAACAGCACGCGATCGCCAACCTTGACGTCGAGCGGCGTGATCGTGCCATTTTCAGCGCGGGCGCCGGTGCCGGTGGCGACGATTTCGCCTTCAGCGGGCTTTTCCTTGGCGCTGTCGGGGATGATGATCCCGCCGGCGGTCTTTTCCTCGGCTTCGACGCGGCGCACCAGCACGCGATCGTGCAGCGGACGGAAACTCATGGGTTGCTCCCTCTTCCAAAAATACGAAACTTGCTTGGCACTCTCACGGGGAGAGTGCCAGCGGGCGGGATATGGGTGAGGGGCGGCGGAGCGTCAACAGGGGGCGGGCAGATTTTTTTGCGTCCCCTGCCCCTGCGCGGCACACCCGCGCGGCACACCGGCGCAAGGGCCTCAGCCGGGCGCCAGCAGACCCAGCCGTTCGCGGCGGTGCCAGCGCCAGTGCATCAGCGCTGCGACGACGATCAGTCCGATCATCAGGCCGAGCCATACGCCCACCCCGCGCAGCGGCGTGAACAGGCCCAGTCCGATCGCCGTGCCCAGCCCCGGCACCCAGTAGCCGAACAGCGCGATGCCCATCGGCACGCGCGTGTCCTGGATGCCGCGCAGCAGCCCGGCGCCCACCGCCTGCGCGCCATCGAACACCTGGAACGCGGCGCAGACCACCATGTACTGCACCGCCAGAGCGACCAGCGCGGCATTGGCCGGGGCATCGGGATCGATGTAGAGCCGCATGATCGCACGCGGGGCCACCAGCATCGTGCCGGCGGACAGCAGCATGAAGCCCATGCCCAGCGCGATCGCCACGCGCCCGGCCATGCCCACCGCGTGCCGGTCTCCCGCCCCGTAGGCCAGACCCACCCGGATGGTCGCCGCCTGCGACACGCCGAACGGCACCTGGAACGCGATAGCGGCCAGCTGGAGCGCGACGGTATGCGCCGCCAGTTCGGTCTCGCCGATGCGCCCCATCAGGAAGGCCGCGCCGTTGAACATGCCCGCTTCCGCCAGAATCGTGCCGCAGATCGGCAGGCCGATGCGCAACACGCCACCGAAACGCTTCCATTCCGGACGCCACCAACGGCCCAGCAGGCGATAGCGGTGCAGACGCCGGTCGAAGCGGATGATGGCCGCATAGGCCATCAGCATCGCGCAGGACGTGACCACGCTGGACACCGCCGAACCCGTCAGGCCCAGCGCCGGCATGCCGAAGTGGCCGAACACGAAGATCCAGTTGCCGGTGGCGTTGACCACCACGGCCAGGCCGGTGATCGCGGTGCCGATGCCCGGCCGGCCCAGCGTGGCGACCACGGTGCGCAGCAGCGCCGCGAGGACCATCGGCAGCGCCGCCCACATCAGCACGTGCAGGAACGGTTCGGCCAGCGCGATGACTGCCTCCTGCTGCCCGGTCAGCCGCATCAGCGGGCCGCCCAGCAGGCACACGCCCATCGCGCAGATTGCCGCGAGAATGCCGACCCACGCCGCCATGCGCGTGGTCCGGCGCACTTCGCGCACAGCATGCTTGCGCTGCCCCAGTTCGGCCGCGATCAGCGGCGATGCCGCGCCGACGAGGCCGGTCAGGCTCCACATCAGCAGACCGAACAGCGCGACCGACAGCGACGAGGCCGCCAGCGCTTCCGGCCCCAGCCGCGCGACGAACACCACGTCGACCGCGAACACCGCCATCTGCAGCAGGTTCGCGCCCACGAGCGGCGCGGCGAGCTTCAGCATCGCGCGCAATTCGTCGATCCAGTGCAAAGGCGGCTTTTCAAACATGGAACACGGGCGCATAGGCGCGGCGCGGTCCCAAGGAAAGGCAAAGCTGCCTGTCCCGAACGCGGCTTTGCCCTGATGGAAAGGGTAGTTTGACATGAGAATGGTGGTGAAAAGCGCATGCGCGGCCGGACTGGCCCTGGCGCTTTCGGCCTGTGGCGGCGCGAAGCAGGAGGAGACGCCGGCCGGCGGCAGCGCCCCGGCGGATACGGCCGCCCCGGCCACGGCGGGAACCACGCCGGCAGCCGCCGCCGATGGCGCGCCGATCGCCTTCGGCATCTGCAAGTCCTGCCATTCGGTCGAAAAGGGCAAGAACATGATCGGGCCGAGCCTGGCCGGAATCGTGGGCACAAAGGCCGGCGATGTCGCGGGCTTCAGCTTCAGCCCGGCGCTCAAGGGATCGGGCCTGACCTGGGATGACGCCACGCTCGACAAGTGGCTGGAAAACCCGATGAAGCTCGTGCCCGGCACGCGGATGACCTATTCCGGCCAGACCGATCCGGCCAAGCGCAAGGCCATCATCGATTATCTCAAGACGCTGAAATAGGCGGCTTCGCGCCGCACGGGGGCCGTCGCGGGAAGGCGCGGCGGCTCCCCCTTCACAGGGCCTCCGCCCAGACGACGAAGCGCAGCGGCCCGTGCTCGGTCGCGCCGAAGGGATAGCACGTCACCAGCGCCAGCAGCGGCCGGACGGGATCGCGGGGCGCGGCGAAGCCGTCCCAGCGCACCACCTGGAAGCCGGTCACGCGATAGCGCCGGTGTGCGCCGCCGATCGCCTGCACGTCGATTGCGTCGCCCACGCGCGCGTTAAGCAGGAAGGCGAAGTGCGTATCGCGGTGCGCGGCCAGGATCGTCACATCGGCACCGCCACCGGCGCGCCGGTTCGGCACCACCGTCGGCCCGAACGCCAGCGCCTGCCCCGATCCGCCCGAGAGCACAACATCGCTTGCGCCAAGGCGCGGCAACGTGAGCCGCGCCACTGGCATCGTGTCGGCCCAGGGCCACGGCCTGACCGGATGCCCTTCGGCCAGGCTTCGCGCGAACGCCCGGTCGAGCAGGACTTGCGCCACGCGCGCCTTGACCGGCACGGCCAGCCCCTGCGCCATGACCGCGAGACCGAACGCGCAAAGCAGAACCCCGCCGGCCCGCAGCAGGACGCGCGCCATGGCGCGCGTCCCTTTCGTCATCAGCATGGCGGCGGTCATGCCCGGACCTTCCGGCGCGTGCCCGCCAGCAGCAGCACCGCCCCCAGCAGCAGCGCCAGCCCGCCCTTTTCCACCAGCGCCATATAGCCCGTGGCGGTGCGCGGCAGGGTGACCGCTTCGGCTTCGCCCGCTTCGGCACCCACCGTGGGTGGCGTGGCATGGGCGGCCGCGCCGTTGAACAGCGTGTCGAAGTCCCAGCCGGCCGGCAGCAGCAGCGGCAGTTCCTCACGCGTCAGCCGCGCGCCCGCCGGACGGGTCGGCGTTTCATCGACCGCGACCAGGCTCGTCTGCGAGGTAACGAGGCTGTAGGCGAGGCCGAGGTCGGCGATCTGGCCGTCCGCCTGATCATCCTCCACCTCGCCGGCGGCGCGGGCGGCCTCGATCTCGGCCACGCGGCGGTTGGCCCAGAGCCGCGCCACGGCAGGGCTGTCCACGGCGGCGGACAGGTCCACCGTCTGCGACCACGGCTTGTCGCCGATCATGCCGCTGACCGTCAGGCGGCCGGACAGGGCCTGCCCCCGCCCCAGCAGCACCAGCGGTTCGCCGACATAGAGATCGGGCAGGCGGCGCGGCGTGAAGTCGATCGGCGCGCCATCGACCGTGACCTTGAGATCGCGCGCCACCGGGGCTTTGAGGCGATCGAGCAGCGCGGTCATCTTCGCGTTCACTTCGCTGCCATCGCCGATGTTGGTGTACGTGCCGCGCCCGGCTTCGGCCATGCGGCGCATCAGGAAAGTGTTGGGCGCGGACCCGATGCCGACCATGAACACCCGGCTGCGCCCGCCATGCGCGGCGATTTCCGCCATCATGTCCTTCTCGTTGGACAGGTCGCCATCGGTGAGGAAGACAACTTGCCGCACGCCCTGCACGGCATTGGGCGCCTCGTCCGGCGTGGCGTCGACCAGCGCGGCCTTCAGCGCGGGCAGCATCTCGGTGCCGCCGTTGGCTTCCAGCCCTTCGGTAAAGCGGCGCGCGGTGGCGACCTGTTCGGGCGTGGCCGGCACGCTCTGGTCGAACAGCTGGGTCATCGTGTCGTCGAAACGGATCACGTTGAAGCGGTCTTCCGGGCGCAGCGTGTCGAGCGCGTGAAGCAGGCTTTCCTTCGCCGCGTCCATCGATTGCCCGCCCATCGAGCCGCTGTTGTCGATGACGAACACCATCTCGCGCGGGGGAGCCTTGCCCTGCGGCAGGCGGGCCGGCGGCACGATCGCGGCCATCACGTAGTCCTTTCCATCAAGCGACTGGCGGAACAGGCTGAGCGTGGGATCGGCGCTGGCCGACCGCCAGCGCAGCTCGAAATCGCGGTCGGCCGGAACCTCTCCGTCGGCCAGCCGGATCGTGCGCGTCTGCGCGCCATCGTCGCTCACCGCGATCCGGTGGTAGGGGCTGATGAGATTGGCGGGCACGAAGCCGGGGGCGAGATGGACCGTGATCGAGACGGGGTTGAGCCCCTTGCCCAGCGCGGGCGCGGCGAGCGGGGCGGTAACTTCGTCGATGTCCTTCGCCACGGCCGCTTCGGTGCGGGCGGGGTTGTCAGCCGTGGCCTGCGCCGGCACATAGCGCGGCCCCACCACCAGCGGCAGGCGCAGCGAGAACTCGCCCGATACCTGGCGGACCGGGGCCTGGTATTCGATCTGGATGAGCACCGTTTCGCCGGGGCCGACGTTGGCCACGCTGTTGCGGAACATGTTGGGCCGCTCGGCTTCGACCAGCCCCGCCTTCTGCCCGCGTTCGCGCGCCTTTTCATAGATTTCGCGGGCTTCGGCGCGGCGCTTGATATGGCCGACGATCACGCGATCGCCCACCACCATCTTCAGGCTGTCGACCGCGCCGTCCTCGGGCAGGGGATAGAGATAAGTCGCTTCCATCCAGCGGTCGCTGGTATTGCGGAACGCCTGCGTCACGCGGACGCGGGCAATGGCGCCGCTGACCGTCACGTCCATGTCGGTGCCCAGCCGCACGGCGGGCAGGCTTTCCGCCACGCCCTTGCCGGACAGCAGCAGCGTGCCGCTGCCGATCGCATCGCCATCGGACGGGGCGTCTTCGGCCCGCAACCGACCGGCCAGCAGCGTGCCGCCAACGACCGCCAGCAAAAGCGCCAGCGCCAGCGCGATCCGGCAGCGGGATCGGCCCGAAAAGAGAGATAAGCGCGAGAGGACCATGACAGGCTCCATCATCAAGGGGAGCCTTCCCGTTAGGCGGCACAGGCGCCGCACAGCCACGGGCAGTCCCCGCCAGTTTCGTCCGGTCGATCCGCACCGGTGCGGATCGTGGCGGGACCGCTTGACGGACTGTGCGGATATGTGCGCAGATGTCCGCAGTTTGACGTGAAGGATATGCCTTGCCCGAACCCGATGAAATGCGTGCCGCCGAAGGCCAAGCGATTGCCGCGCGGCTGCGCGAGGAACTGGCGCGGCGGCGCATCTCGCGCCAGGCGCTGGCGGACATGGCTAGGATCAGCCTGTCCACGCTGGAAAAGGCGCTGTCGGGCAGCCGCCAGTTCACGCTGGCCACGGTGATCCGGCTGGAAGAGGCGCTGGGCACGCGGTTGCGCGATGGCGCGGCCACGCCCGCCGCGCTGCCCGCGCCCGATACCGCGCCCGAGCACATGGGCGCCTACAGCCGTGCCGCCGTGCACTGGATCGAGGCGGACTACCTCACGCTGCGCGCCAGCTTCGGCGAACCGGGCGCGATCTATGCCTATGTCACGCGCATCTTCTGGGACGAAGCCGCCGGCCACCTGCGCTTTACCGAGGCCGAACGGATCGATGGCGCCTTCGCGCAGAAGGGCCATGTCTCGATGCCCAACCTGTCCGGCCACACCTATCTCGCCACCTGCGAGGCGGGGCAGCACCGGCTGATTACGCTGGGCCGGCCGACGCGCGATGGCTGCATGTTCGGCCTGCTGGCCACGCTGCACGCCGGCACCGGATCGCAGCTCATCCCCATCGCCAGCCCGGTGGCCTTCGTGCCGCGCGGGCAAATGAAAGAGTCCGGAATGGGTCTTGTTCGCCCCGATGACCCGGCTTTCGCGGCGTTCCGTACCATGCTCGATCGCGCGATAAGCGACGATTTCTGCCGCTTTCGGCAGTAGTCGCCGCCGGTCCCGCGACGGGTCACGCCGCCGCCGTCAGCCGGAGGCCGGCGGCTTGCACCGATCCGGGCGGAAGGCTAGTCCGATCCGGAGCGACCCGGTGTTTCCGGGCCTGGGACGGGATCATGGACATCGAGACACCCCCGGCACGACCCGGCCGCATCGCGCGGCTGGGGCGGCTGACCATCACGCGCAAATTCGTGGGGCTGAGCGTCACGCTGCTGGCGATCATGCTGGCAGCGGCGGTCTATGCCTTCGTCCAGTCCGCCAAGGTCAATCGCGAGACGGCGCTGCTGGTGGAAGTGCTGGAACCGCTCAAGCGCGAAGTGGCGACGATCGAGGAATTCGCGGCCGAGGAGGAACTCGCCAGCGAGCGGGCGCTGCGGTACGGCGGACCGCAAGTGCGCGATCCCGCCCTGCACGAAAGCTATCTCGAACGCTTCCGCGCGTTGAACACCCGCGTCGACAGCCAGCTCGCCCAGCTTGATACCAATATCAGCCGATTCGAGACGATGCCGGTCTCCAACGATGTCGCCGTGTTCCTCGGCCGCCTGCAGCTGGAAAGCGAGGCGGTGCGGCGCGAACACGCCGCCTATCGCGCGGCGATGGATGCCTTTCTCGATCCCAAGGCGCCCGCCATGGTGGATGGCGTGCGCTTGCGCCAGACCGCGGCGATGGACGCCGAACGGCGCGTGCTGGCCGCGATGGAACGCATGTCGCGCGAGGCTTCGGTCCTCAGCGGCAAGGACGAACGGCAGCTGGAGGCGCTGGAGCGGCGCGGCTTTTCGGTCACGGTCGAGAACCTGATCCTGGCCGTCTTCGCCTTCCTGGCGGGCGCGGTCATTTCGGTGCTGCTGACCCGCCGGATGCTGACGCCGGTGCGCAGCCTGATCGCCGGCGCGGAGGAAGTGGGGCGCGGCAACCTGGAAGTCTCGCTGCCGGCCACCACGCACGACGAGCTCGGCCAGCTGACCACCGCCTTCTCCGCGATGGTGGAGGAACTGCGGCAGAAGGTCGCGCTCAAGAACACCTTCTCCAGCTACATGGACCCGCGCGTGGTCGATCGCCTGCTGGGCGCCAACCGCGCCGAACTGGAAGCGGGCGAAAAGCGCGAGATGACCGTGTACTTCTCCGACGTGCAGGGCTTCAGCGCGATTTCGGAAACGCTCACCCCCACCGCGCTGGTGCGGCTGGTCAACCGCTACCTGACGCTGGCGGCGGAGCCGATCCACCGCCACCACGGCGTGATCGACAAGTATATCGGCGATGCCGTCATGGCCTATTGGGGGCCGCCGTTCGCGCTGGAGGAACCGGCGCTGTCGGCGGTCATCGCCGCGCTCGAACAACGCGAACAGATCGCGCGGCTCCAGCGGGAACTGCCCGAACTGCTCGGCCTGCGCCGGGGCGCGCCCAGCGTGTCGGCGCGGATCGGCCTCGCCACGGGCGACGTGGTGGTCGGCTCGATCGGTTCCGCCGCCTCGCGCAATTTCACGATCATGGGCGATACGGTCAACATCGCCTCGCGCCTTGAAAGCGCCAACAAGACCTATGGCACGCTGATCCTGGCCGACGAGGCGACCATGCTCAAGGTGCGCCACCGGATCGAGGCGCGCGAGATCGACCTGCTCGCCGCCCCGGGCAAGAGCGAGGCGGTGCGCATCTACGAACTGCTGGGCGAGATCGGCGAGGTCGAACCGCACCTTCTCGCCGCGCGCGATGCCCATGCCCACGCGCTCGCGCTCTACCGCGCGCGGGAATGGGACAAGGCCGAAGCCGCCTTTGCCGAAGCGCTGCGGATCGCGCCGGAGGACGGCCCGGCGCGGGTGTTCCTCACCCGCATCGCCGCCTTCCGCTCCGCCCCGCCACCGGCGGACTGGGCCGGCATCTGGCTCAGCCCGGAAAAGTAGGCGACAAGATCCTTTGCCAACGCGGCGCGTTTCCCACCCCCAACCCCTCCCGCTTGCGGGAGGGGAGGCCGCCGCAGGCGGCGTTAGTCGCAGCGGGGTGGGCTTTCCACGCCCCGCGCTTGCGAAATATATAATCGCCAAAATGAAAACCCCCGCGCGCGGCGGGGGCTTCCTGAAACCGACAGGGGCTGTGGCCCGGATCAGCCGGGGATGTTGGCCTGCGCCTCGGCGCCGTCGCCCTGCGGCGCGGCCAGGATGTCGCGCAGCCCGCTGCCCTTGGCGACTGTTTTCGTGTCGGGATCGCCCACCGAGCTGCGGATGCCGGCGGCCGAAGCGCCCGAACGGTTGATCACGTCGGTCTCCACCGCGCTGCGCGGGGCCGGGCCGCCGAACAGCGCTTCCAGCGCCTGCTTGCCGGAATCGACGTCCTGCGGGCGCGGCGCGCCGGGGTTGGGCGGGGTCAGCGCGAAATCGGGCGGCACCACCAGCGGCGCCTGGCGCGTCACCGCGAATTCATCGGGACGCACGCGATTGAACAGCGAGCCGCCCGCGCCGCAGGCGGACAGCAGGCCCGCGCCCGAGACGAGAAGGCAAAGAGTGGCGGCTTTACGCATATCAGGCATTCTCCGTGGCGGCGGCATCAGCTTCGGCATCCGCGCCATTGGCGGGCTTTTCGCGCGAAAGCAGCGACCGGGCAAGCAGTATCAGCACGCCGAAGGTGATGGCGGCATCGGCGATGTTGAAAATCAGGAACGGACGCCATTCCCCGAAATGAAGGTCGGCGTAATCGATCACGTAACCGCGCGAGGCGCGGTCGTAGATATTGCCCAGCGCACCGCCCAGCACCAGCGCGAGGCCGACGATATCGCCCAGCACCTTTTCGCGCAGCATCCACACCGCCACGCCCAGCGCGATCACGGCGGTCACCAGGATCAGGCCATAGCGCATCTCGGCCGAGGTGGCCGTGAACATGCCCAGCGAAACGCCGTAGTTCTCGGTCCAGCGCAAGTCGAAGAACGGCAGCAGCTCAATCGCGCCCACGTCCGCCAGCGCCAGCCGGCCGGTCATCAGCGCCTTGACGCCGCGATCCACCGCGAACGTGAGCAGCGCCAGCGCGAAGCCGGCAAGGCGACGGCCGGAAACGGTCACGCGGCCTGCCCGTCCGCCTGTGCGTCCAATTCCGCGACGACCGTTTCGCAGCGCCCGCACAGCGCGCCGTCTTCCGCCACGTCGGGCAGATGGCGCCAGCAACGGCCGCATTTGTGGTCATGGGTTCGGGTGACGGTCACGCCGTCATCCTGCCCGCGCGTGACTGTCCCGGTGATGAACAATTCGGCCAGATCAGCCTCCGGCGCGCCTTCGGGCACCAGCACTTGCGCTTCCAGCCCCGATCCCAGCACCTTTTCACGGCGCAGCGGCTCGATCGCCTCGTTCACCGTGGTGCGCAGCGCGCGCAGTTCGGCCCAGCGGTCCTCTTCCACCACCGAAACCGGCACCACCGGCCATTCGAGCAGGTGCACGCTGTCGCTGCCGGGAAAGCGTGTCTGCCACACTTCCTCCGCCGTGAAGACCAGCACCGGCGCGGCATAGCGCACCAGCGCGTGGAACAGCACGTCCAGCACGGTGCGGTAGGCGCGGCGCTTCGCGTCCGAAGGCGCGTCGCAGTAGAGCGAATCCTTGCGGATATCGAAGAAGAACGCCGAGAGGTCCTCGTTGCAGAACTCGCTCAGCGCGCGGACATAGGTGTTGTAGTCATAGTCCGCCACCGCCTGCCGCAGCGTGCCGTCCAGCCGTTCGAGCAGGACGAGCATGTAGCGTTCCAGTTCGGGCATCTCGCCCACCGGCAGCTTCTCGTCCTCGCCGAACCCGTCGAGCGCGCCCAGCAGGTAGCGGAAGGTGTTGCGCAGCTTGCGGTACTGGTCCGCCACCCCGGCCAGGATTTCCTTGCCGATGCGGTGGTCCTCGGTGAAATCGACCGAGAGCGCCCACAGCCGCAGGATGTCCGCGCCGTAATCGCGCATCAGGTCGATCGGGCTGATCGTGTTGCCCAGCGACTTGGACATCTTCATGCCCTTGGCGTCCATGGTGAAGCCATGGGTCAGCACGCCCTTGTAGGGCGCGTGGCCGCGCGTGGCGCAGGCTTCCAGCAGCGAGGACTGGAACCAGCCGCGGTGCTGGTCCGACCCTTCCAGATAAAGGTCGGCGTGCGGGCCGGTATAGCCTTCGGGCCGCAGCAGATCGGGCCAGCGGCCCGATTCCAGCACGAAGGCATGGGTGCTGCCCGAATCGAACCACACGTCGAGAATGTCGGCCACGCGCTCGTAGTCGGCGGCGTTGTAGTCGGGCCCCAGCAGGGCCTGCGCCGCCTCGTCCGACCAGGCATCGACGCCTTCGGCGCGGATGGCGTTGACGATGCGGTCGTTCACCGCCGGATCGACAAGGTACTGGCCGGTCTTGCGGTCGACGAACAGCGTGATCGGCACGCCCCACGCGCGCTGGCGGCTGAGCACCCAGTCGGGCCGGCCTTCGACCATCGCGCCGATGCGGTTGCGGCCCTTTTCGGGCACGAAGCGCGTTTCGGCGATGGCCGCCATCGCCGCCTGCCGCAGCGTGGGCGCGGCGCACAGCGCTTCCTCCGCCGGATTGATCGCGCCGCCTTCGGTTTCCCAGCGGTTCTCGCCCGGCGTCTTGGGCGAGATGTGCGTCATCACCCGGTCCATCGGCACGAACCACTGCGGCGTGCAGCGGAAGATCACCTTGGCCTTGGAGCGCCACGAATGCGGGTAGGAGTGCTTGTAGTCGGCGCTCGCCGCCAGCAACCCGCCCGCCTCGCGCAGCGCGGTGCAGATCGGCCCGTCGGGCGCGTTGAACTTGGGGTTGATGACCGAGCCTTCGCCGCCCAGCCACGCCCAGTCCGCCCGGTACTTGCCATCGCCCTCGACCGCGAAGACCGGATCGATCCCGTGCGCCTTGCACAGCAGGAAGTCGTCCTCGCCATGGTCGGGCGCCATGTGGACAAGGCCCGTGCCGCTGTCGGTGGTGACGAAATCGCCGGGCAGGAACGGGCGGGGCTTGGCGAAGAAGCCACCGAGGTGGTGCATCGGATGGCGGGCGATGGTGCCGGCGAGGGCCGATCCCAAATAACGCCCTGCCGGACCGCTCTTGTAGGTCTCGATTTCGCAATCGGCTCGATCGAGAAATGCCCCGGCAAGATCCCGAGCCACAAGGTAGCGGCGACGATCGACCTCAACAATCGTATATTGGACCTCCGGCCCATAGGCGAGCGCCTGGTTCACCGGGATCGTCCACGGCGTCGTCGTCCAGATCACCGCGTAGGCACCGACCAATTCCTTAATCGGCGATTCCGTGATCTCGAACGCCACGTCGACCTGGGTCGAAACGATGTCCTCGTATTCGACCTCGGCCTCGGCCAGCGCCGTCTTTTCCACCGGGCTCCACATCACCGGCTTGGCGCCGCGATAGAGCATCCCGTTCTCGGCGAACTTGAGCAGTTCGCCGACGATGGTCGCCTCCGCCTGGAAGTCCATCGTCAGGTACGGGTGGTCCCAGTCGCCGTTGATGCCGAGGCGCTTGAGCTGTTCGCGCTGCACGTCCACCCACTTCTGGGCATAGGCGCGGCATTCGGCGCGGAATTCGCGCGGGGGAACCTCGTCCTTGTTCTTCTTCTTCTTGCGGTATTCCTCCTCGACCTTCCATTCGATGGGCAGGCCGTGGCAGTCCCAGCCGGGCACATAGGGCGCGTCCTTGCCCAAGAGGCTCTGCGTGCGGCAGACCATGTCCTTCAGGATATGGTTCAGCGCATGGCCGATGTGCATGTCGCCATTGGCATAGGGCGGGCCATCGTGGAGGATGAACTTCTCGCGCCCGGCGCGGGCATCGCGCAAGCGGCGATAGAGGTCCTGCTCCTGCCAGCGCGCGAGAATGCCCGGCTCCTTCTGCGGGAGTCCGGCCTTCATCGGGAAATCGGTCTTCGGCAGGAAGACGGTGTTTCGGTAGTCGCGCTGTTCGGTCATGATCGGCGGGCCTTAGCCGCGCGCGGGGATTCCTGCAATTGCGAGAGAGTATGGTTCGCGCAGAGGCGCGAAGGGATCGCGCCCGGCCGACAGGCCCCTTTGGTCCTGCGGCCTTCCCTATGGAGTGCGCATGGCACGGAGGGCGGCTTCGCCGCAAGCGCGGCCTCTTCGCGCCTCCGCGCCTCTGCGCGAAAAAACCTACCCCGCCGCCAGCAGCCGCCGCGCCTCGTCGCAATCGCGGTTCATCTGTTCGACCAGCGCATCGAGCGAATCGAACTTCGCTTCGGGCCGCAGGAAGTGGTGGAAGGCCACCTCGATCTCCTGCCCGTAAAGATCGCCCGACCAGTCGAAGAAATACGGCTCCAGCAGTTCCTTGGGCGGATCGAACGTGGGGCGGATGCCGATGTTGGCCGCGCCCTGCACCACGCGCCCGCCCGGCATCCGGCCGGTGACGGCATAGATGCCGTAGCGCGGGCGCAGATAGCTGCCGAGCGGCAGGTTGGCGGTGGGAAAGCCGATCGTGCGCCCCAGCTTGTCGCCGTGCTGCACCACGCCCCGGATCGCAAAAGGCCGCGTCAGCAGCCGCGTGGCGGTGGCGCAATCGCCGGCCTGCAGCGCGGCGCGGATGCGGCTGGAGGAAACGACTTCGCCACTTTCCACCACGGGGCCGACCGCGCGCGCCGTCAGCCCGCTTTCCGCGCCCAGTTCCGCCAGCACGCGCACGTTGCCGCCCCGCCCCTTGCCGAAGGTGAAGTCCTCGCCCGTGACCACGCCCGCCGCGCCCAGCCGATCGACCAGCAGCCCGCGCACGAATTCCTCCGCCGTGGTGGCGGCCAGCGTCCCGTCGAAGGCGAAGACCAGCATGGCATCGGCCCCGGCGGCGGCGAACAGCTCCTCGCGCTGGTCCAGCGTGGTCAGCCGGAACGGCGGCGCATCGGGCTGGAAATGGCGCACCGGATGCGGATCGAACGTGGCGACGATCGCCGGGCGGCCTTGCGCCCGCGCCTGCCGCACCGCCTCGCCCACCACGGCCTGATGGCCGAGGTGGAACCCATCGAAATTGCCGAGCGCGATCACCGCCCCGCGCAAATGATCCGGCGCGCGATCGCGCGCGTCGATTCGCGTCATCGATGCGCCTCTGCCGTGGCCCCGCCCGGCCCCGATGCCGCCATCGGCCGCAAGCCGGCGCGAATCACGCGCAGGGCATTGCCGCCCATCGCGGCGCGAATCTCGTCATCGCTGAAATGTTCGTCGATCAGGGCCTGGGTTACCTGTTCCAGTTGCGCGGTATCGAACCGGGTGGTGGTCGCCCCGTCGAAATCGCTGCCTAGCGCGACATGGTCGATCCCGACAAGATCGCGCACGTGGCGCATCGCCTTGGCCGTGGCGCGGGGGCTGGTATCGCAGACCGCCGCGTCCCAGTAGCCGATGCCGATCAGCCCGCCGGTGCGCGCGACACCGCGAATCTCGTCGTCGGTCAGGTTGCGGTTGACCTTGCACGTCGCCTGCACCCCGCCATGGCTGGAGACCACCGGCCGGCGCGCCATCGCCAGTACATCGGCCACGCCCGCGTGGCTGAGATGCGCGATGTCCACGATCATGCCCTTGTCTTCCATCCGCCGCACGATCTGCCGGCCGAACGGAGTCAGCCCGCCCTTCTTCAGCCCGTGCATCGACCCGGCCAGTTCATCGTCGAAGAAATGCGTCAGGCTCGCCATGCGGAACCCGGCGGCATAGAACCGGTCGAGGTTCTCCGCCTTGCCTTCCAGATCGTGCAGCCCCTCGATCGAGAGCATCGCGCCCACCGGCTGCGCCTTGTTCCCGCGCCGGGCCAGCAGCAGGTCGAGCGAGGCGTCGTCGCTGACTTTCAGCAGCATCCCGCCCGAGGCCGCGACCGCGCGGTCCAGCTTCTGCCCGTGCCACAGCGTGCGTTCTGCCAGCGAATTCCACGTCCGCACCGGCTGCAACTGCGCCACGGCCAGCGCGCCCAGCGTGTCGCTGTCCGCCGGGTTGGCATCGTAGTTCAGGCCACGCGGCGACTTCGAGACCGACGAGAACACCTGCAGCGCGACATTGCCCTCTTCCAGACGCGGCAGATCGACATGCCCGCGCCGCGCCCGGTCGCGCAGGTCGCGCCGCCACATCAGCGTATCGGAGTGCAGATCGACGATCCGCAGCGACCGGTGCAGTTCCCGCGCCCGGTCGCTGACCGCGATCAGCGGCTGCCCGTCAATCCGGTTCATCTGCGATTCGACAAACGCCGGCAGCGGCCCGAAGAACGCCGCAGCGGCCAATCCGGTCACGCCCAGTGCAATCGCCACCCAACGACGCATGGTTCAGCCCCTCCCCCTTTCCAGCGTCACGAAATCGAACGCCGGGCGTCCCTTTTCGGCCGGGTGCGTCTCGCGCGCAAGCTCCCGCCATTCGGGGCCAAGGGGCGGCATCACCGTGTCGCCCGCGACATCGGCATGGACTTCGGTCAGTTCCACCCGCGTGGCCAGCGGCAGGAACAGGCGGTAGATCTCCGCGCCGCCGACCACGGCCACACCGCCATCGCCGGCCAGCGCCAGCGCGGCCGGCACGTCGTGGACCACTTCGGCCCCTTCCGCGCGCCAGCCGGCATCGCGCGTCAGCACGATATGGCGGCGGCCGGGCAGCGGCGCGGGAAAGCTTTCGAACGTCTTGCGGCCCATGATCATCGGCTTGCCCATGGTCAGCGCCTTGAACCGCCGCAGGTCCGCCGGAATGTGCCAGGGCAGCGCGTTGTCCCGACCGATCGTGCCGTTGGCGGCGCGCGCGTAGATCAGGACCAGGGCCTGCGCCATTACAGGATCAGCCGGGTGACGTGGCCCATCTTGCGTCCGGGACGAACCGCCGCCTTGCCATAGAGATGGAGGTGGTTGGCGGGATCGGACAGGATCTGCGCCCAATCGCGCGCGGCATCGCCGATCAGGTTGTCCATCACCGCGCCCCTCGCCGCCAGCGCCGTGCTGCCCAGCGGCAGTGCGCAGATCGCGCGGATATGGTTCTCGAACTGGCTGACCAGCGCGCCCTCGATCGTCCAGTGCCCGGAATTGTGGACGCGCGGGGCCATCTCGTTGAACACCGGGCCGTCCGCCGTGGCGAAGAATTCCAGCGTCAGCACGCCCACGTAATCCAGCGCGTCGGCCACTTTCGCCGCCAGCGCGCGCGCCGCGTCCACCTGCGCGGCGATGAACGCCGGGGCGGGCACGGTCGAACGGGCCAGGATGCCGTTTTCGTGCTCGTTCTGCGCCGAATCCCAGAAGCGCACGTCGCCAGCCGCGTCGCGCACCAGAATCACCGAGAACTCGCCCTCGAAGCGCACGAAGCCTTCGTAGATCAGCGGCACGGCGGGCAGGTCCAGCCCGGCGGCGGCGGCCGGGTCCGTGATCCGCCACTGGCCCTTGCCATCGTACCCGTCGCGCCGGGTCTTGAGGATGCCGGGCGCGCCGATCCGCGCGATCGCGGCGGCAAGGTCGGCAGCGGAATCGACTTGCGCCCAGGGCGCGGGGCGGCCGCCCAGCGCCTCGACGAAGCTTTTCTCGTTCACCCGGTCCTGCGCCACTTCCAGCGCGCGGACCGGCGGATGCAGCGGCGCGTGCTCGCCGATCGCGGCCAGCGGCCCGGCGGCGACGTTCTCGAACTCGTAGGTGACCACGGCGCATTGCGCGGCGAACGCGGCCAGCGCGGCCTCGTCGTCATAGCGCCCCTGCGTGAACGCGGCACTGACATCGGCCGCGACCGAATCCGCTTCCGGCGCATAGACATGGCAGCGGTAGCCGAGGTTCGCCGCCGCCAGCGCCAGCATCCGGCCCAGCTGGCCGCCACCGAGAATGCCGATGGTCTCGCCGGGCGGGATCACGCGCGGCTCCCGCGCAGGGTGTGGCGCACCACCATTGCCATCAGGAAGGCAGTTCCGCGACCGAATCGGTCTGCGCGGCGCGGAACGCGATCAGCCGTTCGGCCAGCGCGGGATCGGACGTGGCGAGGATCGACGCGGCCAGCAGGCCGGCATTGGTCGCACCCGGCGCGCCGATGGCCAGCGTGCCCACGGGAATGCCGCCGGGCATCTGGACGATCGACAGCAGGCTGTCCATGCCCTTCAGCGCCTTGGATTCGACCGGCACGCCCAGCACCGGCAGGTGCGTCATCGCGGCGACCATGCCCGGCAGGTGCGCCGCGCCGCCGGCCCCGGCAATGATGACCCGGAAGCCTTCGTGGTGCGCGCCCTTGGCGAAGGCGACGAGCCGGTCGGGCGTGCGGTGCGCGGAAACGATGCGGCATTCGTGCGCCACGCCCAGCTTGTCGAGCGCGGCGGCCGCGTTCTTCATCGTCTCCCAGTCGGACTGGCTGCCCATGACGATGGCCACGGCCGGCGCCTGCGGCGAGGTATCACTCATGCCCTGCCCCCTATCAGGCCGGAACGCCCCTCAGCGTTCCGACAGGTAGTACCGCTCGATCTCGGCGAGGTTGTCGTCCAGTTCATAGACGATCGGCTGGCCGGTCGGAATTTCGAGGCCGGTGATATCGGCATCCGAAATGCCCGAAAGGTGCTTCACCAGCGCGCGCAGCGAATTGCCGTGGGCCGAAACGATCACCGTTTCGCCGGCCTTCAGCGCCGGGGCGATCTTCTGCTCGAAGCAGGGCAGCACGCGGGCGATCGTGTCCTTGAGGCTTTCGGTCGCGGGCACGGGAATGCCGGCATAGCGCGGGTCGGCCGCCAGATCGAAAGCGCTGCCCGCTTCCAGCGGCGGCGGCGGAATGTCGAAGCTGCGGCGCCAGACCTTGACCTGATCGTCCCCGTGCTTGGCGGCGGTCTCGGCCTTGTCCAGCCCGGTCAGGCCGCCATAATGCCGCTCGTTGAGCCGCCAGTCCTTGTCCTCGGGAATCCACAGGCGCCCGGCCGCTTCCAGCGCGAAATGCAGCGTCTTGATCGCGCGCGTCTGCAGCGAGGTGAACGCCACCGTCGGCAGCACGCCCTTGTCCTTCAGCAGCGTGCCGGCGGCAAGCGCTTCGGCCGCGCCCTTTTCGGTCACATCCACGTCCCACCAGCCGGTGAAACGGTTTTCGAGATTCCATTGCGATTGACCGTGACGGATCAGGATCAGGCGGGGCATCGTGGCTCCTGCTGCTCTACTGCGGGAAACGGCCCCCTAGCGCTCCCCTTGCGGTTTGGAAAGGCCGCCCGTGCCGGATTCGCCGGCGTCTGCCTCCCGCGCGCCAAGTTCGCGTGTCCCAAGTTCTTTGGCCCCAAGTTCCCGCGCCTGCGCCTTGCGCCGCTTCAGGTTCTCGCGCAGGCGCGCGGCCAGCCGCTCCTCGCGCGTCATTTTTGCCGGATCGTCGCTCATGCCGCGCGGTGTGCCTTGCCCGCGCGCGCGCCGCAAGGGCGCGCACTGACAACGCGGCCGTCATACCACGCTTGACAAAGCCGGCCCTCGCAGCCATTAGCGCGCCCCTGCCCGCCGCCGGTTCTCGCCGGCGCGCCGGAGCGCGGAAATGGCGTGCTGCTGTAGCTCAGTGGTAGAGCGCATCCTTGGTAAGGCTGAGGTCGGGAGTTCAATCCTCCCCAGCAGCACCATTTCCGCACCGCTTTCCAAGAGACAGGCTCAAGCCAGCAGGTCCGCCCATTCGGGATGGCGCCGGAACGCGGCGGCGACATAGCTGCAATCGGGCGCGATCTTCCAGCCTTCGGCGCGCGCGTCCGCGATCAGTGCTTCCACCAGCTTGCCGGCCACGCCGCGTCCGCCGATCTCGGACGGGACCAGCGTGTGTTCGGCCGCGACCACGTCGCCCCGGCGGCGCCAGGTCAGCCGCCCCACCGCATCGCTTCCCGCGACCGCCGCGCGATATTCGCCCTCGGCGCCACCGCCGGCGCGCGTGATCGTGACCTGTTCCATTGCTCGCTCCCGCTTGACCGCCTGTGTCGGTGCCTTAGATGCCTTGGCGCATGAAGTTCTTCTCCGATAACGCCGCCGGCGTCCACCCCCGCGTCTGGGACGCGATGCGCGCGGCGGACCAGCCCGACGCCGCCTATGACGGCGACCGGCTGAGCGCCCGGCTGGACGAGGCGTTCTCGGCCTTGTTCGGCACCGAATGCGCGGCGCTGTGGGTCGCCACCGGCACCGCCGCGAACTGCCTGGCGCTGGCCGCGCTGGCGCAACCGCATGGCGGGATCGTCTGCCATCGCGAGGCGCATATCGAAGTGGACGAAGGCGGCGCGCCGGGCTTCTTCACCCACGGCGCCAAGCTGCTGCTGGCCGAAGGCGAAGGCGCGAAGCTGACGCCGGAGACGATCCGCGCGACCATCGACCCGATCCGGCGCGACGTGCACCAGGTGCAGCCGCACGCCATCTCGATCACCCAGGCGACCGAATACGGGCGCGTCTATACGCCCGGCGAAGTCGCCGCGATCGGCGCGCTGGCCAGGAAGCGCACGCTGGGCCTGCACATGGATGGCGCGCGCTTCGCCAACGCGGTGGCCCATCTCGGCTGCACCCCCGCCGCGGTGACGGTGAACGCCGGCGTCGACGTGCTGACGTTCGGCTGCGTCAAGAACGGCGGCATGAACGCCGAGGCGCTGGTGTTCTTCGATCCCGCGCTGGCCGACGTGGTGCGCTATCGCCGCAAGCGCGCCGGGCATCTCCAGTCCAAGGGACGCTATCTGGCTGCGCAGGTACTGGCGATGATCGAAGACGGCCTGTGGCTTGAAAACGCGCGCGCCGCCAATGCCGCCGCCGCCACGATCGGCGAGGCCTGCGGCGAACGCCTGCTTCACCCGGTCGAGGCCAACGAGGTCTTCGCCGTGCTTTCGCCCGCCGAACAGGCCGCGCTGCACGCGCAGGGCTTCGAGTTTTACGACTGGCCCGCCCCCGAAGGCGCGCCCGGCGCGGCGCGGCTGGTCACCGCGTGGAACAGCGATCCGGCGCATGTCGCGGCGCTGGCCCGCGCCATCGCCGCGCTGTGACCTTGCCCGGCGAAGCACCGCCCTCGTTCTGGACCCCGCGCATCCTCGGTCCTTTCGCGCTGGTGGCGCTGATCTGGGGCTCCACCTGGCTGGTCATCAAGGACCAGATCGGGTCGGTGCCGGCCAGCTGGTCGGTTACCTGGCGTTTCACCGTGGCCGCCGCGGGCGTGCTGATGCTGGCGCTGGCGCGCCGGGAAAGCCTGCGGCTGGACCGGCGCGGACACCGGCTCGCCATGCTGCTGGGCCTGCTCCAGTTCGTGTGCAACTTCCAGTTCGTCTATCGCGCCGAACAGCATATCACCTCGGGCATCGTCGCCGTGCTGTTCGCGCTGCTGCTGGTGCCCAACGCCCTGTTCGCCCGGATTTTCCTGGGGCAGCCGCTGACGCGTGGCTTCCTGGCCGGATCGGCCATCGCCATCGCCGGCATCGCCTTGCTGCTGCTGCACGAGGTGCGCACCGCGCCAGTCGGCGATGAAGCGCTGCTGGGCGTGCTGTTCGCATTCTGCGGCATCCTGTCCGCATCGAGCGCGAACGTGCTGCAGGCGAGCGAGGCCGCGCGAACGCGCCCGATGCTGGCCGTGCTGTTCTGGGCGATGGCATGGGGCGTGGCGATCGACGCCACCTTCGCCTGGACGGTCTATGGCCCGCCGCGCATCGACATGCGGCCCGGCTATCTGCTCGGCATTGCCTATCTCGGCGTGATGGGATCGGTCGTGACTTTCCCGCTCTATTTCCAGCTGGTGCGCGAACTCGGCCCCGGCCGCGCGGCCTACAACGGGGTGCTCGTGCCCGTGGTGGCCATGCTGCTTTCGACGCTGTTCGAAGGCTATCGCTGGTCCGCACTGGCCGTTGCCGGCGCGGTGCTGGCGATAGCGGGGCTGATCGTGGCGCTGAGAGCGCGAAGCCCCTCGCGATAGGTGGGGTAGCGCGGGCGCCAGCCCAGCAGGCGCCTTGCCCGCCCGTTGGCGACACGGCGGTTCTCCGCGTAGAAGGCCCGCGCGGCGGGGGAAAGGCCGGCCGCCTCCAGCGTCAGCAGCGGCGGCGGCGCGCATCCCGCCAGCCGCGCCGCTTCCTCGATCACCGCGTTCTGGCTGCACGGCAGATCGTCGGAAAGGTTGTACACGCCCGCCGGCCCGTCGAACGAGGCAATGATCCCGCCGGCGATGTCCTCCACATGGATGCGGCTGAACACCTGCCCGGCCAGGTCGATGCGGTGCGCCGTACCCGCGCGCACCCGTTCCAGCGCGCTGCGGCCGGGGCCGTAGATGCCCGGCAGCCGGAACACCCGCACGCGCGGATCGAGCGCCTGCCAGGCCAGGTCCGCTTCGGCCCGCGCCGTGCGGCGGCCCCGCCCCACCGGCGCGCTTTCGTCCACCCACGCGCCGGCGGCATCGCCATAGACGCCGGTGGAGGAGAGATAGCCGATCCAGCCCGCTCCGCACTGCCGGATGCGCGCGCCATGGCGCAGCAGGACCGGATCACCGCCCGCCTCTTTCCCCGCGCCCACTCCCGGCGGCGGCACCGACGAAAGGACATGCGACGCGCGCGTCAGTTCCGCCGCGATGCCGGCGTCGTCATCGAAGGCCAGCGTGCCCGCGCGGCCAGTTCCGGCGACGCGCCAGCCCTGCCGCCGCAACCGTTCCGCCAGTATCCCCGCGCTGTATCCCAGCCCGAAGACGAACAGGCGGCCCGTCAATGCCGCGCGTCCATCGGCTCCAGCACGATTGGCGTCGGCTTTGCCATCGGCGCGCCGGGCATGTGGATCTGCTTCCACCGCATCGCCAGCCGCACGCGCGTCGCACCCGAGGGATGGTCATAGAACAACGCTTCCTCGACCGGGCCGGGATCGATCTTGCGGTATTCGGAAAGCTTCATCGACAACGAGGCGAAGCCGTCCGGCTCGTGCGCGGCGTCCAGCCCGAACACATCGGCGTCCCGCTCGGTCACGCGGACCAGCGTGTTGGTGATCGGCGTGACCATCAGCGAAAAGACCACGAACACGCCAGCAAGGAGCGGCATCGAGGCGGGATCGGCCACGTCGCGGATGCTCCACCGGGCGCCATACTGCGCCAGGATCAGCGGCATGACCCAGGCCGCCAGGAACAGCATCAGCCCGTAGAGCGCGGTCAGCCAGATCCACGAGCGCCAGACGTGGCCCAGCACGTAATGCCCCATCTCGTGCCCCACGGCAGCGAGGATTTCCGGCTCCGACGCGCGGTGCAGCAGGTTGTCGTTGAGGCTGATCCGCACGGTCGGCCCGATGCCCGAGACATTGGCCGAAATGCGCTTCGTCTGCTTCGAGGCGTCATAGACGTAAATGTGTTCGGCCGGCACGCCATAGGCTTTGGCCATGGCGACGATGCGATCGCGCACCGGCCCCTGCGGCAGTTCGGAATAAGTGTTGAACAGCGGCAGGATATAGACCGGCGCGAACAGCATCGCGAGCGCGAGGAAGACCGAGACGACACCGGTCGACACCATCCACCAGACCTTTGGCAACCGCCGGATCACGGCATAGATCACCACGAACAGCAGGCTGCCGATCACCAGCGTCACGAACAGGCCGATCACCTGTTCCCCCAGCCAGCCGGCGAAGGACTGGTTGAGCAGGCCATAGCGCGCCTCGCGCACGAACCCCGTGTAGATGGTCCAGGGCAGCAGCAGCAGCGTGCTGGCCATCAGGAACACGGCAGCCACTTCGAACACCACCAGCGCGCGCCTGCGCCCCTTGCGTTCGGCCGCATCGCGCACGCGGGGCAGGATGCGCAGCCGCAGCATGATCCAGTAGGCGGCCACCGAAACCAGCGTGCCGATCAGCGCGATCCAGTATCCACCCTCGAAGTAGGCATCCGACTTGGCACGCGCGGAACCCTGCAGCGTATCGAGGTAGGCGCGCGTGGCGGCATCGGCATTGAAGCCCGCCGCATGGCCGATGCCCGGCACGGCAATCAGGGCAAGGAGCGACAGAACGGCATATGTGAAAGGGAAGAAAAAGCCCCGGCGCATTCACAGTCCTCAAACGGTCGTTCAACAAGGCCTGCGCGGCGAAACCGTCTGGAGTCAAGAGCGTTTGGCGATTGCCCTTGGCCTGCTTGGCCCTACATTGGTGCCATGAACGACCTTGCCAACCCGCCGTCCGCTTCCCAAGCCACCCCCGCGATCGACGCTCCGGCGCCGGCACAGCCTGCCGTGATCCATCGTTCCGACTACCAGCCGCCGGCGTGGCTGGTGCCGGAAATCGCGCTCGATTTCGCCCTGTCGCTCACCGAAACCCGCGTGCGGGCGACGCTTTCGGTGGAGCGCAACCCGGCGGGCGACGGCGCGCGCACGCTCCGTCTCGACGGGGATGGCCTGCGCCCCGCAAGCGTGACCGTGGACGGCCTGCCCCACAACGACTGGCGCATGGAAGGCGATGCGTTGCTGATCGACCTGCCGGGCGGAAAGCACCAAATCGGCATCGAAACTCTGGTCGATCCCACTGCGAACACACAGCTTTCCGGTCTCTACGCGTCCGGCGGGATGCTCTGCACCCAGTGCGAGGCGGAGGGATTCCGGCGGATCACCTTCTTCCCCGACCGGCCCGACGTGCTGAGCCGCTACACGGTGCGGATGGCGGGCGACAAGGCGCGCTTTCCGGTGCTGCTGTCGAACGGCAATCCGGTGGCGCAGGGTGAGGGACCGGACGGCACGCATTGGGCGGAATGGCACGATCCCTGGCCCAAGCCGTCCTATCTCTTCGCGCTGGTGGCGGGCGATCTGGTGCCCACGCGCGACAGCTTCACCACCCGGTCCGGCCGCAAGGTCGATCTGGCGATCTGGGTCCGCGCCGGCGACGAGACGCGCACCGGCCACGCCATGCGCTCGCTGATCGCCTCGATGAAATGGGACGAGGACGTCTACGGCCGCGAATACGATCTCGACCTGTTCAACATCGTCGCCGTCTCGGACTTCAACGCCGGCGCGATGGAGAACAAGGGCCTCAACGTCTTCAACACGCGCTACATTCTGGCCGATCCGGAAACCGCGACCGACGCGGACTACGACGCGATCGAGGGCGTGGTCGCACACGAATACTTCCACAACTGGTCGGGCAACCGCGTGACCTGCCGCGACTGGTTCCAGCTCAGCCTCAAGGAAGGCTTCACCGTGCTGCGCGACCAGCAGTTCAGCGCGGATCGCGGATCGCCGCCGGTCAAGCGGATCGAGGACGTGCGCGTGCTGCGCGCGGCGCAGTTCCCCGAGGATTCGGGGCCGCTCGCCCATCCCATCCGACCCGACAGCTACGCCGAAATCTCGAACTTCTATACCGCCACGGTCTATAACAAGGGCGCCGAAGTCATCCGCATGATGACGGTGCTGGCCGGGCCGGAACGCTTCCGCAAGGGCACCGACCTCTATTTCGCGCGCCACGATGGCGAGGCCGCCACCTGCGAGGATTTCGTCAAGGCGATCGAGGACGGGGCAGGGCTGGACCTCACGAAATTCCGCCGCTGGTACGAGCAGGCCGGCACGCCGAAGGTGGACGCCACGCTGGCGCACGACGCGGCATCGGGCACGGTCACGCTCACGCTCCGCCAGACCGTGCCGCCCACGCCTGGCCAGCCGGTCAAGCAGCCGATGCCGATCCCGCTGCGCACCGCGCTGTTCGACCGCGCCACCGGCGCCCACCGGGGCGAGCACCTGATCGTGCTGGAAGAGGCGGAACAGAGCTTCACGTTCGAAGGCGATGCAGAGGCGCCGGTACTGTCGATCAACCGGGGCTTTTCCGCCCCGGTCGCGATCACCAGCCCGGCGACGACGGCCGACCTCGTATTCCTGGCCGAACATGACGACGATCCCTTCGCCCGGTACGAGGCGATGCAACAGCTCGTCGTCCAGCACCTTGTCGCGGCCGTCACTGGCACGCTAGACGATGCCGCGCGCACGGCCGGCGAAGCGGCGATCGCCGAAGCCTTCGGCACGATCCTGGCCGACGCCAAGCTCGACGACCTGATGCGCGGCGAACTGGTGATCCTGCCCGGCGAGGCCTACCTCGCCGAACAGATCGCCGGGGTCGATCCCACCCGCGTCCATGCCGAACGCGAAGCGCTCAAGCGGCACCTCGGCACGCGACTGCGGGCGGAGATCGTCGCGCTGCACGACCGCTGTTCCGCGGTGCCCTACAGCCTCGACGCCGCCGCGCGCGGCGCGCGCAAGCTGAAGACGCAGGCGCTGGTCTATCTGGCCGCGGCCGATCCCGCCGAAGCCGCCCGGCGCGCCAAGGCGCAATACGACGCGGCCGACAACATGACCGACCGGCAGGGCGCGCTGATGGTGCTGTGCGGCCTGTCCGCGCCCGAGCGCGAGGCGGCGCTGGCCGATTTCCACCAGCGCTTCGCGGGCAACATGCTGGTGATCGACAAGTGGTTCTCGCTGCAGGCGGGGTCGCTCCACCCGCAGGCGATCGCGCACGTGAAGGCGCTGGCCACCCATCCCGATTTCACCATGACCAACCCCAACCGGGTGCGCTCGCTCTACATGGCGTTCGCGGCCAATCCGCAGGCGTTCCACAATCCCGACGGCGAAGGCTATCGCCTGATCGCCGACCTGATCCTCGCGCTCGATCCGATCAACGCCAACACCGCCGCGCGCTTCGTGCCGCCGCTGGGCCGCTGGCGCAAGGTGGAGCCGGGCCGCGCCGCGCTGATGCGCGCCGAGCTGGAACGCATCGCCGCCTGCTCCACGCTGTCGCGCGACGTGCGCGAACAGGTCACGCGAAGCCTGGACAGCTGAGGTGGGAGAGGTTGCGGGCATCGCCGGCGTGGACGTGCTCACCCACCCCGCGCTGGGCGGGGCGGCGCACGGCTTCCTGGGCCGGCGCGGCGGAGTGAGCGAAGGGCTGCTCGCCGGCCTCAACGTCGGCTGGGGCAGCGAGGACGATCCCGCCGCCACGGCCGAGAACCGCCGCCGCGCGACCGAAGCCGTCCTTCCCGGCGGCCGGCTGGTCTGTGCCTATCAGATCCATTCGCCCGACGTGGTGATGGTGACCGAGCCGTGGCCCGAGAGCGACCGCCCGAAGGCGGACGCGCTCGTCACCCGCCTGCCCGGCGTGGTGCTGGGCATCCTCACCGCCGATTGCGCGCCCGTGCTGTTCCATGACGCGCGCGCCGGGGTGATCGGCGCGGCCCACGCCGGCTGGAAAGGCGCGTTCGGCGGTGTGACCGACAACACCATCGCGGCCATGGAAGCGCTGGGGGCGAGCCGCGCGGACATCGCCGCCGTGGTCGGCCCGTGCATCGCGCAGAAAAGCTACGAGGTGGATGCCGCCTTCGAGGACCGCTTCCTGGCCGCCGATCCGGCCAACGCCCGCTTCTTCCGCGCCGGCAAGGCGGGCCACGCCTGGTTCGACCTGGAAGGCTATGTCGCCGCGCGGCTGCACGCGGCCGGTGTGGGCACGGTCGCCATGCTGGGCGAGGATACCTACAGCCAGCCCGATCGCTTCTATTCGTTCCGGCGCGCCACGCACCGGGGCGAGCCCGACTATGGCCGGGAGATTTCGCTGATCGCGCTGCGTTAGGCCCCGCACTAGGCGATGCGCGATGTCTTTCGCGTGTCGGGCATCAGCAGATAGACCACGAACGATACCGCGATGCAGCCGGCCACGTACCAGAAGTAGCCGTCCTCCCAGCCTTCGGCCTTGAACCACAGCGCGATATATTCGGCCGATCCGCCGAACACCGAGACCGTCACCGCATAGGGCAGGCCCACGCCCAGCGCGCGGATGCCGGCGGGGAACAGCTCGGCCTTCACCACCGCGTTGATCGCGGTATAGCCACTGACCACCACCAGCGCCGCCATCAGCAGCGCGAACCCGGTCCAGAAATCGTGCGTCACCGCCAGCGCGCGCATCAACGGCACGGTGATGACCGCGCCGACCAGCCCGAAGGCCAGCAGCAACGGCCGCCGCCCGATCCGGTCCGACAGCGCGCCGACCAACGGTTGCAGCACCATGAAGCCCGCCAGCACCAGCGCCGAAACCAGCGTCGCGTCCTCCTTCGACCAGCCGGCGGTGTTGACCATGAACTTCTGGGCATAGGTAGTGAAGGTGTAGAACGCGACCGTGCCGCCCATGGTCAGGCCCACCACCGTCAGCACCTCGCGCGGGTGGGCGAGCAGGCGGCGCAGCGACGGCTGGTGTTCGCGCTCCTGCTCGAACGCGGCGGTTTCGTGCATGGTTCGCCGCAGCCACAGCGCGGCAACGGCGCAGGCGGCGCCGATCAGGAAGGGCACGCGCCAGCCCCAGGCGTGCAGTTGCTCCTCCGTGAGCACCTGCTGCAGCACGATCAGCACGCCCAGCGCCAGCAACTGCCCCATGATCAGGGTCACGTACTGGAAACTGGACCAGAAGCCGCGCCGTTCGGCCGAGGCCACTTCGGACAGGTAGGTCGCGCTCGCGCCGTATTCGCCGCCGACGCTAAGGCCTTGCAACAGCCGCGCGATCACCAGCAGCACCGGCGCGGCCACGCCGATCCGGTCATAGCCCGGCGTCAGCCCGACGATCAGCGAGCCCAGGCACATCAGCAGCACGGACGCGGTCAGCGCGGTCTTGCGCCCCGCGCGATCGGCATAGAGCCCCATCAGCCACCCGCCGACCGGGCGCATCAGGAAGCCCACGGCGAAGATCGCGGCGGTGTTCAGCAGCTGCGCGGTGGGATCGCCCTTGGGAAAGAACGCCGAGGCGAAATAGAGCGAGAACGCGGCATAGACGTACCAGTCGTACCATTCGATGAGATTGCCCACCGATCCGCTGAAAATCGAACGCAACCGGCCCGGCGCTTCCTTCGATCCGTGATGCGCGCCCGATGCCATTAGCTCTCCCCGCCGAAGTAAGGCTGCGACGCTAGGCGGCGGAAGGGGGCAAGATCAAGCGGCGGGTACCGCAAGGGTGCACGTTCAGAGCAGGCCGCGCGCTTCGAGATCGGCGCGCAGCGCGGCGGCATCATCGCGGAAATGGTGGGTGCGCCAGCCGAGCGCGTCCGCCGCCGCGATATTCGCGGCGTTGTCGTCGATGAACAGCATCCGCGCGGGTGCGTGGCCGAAACGGCGGGCCGCCAGCGCATAGATCGCCGCATCGGGCTTGATCAGCTTTTCCACGCCGGAGACCACGATGTCGCGGAAATGGTCGAGCACCGGGAAGGTGGGGCGGAACATCGCCCAGGTATCGGCGCCGAAATTGGTGATCGAAAACTGCGGTATCCCGCGCGCATCCAGCGCCCGGACCAGTTCGTGCGTGCCCGCGACCGGCCCCGGCACCGCGTCCAGCCAGTTCGGCGCATAGGCTTCGATCAGGTGGCGATAGGCGGGAAATTCGGCCGAGCGCGCGTCGATCATCTCCGCCAGCGGAACGCCCGCGTCATGCTGGGCGTGCCATTCCTCGGTCACAACGTTGGCCAGGAACCAGTCCAGTTCGCGCGGATCGGCGATCAGCTTTTCGTAGAGCGAGGCGATTCGCCACTGCACCAGCACGCGCCCGATGTCCCAGACGACAGCATCGATCTGCTGGCTCACGCTGCGTTCCCGCAAACAAACGCGCCCCCGCGAAGGCGGGGGCAGCCTTGCCTCTGCAAGAGGCGTCGATCAGGACGGAAGCGTTCCGGCAGGTCCGCGAACGCTTCCGCCAGAGCCGGATCAGCCCTGGCGTGCCTTGAAGCGACGGTTGGTCTTGTTGATGACGTAGGTCCGGCCACGGCGGCGGATCACGCGGTTATCCCGGTGGCGGTCCTTGAGCGACTTCAGGCTGTTGCGAATCTTCATGACGAATCCCTTTGCCCGAAGCGACCGGGCTTGAAACTGAAGGCGCGCCGATAAGGGCGGGCCGGGGGAAAGTCAACCTTCCCCGCGGATCTCCGTCAGCTTGCGCTCCCACGCCAGCGCGTGCGTGACGATGGTTTCGAGATCGGCGTATTTCGGCACCCACGGCACCGTCGCCCGGATCCGGCTGTTGTCGGAAATCAGCGAATCGGGATCGCCGGCGCGGCGATCCTCCAGCTTGCGGACGATGGTGCGGTTGGTGACGCGGTCCACCGCGTCCAGCACTTCCATCACCGAGAAGCCGCGACCGTAGCCGCAGTTCATCGTCAGCGACCGTTCCGGCTGCTCGATCAGCGCGCCCAGCGCCAGCACGTGCGCTTCGGCCAGGTCCGAGACGTGGATATAGTCGCGCACGCCCGTGCCGTCGGGCGTGGCATAGTCGGTGCCGAACACCGCCACATGCCCGCGCTTGCCCAGCGCCGCCTCGACCGCGACCTTGATCAGATGCGTCGCCCCGGCGGTGGACTGCCCGGTGCGCGCCTGCGGATCGGCGCCGGCCACGTTGAAATAGCGCAGCGCACAGAAGTTCAGCGGATGCGCCCGGGCGGTGTCGGCCAGCATGATCTCGGTCATCAGCTTGGACATGCCATAGGGGTTGATCGGCAGCTTGGGGCTGTCCTCGGTCACCGGCGAAACCTCGGGCACGCCATAGGTCGCCGCGGTCGAGCTGAAGATGAAGTGGCGGACGCCCCCCTTCACCGCCGATTCGATCAGCGCGCGGCTCTTGGCGGTGTTGTTGTGGTAGTATTTCAGCGGGTTTTCGACCGATTCGGGCACGATGATCGATCCGGCGAAATGCATCACCGCGCCGATCCCCTGCTCCGCGATGATCCGTGCGAGCAGATCGCCGTCCTCGATATCCCCCTGATAGAACGGCACGCCATCGGGAATGGCGAAGCGGAACCCCGTGGTCAGGTTGTCGATCACGCAGACGGGCCACCCCGCGTCCTTGAGCGCCAGCACGGCATGGCTGCCGATATAGCCTGCGCCACCGGTGACGAGGACGGGTACCTTGGTCATGCGCGAATCACTCCGGAATGCATTGGAAGTCCTGCCTTAGCAGCAAGATTCGCAGGGAATCATCAAGTAGTGCGTTCAGTCAGGTGAAAGCGCCGGCGTGGCATCGCGCGGGCGGGATCGCCTTCGAAGCCCCTCACCGAAAGATCACACGCCATGCCCCGGGTTCGCACAACCTCCGCCCTTTCGCCCCTCCTGATCGCGGCGGCGCTGCTGGCCGGCGCGCCGGCGGCGCTGCACGCCCAGCCCTATGGCGGCGGCTGGGGCGGCGGGGGTTGGGGGCGCGATCCGTTCGGGCCGTACGGGGCGAACGGCCGCGACAGCCGGACGGGCAGCGAGCCATCCAAGAAGGTCGATGTAACCACGTTCCGCGCCGCCGACGCCGGCAGCGCGCTGGGGCAGGGGCCGATCGTGATCGCCGCCGTCGCGCCCGATGGCTACGACGGCAGCGAGGACAACGTCGAGCCCGACGCGAAGCTGCCGGTCTATGAGGCGGCGGTGGTCGACCAGCTTGCCGGGCATGGCTACAACACCGCCACGTCGGGCGCGGACGGCGGGCAGGTGGCGGAAGTGGCGGTCAGTCATTCGGTGGTCCAGCCCGAGGAAGCCCCGCACAAGCCCGTCAGCGGCGCGATGAGCACCACCATCAGCAACCGTGGCAGCGGCGTGGGGCTGGCGCTGGCGGTCGATCTGTCCAAGCCGAAGAAGGCGATCATCGGCACGCGGCTGGAAGTGCGCATCCGCGACAAGGCGACGCGCCGCGTGCTGTGGGAAGGCCATGCCGAAGGCGTCGCGCGCGAGGGCGAGGCCGGGCTGGACAACACCGCCGTCGCCACGCGGCTGGCCACCGCGCTGTTCGCGAAGTTCCCCGAAGGCACCGAAGTGGCCGCGCTCCAGCCCTGATCGGAGCAACCTGCGGTTGCACGGGCACGGATCGCGCCCATATCGAATAGCGGGACAACGATTGAGGATATGCCGATGCGCCGCCTGCTGATTGCTTCCGCCCTTGTGCTGGCCGCCTTGCCGGCCGCGCCCGGCGTGGCGCTGGCCGCCCCGGTCGAAGTCACGCGATTCCACACCCCCGAATCGCTGGCGAAGCTGGCGCCGGGCGCGGCGCTGGCGCTGGCGCCGGGCGAAGACCCCGCCGGTCTCGAAACCGCGCTGTGGAACGATGCGGTCATGCGCGAAGTGGCGGCCCGTGGCTTCGGCGCGGCGACCGTCGGCGCGGCGGACGCGCTGGTCGAGGTCCGGGTCGAACGGCGCACCGAGCGGCAGGAACGCCAGCGTGGACCGGTCAGCGTGGGCGTGGGCGGCTCTACCGGCGGCTGGAACAGCGGCGTGGGCCTGGGCGTCGGCTTCAGCCTGGGTGGCGGATCGCGCGAGTGGACCGATACCCGCCTGTCCGTAACGATCCGCGACCGCGCAACGGGGCAGGCGCTCTGGGAAGGCCGCGCCGAATCGCGCGACAACGCGAAGAAGAAGGATGCCGACGCGGCCAATGTCGCGCCGCGCCTGGCCCATGCGCTGTTCGCGGACTTCCCCGGCAAGTCCGGACAGACTATCCAGGTCAAATGACCCAAGCCCCCATCCGGATCGACGCCGCGTTCGACAGCGGCAACATTGACGTTCTCTCCATCGACGGAACCGCCGCCAGGCTGGCGATCCGGCGCGACCACCAGTCCGAATTCGCCCAGTGGTTCCACTTCCGCGTGGCCGGCGCGGCGGGGCGCGAACTGACGTTGGCGATCACCGGGCTTGGCCAGTCCGCCTATCCGGGCGGCTGGCCCGATTACAACGCCTGCGTCTCGGAAGACCGCGAATACTGGGGCCGCGCCGCGTCGACCTATGACCCGGCGGTGGACGGCGGCACGCTGACGATCCGTCATACCCCCGCCGCCGACATTGCCTGGTTCGCCTATTTCGCGCCCTATTCGATGGAGCGGCATCACGATCTCGTCGCCGCGGCGGCGGCAAGCGAGGGCGTATCCCACCGCACGCTGGGCACCACGCTGGACGGCCAGCCGATCGACCTGCTGGAGCTGGGCGACGGCGAAACCCAGGTCTGGCTCTATGCCCGCCAGCATCCGGGCGAGAGCATGGCCGAATGGTGGATGGAAGGCGCGCTCGACCTGCTGACCGATCCCGCCGATCCGCACGGGCGCAAACTGCGCCAGCTCTGCCGCTTCCACATCGTGCCCAACATGAACCCCGATGGATCGCGGCGCGGCCATCTGCGCACCAACGCGGCGGGCGTGAACCTGAACCGCGAATGGGATGCGCCGTCGGCCGAACGCTCGCCCGAAGTGCTGTGCGTGCGCGACGCGATGGACGAAACCGGCGTCCACTTCGCCATCGACGTCCACGGCGACGAGGCGATTCCGGCGGTGTTCATCGCCGGCTTCGAAGGGATCCCTTCCTGGACCGAACAGCAGGGCGCGGATTATCTGCGCTACCGCGCGATCCTCGAACGGCGGACGCCTGATTTCCAGACGCGGCGCGGCTATCCGGTGGCCCCGGCCGGCAAGGCCAACCTCTCGATGTCGACCAACCAGCTCGCCGAACGCTTCGGGGCGAGCCACGGCTGCGTCTCGATGACGCTGGAAATGCCGTTCAAGGACAACGCCGATCTGCCCGATCCGGCGCAGGGCTGGAGCCCGGAGCGCAGCAAGCTGCTGGGCCGCGAATGCCTGGCGGCGCTGCTGGAGTTCCTGCTGACGCGCACGTAACCGCGCCTAGGACCGTGTTTACAGCTTGTTAACCCGGCGCGGGGCATGATCGAGCAATGTCCCGCGCTATTGCCTCGATCAAGACGGCCTCGATCACGACCGCCCCGCTGGTCGAGGGGCTGCGCGCGGTGATCGTGCTCGGCTGCGCGCTGGCGCTGATCCTCGCCGGACGCGCCCTGCCGTTCTGAGGCGGCTCAGAGGATTTCCTGCACCTTTTCCTTGGGCCGGCACAGCCGCACGCCCTTGTCGGTTTCCACCAGCGGCCGTTCGATCAGCTTCGGTTCCGCCGCCATCGCCGCGAGCACGGTGGCGTCATCGGCCGTGGGCAGACCGCGTTCCTCGGCATCGGTGCCCCGTAGGCGCAGGCCCTGCTGCGGGGTGATCCCGGCGTCGCGATAGAGCTGCGCCAGCTTTTCGGCGCTGGGCGGCGTCTTCAGGTATTCGATCACGGTCACGTCCGCGCCCGCTTCGTGCAACATCGCCAGCGTGTTGCGCGATGTGCCGCAGTTGGGATTGTGCCAGATCGTCGCCTTCATCGCCGGGTCTCCTGTGTTGCCGTCCCGCTAGCGCAGCCCGCGCGCGAGGGGAAGATCAAAGCCCCGGCGTGGTCGCGGTCGCCGGCACGGGCAGCGGCGGCAGCGTTTCGGCGTGCCGCAGGGCGCGGCCGGCGCGCTGGATCGCGCGGACCAGGCGCGGATAGACGCCGCAACGGCAGATATTGGTGATCGCGGCGGTGATGTCCTGTTCGGTTGGATCGCCGTTGTGCGCCAGCAGGGCGGCGGCGGCCATGACCAGGCCGGGCGTGCAGAACCCGCACTGGATCGCCTGTTCGGCCACCAGCGCCTGTTGCACGGGATGGTTGCGATCAGGGGCCAGCCCCTCGATGGTCGTCACGCTGCGGCCCTCCGCCTCGCCCAGCGACAGCGTGCACGATGGCATCGCCTGCCCGTCGACGATCACCATGCACGCGCCGCATTCGCCGGTGCCACAACCATATTTGGTGCCGGTCAGGTTCGCCGCGTCGCGCAGCGCCCACAGCAGCGGGGTATCCGGTTCCAGCCGGAATTCCATCGGCTGGTTGTTGACGGTCAGGCGGGCCATTGCCGTGCCCTAGCCCACCTTTCCGCCGCGCTTCAATCCCGCCAGGACCGGTCGATCTTGTCGATGCGCCGCACCCAGGCGTTGAAATCGCCCACGCCGGCCCCGCCGCCCGGCGGCGTCGCTTCGCGCAGGTCGCGCTGGTGGACCGCGATGATGCCTTCGGAAACCAGGATCGGCTTGCGCCCCATCGACAGCGTAGCCATCTGGATTTCGCAGGCGCGCTGAAGGCTCCATTGCTGGATGAACATCGCCTGGAGCGTGGGCGCCAGCACCACCGGGCCGTGGTTGCGCAGCATCAGGATGTTCTTGTCGGCCAGGTTCGCCAGCAGACGCTCGCCCTCTTCAGCGCGCACGGTGATGCCTTCGAAATCATGATAGGCGAGGCGCCCGGCGAAGTTGCAGGCGTAGAAGTTGATCGGCATCAGCCCTTCCTCAAGGCTGCACACCGCCATCGTCGCCGTGGTGTGGACGTGGCAGATGGCGTGCGCCCAGCCCAGATGCCGGTGGAAATAGCCGTGCTGGGTGAAGCCCGCCTTGTTCACCGCATGCGGACTGCCGTCCAGCTTGTTGCCGTCGATGTCGATCTTGACGAGGTTGGACGCGCAGACTTCGGAATAGAGCAGGCCGAAGGGGTTGATGAGGAACGCGTTGTCCTCCCCCGGCACGCGCACGGAAATGTGGTTGTAGACCGATTCCGACCAGCCGAGCAGATCGAAGATGCGGTAGCACGCCGCCAGTTCCTGCCGGGCCTGCCATTCGGCATCGCTGCATTCGATATTCGGGCGCATCTGCGTGGCCATGGTCATCGCTCTCCGATCGGTTTCTTGTCGCGACCTTATCGCACGATTCGGAGGCGAGCAATCGGATGAGGGCCTCATTCCCGCCTTGGTGGCGCGCTAGGGCACGGAACCGGCCGCCGGCGGGGTAGGCATCCTGCCCAAGGATTCCCATATCGCGGCCGTACCCAAGGAAAGGCCATGGACTCGACATCGCCAGTCTGCACGCTCGCCGAAGAACGGCGGGAAACCGGTGGCCTGCTGCCGCTGGAAAATGCACTCGCGCGCGATGGCTATGCGATCGCGCGCGGGGCGCCGTTCCCGCCCGATTTCACGGAGTTCTGGAACGACCTGCCGCTCGACACCTTCATGGCCGATGGCGGCCGTTACCGCCGGCGGCGCTACGCGACGTTTGCTCTGGAAGCCGGCACGATCACGCCGCGCCCGGCCGAACCGCATTACCAGAGCCTGGCCTACAACCCGCTCAACGGCGGAATCGCGCGCCATTTCGCGCCCTTCGCGCCGGACGCCGCCGCGCACCCGCGCCTGCTGGGCCTGCTGCGCGATGCCGAGGCGCTGTTCGCGCGGTCCGCGCCGGGGGCGCGCTGGCATGTCGAGGCGCACCAGTTCCGCATCCTGGCGGGAAGCGGAAACGCCGGCCAGCCGACGCCCGAGGGGCTGCATCGCGACGGGGTGGACCGGGTGCTGGTGCAACTGGTGGCGCGGCAGAACGTGGCCGGCGGCGTCACCCGCATCACCGACCTGGAGGGCGGGACGCTGAACCGGACCACGCTGACCATGCCCGGCGATCTCTATGTGCTCGACGACCGGCGCGTGATGCACGAGGTTTCGCCGGTGCGGCCCGCAGATCCCGCGCGGCCGGGCTGGCGCGACGTGCTGGTGGTCACGTTCCGTCGGCGGGATTGACCGCGCCGGCGAAGCCCAGCGGCAGCGCGGTGGTGCTTTTCACGTCCTCCAGGATGATGCTGGAACGCGCGGTCGCCACTTCGGGGGACCCGAGAATCTGCCGCGTGAGCAGATGGTTGAACGAGGCGAGATCGCGCGTGGCGACCTTCAGGATCATGTCGGCCTCGCCGGTCAGCTTCTGGCATTCCAGCACTTCGTCCAGCTCCAGCACCCGCGCGCGGAACGCCTCGGCCGCGGCGATCCCGTGGCTGTTCATGGTGAGCAGGATATAGGCGGAAATGCCCACCCCCAGCCGCCCGGCATCGAGCGCGGCATGGACCCCGCGAATATAGCCCGCCTTGCGCAGCTGCTGCATCCGGCGCGAGCATTGCGACGCGGAGAGATGGACCGCCTGGCTCATCTCCACCGGGCCGATATCCCCCTTCTGCTGGAGGATCGCGAGAATCTTGAGATCGAAACGGTCGAGCAAGGGCAAGTTCCTGTTGGCATGGATGGTGCCTAAATCTGCCTTATAGCGCATCATCCGTGCATTTCACTTCTGAAAACGCGCAAGAATGCACGCCCTTTGAGCGCGATAGGCACTAGACTGTGCGTCACATTCTCAATGCATGCTGGGGAGAGCCATGGCTGACCTGTTCGAAAACCCGCTGGGCCTCGACGGTTTCGAGTTCATCGAATTTTCCGCGCCCGAAAAGGGTGTGCTGGAACCCGTGTTCGCCGCGATGGGCTTCATCCGCGTCGCGCGGCACCGGTCCAAGGACGTGCAACTGTGGCGGCAGGGCGACATCAACCTGATCGCCAACTACGAACCGCGCAGCCCCGCCGCCTACTTCGCCGCCGAACACGGCCCTTCGGCCTGCGGCATGGGCTGGCGCGTGCGCGACGCGGCGAAAGCCTATGCCGAGGCGCTCGAACGCGGCGCGGAACCGGTCGAGGTGCGCACCGGCCCGATGGAACTGCGCCTGCCGGCGTTCCGCGGCATCGGTGGCTCGATCGTCTACCTGATCGACCGCTATGGCGATGCCCTGTCGATCTACGACATCGACTTCGTGTACGAGGAGGGCGTGGATCGCCATCCGGCCGGCGCGGGCCTGAAGCTGATCGATCACCTGACGCACAACGTCTATGGCGGGCGCATGGCGCACTGGGCGGCGTTCTACGAGCGCATCGCCGGTTTCCGCGAGATCCGCTATTTCGACATCAAGGGCGAATACACCGGCCTCACCAGCAAGGCGATGACCGCGCCCGACGGCAAGATCCGCATCCCGCTGAACGAGGAAGGGAAGGCCGGCGGCGGCCAGATCGAGGAGTTCCTGCGCGCCTACAACGGCGAGGGCATCCAGCACATCGCGTTTGCCTGCGACGACCTGCTGGCGGCGTGGGACCGGCTCAAGGCCAGCGGCACCCCGTTCATGACCGCCCCGCCCGAAACGTATTACGAGATGCTGGCCGAGCGCCTGCCCGGCCATGGCGAGCCAGTCGATCAACTGCAGGCGCGCGGCATCCTGCTCGATGGCTCGACCGAGGCCGGCGATCCGCGCCTCCTGCTGCAGATCTTCTCGGAAACGATGATCGGCCCGGTGTTCTTCGAATTCATCCAGCGCAAGCGTGACGAAGGCTTCGGCGAGGGCAATTTCACCGCGCTGTTCGAATCGATGGAACGCGACCAGATGCGCCGCGGCGCGTTGCAGGCGGAGCCGGCGCAATGACCGCGCCGCGCCTCAGCCGCATCCACCACGTCGCCTACCGCTGCAACGATGCCAAAGCGACCGTGGAATGGTACGAGCGCGTGCTCGGCATGACCTTCACCACCGCTTTCGCGGAAGACCATGTGCCATCGACCGGGGCCTACGATCCCTACATGCACGTATTCCTCGATTGCGGTGGCGGCAACGTGGTGGCCTTCTTCGAACTGCCCGAACAGCCGGCGATGGGCCGCGATCCCAACACGCCGGCGTGGGTGCAGCACCTGGCCTTCGAGGTGGAGGACGAAGCCGCGCTGCTAGCGGCCAAGGCGCATATCGAGGCGCAGGGCATCGACGTGCTGGGGCCGACCTGGCACGGTATCTTCAAGTCGATCTATTTCTTCGATCCCAACGGGCACCGGCTGGAACTGGCGTGCAACATCGGCACGCCCGAACAGTATGCCGAACTGAAGACGCTCGCCCCGGTCATGCTCGACGAATGGAGCCAGACCAAGCGCGCCCCGCGCCAGGCCGCCTGGCTGCATCAGGAGCCGGACAACGCATGAGCATCGACCACACGCACACCCCCCGGGCATCGAGCTGGGTGCCGGGGGCGGACGACCATGCCGAATTTCCGGTCCAGAACCTGCCGCTGGGCATCTTTTCGACCGATGATGGTCCCGCCCGCCCGGGAACGGCAATCGGCGATTTCGTGCTCGACCTCGCCGCCATGGCCGAACAGGGCCTGCTGCCGCCGGCCGTGATCCCCGCGCTGGGCGGAGCCACGCTCAACGCGCTGTTCGCCCTGCCCGCCGCCGACCGGCTGGCGCTGCGCCACGCGCTGTTCGCCTGCCTGACCTCCGACCGGTTCCGCGTGCGGCTGGAACCGCTGCTGCACCGCGCGAAAGAGTGCGCGTTGCACCTGCCGTTCCACATTGGTGACTATACCGATTTCTACGTCGGCATTCATCACGCCACCAACATCGGCAAGCTGTTCCGGCCCGACAATCCGCTGCTGCCCAACTATCGCCACGTGCCGATCGGCTATCACGGCCGCGCCTCGTCCGTGCGGGTCTCGGGCACCCCACTGCTGCGCCCCAAGGGCCAGCTCAAGGCGCCCGATGCCGAAGCGCCGGTGTTCGCGCCATCGCGGCGGCTCGACTACGAACTGGAGCTGGGCGTGTGGATCGCCGGCGACAACGCGCTGGGCGAACCGGTTGCCGTCGCCGACGCGTGGAGCCGGATCGGCGGGCTGACCCTGCTCAACGACTGGTCGGCGCGCGATATCCAGGCGTGGGAGTACCAGCCGCTCGGACCGTTCCTCGCCAAGAACTTCCTCACCACGGTATCCCCGTGGGTGGTGACGGCCGAGGCGCTGGCCCCGTTCCGCGTGGCCCAGCCACCCCGGCCGGAAGGTGATCCGCAGCCGCTGCCCTACCTTGTCGATGCCGCGGACGCCGAAGCCGGCGCGCTCGCGCTGGACCTCGAAGTCACGCTCGCCAGCGCGGCGATGCGCGATGCCGGCCTGTCGCCGCTCCGCCTGAGCAACGGCCCGGCGACGAACATGTACTGGACCGTGGCGCAGATGGTGGCGCACCATACCTCCAACGGCTGCGATCTCCATGCCGGCGACCTGCTGGGCACCGGCACGATTTCCGGCCCGGCGCGCGATAGCTTCGGCAGCCTGATGGAGCTTTCGGGCGGCGGGCGCGAACCGGTCACGCTGCCGGGCGGCGAAACGCGCTGCTTCCTCGAGGACGGCGACCAGCTCACCCTGTCCGCGCGGGCGGTGCGCGACGGGTTCCGCACGATCGGCTTCGGTCCCTGCACCGGCACCGTCCAGCCGGCGCGATGACGCTGCAACTCCACGGTTATTGGCGCTCCACCGCCAGCTACCGCGTGCGGATCGCGCTGGCGCTGAAAGGCGTGGGCCACGAACAGGTGACGCACGACCTGCGCACCGGCGCCCAACGCGCGCCCGCGTTCCTCGCGCTCAACCCGCAAGGGCTGGTGCCCGCGCTGGAGCTCGACGGCGAAAGGGAGGACGAAGCCGCCGTCCTCATCCAGTCACCCGCGATTCTCGAATGGCTGGACGAAGCCTATCCGCACACGCCGCTGCTGCCGCGCGATGCCCTGGGCCGCGCCACGGTGCGGGCGATGGCAGGGCTGGTCTGCTGCGACATCCATCCGCTGAACAACCTGCGCGTGCTGCAAGCGCTGCGGCAGGACTTTCAGGCAAGCGAGGCGCAAGTCTCGGCGTGGATCGCGCGCTGGATCGGCACGGGCTTCGACGCGCTGGAGGCTCTGATCGCGCGCCACGGCGGCGATTTCGCCTTTGGCGATGCCGCGACCATGGCCGATTGCTGCCTGATCCCGCAGGTCTATTCCGCCCAACGGTTTGGCATCGACCTTGCGCCGTGGCCGGCCATCGCCCGGATTGCCGCGCGTTGCGAGGCGCTGGAGCCTTTCCGACGCGCCCACCCTGCGCAGCAACCCGACGCGGATTGAGCAAGTTTGATAGATAAGTTCTATTGAATCTCCAATTTCAATCAGTTGGAGTTGTTCGAGAGAAAAGCCCATCTTCGGTGCATGACAACTTTTCTTTCCGCCCGCACTCACGCGCCCGGCCTTCTGGTCTGCGGAGCGGTGGCGCTGGGCGCGCTCGCTCTGGAGCGGCTTGAAGTCCGCCTTGCCGGCCATGCCTGGGTGGAAGCGCTGGTCCTTGCGATTCTGGCCGGCACCGCCGTCCGCACGCTGTGGACGCCGCCCGCGCGGTTCGAATGCGGCATCCAGTGGGCCGCCAAGGGCCTGCTCGAATGCGCGGTGGCGCTGATGGGCGTGACGATCAGTTTCGCCACGATCGCCGCCGCCGGGCTGCCGCTGCTCGCCGGGATCGTCGCCATCGTGTTTGGCGCGATCGCCGCCAGCTTCCTGCTCGGCCGCGCGTTCGGACTGCCGCCCAAGATGGCCGTGCTTGTCGCTTGCGGCAACGCGATCTGCGGCAATTCCGCCATCGCCGCCGTCGCCCCGGTGATCGATGCCGAAAGCGACGACGTGGCCACGGCGATCGCCTTCACCGCCGTTCTGGGGGTGGCCGTGGTGATCGCGCTGCCGATCGTGGCGCACGCGCTGCACCTGAGCGCCGCCGCCGGGGGAACGCTGGCCGGCCTGACCGTCTATGCCGTGCCGCAGGTGCTGGCCGCCGCCGGCCCGCTCGGCCCCTCCGCCGTGCAGACCGGCACGCTGGTCAAGCTGGTGCGCGTGCTGATGCTGGGCCCGGTGGTCGCCTGCCTGTCGGTGCTGATGGCGCATCAGGCGGAGGAAGCCGAAACCGCCGCGATCCGGGCGCCGGGGCTCCGCCATGGCCTGCTGCATTTCCTGCCGCCGTTCATCCTCGTGTTCCTGGCGCTGGCGACGCTCCGTTCGCTGGGCCTCGTCCCCATGGCGATGATCGCGCCCGCGCACGAGGCCAGCGTGTTCCTTACGATCCTCGCCATGGCGGCGCTGGGCCTTGGCGTCGACCTGCGCAGCGTTACCGCCGCCGGCCCGCGCGTGGTAACGGTAGTCACGCTGTCGCTGCTGCTGCTCGGCCTGGCCGCGCTGGCGGTGCTGCGCCTGACCGGTCTGGCCTGAATCAGAAGACCTGTACGGGGGCCTGAAGGAGAAGAAACGATGGACCAGTTCGATTCGCTGCTGGCAACGCGACTCGGTCGGCGACGGCTGCTGCAAGGCGGTGCGGCGCTCGGCGCGGGCGCGCTGGCCGCCCCGGCGTTCGCGGCCGACGGCACGGTCGACCTCCACCTGCCGGGCGGCCCGTCCACGCGGCCGATGACCACGGCGTTTCCCGGCAAGGGGCCGATGATCCTGCAGCGGATGCGGCCGCCGCTGCTCGAAACCCCGCTCTCGGTATTCGATGGCGATGTCTTCACCCCCAACGACCGGTTCTTCGTGCGCTGGCACTGGGCGGACATTCCAACGACGGTGGACGTCAACGCCTTCCGCCTTGCCGTGCGCGGCGAAGTGGCAAAGCCGCTTTCGCTGACGCTGGAGGACATCCTGCGCCTGCCGCGCTTCGAGATCGCCGCGATCAATCAGTGTTCGGGCAATTCGCGCGGGCTGTTCCAGCCGCGCGTGCCCGGCGCGCAATGGGCGCACGGGGCCATGGGCAACGCGCTGTGGACCGGGGTCCGCCTGCGCGACGTGCTCGATCTTGCGGGCGTGCGCCCTGGCGCGGTGGCGGTGCGCTTCGGCGCCATGGACCAGCCGCTGGTGCCCGAAGCCCCGGATTTCTCCAAATCGCTCGACCTCGACCACGCGCGCGATGGCGAAGTGATGATCGCCTTCGCCATGAACGGGGAGCAGTTGCCGCTGCTCAACGGCTTCCCGCTGCGGCTGGTGGTGCCGGGCTGGTATTCGACCTACTGGGTCAAGATGCTCAACGACATCGAGGTGCTGGCCACGCCCGATACCGGGTACTGGATGGCCAAGGCCTACAAGATTCCCGCCACGCCCGGCGCCAATGTCGCCCCCGGCAGTTCCGGCTTCCCGACCACGCCGATCAACCGCATGGTCGCGCGCAGCTGGATCACCAGCCTGGCCGAAGGGCAGAGAGTGCCCTGGTCGCCGACGATCGCGGTCGGCGGCATCGCCACGGGCGGCGATTGCGGCGTCGCGCGCGTGGATGTTTCGGCCGATGGCGGCAGAACCTGGCTGCCCGCCACGCTGGGGCCGGACAAGGGCAAGTACGGCTTCCGCCGCTGGGATGCGCGGGTGCCGGTCAGCGCGCCGGGCATGGTCGCGCTCAAGGCCCGTTGCACCAGCGATAAGGGCGAAACGCAACCGCTGCAGCCGATCTGGAACCCCAGCGGCTTCATGCGCGCCAATGTCGAAACGACCACGATCATGGTGACCGCATGATGCGCCGCCTGCCCGCGTTCGCGCTTCTCGCCGCGCTCGCCTCCGCCACGCTCGCCGTGTCCGCCGCCGGCGCGCGCAAGCCGGAACCGGCGACGGAACCAACCCCTGCGCGCGTCACCGCCAACGGCTTCACGCTGACCTCCAGCACCATCGAACTGCCGGTGGAGGAACCGTTCTTTCCGGACAGCCCGGATGGCGGGCCGAAAGCGGACACGATCAACGCCGATTGCACCGCCTGCCATTCGGCCAGCATGACGCTGACCCAACCCGCGCTCTCGCCCGAAACCTGGGCCGGCATTGTCCACAAGATGCGCGACGTCTATCACGCGCCGGTGCCGGAGGAGGACGTGCCCGCGATCCTCGCCTATCTGACGCACCTTTCCCCAAAAGCGGCACCCGTCACGGAATGACGGTCAGGGAATGACTCGGCCCAGCCGGTCTTCCAGCAGGTCGATCATGCCCTTGACCTTGGGCACGAGCTGGCGGCGTTGAGGGTAGACCGCCCAGACGGGCTCGGGCGCGTCGCGGAAGCGGTCGAGCAGCGTGACCAGCCGCCCGGCGGCGATATGATCGCGCAGGTAGAACGCGGGCAGCTGGCACACGCCCATGCCCGCCACCGCTGCCTGCACCACCGCCGCGCCACTGTTGCAATGCAGCCGGCCGGTGGGCACGAACGTCAGCCGGCGGCCGTTTTCCACGAAATGCCAGGTGGTGTTGGTGCCGATCAGGCAATCGTGCGCTTCGAGATCCTGCCAGCGCGCCGGCGCGCCCTTGCGCGCGACATAGGCCGGCGCGGCGCAGAGGTCGGACGAGCGGCTGGCGATCTGCCGCGCCGCCAGCCGGTTATCCGCCGGATGGCCGGTGCGGATGCCGATGTCGAAGCCTTCCGCGATCAGATCGACCACGCGGTTGGTCAGTTCCACGGTCGCGGTGATGCCGGGATGGCGCTCCAGAAACTCGGTGACCACCGGCGCGACGAAGCGTTCGCCCATCGAGATCGAGCAGGTGATGCGGATTTCGCCCTGCATCTCGCCTTGCCGGGTCAGGTATTGCAGCGCCTCGTCCCGCTCCTCGACCAGCCGGCGGCCCTGCTCCACGAACGCGCGGCCCACCGGCGTCAGCGTGACGGTGCGCGTGGTGCGATCGAACAGGCGCGCGCCGACTTTCGCCTCCAGCCGCGCCACCGCCCGGCTGACGTGCGAGGTGGACGCGCCCAGGCGCTTGGCCGCCGCCACGAAGCTGCCGGAATCGGCGATCGCGACGATCTCTTCGAAGCCGTCCCACTTGGACAATCGATTATCCCATGATAGCAATAGAATAAACCAGAACCACGTATTTATCGCACGGCTGGTCCAATGTTAAGGGCGGCCGTCTCAATTCCTGGAGGATGCCCTCATGAAGACCCGCGCCGCCGTTGCCTTTGCGCCCAAGCAGCCGCTCGAGATCGTGGAACTGGACCTCGAAGGCCCCAAGGCGGGCGAGGTTCTGGTGGAGATCATGGCGACGGGCGTGTGCCACACCGACGCCTACACGCTCGACGGGTTCGACAGCGAAGGCATCTTCCCCAGCGTGCTGGGTCACGAAGGCGCCGGCATCGTGCGCGAGGTCGGCCCCGGCGTGACCAGCGTGAAGCCGGGCGATCACGTGATCCCGCTCTACACCCCCGAATGCCGCCAGTGTAAGTCGTGCCTTTCGGGCAAGACCAACCTGTGCACCGCGATCCGCGCCACGCAGGGCCAGGGGCTGATGCCCGACGGCACCAGCCGCTTTTCCTACAAGGGCCAGACCGTGTTCCACTACATGGGCTGCAGCACCTTCTCGAACTTCACCGTCCTGCCCGAAATCGCGGTGGCCAAGATCCGCGAGGACGCGCCGTTCCAGACCTCGTGCTACATCGGCTGCGGCGTGACCACGGGCGTGGGCGCGGTGATCAACACCGCCAAGGTGCAGGTGGGTGACAACGTGGTGGTGTTCGGCCTCGGCGGCATCGGCCTCAACGTGATCCAGGGCGCGCGGCTGGCCGGCGCGGGCAAGATCGTGGGCGTGGACATCAACCCCGATCGCGAGGAATGGGGCCGCAAGTTCGGCATGACCGACTTCCTCAACAGCAAGGGCCTGAGCCGCGAGGAAACGGTGGCCAAGGTGGTCGAACTAACCGACGGCGGCGCGGACTATACCTTCGACGCCACCGGCAATACCGAGGTCATGCGCACCGCGCTGGAAGCGTGCCATCGCGGCTGGGGCACCAGCATCATCATCGGCGTGGCCGAGGCGGGGAAGGAAATCTCCACCCGCCCGTTCCAGCTGGTGACGGGCCGCAACTGGCGCGGCACCGCGTTCGGCGGGGCCAAGGGCCGTACCGACGTGCCCAAGATCGTCGACATGTACATGACCGGCAAGATCGAGATCGACCCGATGATCACGCACGTCATGGGCCTGGAAGAGATCAACACCGCGTTCGACCTGATGCACGCGGGCAAGTCGATCCGCTCGGTCGTGGTGTTCTGAGGCAGGCTACCGCGCCTCTCCCGCCGGCGGGAGAGGCGCCCGGCCCTTGCGTTACGAAGCGCGCGTGAAGTCCGGCTTGCGGCGTTCGAGGAAGGCCGCGACGCCTTCCCGGCCTTCCGCGCCGGCCCCCGCCGCCGCGATCGAATCCGCTTCCGCCGCCAGATGCGCGGCAAGATCGCGCGTCGAACTGTCCAGCAGCAGCGCGCGGGCGGCGCCCAGCGCGCGCACCGGCGCAGCGGCCAGCCTTGCCGCCATAGCCTGCCCTTCCGCGGCGAGATCGCCGTCGGCCACCACGCGCGTCACCAGCCCCAGCCGCGCGGCCTCTTCCGCGCCCACACGGCGGTTGGTGAGAATCATCTCCTGCGCCACGCGCAGGCCGGCCACGCGCGGCAACAGCCAGCTCATGCCCCCGTCGGGCGTCAGGCCGATGCCGGTATAGGCCGCGGTGAAATGCGCGGATTCGCCCGCCAGCACCACATCGCCCAGCAGGGCCAGGCTGAGCCCCGCGCCCGCCGCCGGGCCATGGACCAGCGTCAACAGCGGCTTGTCCATCCGCGCCAGCACCAGCACCGCCTCGTGCAGCGCGCTGGCCAGTTCGTGCAGGAAAGCGCCGGCGCGATCCCCGGCGGCGGCAAATGCGGCGATGTCCCCGCCGGCGCAGAACAGGCGGCCGTTACCCGCCAGCACCACGCAGCGCACCGCCGGATCGCCCGCGCAGTCGCGCGCCGCCGCGTCGAGCGCGCGCGCCAGGTCCATGTCGATCGCGTTGCCCTGATCGGGCCGGTCGAGCGTGATCGTGGCGATGCCACCCTCGCGGGCGAGCAGAACGGAACTCATGCGCAGGCCTCCATCGCTTCGCGCGCCAGCGCCGCCAGTCGGGGGAAAGCTTCCGCCCGCTCCCGCGCGTGGGCGCTGTTGGCGGTGCCGCGCAGCACGCGGCCCTTGATGCCGTGAAAGATCGCGGCCAGCCGGAAGAAGTTGAACGCGATATAGAAGTCCCAGTCCGGAATCCCCGCGCGCCCGGTCCGCCGGCAATAGGCGGCGATATAGTCCGCCTCGGTCGGCAGACCCAGCGGCACGGGATCGGCCCCGCCCAGCCCGGCGACGATGTCCGGCGGCATCCGGTACATCGTGGCGTGGTAGGCGAAGTCCGACAGCGGATTGCCCAGGGTCGACAATTCCCAGTCCAGCACCGCGACGACGCGCGGTTCGGTGGGATGGAAGATCATGTTGTCGCAGCGGAAATCGCCGTGCGTCACGCGGCTCTCGTCGCCCGGCGGGATGTGCGCCGGCAGCCATGCGACGAGCGCGTCCATGTCCGCGTTGCGGCCAGCCAGCTCGTCGTCGAGGTACTGTTTCGACCAGCGCCCGATCTGCCGTTCGAAGAAATTGCCGGGCCGGCCGAAATCGCCCAGGCCCACCGCCTCGGGATCGACCGCGTGCAGCGCGGCGATCGTGGCGTTCATGGCATCGTAGTAGGCCGCGCGCTCCGCCTGCGGGACTTCGGGGAAGCGGGCATCCCAGAAGATGCGGCCATCGACCATCGCCATGACGTAGAACGCGCTGCCGATCACGCCATCGTCCTCGCACACGCCCAGAACCGGCGGCACGGGCACCGGCGTCGGCCCCAGCGCGGTCAGCACGCGCGCCTCGCGCAGCACGTCGTGCGCGCCTTTCAACAACGGCCCCGGCGGCTTGCGGCGCAGCACATAGCGCGCGCCCGGCGTGGTCAGGCGGTAGGTGGGGTTCGACTGGCCGCCGTTGAACTGCGCCACCTCCAGCGGGCCGGCGAAACCATCGACATGCGCCGCCATCCACCGCGCAAGCGCACCTTCGTCGAACGCGACGCGAACCTCGCCCGCGCCCGCGTTAGCCCCACCGTTGTCGATCGACACCTCAGCCGCCATGGCCGTGCCTCCAGTCGCGCTTGACCTTCTTGGCCAGGCTCCATTTGTGAACCTCGGTCGGGCCGTCATAGATGCGGAAGGCGCGCACTTCGCGGAAGACCTGCTCGACGATGGTCTTGTCGGTCACGCCGGTTCCACCCATCACCTGCACGCAGCGGTCGGCGATGCGCATCAGCGCCTCGGACACCGCCACCTTGGCCATCGAGCTTTCGACCGTGCCGAGCGAGCCGGTATCGAGCACCGCGGCGCACCAGTCGATCATCAGTTCGGCCTGCTTCAGATCGATCATGTTCTCGGCCAGCATGAAGCCCACGCCTTCGTGATCGATGAGCTGCTTGCCGAAGGCCATGCGCCGGTTGGCATAGTCCACCGCGATCTCGTTGGCGCGGATGCACCCGCCCAGCCAGCGCATGCAGTGCGAAAGGCGCGCCGGGCTGAGCCGCACCTGCGCGTACTTGAAGCCTTCGCCGGCATCACCCAGCATCTGGTCGGCGGGAATGCGCAGGTTGTCGATGGTGACCGTGGCGTGGCCGCCCGGCATCGAGCTGTCGATAGTGTTGGGCACGTGATCGATGCGGATCGCGGGATCGGGCAGATCGACCAGGAACATGCACGCGCCGCCCTGCGAATCCGGATCGACCGACTTCGCCATGACGATGCCCACCTTGGCGCCTTCCGCGCCGGTGATGAAGGCCTTGCGCCCGTTCACCACCCAGTGGTTGCCGTCGCGGCGGCAGGTGGTCTGCATCATCGAGGGATCGGACCCGGCGCCGCCTTCGTCGGACGGCTCGGTCATGAAGAAGGCCGAACGCACGCGCCCTTCCACCAGCGGCGCCAGGAAGCGCGCCTTGAGGTCGGCGCTGCCGACATGGCCCAGCAGGTATATGTTGCCTTCGTCGGGCGCCTGGGTGTTGCAGGCCAGCATGCCCAGCGGCGAAAGGCCCGACTTGATCAGGATGACAGCGGTTTCGCGCTGGTTGAAATGGCTGCCGTCGGGCCGGATGTGGGGGGTGAGGACACCGGCCGCGCGCGCCTTTTCGCGCAGTTCCATCACGAGTTCGTCGGTCGGCGCGCCGTGATGGTCGCGGCGCGGGTCCTGTTCATAGGGAACCACGGTTTCGCGGACAAAGGCTTCCACCTTCGCCGCCATGTCGAGCGCTTCGCGGCTGATCGTCATCGTATCCTCACCCTGTGTTTGGTCTTAGCGCGGCGCCATGCGGATCGCGCCATCCAGGCGGATCGTCTCGCCGTTCAGCATCGGGTTGGTGACGATGCTTTCGACCATCTGCGCGTATTCGTCGGGCTGGCCGAGCCGGTTCGGGAACGGCACCTGCTTGCCCAGCGAATCCTGCGCGTCCTGCGGCAGCGAGGCCAGCAACGGCGTCCAGAAGATGCCCGGGGCGATCGTCATCACGCGGATGCCGCTGCGGGCGAGTTCGCGCGCGATCGGCAGCGTCATGCCGACAATGCCGCCCTTGGAGGCGGAATAGGCGGCCTGCCCTATCTGCCCGTCGAACGCGGCGACCGAAGCGGTGTTGATGATCACGCCGCGCTCTTCCGGCCCCACCGTTTCGGCATCGTGAATGCGCGCGGCGAACTTGGACAGCACGTTGAAGCTGCCGATCAGGTTGATCTGGATGATCTTCGCGAAATCGGCGAGCGGCAGCGCCTTGCCGTCGCGGCCGATCACCTTGGCAGGCGGGCCGATGCCGGCGCAGTTGACGCAGATGCGCGCCTTGCCGTTGACCGCCTCGGCTTCGAGGATCGCGTTCTCGACCGCCGCTTCGTCGGTCACGTTGACGGGAAAGAACGTCGCGCCGATCTCGGCCGCGTGGCGGGCGCCCAGGTCCGCGTTCAGGTCGAAGATCGCCACTTTCGCGCCGGCCTTCGCCAGCCGCGCCGCCGTGGCGCCGCCGAGACCCGATGCGCCGCCGGTGACGATGGCGGCCACTCCCTTGATTTCCATGCTTCCCGCTCCTTCAGCGATATTCCGTTGAACTTACAGCGCGCGGGCGATGACCATGCGCTGGATATCGGACGTGCCTTCGTAGATCTGGCACACGCGCACATCGCGGTAGATCCGCGCGATGCCGAATTCCTCGAGATAGCCGTACCCGCCCAGCGTCTGCAACGCGCCGGACACGACCGCCTCGGCCGTTTCGGAGGCGACGAGCTTGGCCATCGAGGCTTCCTTGAGACAGGACTGCCCCGTCTCGCTGCCGGCATCCTTGACCGCCGCCGCATGGAGCACGAGTTGGCGCGCCGCTTCCAGCCGGGCGGCCAGGTCGGCCAAGCGAAAACCCACCGCCTGGTGCTGGATGATCGGCTGGCCGAAGCTCTTGCGCTCCTTGGCGTAGCCGACCGCGATCTCCAGCGCCGCCTGCGCCATGCCGATGCACTGCGCGGCAATGCCGATGCGGCCCGCCTCCAGATTGGACAGCGCGATCGCATAGCCCGCGCCGGCCTGGCCCAGCATCAGGTCGTCCGGCACGAACAGGTTGTCGAAGCGGATGGCGCAGGTGTCGGACGCGCGCTGACCCAGCTTGTGCTCGACCTTGTCGACCACGTAGCCGGCGCTGTCGGTCGGCACGAGGAAGGCCGACAGGCCGCGCTTGCCGGCATCGGGATCGGTCACCGCGAACACGATCGCCAGCTTCGCGATGCGGCCCGACGAGATGAACTGCTTCGCCCCGTCGAGCACATAGCCGCCCTCCACCTTGCGGGCGCGGGTGCGGATGGCCGATGCGTCGGACCCCGCGTCCGCCTCGGTCAGCGCGAAGGCGCCGATCGCCTTGCCACCCACCAGATCGGGCAGGAACCGCGCCTGCTGCGCTGGCGTGCCATAGCGCAGCAAGGCGGAAACGATCAGGCTGTTCTGGATCGACAGGATCGTCGAAAGCGCGCCATCGGCCGCCGCGATCTCGATCAGCGCGGCGGCATAGGACACGTAATCGAGCCCCGCCCCGCCGACCTCTTCGGGCGCGGTCATGCCGGTCAGCCCCATGTCCGCCAGCGCGGCGAACAGCTCCGGCGGATAGGCGCCCGCCGCCTCGTAGGCCGGCGCGTTGGGCAGGATCTGCTCGTGCGCGAAATCGCGCACCATGTCGCGCACGGCGGCCTGGGTTTCCGTCAGAATCATGAAACTCACCGGTTAGATATCTACTCATGAGTAACTTGCATTCCCGTGCGTTTCTTGTCAACACGGGGGACGCCAGACCGGACCCCGCCTTGACCCCCATTTCCTCGCCTTTCCAGACGCCCGAACAGCGCCAGGCCGATCGCGCCGCGAAACGCGATGCGGTGCTGCGCGCGGCGGTGCGGATGTTCAACGAGAAGGGCTTCCACCAGACCTCGCTCGATGACGTGGCGGCGCGGCTCGGCATCTCCAAGCCGACGATCTACCACTACCTTGGCAACAAGGATCAGGTGCTGCTCGAATGCGTTTCGCGCGGGCTGGGCCAGATCATCGAGGCCGGGGCGGAGGCGCGGCGGAAGTCCGGCAACGGCGCGGAACGGCTTGCCTGGTTCCTGCGCCGCTACGCCCAGATCAACATGGACGATTTCGGCCGCTGCGTGATCCGCACCGGCGACGAGGCGCTGGCGAGCGAAAGCCAGCAGCAGTTCCGCGCGCTCAAGCGCCGGATCGACAGCGCCCTGCGCGAAATGATCGGCGAGGCGATCGCCGACGGCTCGCTCGCGCCGACCGATCCCAAGCTGCTGGCCTTCACCATCGCTGGCGCGCTCAACTGGCCCGCGCGCTGGCACGATCCCGATGGCGAACACGCGCCGGCGGAACTTGCCGAGTACCTCGTGACCAACCTGGCGCGCGGCTACCTGCCACGCTGAGGCGCGCGACGGAACGTCCGGCGCTCCATGTATACGTAGTGTGATTGCGCCGGCACCGTGCCACGGGCTAGACCTGACGAAAGCCCGGCCCACGCAAATGCCGGCGCGGAGAGGATTTCATGAGCATTGCCAGCATCGCGCTCCCCCGCATCCTGCGCATCGGCGGCGGCGCATCGCGCCAGTTGCCCGATGTGCTGGCCACGCTGGGCCTGTCCCGCCCCCTGATCGTGACGGATGCCTTCCTGGTCGGGCAAGGCCGCGTGGAAACGCTGCAAGGCAGCCTGAACGCCGCCGGCATCGCCAGCCGGGTCTTCGACGGGACCGTTCCCGATCCGACCGTCGCGTCGATCGAGGCCGGCCTCGCCTTCCTGCGCGAAGGCGAACACGATTGCGTGGTCGGCTTCGGCGGGGGCAGCCCGCTCGACAGCGCGAAGGCCATCGCCATGCTCGCGCGCCACGGCGGAGCCATGGCGGACTACAAGGCCCCCCACGTCCAGGACGAACCGGGCCTGCCCGTGATCGCCATCCCGACCACCGCCGGCACCGGATCGGAAGCGACCCGCGTCACGGTCATCACCGACGAAACGACCGACGAGAAGATGATGTGCCCCGGCCTCGCCTATCTGCCGGTGGCGGCGCTGGTCGATTACGAACTGACCTTCACCAAGCCGCGCCGGCTGACGGCCGATACCGGGATCGATTCGCTGACCCACGCGATCGAGGCCTATGTCTCGAAGCGCGCCAGCCCCTTCACCGATGGCATGGCCCTGCTGGCGATGCGCGCGATCGCGCCCAACCTGCGTCGCGCCTGCGACGATCCCGATGACCGCGACGCGCGCGAGGCGCTGATGCTGGGCGCGACGCAGGCGGGCATCGCCTTCACCAACGCCTCGGTCGCGCTGGTGCACGGCATGAGCCGGCCGATCGGCGCGCATTTCCATGTGCCGCACGGTCTGTCCAACGCCATGCTGCTGCCCACGGTGACCGCGTGGTCCGCCCCCGCCGCGCTGCCGCGCTATGCCGAATGCGCCCGCGCCATGGGCGTGGCCGACGCGCGTGAGGGCGATCAGGGCGCGGTGGCGCGGCTGCTGGAGGAACTGGGCGCGCTCAACCGCGATCTCGGCGTGCCGGGGCCGGCCGCCTGGGGCATCGACGCCGCCCGCTGGCAGGGCCTGATCCCGACGATGTGCGAACAGGCGATCGCCTCGGGATCGCCCGCCAACAACCCGCGCGTGCCCGATGCGGTCGAAATGGCCGAGCTTTACGCCCGCGTGTGGGACGGATAGCGCTTCCCGGGCCTCACGCGTCGTCCGCGTCGCCCTCGTCCTCCGGCTCCGTGCGCGCACGGCCCTTGAAGCCTTGGGCGATCACGTACCATTCCGAGGAATCCTTGCGGCTGGCGGGCGGCTTGGCGTGCTTTACCGTGGCGAAATTGCGCTTGAGCAGGCCCAGAAGCTGCGTGTCCGTGCCCCCGGCGAAAACCTTGGCGACGAACGCCCCGCCCGGTGCCAGCGTGGCGATGGCGAAATCGACCGCCGTCTCCACCAGCCCCATCGTGCGCAGGTGGTCGGTCTGCTTGTGCCCCACGGTGTTGGCCGCCATGTCCGACAATACCAGGTCCGGTTCGCCATCGAGCGCGCCTTCGAGCGCCGCCGGCGCCTCGTCGGCCATGAAATCCATCTGGAAGATGGTCACGCCGTCAATCGGATCGGTCGGCAGCAGGTCGATCCCGACGATCTTCGCCGCCGGCGCCTTCTGCCGCACGATCTGGCTCCACCCGCCCGGCGCGATGCCCAGGTCGACCACGCGGCGCACGCCCCGCAGCAGGCCGAACTTGGTGTCGAGTTCGGCCAGCTTGTAGGCGGCGCGGCTGCGATAGCCATCGGCCTTGGCCTGCTTCACATAGGGGTCGTTGATCTGGCGCGACAGCCAGCGCGCCGAAGAGGCGGTGCGCTTCTTGGCCGTGCGCAGCCTTTCGCCCGGATCGCGTCCAGACCGGCTCATGGCCTATCTCCTGTTGTCTGGTCGCCTGTTATCTGGTCACCGGTCATTTGCGCGCCCGCTTTCCGGCGGATCGCGCGCAAGGCCTCGCGGCTGCGCTCGGCTTCGCCCCCTGTCGCCATCAGGCTGCGCAGGATGCCTTCGCGGATGCCGCGATCGGCGATGCCCAGCCGTTCCGCCGGCCAGATGTCGAAAATCGATTCGAGAATCGCGCAGCCGGCGACCACCAGATCGGACCGCTCGCGCCCGATGCAGGGCACCGCGATGCGTTCGGTCGGGCTGAGCGAGGACAGCCGGCGGCTGATCCCGCGCATCGATTCGACCGGCACGATCAGCCCGTCCACCGCGCGCCGGTCATATTGCGGCAGCTTCAGGTGCAGGCTGGCCAGGGTTGTTACCGTTCCGCTCGTGCCCAGCAGGCGGATCGCGCCGCGCGCCAGCGCCGCCTTGCGCTCGCCCGCCACGCGTTCGGCAAAGGCGGCGAATCCTTCGTCCACGCGCCGCCGCATCTCCGCGAAAGCGGCCGCGCGCGCCGCCGGCTCGTCGGGAATGGGGCCGATGCTCTCGGTCAGCGAAACGACGCCCCACGGCACGCTCTGCCAGTCGAGGATGCGCGGCACCGGCTCGCCGGTATCGACCAGCACCATCTCGGTCGATCCGCCGCCGATGTCGAAGATCATCGCCGGGCCGTCGCCGTGTTCCAGCAGGATGTGGCAGCCCAGCACCGCCAGCCGCGCCTCTTCCTGCGCGGTGATGATGTTCAGCCGGATGCCGGTCTCGCTATGCACGCGCTCGATGAATTCCGCACCGTTGGTGGCGCGCCGACAGGCCTCGGTCGCCACCGAGCGGGCCAGGTGGACGTTGCGCTTGCGCAGCTTCTCGGCGCAGACGTGCAGTGCGCCCAGCGCGCGGTCCATCGCCGCGTCGGAAAGGCGGCCGGACTGCGCCAGCCCTTCGCCCAGCCGCACCACGCGGCTGAACGCGTCGATCACCACGAAATGATCGCCCGAAGGCCGCGCGATCAGCAACCGGCAGTTGTTGGTGCCGAGATCGATCGCGGCATAGGCCTGGCGATGGAACGGCATGGGCCGGTTCCACAGCGGCCGCGCCTGCGCCGGATCCTCCGGCAAGGCTGGTGTCTCGGGCGGGCGCAAGGCACCCTGGGGAACGCCGGCGGCTTTCGGTTGCGGAGACGAGGAACCGGCCAGAGCGTGCGGCGGAGGTCGTTGCCGCTTCTTGCTGCCGGAACGCGCCCCCTGCCCCGGGGCCGGCGGATTGATCTCCGCCATGTTTCAATTCGCTTATGTTTTCCCGCCTGCGTGATGCGTGGCGGGTACTTGGCGGCCATGGTAACGGCACGAGGGACGCCCGGCAAGACCGCCGCGCCCGCATCGCGCGGAACGGCGCGCAAGGCCGCTTGACTTGCCGCCAGCCCCCCTCTAAGTGCGCCGCTCCATTGCCCGATCGTCTAATGGTAAGACTACGGACTCTGACTCCGTCAATCGAGGTTCGAATCCTCGTCGGGCATCCAATTTCCCAGTCTGAAATCAATAACTTGCGCAATGGCAAGACCGCTTGCGGCGGTTCTCGCTCGTTGCGTTGAGAATGGCTGTTCCAGCCGTTTTCCCAAGCACCGCCGCGCGTCGCCAAAATCGACGCCACTCCCAGGGCCATCAGGTGCCGCTGCACGGGCGTTGTCCCCTGTTCCCCAACCGGCCACGCCGGATCGTCCCCTGCCCGTGAGGCGGGCGCGAACAAAAAAAAGGCCGGCAAAAGCCGGCCCTTGGAAAGTTTGGGAGAGGATGCCTGAAAGGCCCGCCCTATGTGCCGTCGGGGGTGCCCTTTCGCAAGTGCGAAGGGCGAAGATCGAGTTGCATGATTTGCAACCTCCGGCCGTGGACCCACGAAAAGCCAGCAAAAAGGGCACCCGGACCGGCCGGATGCCCCTTTTCACGTGCTGCCTTTCGGGAAAAAGGCGGCTTACTTCTTCGACTTGAGATAGGCGATCACGTCGGCGCGGTCCTGCGCGCTGGGCAGGCCGGCGAACGTCATCTTGGTGCCCGCGGCGAACTTGGCCGGGCCGGACAGCCACGCGTCGAGCGTCGCGTCGTCCCAGGTGCCGCCCTTGGCCTTGAGCGCGTCGGAGAAGGCGAAGCCGCCACGGTCGCCGGCAACCTTTTCGCCGGCAACGCCGAACAGGTTGGGACCGATGCCGTTGGCGCCGCCCTGGTCGATGGTGTGGCAGGCCTTGCACTTGGCGAAGATCTTTTCGCCCTTGGCGGCATCGCCGACCACGGCTGCGGCGGCCGGCGCGGCGCCGGCGGCGGGAACCGCCTCAGGCGCGGGCAGCGGCAGGTTGGAGCCCTTGCTGTTGAGATAAAGGATCACGTCGGCGCGGTCCTGCGGGTTGGCGATGCCGGCGAAGGTCATCTTGGTGCCGTCCGCGAACTTCTTGGGGTTGGTCAGCCATTCATCGAGGCTGGCGAAATCCCACTTGCCGCCCTTGGCCTTGAGCGCGTCGGAGAAGGCGAAGCCGCCACGGCCCGAGGCCATGGCATCGCCCACGATTTCATAGAGATTCGGCCCGATGCCGTTGGCCGCGCCCTGATCGATGGTGTGGCAGGCCTTGCACTTGGCGAAGATCGCCTCGCCCTTGGCGGCATCCGCCTTGGCCAGACGGTTGGCGATCGGTTCGAGCGCCGCCGCGCCGGCGCCGCCTTCGGCTTCCACGCCTTCGATGGCGTAACCCGCCTTTTCGGGGGCATGGTGCTTGTCAGCCATGAAATAGTGGCTGGAAAGGCTGGAAAGCCCCAGTGCCACGATCCCGCCGAACAAGGTCCAACCGGCGATGGTATTGAAACGGTCGTCCATTCCCTGCCCCACTTGGCGCCCGCCGACCCCATTGCCGGCCCCCAGCGCAATTTTGGCCGCTCTAGTCAGGCCTCCGCGCGCGCGCAAGAGCGATTGCGCCGATGACGCCGCAAAGAATGCGAACAACGATCCCCGATCGCCGCCTGTTCGCGGGGGATTCGCGCCCCGGCGTTGGCCGAATTGTGGGTTGCCGCGTGGCCGGTCGCGGCCTAATCGCCGGCGCATCATGCAAAGCTACCCTGCTCCCGCGCTCGCCCTGGTCGAATCGATGGCCGCCGCCGCCGCCCGCGAACCCGCGCGCGCCGTGGCGTTTCAGGGCGCGCCGGGCGCCAATTCGCACCGCGCGGCGATGGACGCGCTGCCCGGCTGCCTGCCGCTGCCATGCTTTTCGTTCGAGGACGCGCTGGATGCGGTGAAGGACGGGCGCGCCGGCAAGGCGATCATCCCGATCGAGAATTCGCAGCATGGCCGCGTCGCCGACATCCACTTCCTGCTGCCCGAAAGCGGGTTGTCGATCGTCGGCGAATACTTCCTGCCGATTCACGCGGCGCTGATGGCCACGGGCGATGGTCCGTTCGCCGGCGCCTACAGCCACCCGCAGGCGCTGGGCCAGTCGCGCCATTTCCTGCGCGCGCGGGGCATCGTGCCGCTGTCCTATGCCGATACCGCCGGCGCGGCGGCCTATGTCGCCGAACTGGGCGATCCGGCCATGGCCGCCATCGCCCCGCGCATCGCCGCCGAACTTTATGGCCTGAAAGTGATCGAGGACAACGTGGAGGATGCGCACGACAACACCACGCGCTTCGTGGTGCTGGCGCGCGAGCCGCTCCATCCTGCCCAGATCGCCGGCCCGGCGATCACCACCTTCGTGTTCGAGGTGCGCAACATCCCCGCCGCGCTCTACAAGGCGCTGGGCGGTTTCGCGACCAACGGCGTCAACATGACCAAGCTGGAAAGCTACCAGCGGGGGGCGAGCTTCGCCGCCACGGAGTTCTTCTGCGACATCGTGGGAACGCCCGGCGATCCGGCCGTGGACCGGGCGCTGGAGGAACTGGGCTTCTTCGCCAAGCGCGTCCGGATGCTCGGCACCTATCCCCTGCAGCGCGAGCGCGGCTGAACGGGACGGCGGCTTCACGCGGGCATCGTCGCATCGGCTTCGGTGACATCCCCCCTTGCCGCTCCGGGAAGGGCGTGCGACCACTGGCCCCGTGACTGCCAAGGTGGGGCCAATCGCTGGACAGCAAGGTGCGGAAGCGGGCGCACAGGCGGGGGAACACGCCTGGCGCGCGATGCGCGACATCAAGGATATCCAGTTCGCCCCCGTCCCGCCGGAGCATATCGTCCCGCCGCAGCCGCCAGCCTGGCTGGAGGCCATCGCGAGGTTCCTCGCCGAGCTGCTCAAGCCGCTCAGCCAGTGGCTGGGGCGGTGGCTGGGCCTCGGCTTCGGCGTGTTCGAAACGGTTCTGCTGGTGCTGATCGCGGCCGGCGCGCTGTGGATCGCGTGGAGCCTGCTGTGGCCCTTGTGGCGTGACCGGCGCCCGCGCGAAGCGGCGGGGGAGGCCGAATGGACGCCCGATCGCACCGCCGCCATCGCCCTGCTCGAAGAGGCCGACCGGCTGGCCGCCGAGGGCCGCTATGGCGAAGCCGCGCACCTCCTGCTGCAGCGCAGCGTCCACCATATCGCCACCGCGCGCCCGGAATGGCTGACCCCTTCGACCACCTCGCGCGAGATCGGCGCGATCGCCGCGCTGCCCGTGGCGGCGAAGCAGGCGTTTGGCGTGATCGCGCGCGAGGTGGAGCGCAGCCTGTTCGCGCTGCGCGGATTGAGCGCCGAGGACTGGAGCCGCGCGCGCGAGGCCTATGCGCGCTTCGCCGTGGCGGATCTAAAAGCGGCTGATCTGAAAAGCGCGCAGGGATGAACGAATCCCCCTTCCGCCCGCGCACGGTGCTGGGGCTCGTCGCCGTCGGCGCGATCGCCTTCGTCGCGCTGTTGTGGTTCCTCGGCAATGGCGGGGGGAACGCCAACAACGGTGGCGGGCACGCCGGCGGGCGGGGGCTGAACGGCTTTGCCGGCCTGGTCGCCATGCTGGAGGCGGACGACGTCGAAATCCGCCGGGCGCGGCGCAAGGACGCGCTCAGGGATGTGGGGCTGCTGGTACTGACCCCGCCGGCCGAGGCCAAAGGCGAGGATATCGCCAAGATCGTCAACGAACGGCGCATGATCGGGCCAACGCTGGTCGTCACGCCCAAATGGGTCGCCGCGCCGGTAAGCCAGCAGCGCAAGGCCAAGGTGCCGCGCGGCTGGACCGAGCTGGTCGGCACGGAAGCGCCGCGATGGAACGGGTTCCACGACGATATCGCCGTGCGCCTGACCAGCCATCGCGATTCGCCCGCAGGGGGCTGGCGCGCCATCGGCCGCGCGGGGCGGCTGCCGGACGATCGGCAGGTGCTGTCGGGCGAAGGCAAGGCGCTGATCCCGCTTGTCCGTTCGGGTAACGGCCGCATCCTGGCGGCCTTCGTCGACGATGACGGCTACTATCCCGCGCTCAATGATTTCGCAGGGGTGGATCACGACGTGGGCGGAGACGACGACGGGCTTTACCCCGTGGTCTTCGTGTTCGAGCCGGACCTGCTCGATAACTGGGGACTGGCGGATCGCGACACCGCGCTGATGGCGCGCGAACTGGTGCTGACCGCCGCCGACGGAACGACCCAGCCGGTCACGTTCGACCTCACGCTCAATGGCCTTGGCGCCAGCCGTAACCTGTTGTCGCTGGCCTTCGAGCCGCCGTTCCTGGCGGCCACGATCTGCCTGCTGCTCGCCATGGTGGCGGTGGGCTGGCGGGCGTTCTGCCGGTTCGGCCCCGCCCGCCAGCAGGGTCGCGCCATCGCGCTGGGCAAGACCGCGCTGGTGGAAAACGCCGCCGGCCTGATCCGCCGCGCCGGACGGGTCCATCTCGTCACCGGGCCTTATGCCGATGCGGTGCGCGACCGGCTGATCGCGGCGCTGGGCCTGCCGCGCGGGCACGCACCCGCCGAAGCCGAAGCGATGATAGACCGCGCGCAGGAACGGCGCGGCCTTTCCGGACCGCCGTTTTCCGAACTGGCGAACAAGCTGCGCGCCACGCGCAAACCGCACGAGGTGGCGCGCCGCGCCGCCGCGCTCCAGCAGATCGAGAAGGATTTGACGTGACCGAGGGACAGGAGACGATGACGCTGGAGCAGGTGCGCGCGCTGGCGCAGGCGATCCGCGGGGAAGTGGGCAAGGCCGTGATCGGGCAGGACGGGATCGTCGACCACCTGCTGATCGCGCTGTTCGCGGGCGGCCATGTCCTGCTCGAAGGGCCGCCGGGCACGGCCAAGACCTTCCTTGCGCAAAGCTTCGCCGCCGCGCTGGGCCTCGATTTCGGGCGCATCCAGTTCACGCCGGACCTGATGCCGGGCGATATCCTGGGCTCCAACCTGTTCAACTTCCAGACCAGCCAGTTCACGCTCACGCGGGGGCCGATCTTCCACGAGCTGCTGCTGGCCGATGAAATCAACCGCACCCCGCCCAAGACCCAGGCCGCGCTGCTCGAAGCGATGCAGGAACGGCGCGTGACGCTGGACGGGGAAATCCACCCGCTGTCGGACCGGTTCATGGTGGTCGCCACGCAGAACCCGATCGAGAGCCAGGGCGTCTATCCGCTGCCCGAGGCGCAGCTCGACCGCTTCCTGTTCAAGGTGCTGGTGCCCTATCCCTCGTTCGAGGAAGAGGCGCGCATCGTCCTGCGGTATGGCGAGGGCGCGCGGTCGGCGAAGCCCGCAGAGCTGGGCGTGACGGCCGTGGCCAATGGCGCCACGCTGCGCGCCGCCACCGCCGCGATCGGGCAGGTCGCGCTGGCCGATTCGATCGTCGACTACGTGGTGCGGCTGGTGCGCGCCACGCGCGACAGCGCCGATCTGGTTGCCGGGGCCAGCCCGCGCGCCGCCGTGCTGCTGGCCGGGGCCGCGCGTGCCCGCGCCGCCCTGGACGGGCGCGACTACGTGATCCCCGACGACGTCAAGGCACTGGCCATCGCCGTGCTGCGGCACCGCATGCTGCTCAGCCCCGCCGCCGAGATCGAGGGCCGGCAGGTCGAGGCGATCGTCGCCGATCTGGTGCAGGGAACCGAGGCGCCGCGTTGAGCGAAGCCGTGGCCTCGCGCCGCTGGCCCGTCGCCTATCCCACGGCGCGGGCCACGCTGCTGCTGGCGGCGGCCGCGCCGCTGGCGCTGATCGTCGCGGCGCTGGCGCCGGCAGCGTGGATCGTCGCGCCGGCGTTTGGCGGGGCCTTGCTGCTGCTGGTCCTGCTCGACGCGCTGTTCGCGGGCGGGCTGCGCGGCGTTCGCCTGCTCGCCCCGCGCGATGCCGAAGTGGGCGAGCCCGTTGCCCTCGCGCTGGAGGCGGACCTTGCCCGCGCTCCGCGCTGGGCGCGGGCGCAGGCCGCGCTGGCTGTCGATCTCCGACTGCATCCCGGCGGGCGGCTGGTGCTGCCGCTGGCGGCCGGGGCCGAAGGCTGGCGCGGGGATGCCACGCTCACCCCCAACCGGCGCGGAACCGGGGCGATCGGGCGCTTCTGGCTGCGCTGGTCCGGCCCGCTTGGCCTTGCCCATCGCCAGGTGCGCGTGGACAGCGACGCGCTGGTCCGCGTGCGGCCGAACATCGCCCCGGTGCGCAGCCCCGCGCTCCAGATCTTCCTGCGCGACGCCCAGTTCGGCATGGTCGCCCGGCGCATTCGCGGCGAAGGCACGGATTTCGAGGCGCTGGCCGAATACGAACCCGGCATGGACCGGCGGCGGATCGACTGGAAGAGCTCTGCCCGCCACGCCCGGCTGTTCGCCAAGGAATACGAGGTCGAACGCAACAACCAGATCGTCTTCGCCTTCGATTGCGGGCAGACGATGTGCGAGCCCGTCGCCGGCCTCCCGCGCATCGATCGCGCCGTCACCGCCGCGCTCACCACCGCCTACGTGGCGCTGAAGGCGCAGGATCGCGTGGCGCTCTATGGCTTCGCCGCACGGCCGCAGCTGCTGACGCCCTTCGTCACCCATTCGCGCGATTTCGCCCGGCTCCAGCACGCCGCCGCCACGCTGGATTACCACGCCGAGGAGCCGAACTTCACGCTGGCGCTGTCGCAGCTTTCCGCGCGGCTCCAGCGCCGTTCGCTGATCGTGCTGTTTTCGGACTTCACCGATCCCACCAGCGCCGAACTGATGGTCGAGAACCTGGGCCGGCTGGTCGAACGCCATATCGTGATGTTCGTGGTCATGGCCGATGCCGAACTGGCCGGGATCGTCGCCGCCCCCGCGCGCGACATGCAGGCGGTGGCCATGGCGGTCACCGCCACGGCGCTCGCCCGCCAGCGCGCGCTGGTGCTGCAACGCCTGCGCCACCTGGGCGTGCGCGTGGTGGAAGCGCCCCACGACCGGATCGGGATGCGGTTGCTGGACGCCTATCTCGCGGTCAAGCGGCAGGGAAGCATCGGATGAGCAGGCGCCTATGAGCACTTTGGCCCAACGCGTCACCGGCTGGTTCTCGAAAACCGAGGAACAGGCTGCCGCCGCCAGCGAGGCGGCGTTGCGGTCCGACCGCTTCCGGCTGGAGCGCGAGACCGACTGGAAACGGCTGGAAGCGATCGTCACCCGTATGGAGAAGGGCCGGCTGCGCGGCATTTCCGACGAGGATCTGCTGGCCCTGCCGGTGCTTTACCGCACCGCCGCCTCCAGCCTTTCGATCGCACGCGAAACCTCGCTCGATCGCGCCACGCTGTCCTACCTCGAAGCGCTGACCCAGCGCGCCTGGTTCCTCGTCTATGGCCCGCGCACGACGCTGTGGGGCTGGTTCCGCCGCTGCCTGGGCGGCGGCTGGGGCGCGGCCGTGCGGGCGATCTGGATCGACCTGCTGATCGCGCTGGCCGCGATGATCGCGGGAACGGTGGTAGGCTGGCTGCTCGTCTCCTCCAATCCCGACTGGTATTACTCGCTCGTCGGCGCGAACTTCGCCGACGAGCGCGTGCCGGGCGCCAGCCGCGAAGTGCTGCACGGCACGCTGTTCGGCCACCAGAAGGAAAACGGGTTGAGCGTGTTCGCCGCCCTCCTGTTCAACAATAACGCGCAAGTCTCGATCCTGGCGTTCGCCTTGGGCTTCGCCTTCGGTCTGCCGTCGATCATGCTGCTGGTCCACAACACGACCATGCTTGGCGCGCTGTTGTGGCTCTACCACGGGCAGGGACTGACGCTGGACCTGATCGGCTGGCTGTCGGTCCATGGTACGACGGAGCTGTTCGCGATCCTGCTGGCGGGCGGCGCGGGGATACACATCGGCCGCGCGATGGCCTTTCCCGGCGAGGCGACGGTGCTGGAAGCGGCGGCTGCGGCCGGCCGCCGCGCGGCGCAGGTGATGGCCGGCGTGGTGTTCATGCTGATCGTCGCCGCGCTGCTCGAAGGCTTCGCGCGCCAGCTTGTCGACATCACCTCCACCCGGCTGGCGCTGGGCGGCTTTATGCTGGTGTTCTGGTGCGGCTATTTCTTCGTCTGGCGGCGCGGCCGCGTCTCGGCGGAGGGGCATTGATGGCGCGCCTGCCCTGGAAGCGGAAGGCGGCGGGCGAGCGCCGCGCGCCCCGCTATGTACCCGCCGCCGACAAGCGCCTGCGCCGCGTGATCACGCCCGAAGGCGTCGCGCTGCCTTTCGCGATCGGATCGCGCGCCGCGCGCGCCTCGGCGCTGCTGCTCGACCTGTTCTTCATCGTCGGCTCGATGGTGGGCACCACGCTGCTGCTGATCTGGGTGGCGGGCGGCGTTGGCATCCAGGGCGATAGCCTGGACAAGAACACCCCCGTGGCCCATGCCCTGCAGGCGCTGGCGATCGGGTGGATCATCGCGATGTTCCTCTATCGCAACGCCTATTTCCTGTTCTTCGAACTGGGGCCGCGCGGGGCCACGCCGGGCAAGCGCATCTGCGGCCTGCGCATCGCCGCGCGCGATGGCGGCCGGCTGACCACGGAAGCCGTGATCGCGCGCAACCTGGTGCGCGATATCGAACTGTTCATGCCGCTGGTGTTCTTCGCCTCGGCCTATTCCAGCGGCGCGGATACCGACGAAGCGGGCTGGGCCGGGCTGGCGTGGTTCGCGATCTTCGTGCTGTTTCCCTTCTTCAACCGCGATGCCCTGCGCTGCGGCGACGTGATCGCGGGAACCTGGGTGGTCGACGCCCCCCGCCGCAAGCTGGAAAAGGCCATGTCGCTGGGCGAAGGCGCGCGCGGCCGGAGCACGCTTACCGGCGCGGCCTATCGCTTTGGCGAGGCGGAGCTGGCGGTCTATGGCGAATACGAGCTGCAGGTGCTGGAGCGCGTGCTGCGCGACGGGCGCGAGGAGGCGCTGGCGGAAGTCGCCGCCACGATCTGCGCCAAGATCGGCTGGAGCGCGGGATCGGGCGACGAGCGCGCCTTCCTCGAAGCCTATTACACGCAATTGCGCGAAAGGCTGGAGCGGGGCATGCGCTTCGGCCAGCGCAAGGCCGACAAGTTCGTGCCCTATGCCCGGCAGGCAACGTCATCAGCGTGGCGCTTCACCGCCACCGAGCTTTCGTACTACGGCGAACAGCAACTCGATGTGCTGGAACAGGTGCTGCGCGCGGACGATCCGGAAACGCTGGGCGATGTCGCCGCGCGCATCGGCGGCAAGATCGGGCGGGACGTGGACACGGCCGATGCCCGCCCCTTTCTCGAAGCCTATTACGCCCAGTTGCGCGAAAAGCTGGCCGGCCGCGTGGTTTCGGGCGTGCGATAACCGGCGGCTTCGCGCCCGGAACAGGCCCGGTTGCGAAGCCGCCGACGGCGCGTTCTACTTGGTCCAGACCCAGCGGCGCAGGAGTTCCGACCCCATCTGGCGGCGGTACTTGGCGCGATCGCCCGACGCGGCCTGCATCTGCGATTCGTTCATCTGCATGTACGCGGTGTAGGCCTCCTGCCGACGGGTCGATTCGGCGGCATCGGGCAGCGCCGGGAAGCGCGTGAGCAGGTAGTAGTCCGCTTCGCCCGGACGCTTGAATTCGTTGCTCAGGATTTCGTAGCCGCTGATCCAGCCCTGCTTGAGCGCATAGTCCTGCGACTTGCGCCACATGTTGGCGAGATGCGTGGCATATTCGAGGTCATGTCCGTCATCGACCGAAATCATCGCCACCTCGACATATTCGGCGGGCTTGAGCGGATAGTCTTCGGCCCGTGCCAGAGCAGGAGCCATCAGGGCAACAGCAGCAGCCGCGGCAAGCACGGCGGAACGAACGCTTTTCATTTCAGGATCTCCACACATGAAAAACGCGGGCGTCCCCTCCCCGCGTGGACCATGCCGTGGTGTCGGGCTTCCCGTTGCTCTCTCGGCCCCATGGCGTCACGAAAGCTGCGCCCGGCCCGAAACGGAGTCAATCAATCGTTGCTGTCCGCCCTGCCGAAAATTCCGGTCTCGTAGAGCCCCGCGTGATCGGCGCGGCCGCGGAACATGCCGGGGGTGGTGAAGGCGAACACCGTTTCGCCCGCCGGCGTCACCACGATCACCCCTCCCACGCCGCGCATCGTGCCCACTTCGGCCAGCACCGCGTCGGCCGCTCCTTGCGCGCTTTCGCCCGCCAGCCGCATCCGCGCGCAGATTTCGTGCGCCACGCCGGCGCGGATGAACTGCTCGCCCGATCCGGTGCAGCTGACCGCGCCCGCGCGGTCGTCGGCATAGGTTCCCGCGCCGATCACCGGCGAATCGCCGATGCGGTTCCAGCGCTTGCCGGTCAGCCCCCCGGTCGATGTCGCCGCCGCCACGTGGCCGTGGCTGTCGCAGGCCACCGCGCCCACCGTGCCATACTTCAAGCCATCGTCGAACCAGCCCAGCTTCTTCGCCTTCAGTTCCTGCAACTGCCGCCAGCGTTCCTCGGTCGCGAACCAGTCGGGATCGACCAAGTCGATCCCCTGTTCGCGCGCGAATTCCTCCGCCCCGGCCCCCGCGAGCAGGACGTGCGGGCTGTGTTCCATCACCGCGCGCGCCAGCCGCACCGGATTGCGGACGTGGGTGACGCCCGCCACCGCACCGGCCCGGCGCGTCGCCCCGTCCATGATCGCGGCGTCCAGTTCGTTGATCCCGTTATAGGTGAACACCGATCCGCGCCCGGCGTTGAACAGCGGATCGTCCTCCAGCACGGCCACCGCCGCGCCCACCGCGTCGAGCGCCGCGCCGCCCGCCGCCAGCACCGCCCGGCCGGCATCGAGCGCGGCGCGCAGCCCCGCTTCGTGCGCCGCCCGCGCGGCCTCGTCCATGGTCTCGCGGCGCATCGATCCCGCGCCGCCGTGAATCGCAATGCTCCAGCGCGGAGCGGAATCCGCGCGTCTTTCGCTTGTCTCGGTCATGCCGGAGGCGATAGCAGATGAAACCGGATGGGGCAGCATGTCCCTGAAAAACAGTCACGGACAAGAGAACGGGCATGGGCCGGCACGACATCACCGCATTGCGCTTCGTCGAGGACACGCTGTCCGGCGAGGAGGTACAGGCGCTGGTCGCGTACCATCTGGCCGACATGCAGCGGCATTCGCCGGCGTGCAAGGTCCACGCCCTGCCGGTGGCGGCGCTGCGCCAGCCGGACGTCACGTTCTGGTCCGCATGGGTCGGGCAGGATATCGCCGGCATCTGCGCCCTGCGGCACCTGTCGCACGATCATGGCGAGCTGAAATCGATGCGCGCCGCCCCGGAATGGCGCGGGCACGGCGTGGGCGAGGCCATGCTGCTGCATCTCCTGGCCGAGGCCCGGCGCCGGGGTTACGCCCGCGTCAGCCTCGAGACCGGGCGCACCGAACCGTTCCACCCGGCGGTCGCGCTCTACCGCAAGCACGGCTTCGTGCCCTGCCCCGCCTTTGCGGACTACGTGATCGACGATTTCAGCCAGTGCCTGACGCTGGACCTGTCCGGCCGCGCCTGATTCCCCCGCCTGAACGCCCTGCCCTATTTCACCACGTCGCCGCCCTTCATCACGTGTTGCACGTTTTCCAGCACGGTGATGTCGGCCAGCGGATCGCCGCTGACCGCGATCATGTCGCCGAAATGGCCGGGGGAAAGCGCGCCCACGTCCTTCGACCAGCCGAGCAGGTCCGCCGAAACCGTGGTGGCGGACTGGATCGCCTGCATCGGCGTCATGCCGTAGCGGACCATATACTTGAACTGGCGCGCGTTCAGGCCGTGGGGATAGACGCCCGCGTCGGTGCCGAAGGTCAGCTTCACGCCGGCCTTCACCGCCTTGCGGAACCCTTCGCGCTGCGCGTCGGTGGTGTCCACGTTCTTGCGCAGCATGTCGGCCGGCCAGCCGTGGGCCTTGCCGTAATCGTTGATGAAATCGCCGTTGTAGATGTCCATGTCGAGGAACACGCCCTTCGCCTTGGCCAGCGCGATGCCCTCGTCGTCGATCAGCGAGGCGTGCTCGATCGATTTCACGCCCGCGCGAATGGCGGACTTGATGCCTTCCGCGCCATGCGCATGCGCTGTCACCCACGATCCGCGCGCGGCGGCGGTGGTCACGGCGGCATGCATCTCTTCCTCGGTCAGTTCCTGCTGGCCGGGTTCGGTGCCTTGCGCCAGCACCGCGCCGGTGGCGATCAGCTTGATCGAATCCACGCCGTGCTGGAACAGGTAGTTGACCTTCTCCACCGTGTTCGCGGCATCGGTGACCACGCCCGCGCGCATGTCGTCGGGCACTTTCACGTCGGGCGCGAAGCCGGTCACCTCGCCGCCGCCGCCGGGAATGGTGACATAGGCGCCCACCGCGCTCATGCGCGGGCCGATCACATCGCCCCGGTTGATCGCGTTGCGCAGCTCGACATCGGCGAAGGCGCGGAAACAGCCGACATCGTGGACGCTGGTGAAGCCCGCCAGCAGCGTGCGGCGGGCGTTGCGCGCGCCGATATAGGCGATCTCCATCGGCGCGTGCAGCAGCGGTTCGGCCACGTTCTCGCTCTGCTCCAGATCGGCGAGGTGGACGTGCATGTCGATCAACCCGGGCAGCACGGTATAGGCCGACCAGTCGACCACACGCGCGCCCTGCGGGACCGGCCCGTCGGCCGTTACGGACACCACGCGGCCATCATCCACGCGGATCAGGCGCGCGGGGAGCACGGCGCCCTTCTCGGTATCGACCAGCCGCCCGGCGCGGACATAAACCGTCTCCGCCAGCGCCGCGCCCGGCACGACCGCCTGCGCCAGCACGACCGCGGCCAGCGCCGCAAAACCCTGTTTCATGCTATTTTTCCCGTCTCCAGCGCTGTCCCGCGCGGAGACTGGCGGACTCCGGTTGCAGATGCAACGATTTAGGCGGGGTGGAGAGGTGCGTACGGTTGGACGGGCTGGTTTCGCCGGGGAAGGCCGGTGGGGGGTATGGCGGGCATGGCGGGGGGAGCGGATTGCGCCGAAATCCCCAACCCGCTCGTCCTGAGCTTGTCGAAG
>MEGD01000015.1 GCA_001725355.1 Novosphingobium sp. SCN 66-18
GTCCATGCCGTGGCGCTGCAGTTCGGAATTGGTGAAATTGGTGATCAGCGTCTGCTGGCAAATGGGATGCATGGGAACCACATCGCGCCCGCCCCGGCTCTTGGGCACGGGGTGGTGCCAGACAATGGTCTTGCCGGTCGGCCGACCGCAGAGCCAGCACAGTACCACAGCCTCGGGCGCGTCTTCTTCCTGATGAAGGTCCTCATAAGGACCGTGCTTCGAATGTTTGCGGGCCATGGGCTGCCTGAATTGTCTGAGCGTGCGGTGGCGGCTTCATAGCGGATGAAGTCGACATTACCACACCCGCTTCTCCAATCCGCCTGATCGATGCCGATAACGTATCTACCCGCATTTCCAACCGGTTGTTTGAGGAAATTGCCAAAATCGGCGAAGCCAGTGTCCGTCACATCTATGGCGACTTTTCCGGCACGCGCCTCAAGTCATGGGCTGACTTACAGCCCACCACGCGGCGGGAATAGAGGTCGATCACGACAGCCAGATAGGCAAAGTCCTCGGCATCCTGGCATCACCCGACACTTGCCGGCCCAGTTGTCGCTTCCACGCATACAGCGAGTGCGCACTGACCCCGAGCCGCTGCGAAACCTCCGCTACCGGACACCCACGCTCGGTGATCTGGGCCACCGCATCACGCTTGAACTCGTCACTGAAATCGGGCTTCCCCATCGTCGCCTCCTGTCCTCAAATCAGGATCGAAGGCGTCCAGAAATCTAACGGCTACTCATACTTCAGCCTCTATCCATGCCTTTCACATCGGCGCGCCAGTACGCCCGGCTGACTTTGTTCAGTGTTCCGGGTTCACGCGTGTGGCGGCCATGTAGCGAGCATCGACCACGGCCCAGTCGATGTTGTGCATGAAGGCCTCGACATATTTGGCCGCCGCCGCACCATAATCGATGGCAAAGGCGTGTTCATACATGTCGAGCACCAGCAGCGGCGTGCCCGTCACCGGGCCATTGGTGTGATCCCACGCCCAGTAATTGTGCAGCGACTTCGTGTACTGGTTCCACGCCAGAATGCACCAGCCTGATCCACCCGCCAGCGCCATGGCGGTACGACGGAACTCGGCCTCCCAAGCCTCGAAACTGCCGTGGCTTTTGGCCACAGCCTCGCGGACAGCGCCCTTGGCCACGCCATCTCCGCCGAGCTGTTCGAAGTAGAGTTCGTGGAGGATGACCGAGCCGGTGCGGTGCAATTCCTCGCGTTTGAGATCGCCATAGATGACCGGGGGCAGATCCTTGTCAGCCATCGCGGCGGCAAGGCGGCTCTCGACCATGTTGAGCGCCTTGACCGAGCCCTGATAGTTGTTTTCCCAATGTGAGCGGATCAGCTTTTCCGACAGGCCGGTGAGCTTGGTGGCGTCGAAACCCAGCGGCTTGGGCGTGTGGCTGCCAGAGAAGGCAGGTGCTGCAGCGGCAGGCGCCGCGGTTTGCGCGCCAGCCTCGATCGGCACTGCAGCGGCAGCGGCACCAAGGGCGATCGCGCTCAATGCATTGCGGCGGGAAATATCGGACATGTGTGAACTCCTGTTCGGGGGGATGTGTCAGGGAAGGAAAGACAGCAGCCAGCCACTGATCGCGGCCAGGCCCAGAACGCGTATGACGTTCCATTTGCGCGAGATGATCAGCCAAGCAGAAGCGGCCGCGATAGCCCCCGCGCGCCAGTCGAAACTGGACAGCACCGGAAGGCTGAGGCTACCCCAGACCGGGCGCAGGTCATGGAACAGCACCTGGAGCGCGAACCAGGCCGACAGGTTCGCGATCACCCCGACAATGGCTGAGGTGACCAGCGCCAGCGCGCCTTTCAAGGCCTGGGCGCGCTCAAGTCGCTCGATCCATGGCGCCAACGCGAAAACCCACAGGAAGCAGGGCGCAAAGGTCACCCATGTGGTCAACCCGGCACCCAGCAGACCCGCCACCAGCGGCGTGAAAGGCGCCGGTGCGCGGAATGCTGCCAGATAGCCCACGAACTGCGTAACCATGATCAGCGGCCCCGGCGTGGTTTCGGCCAGCCCCAGACCATCGCCCATCTCGGCGGCGGAAAGCCAGTGCTGCGCGCTGACCGCCTGCTGCGCCATATAGGCCAGCACGGCATAGGCCCCGCCGAAGGTCACCACCGCCAGCTTGGAAAAGAACACGCCCACGCGCCACAGCACATGATCACGCCCCAGCAGCGCGAAGACCGCCATCATGGGCGCGGCCCACACCGCCGCGCCGACCAGCACGGCCTTCACACTGTGGCCCCAGGGGCGCGGCGAGGTTGGCAGGGGCTCGCCGCCTGCCTTCAACCCCAGCAGCGCCGGGCGCCAGTGTGCCACCAGCCAGCCCACCAGTCCCGCGCCGATCACCACCAGCGGAAAGGGCGCGTTGAAGAAGAACAGCGCGAAGAAAGACGCGGCCGCTGCGCCCTTGCGAAAGCCAGTGCCTAGCGCGCGACCCGCCAGACGCAACACCGCCTGTACCACGATGGCCAGCACCGCCGCCTTGATCCCCAGAAACAGCGCGGCAAACCACGCCAGATGCGCCGCGGCGCCATAGAGCATCGAGAGCGCTAGAATGACCAGTGCGCCCGGAATGACAAACAGCAGCCCCACCACCAGTCCGCCGCGAATGCCGTGGAGTTTCCAGCCAATCCAGATCGCCAGTTGCTGCGCTTCTGGCCCGGGCAACAGGTGGCAGAAATTCAAAGCGTGGAGATATTGCTCCTCGCTGATCCAGCGGCGTTCCTCGACCAGTTCGCGGTGCATCAAGGCGACCTGCCCTGCCGGCCCGCCAAAGCTGAGGCAGCCAATGCGGGCGGATACGCGCACCAGTTCGGCAAAATCGGGACGGGAAGCAGAGGTCGTCATCTACGCGCCCACCACCTTTCCGCCCGCACAATGCAGGCCGGAGAAGGCAACACTTGGGCTGACGCCTGGCCGGGAGGTTGCTTTGTCCCGGTGCTTCCTCCTCTAGTGCAGCAAACAGATCACGGCAAGTATCTTGATGGATTTGATGGTAAGATCGCAGCGTCAGTATTGCTGACATAGCCCCGCCGCTGGGCTACATTGACGCCACGTCCCGTTTCAAGCTCTCCTCCGCTCCCGCCATTACCTTGACATCTTCTGCGCTGTTTGGCGCGAGCACGCCTTTTGCCATACTATCGTCTCTCGCCCCGTGGCTGCCAGTAGCAACGGGTGCAAACGAGCGGTGTTCGCGTGGTAATCACGGCCCCGCACTGGGGGCATGTTTCGGCCATCACGTGCTGTGCCAGCCACGCCAGGAACCGTTTCACGCCTGCACCGCCTTTCGATCTGCTTTCAGGGTCGGTTCCGAAGGACCGACCGCCTGACCGATGAGGAGCAGCGCCGGCCCCTCACCCAGCAGCGAGCGCGCGGCCAGCGGCAGCAGGTCAAGCCGGGTGTGGAACTGCAGTTCGCTGGGCAGGCTGGCATTTTCGACCAACGCTACCGGCGTATCACCCGCCAAGCCCGCGTCCATCAGCCCGCGCGAAACCGTGGCCGCCGCCGCCTTGCCCATATAGACCGCCAGCGTCGCGTGCGGATCGGCCAGCAACCGCCAATCGAGATCGAGCGTTTCGCCCGAGCGCGCATGCGCGGTGACGAATGTCAGCTTGCGCGCCAGCCCGCGCAGAGTGAGTGAAGCGCCAAGACTAGCTGCTGCAGCGCTGGCTGCGGTCACGCCCGGGCAGATCGAAACCGCCACGCCTGCCGCACGACAGGCGTCCAGTTCCTCTGTCGCGCGACCGAAAATCGCCGGGTCGCCGCCTTTCAGGCGCACCACGCGCCGGCCTTGCAGCGCAGCTTCCACGATCAGCGCGTCAATCGCCCTCTGATCCTTCGAATGGCGGCCGGAGCGCTTGCCGACATGGACCAGCCGCGCACCGGAGGGAGCAAGCGCCAGCACCCCTGGACCGACCAGAGCATCGTGGAAGATCACGTCTGCCTGCCCGATCAGCCGCTCGGCCTTGCGCGTAAGCAGGTCGGGATCGCCCGGACCTGCGCCCACCAGCCAGACTGAACCCGCTGGAAATTCGCTCATTCGGCGGCCTCCTTCATGATCATGGCTTCTGCGATCAGGCGGGAAATGGCGGGGCGACAACTGCCGCAATTGGTGCCCGCGCATGTGACGTTGCCCACTGCTCCGACGCTGCCGGCACCCGCTCCAATCGCGGCAAGGATCGCGTTGGTGCCCACGCCGTGACAGATACAGACCACCGGACCGCGATCGGGCGCCGGGGTGGCCGGCCGGCCGGCGAGAAGCTCGATCGCAACGGCCCCATCGCCGCCATCCAGTTGGCCGGAGATCCAGTCCCGCGGCGGCAATTGGCCGGATCGGGTCACAAACAGCGCAGCGGCGACCGCGCCATTCGCACCGGTCACCACGATCCGGCGCGTTCCGCGCACGGCATCCGTCACCTCCAGCCGATGCCCCGACGGCAGCAGCGCGTCGCAATCCACCGCGCCGATGCCGGCCATCTCGTGCAACCACCCACCCTTGACGCGCGAACGGCTCCACCACAGCAGTCCGGACGGCGCGCGCGAACCCACCGACACCAGAAAAGCGCGCCATTCCGGTATAACCGGCTCGATCCGCACCGCGCTGTTCTTGAAGGCCGGTTGACCCGAAACCGGATCGACCAGGGGTCCCGGCAGCAAGTTGGCACGCCCTTCGCCCGCCATGGCGTCGGTCCAGTGCATCGGCACGAAAGCCGTAGACCTTGCCTGCGCATTCGTCACGTTCACACGGAAAATCGCCGCACCGTGCGCGGACACGACGCGGCCCAGCCCACCATCCACCAGCCCGGCAGTGCGCGCGTCGTCAGGATGGATTTCCAGCAAGGGCTCGCGGCGATGCTGCGCGAGCGTGTGCGAAAGGCCGGTGCGCGTCATGGTGTGCCACTGGTCCCGATAGCGCCCGGTATTGAGCCGCAGGGGAAAGTTGGAATCCGCCGCGCTTGCCGTGGGTTGCACCGGCACAAGGCGGGGCGGAGCGACCAACGGATGCCGCCCGCCCCATTGGATGGGCGTCATCGCCTCGTAATCCTCGTCGCGCATCGCGGAGAGCGCGGTCAGGTCGAACACCTTGCCATGACGCCGCGTCAAGGCCGTCATGGCCGCATATTCGCGGAACACCGCGGCGCTGCTTTCCCACGCGAAAGCATCGCCATAACCAAGCCTGCGCGCCACATCGGCCACGATCGCCCAGTCCGCACGTGCTTGTCCTGGCGCGCGGAACAAAGCGCGCTGGCGGCTGATGCGACGTTCGGAATTGGTGACGGTGCCGTCCTTTTCACCCCACGCCAGCGCGGGCAGGCGCACGTCGGCCAGTTGCGCCGTATCGGTATCGGCAATCACGTCGGACACCACCAGCGTCTCGCACCGCGCCAGAGCCTCGCGCACGAAGCCGGCGTCTGGCATCGATACAGCCGGGTTGGTCGCCATCACCCACAGGAACTTCACGCGGCCATCGTGAACCGCGCGGAACAGGTCCACCGCCTTGAGCCCCGGCGCGGCGCATAGCCGGTCAGTCTTCCAGAACGCCGCCACGTGGGCGCGCTCCGCTTCCGAAAAGCCGAGATGGCAGGCCAGTGTATTGGCAAGCCCCCCCACCTCGCGCCCGCCCATCGCATTGGGCTGCCCGGTCATGCTGAACGGCCCTGCGCCCGGCTGGTTATAGCGCCCGGTTGCGGCATGCAGATTGATGATCGCGTTGCCCTTGTCCGTACCTGCCACCGACTGGTTTGCACCCATGCTGAAGAGCGTGACCATGCGCGGATGCGCGATCACCAGATCCCGCAATTCCGCGAACACGTCAGCGGGCACGCCGGGGTCGCAATCGAGCCCGTCCCATGGCACGAGATCGACAAGCCCGCGGGCATGAAGCGCGTGGAGCAGCGCATTGAACAGCGCTACATCGCCATCGGGCGCCACCGCCACGTGCAGATCTGCCTGCTCGGCGGTTTCGGTGCGGCGCGGATCGATCACCACGATCTTGCTGCCGCGCGCCTCCCGCGCCGCCTCGATCCGCTGCCAGATCACCGGATGGCACCAGGCGGTGTTCGATCCCACCAGCAGGATCAGGTCCGCCTCGTCCAGATCCTCATAGGAACAGGGAACGATATCTTCGCCAAAGGCACGGTTGTGCGCGGCCACGGCGCTCGCCATGCACAGGCGGCTGTTGGTGTCGATATTGGCGGTGCCGACAAAGCCCTTCAGCAGCTTGTTCGCGGCATAATAATCCTCGGTCAGCAATTGACCCGAGACGTAGAAGGCCACGCTGTCCGGTCCGTAACGTTCGATGCATTCGCGCATCCTGCCCGTCACCAGATCCAGCGCCTCGTCCCAGTCCGCCTGCCGATCCCCGATCATCGGGTGAAGCAGGCGCCCTTCCAGCCCCACCGTTTCGCCAAGGTGCGTGCCCTTGGAACAGAGACGCCCGAAATTGGCCGGGTGGTCCTCGTCCCCCGCGATGGTCACCTGGCGATCGCCGGTGACAATGGCGCGAATGCCACAACCCACGCCGCAATAGGCGCAGGTTGTGTGGACAGGCGCCTGTGACTTCAAGCCGCCCTCCCCACCACGGCTTCACGCAGCAGATAGATACGCCCGGCATCCACCCTCAGCGGAATGGTCGGCACGCAACCTTGGTCCTCGCCCAGCGCCTCGCCGGTCTTCAGCGAAATGTTCCAACTGTGCAGAGGACAGGTAACGACGTTACCATGAACGATCCCCTGGCTGAGGGGGCCATGCTTGTGCGGGCACTTGTTCACCAGCGCATAGAACTCATTCTGCAGGGTGCGGAACACCGCGATCTCGTCCGCGCCCCGCACCGGCAGGGTGCGGGCATTGCCGGGAGCGATCTGGTCCACCGGACCGATGTCGAGCCAATCTCCAATCATTGTGCGAACTCCAGGGGGCGGACTTCCGCCAGGTGCTGGTGCAGACCGGCATCCTTGCCCGCGGCGCGTTCCGCCCACGGATCGTCCTGCATGAACTGTTGCGAGAAACGGAACCGAGTAACGAGGCGGGATACTTCCTCGGGATCGTCGAAGAGCCCCGCCTTCACGTGTTCCAGCCCGACACGCTCGATCCACGGCGCGGTTCGTTCCAGATAGTGCGCCTGTTCGCGATAGAGTTGGATGAACGCCGCGCAGACATCCATCGCCTCCGCCTCACTCGCCACCTTGCACAGCAGATCGGTGGCGCGGACCTTGATACCGCCGTTGCCGCCCACGTGCAGCTCGTACCCGCTGTCCACACAGACGACGCCGAAGTCCTTGATCGTCGCTTCAGCGCAATTGCGCGGGCAACCCGAAACCGCGATCTTGAACTTGTGGGGCATCCAGGAACCCCAGGTCATACGCTCCAGCTTCACGCCGAGCCCGGTCGAATCCTGCGTGCCGAAGCGGCACCATTCGCTGCCCACGCAGGTCTTCACCGTGCGCAGGGATTTGCCATAGGCGTGGCCCGAAACCATCCCCGCTGCGTTGAGGTCCGCCCATACAGCGGGCAGATCTTCCTTGCGGATACCGAAGATATCCAGCCGCTGTCCGCCGGTCACCTTGACCATCGGCGCATTGTACTTCTCCACCACGTCGGCAATCGCACGCAGTTCGCGGGGAGAAGTCAGGCCACCCCACATGCGCGGCACCACCGAATAGGTGCCGTCCTTCTGGATGTTGGCGTGCATGCGCTCATTGACGAAGCGGCTCTTCTGATCGTCCTGGTATTCGCCCGGCCATGCGCAGAGCAGGTAATAGTTGAGCGCCGGACGGCACGAAGCGCAGCCGTCGGGAGTCTTCCAGTGCAGTTCCTGCAACACCTGCGGGATCGCCTTGAGGCTCTTTTCCAGGATCAGACGGCGCACGTCGTCGTGGCTGAAGCTGGTGCATTTGCACAGTGTCGACGGCCCCGACTGCACTTCGTCGCCCAGCGTCAGCGCCAGCAGGTTTTCGACCAGCCCGGTGCACGATCCGCAACTGGCCGAGGCCTTGCAGGTGCTGCGCACGGCATCGAGGCTGCACGCCCCTGCCTTGATGGTCTCCACCACCCTGCCCTTGGACACGCCGTTGCAACCGCAGATTTCCGCATCATCGGAAAGGGCGGCAACGGCACCATTAGGGTCCGCAAGGGCACCTCCCGCAGCGAATGCCTGTCCGAAGATCAGCGCCTCGCGGATGGAGGAAACATCCTCCCCCTTCTTCAGCAGGTCAAAGTACCAGCTACCATCGGCAGTATCGCCATAGAGCACTGCGCCGATCAGCTTGTTTTCGCGGACCACCACGCGTTTGTAGATGCCACGCGCCGCATCGCGCATCACAATGTCCTCGGCCCCCGCACCGCCGCTGAAATCGCCCGCGCTGAACAGGTCGATGCCTGACACCTTCAGCTTGGTGGAGGTGACCGAACCGGTGAAGCCGGAAGGGCTTTCCGTCACCCCGTCGGCCAGCGCGCGGCACATGTCCCACAACGGCGCGACCAGGCCATAGCAATTGCCCGCGTGCTGCACGCATTCGCCCACCGCCAGGATCGCCGGGTCGCTGGTGACCATGTGATCATCCACGACGATCCCGCGTTCCACCGTCAGTCCGGCCGCCTTGGCCAGTGCGGTTGCAGGACGGATGCCGACCGCCATCACGACGATGTCAGCAGCCAGTTCGCGACCATCTTTCAGGCGGACGGCGGCGACGCGGTCATCCTTGCCCACGATCTCCGCGGTGTCGCCGCCGGTCACGATCGTCTGGCCGCGCCGTTCCAGTTCAGCCTTCAGCAGGAAGCCCGCCGCTTCATCCAGTTGGCGTTCCATCAGCGTGGGCATCAAGTGGACGACCGAGACGTCCATGCCGCGCAGGGACAGGCCGTGCGCCGCCTCAAGTCCCAGCAAACCGCCGCCGATAACCACGGCGCTGCCACCCTTTTCCGCCGCCGCCAGCATCTTGTCGACATCGTCCAGATCGCGGAACGTCACTACGCCCGCCAGGTCCTTCCCCGGGACGGGGATGATGAACGGGTCCGATCCCGTGGCCAGCAGCAGGCGGTCATAAGGTTCTATCCGGCCCGACTTTGCCACCACCGTCCGCGTGTCGCGGTCGATGCTGACCACCGGGTCGCCCGAAACCAGCGTGATCCCGTTGTCGGCATACCAGTCATCGCCGTTGATGATGATGTCCTCGAAGGCTTTCTCGCCCGCGAGTACCGGGGAGAGCATGATGCGGTTGTAGTTCACCCGCGGTTCCGCGCCGAAAATCGTCACATCGAAGCGGTTGCAATCGCGGGCGAGGATTTCCTCTACCGCGCGGCAGCCGGCCATGCCGTTGCCGATCACCACCAGCTTCTCACGGACCGGCGCTCGCTTCACCGGGTCGCCGAATGATGCAGGAGCGTTCACGCCATCGTTTCCTTCTTGCGGCGCGAACAACGAAAAGAGCCGCCCGAACACATCCCTTGCAGGAGGTTTGGGCGGCTTCGTTGCCACGCGATGTTGATGTGCTCGGCCCGAATGCTTGGCCGCCCTTCGTTGGGCGGCATTCGTGGCCTTCGTTTTTGACGATTAAGCGATTCGGCGTACCGACTGCAAGTGGTTTTTGCGGCGCAGCATCAGAAGGCGTATTCCGCCTGAAGCCAGAACTTGCGGGTATCGACGCCGAAGCTCCTGGCGCGATAGTCCGCAAACTTGGCCAGAAGCGCCACCCTGCTGACTTTCACGCCCACGCTGGCGTCCCATTCCTCGCCAAAATGCACGTGGCCGCTATCCGAATGGAGACTGTGCCAGGTGAGCGTACCTTGAAAGCCGCTGAAATGGACCGAAGACGCGTTGAGTCCGACATAAACGTCCTCAAGACCGGCTGAGGGCGTCGTCAGGAACACATCCGCCCAGCCATTGAACTTGTGCAGGGTGGCCATGGGTGTCTGCAGGGCATGCCCCTTGTCCGACCCGAGAAGTTCGTAGCCACCGGTCAGGACAAGCCCCTTGGCCGAAAGCCCAGCCTCGCCCGCGACATAGTCCACGCCATACTTCGCCGGGTTGCCCTTCCAATTGGACTGGCGCGCATAGCTGGCCGCAAGGTTCAGCTTCACCGTCTCGCCAAGCGAGAGCGCCGTGGTGGCGCGGGCGCCATAGGTCTGTGTGTCGGCCAACTGGGCGGCGAGCGCGGGCGCCTGCTCCGCCGCATCGTAATCAACCAGATAGGCAAAGCCCTTGACCGTGACCGGACCGGCCTTCACCCCGGCCTGAAGGAATGCGAAGTTCCCGTCGTAGGCGGTGCGCGGACCGGCATCGACGCCATAGATCGTGCGCTGGCTGCGTGCATAGGTGGCGTCGATCATCGCCGGGCCGAGCTTCGCCTCGGCCCGCACCGCGTCGAAGGTCTGTTCGTTCTGCCGCCATGCCACCGATCCCACCCAGCGTTGATCGTCGAGGTTGATGCGCTGGCGGCCGACGGTAAGGCCCAGCGCCTTGGTGCGATACTGGATTTGCAATCGGTTCAACTCGACATTCGGGGCATCGGGAACGGTTGCGAAGCCAGCCCTGGCTTTGTTTGGGATGAAGGCCAGGCCGTTGTAATCGTTGTCGAAAGCACCGGTCGCCTCGGCTTCCGCAAGGATCGAGATATGCGAAGGCGCGTGCTTTACCTCAAGCCCGCTGCGCAGGCGGATGGTGACGGCATCCGCCCCCTTGGCCGGCGTTTCGACGTTTTCCCAGCGCAGGCGGGCATCGAGCATCGGGTCGATGGTGATGCCATCGCCCACGACAACGGGATCACCGAACCGGGGAGCGGCGGCGGCGGCAGCGGGGTACGCGAAGGGGAGCGGCGAGGCCGCGAGGGCGGCGCCGAGCAGGCGGATGTTCATTTGCGGATCCCTCATGGAATGCGCCGGGGCGGCTGCGCTCGACGGCTTTTGGGCCGCCCCGGTCGCGGGCTATCTCAGATCAGATGCGGGCACCGTGCAGGGCAGAACCCCAGGTCGTCCGCCAACGGCTCTTGACCGCCGTCAGGCCGACCAGCGCGACCAACGCCAACCCCGCGAAGATCAGGAAGCCCGGGGCGGACGTGCCGGCGATCTTCTTGGCATAGCCGAGCGAACTGGCGAGGTAGAAGCCGCCAAGGCCGCCGCCGAACCCCACCAGCCCGGTCATCACGCCGATCTCCTTGCGAAACCGCTGCGGCACCAGCTGGAACACCGCGCCGTTTCCGATGCCGAGCGTACCCATCGCCACGATGAAGAGAGCAATGGCGAGCGGCAGGCCCTGGCTGGCGACGGAGGCGATCACCACCAGCATCGCGGCGGCCAGGCCATAGACAATGGTGAGCGTGCGGATGCCGCCGAAACGGTCCGCCAGCGCGCCGCCCAGCGGACGCACCAGCGAACCGGTGAAGACGCAGGCGGCGGTGCAATATCCCGCGATAACCGGAGTGATGCCGAAGGTATCGGCAAACCATGTGGGCAGCGAGCTCGAGAGGCCGACGAAGCCGCCGAATGTCACGCCGTAGAACAGCATGAACCACCAGGCGTCCTTTTCCTTCAGTACGTCGCCATAGGCCGAAAGCGGTTTGGGGTCGGGCTGTTCCGGACTGTCCTTGGCGGCGAAGAGGTAGAACAGGAAGGCGATCACCAGCGGGATCAGCGCGAAGCCGAACACATTGGTCCACCCCCATGACTTGGCGATGAGCGCCGCAAAAAGCGAGGCGAACACGGTGCCGGAATTGCCCATGCCGGCAATACCCATGGCCTTGCCCTGGTGCTCGGCCGGATACCAGCGGCTGGCAAGCGGCAATGCCACGGCAAAGCTTGCCCCCGCGAAGCCAAGGATGACCGCAAGAGCCAGCGTACCCGCGTAGCTGGAGATGCCGAAGTGCCAGGCCACGGCAAGCCCCGCGATGACGATGATCTGGTTGATCGTGCCGGTCAGCTTCGGTCCGATCCGGTCCACCAGCAGGCCATTGACCAGACGCAATACGGCTCCTGCCAGCGTCGGGATCGCCACCATCAGGCCCTTTTGCGCCGGGTCCAGCCCCAGCTCCTTGGAAATGATCGGCGCCAGTGGTCCGAGCATGACCCAGACCATGAACGAGACGTCGAAATAGAGAAACGCGGCGAACAGCGTAGGCCGGTGCCCGGCCCTCCAGAAGCTATCGGATGGGGAGCCGTGGGCTCCGGATTTGGGTTTCATGGCAATGCTGGCCATTGGCGGGTCCTCCCTGCACTTGACGAGTTGGTTGGGGAACCGATCCTCACGCGGGCGGGCGCTGCGCCCGTACGTGCGAGGACGGTAGCGGGATGCGTGAAACGGGCGAACTGGTGGTTGCGGCGGGCTTTGCGAGCCACGCGGGACCGCGCGCCGAGAACCAGGACTTCGGCGGTGTGTACCTGGGCACAGCCGGCGAGCGCGCGCGCCATGGAATCGTGGCGGCGGTGGCCGATGGAGTCAGTGGTGGCAAGGACGGCAGGGTGGCCGCGGAACTCGCAGTGCGTGCGTTGATCGAGGGGTTCTACGCGATGCCCGAAACGATCGGCTCGGCGCGCGCGCTGCATCGGCCGCTCGACGCCTACAACCGGTGGCTGCACGCGCAGGCCCGGGGAGAAGTGATGGCGGCCAGCGCCACGACCTTCACCGCCTTCGCCGTGCGCGGACGGCAGGCTCATGTCGCGCATGTGGGCGACAGCCGCGCCTGGCGCTTCGCCGACGACCGGCTGACTCTGCTGACCACCGATCACGTCCGCCCCGAGCCGGACCTGCGTCATGTGCTGATCCGCGCAATCGGCCTTGAAGCGGACTTGCGGCTGGATCACACCAGCATCGAACTGGCGGAACATGACCGGTTGCTGCTGACCAGCGACGGTGTTCACGGCGTGCTGTCGGCCAAGATCATCGCCGCAATCCTGCGCGAAGGCGCGAGCGCAGAGGCGAGCGCAGAGAAGCTGGTGGAGGCGGCTCTGAATGCCGGTGGTCGCGACAACGCGACCGCGCTGGTGCTGGACGTGGTGCGCCTGCCCACCCCGGATCACGATGGTATTCTCGCCGGACTTTCCGCCCTTCCGTTTGTGGAAGCGCCGAAGCCGGGTGAATCCATCGATGGCTTCCACGTCGAGCGGGTGCTGAGCCAGGGACGACATGCGGTATTGCTTGTGGCCATCGATGGCGAGGACGGCGCGCGCGTGGTGCTGAAGTTCCCGCGGCGCGAAATCCTTTCCGAACGGGCACTGCGGCTGGCCTTCGCGCGCGAGATCCTCCTGGGCCTGCGCGTTTCCAGCCCGTTCGTTCTGGGTGCGCATCCCGTGCGCCGCGACCGGCAAAGCGCGATCTACGGCGTGCAACCGCTGCTGGAAGGGGAGACGATGGAGGTCCGGCTGGAGCGTGGCCGGCCCCCGCTGCAAGCCGCGCGCCAGGCCGCCGTCCAACTGACCCGGGCAGTTGCAGCACTGCACCGGATCAGCGTGGTGCACCGCGACATCAAACCGGAAAACGTGATGCTTCTGGCCGACGGGGGGTTGAAGCTGATCGACCTTGGCGTGGCGCGCCTGCCGCAGGTAGAGGACTTCCACGCCGACGAGATCCCGGGCACGCCGGGCTTCATGGCGCCGGAACAGTTCGAGGGGAATCCCGGCGACGACCTTACTGACCAGTTCGCGCTGGGCGTGACACTCTATCGCTGGTTTACCGGCGCCTGGCCCTATGGCGAACAGGAAGCCTTCCAGCGTCCACGCTTCGGCGCGCCTACGCCGCCATCCCGCCACCGCCCGGAAATTCCAAGCTGGCTGGACGAGGCGATCCTGACCGCGCTTCAGCCCCGCCGCGAGGCCCGTTTCGGCGACGTGATCGAACTTCTTCGCGAGCTCGAGAGCGGGGCAGCCCTCGACCGGAGGAAGCTCCGCGCCCGTCCGTTGATAGAGCGCAACCCATTGATGTTCTGGCAAGGATTGAGCGCACTGCTGGGCGCGGGCCTGCTCGCCTCGCTCCTGCTGCGCTGATCCGTGCCTGCGGTCCATCGGACCTCTACTCCGCCAGATGCGCACGCAAAAAAACCGCCTCGACTTGGCCATATGGCCAGATCGGGCGGCATCGTTGCCACGCCATGTTGCTGCTTACAGGTAACCCCAGGTCAACCCGTCATTGGGCCAACAGAAACCTGCGGGCCAAGGGTAGGTGATTCGCCAGCGCCAGCGCAAGCTCTTTTTGCAATGCGGTGCTTTCAGTGCTTCTACCCGCTCAGGGCAGATCAGAAAGATAACCCTTCAGGTTAGCTGGATCGAACACACCTCCATCGAAAAAGCGATTGCTTTCGAGCGTCATCGCCCCCTGCTGCGTGCCGACCACGGTCGTTCCGGCAAGGCTGCCTTCAACCTTTGAACTTGCCCCAGGCAAGGGCTCCGCACTTCCGGTCAATGCGCTGCGATAGACGTCCGGCCGGAAAACCCGCGCGGCCTTCCGGGCATCGTCCGGATCGAATCCCGAGAGATCCCAACGAACCATTTGGGTGTAAAGCCATTCGGCCTGGCTGACCCACGGGAAGTTTGCCGCCTCGCGATACTGGAACATGAAATCGGGGTACGGCACCGGCTCGCCGCCCATTGAAAGCAGCAGCCGGTCCGAGATGGCGCGCTTGATCAGGTGCGCATCACCGCCCACGTATTCTTGGCGGGCCAGGATGGCGGCGTTCTCGTCCCAGTTGGCCGGATCGATAAAATGACGCGCGGCCGCGACCAGGGCGCGCACCAGCGCCTCGGTCTCTGGCCTGCGGCTTTCAAGCACCGATTCACGCAGGGCCAGGACCTTTTCCACCCCGCGACGCCAAATCTGCGCCGTAGCAAGAACGATCCGCCCCGCGCCACGCTCGACTGCCACGGAGTTCCACGGTTCGCCCACGCAGATCGCATCGACCTCTCCTGCCTCCAGCGCGTCGGCGCAGAACGGCGGCGCGACGGTAGCGATTTCCACGTCCGCATCAGGCCGCACACCGCAGGCGGCGAGCCAGTATCGCAGCATGTAGTTGTGGCTGGAATAGCGATGAACCACGCCGAAGCGCAGGCGTTGGCCTTCGGCGACCACCGCCTTCAGCCGAGCCCCCGCGTCCATCGGGTCTGCCAGCGCGCCTTCGGGCGCGAGCCTGTCGGCCAGCCACGGCCGCATGGTGATGGCATTGCCGTTCAGCCCCAGAACGAACGGCACGGACAAGGGGTGCGCCTTCCGCCCGCGCCCCAGCGTTGTCGCCAGTGCAAGCGGAGCGACCATGTGCGCGGCATCGGTGTGGCCATAGAGCAGGCGGTCGAGCACCGTGGCCCAGCTCATATCCTTGACCAGACTGATCCGCAGGCCTTCCGCAGCCGCGAAGCCGTGCTCAAGAGCAAGGATTGGCAGGGCCGCATCCACGAGCGGCAGGAAGCCGATGGTCATATCGGGGCGCATCAGGAACCTCCCATCAGCTTGTGCGCTGTCACCACCGCTTCGGCAATCTCGGCGATCCGTTTGCCTTCGTTCATCGCGGCCTTGCGCAGTTCGGCGTAAGCCTGCGGCTCGGCAAGGCCGCGGCTGTCCATCAGGATCCGCTTGGCCCTGTCGACGCTCTCGCGCTCGGCCAGCTTGTTCTGCGCGGCGGCAAGGTCGGACTGCAGCCGCGCGAAGGCATTGAAGCGGCGAACGGCAAGGTCGAGAATCGGCCGTATGCGGTGCGAGGCAAGCCCATCGACCACATAGGAGGAGACCCCGGCATCGATCGAGGCGGCGATGGCCTCGTCGTCGCTCTCGTCCACGAACATCGCGATGGGGCGATCGAGCGCGCGACTGACCGCGAAATATTCCTCCAGTACGTCGCGCGAAGGATTGCCGAGGTCCATCAGCACGATGTCCGGATCGATCTCGGCAATCCGGGCGACCAGCCCCCGTCGCTCGGAAACGACGAAGAGCTCGCAATCGTCGAGCGCGGCAAGACCCTCGCCAATGACGGCGGCACGGGAAGCCCTTTCATCGACGATGGCGATGCGCATTGCTCTTATTGCACCGCAGCATGGGCGCGTTGCAATCGTAAAAGCAAGGGGACTGTCCATCCTCCTGAAATGGCTTGAGATACCCTCTGCCCAACGCACCCGAACAACGCGCTATTCCGCGTCGCGACCAGTTGTCCTGCTTTCCTTCGAAAGCTGGCAGGAAGCTGCTGAGAGCCTTTCGTGTCCTGGCGCCCGTATATTCCGTTGCAGTTATACACATTCGCGAGGCCAGATGGCACGCCATGCGGGCCTTGAGCAACTCTACCGGTTCGGGCCGCGTGAAGGCAAAGTTGTCCGGTATATCCAGGCAGAGACACCCCCCGGGCAGGCATCGTGGCGATTGGAAGCGATGGAGGGGTCAGGCGCCTTCGAGCCTCGAATAGTCCATCGCGGCAAGATCCGTGAGCAAGTCGGGGCCGGTGGGTTCCCATCCAAGCCGCGCCCGCGTCCAGGCGTTCGATGCGCCCATGTCGAGGCCAGCAAATGGCGCCATCCACCCAAAGTAATGATCGACGGCCTCGGCTGTGATGGACCGGACCGGCAACCCCGTCCCTTTGCCGATCGCCTCGGCGACGGAACGGGCGGTCACGCCTTCCTCGCCCGATGCATGATAGCGAGCGCCTGGCTCGCCTTGCTCCAGCGCAAGAACATAAAGCTTTGCCACATCGCTGACATGGGCCGCGGACCAGCGCGTACTTCCCTCGCCCAGATAGGCCACGGCCCCCGCACGGCGCGCCTGTGCCGCCAGCGGGGTGATCAGCCCGGCTCTCGTTGTATCGTGAACCTGCGGCAGCCGGATGGTACGCACGTCGACACCGCGTGCGATCAGCGCCGCGCCGGCCAGCTCTGTTGCTATGCGCGGATTGCCATGCCGTGGGTTGAGAACGTCCTCCATCGCCAGGCCGCCTTTCAATGGCGCCCCCGAGCCAACGCCCGACGAGATCAGGATGGGCTTGTGCGTTCCTGCGAGCGCCTCCCCCATCGCCGCGATGTTGCGCGCATCTTTTCTCGTATTCTCGAAGAACGTCTCGAAATTATGGTCGAACGCACAGTGGATCACGGCATCCGCTGCCGCCGCACCGCTGGCGAGTGTTTCGGGCCGTTCAAGATCGCCGCGATGGACGCCGGCTCCTGCCGCTTCCAGCCGCTGGGCTGCGGCTTCGGAGCGGGCGAGGCCAAGGATCTGGTGCCCCCGGCCGAGAAGTTCGGGGATGATGTGCGAGCCGATGAAGCCTGTAGCGCCGGTCAAGAATACGCGCATGGACAATCTCCTGTTTGCCCGACAGCCCTTCTCACCGGCCCCAAACCTGTTAAAGTAGTGATCTTATCATGGTATAATTTGCAACAGGATCGATATGGCCGGCAATGCAGCCAACGCGCTGGGCACGTATCTGCGGGATCGCCGCAACCGCCTCGACCCTGCGGCATTCGGCTTGGGCGGTGGGCGGCGACGCACGCCGGGGCTAAGGCGTGAAGAGGTGGCAAGCCGCGCCAATATCAGCCCGACATGGTACACTTGGCTGGAGCAGGGGCGTGGCGGGGCGCCATCGCCCGACGTACTGGATCGCATCGCCAAAGGCATGATGCTGACGGAGCCAGAGCGCGAACATCTGTACATGCTGGCGCTCGGCCGTTTGCCTGAAGCGCGCTATCAACCGGTCGAAGGCATCACCGGCCGCTTGCAGCGCGTGCTCGACGGGATGGCACTGAGCCCAGCCATCATCAAGACGGCCATGTGGGACGTCGTCGGGTGGAACCGGGCGGCGGCGTTACTATTGACGGACTATGCCAAACTCCCGCGCGAAGAGCGCAACATCCTTCGGCTGATGTTCACTTCCAATCGCGTCCGAGCCCGGAACCCGGATTGGGACGGCATGGCGCGCTTTGTCGTTGCCGCTTTCCGCGCCGACGTGGTGCGGGCAGGCGCCAACTATAGCGGAGCGGTGGCCGATCTGATCGCCGAACTGTCCGATGCCAGTTCAGAATTCAGGGCGCTTTGGCAAGCCAACGATGTCTTCGCCCACAGTGAGGGCGTCAAGCGCATCCACCACCCCGAGGTGGGCTTGCTGGCGATGGAATTTTCGACATTCGCGGTCGAAGGGCGACCGGAATTGGGCATGATCGTCTACAACCCTGCTTCACCAGGCGATGCCGAAAGGCTGCGAGCATTGCTGGAAACGCGCGTGGACTGACGGGTAAGCGCTGGCCGGCCGAGAGGCTTCGGTGAAAACGGTCGCTCCTACACAGGGGGCGGCGATGGGGACGGAGAAGACAGTCTGCTTCCCGGATGGCCCATCAACGAAAGCAGACGTCGGTGCATTGACACACGCTCCCGGCCTGGTTCGCCATGAAGATGGCGACGTACACATCTTCCTGCAGCGTCAAAGATGCGCAATCGAAACAGTTACAGCCCGTTTACCCCGCCGGATCGGGAAAATTCGGTCAGAACCAGCTTGAGATTGCGCGAAGCTGCAGCCGCATCTTGGACGTGTTGCTCGCCAATCCTCAGCAGTTCGCGATCGACGAAAGTCGAATGCCCGGAATAGGCAAGCGACCAGCCCGCAAACAGGCGAGCGCCACTGGTGCCCGCCTCGATTGTCGTGACGTTCCGGTGGCGAACATCGCGCTTGATGGCTGCCCGCAAGGTCGCCACGCTGTCGGCCGGGCCTTCGATAAGCTGCGCGAAGCGCGATCCGGAGAAAATCAGCGCGCCTGTCACGTCGAGGCCGGCGTTGCGGCTTCTCGACACGTCCACGATCGCGTCGATGGCTGCTGCCTGCGCATCGGCCGGGAGCGCGGAAACACTGATATAGAGCCAGGTCGTGAGCATAGCCTATCACGTCGATCACGGTTTGGTGGGCGCACATAGTCTCCCCGGTTCATCCGGGCAACGGCAATCCCCATCCGCTTTATGGTTGCTGAAATATTACCCGCCAACCCCGTAGATTTGTCAGCTACATGCAAGACTTTGTGTCTGCCATCCTCGTCGCAGGAGGATGAACATGATCGGCTCAAATCAGCTAGTCCATCTCGACGAAACCACCGTATCGGACGAAGCGCAGCCGGCGCCCCGCAAACGTCGTCGATCGCCCCGCTTCCGCACCGTCTTTCGGGTCGCGCGGGTCTCGGCGCGCGACGATCAGGGTCTGGCGCGCATTCAGAACATCTCCGATGAAGGTCTGATGATCACGACGTCGATGGAGTTGAGTCCGGGCGACGCCATCCAGATCGACTTGTCGGACGATTGCAGTCTCACCGGGCTTGTCGTGTGGTATGATCGACACCGGTGCGGGGTCCGACTTCTGCGCCCTGTCAACAGCCCCGCGCTCCTGCGTCAGCTATATGAAGAACGCAGCGTGGGCCATGGTCGCCCGCTTCGCCTGGCACACCGCAAGCCCGTGGTCGTGGTATCGGAGCAGGGGCACAGTGCGGCCGCCCTGCAAGACATATCGCAGGCTGGCCTGAAGATCTCGCACAAGGGCAATTTCAACCCGGGGCTTGCCGTCAAAGTCCTGCTCGCGCCCGGCATGGAGCGCAGCGGCGTGGTGCGATGGTCGAAAGATGGTGTCGCGGGCATTGCGCTTACCGAAATCCTGAGCGTCGAGGAGCTGGGCTCCATGCGCAGCTTCTAAACCAGCCCCGCCGCGCTACTGGGGCACCCAGCCAGCCTGCACCGCGATGCGGATCGCCTCGGCCATCGAACGAACGCCGAGGCGATCCAGCAGATTGCCGCGATGCATCTCTGCCGTCCGCACGCTGATGCCGAGTGCGTATGCGGCCTGCTTGGTGGTTTCGCCTTGCAGCATGGCCCGAAGAAGGTCGGCCTCGCGGGGCGTCAGTCGTTCGATGCGTTCTCGCGCGTGCTTTCGCGCAAGGTCGAGCGACAACGCCGTCTCCAGCCCGTCGCTTAACGAGTCCAGCAGCCCGAGCAGGGCAGCCTCCTCAAACGGCTTTTCCAGAAAATCGCGTGCTCCGAGCTTCATGGCGCGCACCGCGCTTTGGAGATCGCCGTGCGCCGTGATCATGATGATCGGAAATCGCGCTCTCAGTTCCTGGGGAAAATGCTCCAGAAAGCTCAATCCATCGAGATCCGGCATACGGATGTCGACCAGAACGCAGCCGGGATCGAGCCGCGGCGCCTCGTCCAGAAAATCTGCCGCAGCCATGAAGGCGCGAGGTCGATAATTCGAACTGGAAAGCAGAAATGACGTGGAGCGCCGAACAACTTGGTCGTCATCGATGACGTACACCGCTCGCGCAGGTTGCGCCGTGTCACTCATCGCGCGGCGAGTGGCGCGCGGGGGAAGCGGTATGGGGATGGTTCATTTGCGCACTAAACAGGGTGACTGCCCGGAAATCCACTCTAAAACCCTCATCATACGAGATTTTTTGAAAGGGGGTTGCGATGCCCGTCCTGCCGTCATTCCAGCTTTTCGATCACGTGAGCGATGGAGTGCTGGTGCTGAAGCGCGATTGGAGCATCGCCTACTCCAACGCCAGGGCCGAGGCGTCATTCGGACGACGGGATCTCAAAGGCAAAGTCTTTTCGGAGGTGTTCCCGCACGACCAAGGGAGCGAAATCAGGAAGGTTTGCCACAAGGCGTTCGAGACAGGCCAGAGCGAAGCGTGCGAGTTCTTTTCGTATGACCTTCTGGCATGGTTCGAGGTCCGCGCCGTCCCGATGGCGGACGAGCTTGCGCTCCTGTTTCGCGACATCAGCGAGAAGCGCCTTGACCTCGAACGGGTCGAGGCTCGGCGTCGAGCACTGGATGCCCTGTTCGATCAGGTGTTTCTGGGCATCATGCAGATGGACTCCACATTGCGCCCGATGCTCGTCAACGATCATCTTTGCTATCTGGCCGGGCGACCGCGGCATGAAATGCTGACATTGCCTCCCTCGGCGTGGATGGCGCCAGAGGATGCCGCCGTGTTCTCGAGCGCCCTGGCATCGCGCGATGCCGAGCCGACGTGGGAGACGACCGTCCGGCTGGTCAGGCCCGATGGCACCTTGCGGCATTGCTCGCTGCAACTGTCGCGGGTCATGGGAGACGGTGCACCCGGGCACACCATCGTCGTGCTTAACGACATTACCGAGCAGCTGGAGGCCGAGCGCAAGGCCTCCGATGCCGCCGCCTTGCTGCGCGCAATCATCGACAGCGCGCAGGATCTGATATTCGTGAAAGACCGTGACGGCCGGTTCGTCCTGACCAACCGGGAACTCGCCGACTCAACTCCACCGCTCATCGGCGGCAGGGTCGATGAGCATTTCGCCCCGCACTTTGCGGCCGATTACAGCGCGACCGATGCCGAAGTCATGCGAAGCGGTCGCCCCGCCATCGTGGAGCAGCGTATTCCCCTGAACAGCGGCGAGCGGATGTTCCAGACGATCAAGGTGCCCTGGCGCAGCGGCGATGAGATCATCGGCGTGATCGGCTTTTCCCGCGACATTACCGCGCGGCTCGATGCCGAGGCGCGGCTTCGCGAACAGGAGGAGCGCTATCGCTTCGCCGCGCGCGCAACCAAGGATGCAATTTGGGACTGGGATCTTGCAAGCGGTCAGGTCACGTGGAATCCCGCCATTGAGGAGCTGTGCGGCGATCGTCCCGGTGCGGAAGCCAACTGGTGGGAAGATCGCATCCATCCGGAGGACCGCGGAAGCGTAACGGACGACATCGAGGCATTCCGGAGATCGGAAGGCGAAAGGTGGGAGCGTGAATATCGTTTCCGTCGCGCAGACGGCAGTTACGCGCATATATTGGATCGCGGCTTTCTGGTGAGGAATGAAGCCGGCAAGCCGGTCCGCATGATCGGCGCGATGGTCGATATGAGCGAGCGCGTCGCAGCGTTTGAGCGGCTCAACGAGCTTCAGACAGAGCTGATCCATATGTCGCGCGTGAGCGCCATGGGCACCATGGCGTCGGCTTTGGCGCATGAATTGAACCAGCCGCTGACCGGCATCGCGAATTATGTCTCCGGAGCCAGACGCCTGCTGCAGGAGAAAGGGGCAACGGCCATCGAGGCCGTGCTGCCCGTGCTCGCCGACGCCGCCGATGAAGTCGTCAAGACCGGCGAGCTTATCCGCCGGCTCCGCCGCATGGTTGCTCGCGGCCAGGTCGAGATCCAGATGATCGATCTGGACGCGCTTGTGCGGGACGCGTTGTCCCTCGCCATACCCAACCGCCGCCTTGCCGGGGTTACGATCGACATATCGGGCGTCAGTGCTTCAGTGCTGGGTGATCCGATCCAGGTCCAGCAAGTGCTCGTCAATCTCATAAGGAACGCGGTCGAGGCCATGGAAGATCGACCCGACAAACGCCTGGAACTCTGGTCCGAACGGCTTGAGACGGTCCACCGCCTCTATGTCCGCGACACGGGCGCAGGCATGCCGCCCGACATGGCCGAACGCTTGTTCACGCCCTTTGCCACGACCAAGCCTGATGGATTGGGGGTCGGGCTGATGATCAGCCGAACCATCCTCGAAGCGCATGGCGGCGCCATCAGCATGTTGGAAACCGGCCCTCAGGGAACCACGATGTTTATCGATCTGCCGGCATCGGACGCTTGAGGCAATTGGTCCTCTCACAGGTTGTATTGTGAAATGGAGAGCTCTTTTACAGCACCCATCATTCGGGCAGGGCTACGTTTCTCATCCGCTGCAGGGCACGGCATCGCGCAGCTGCCCCAAAAGGCAGGATTGCAGCGCGTCCCTGCGCGGATAGCAGCTTGCCATGACACGGCTTATCCTCATTCTGGGCGACCAGTTGACGCCTTCGCTCTCGTCTTTGCGGGCGGCCGATCCGGCGTGCGATGTCGTGCTGATGGCCGAAATGGCGGCGGAAACGACCTATGTCCGGCACCACAAGAAGAAGATTGCCCTGGTCCTGTCGGCGATGCGCCATTTCGCCGCGGAGCTTCGCACCCTTGGCTGGAAGGTGGATTATGTCCGGCTCGACGATCCGGAAAACACCGGCAGCCTGCGTGGCGAAGCGCATCGGGCCATGGCGCGGCATGGCGCCAGCGGCATCCTTGCGACCGAGCCCGGCGAATGGCGGTTGATGGACGAGATGAGCGCCTGGGCCGAGCTGTTGCCCGATACGCGCTTTCTGGCCGACCGCCAGGGATTCGCGCGCTGGGCCGAGGCGCGCAAGAGCCTGCGCATGGAGCATTTCTATCGCCTGATGCGGCGCAAGACGGGCCTGTTGATGGACGGCGACCAGCCCGCCGGAGGGCAATGGAATTTCGATCACGATAACCGCGCTCCACCGCCGGGCGAATTGGGGCTGCCGCAGCCCGCGCGCTTCGCTCCCGACGCGATCACGCGGGACGTACTCGATCTGGTAGCTCGGCGCTTTCCCGATCACTTCGGCGATCTTGAGCCGTTCTGGTTCGCCACGACCCGAACCGATGCCAGGGCCGCCTTTGACCATTTCCTGCGCCATGGCCTGCGCGATTTTGGCCGGTATCAGGATGCCATGCTGAGCGGCCACCGATTTTTGTGCCATGCGGTGGTTTCGATCTACCTCAATCTGGGATTGCTCGATCCGCTGGAAATGTGCCGGGCGGTCGAGGAAGAATGGCGCGCTGGCCGCGTGCCGCTGAACAGCGCGGAAGGTTTCATCCGGCAGATCATCGGTTGGCGTGAATTCGTGCGCGGCATTTACTGGTGGCAAGGCCCCGATTACGCGAGAGTCAACGCGCTGGATGCGCGGCGCCAGTTGCCATGGTTCTACTGGAGCGGCGAAACACCCATGGCCTGCCTGCGCGCCTGCATCGCCCAGACCCGCGAGGAGGCCTATGCCCACCACATTCAGCGGCTGATGGTGACAGGCACGTTTGCCTTGCTCGCCGGTATCGATCCCCACGCGCTGCACGAATGGTATCTGGCGGTCTACGCCGACGCGTTCGAATGGGTTGAGCAACCCAACACCATCGGCATGAGCCAGTTTGCCGACGGCGGCTTGCTGGCCAGCAAACCCTATGCCGCGAGCGGTGCCTACATTCAGCGGATGAGCGACTATTGCGGCACCTGCGCCTACACCGTCAAGGCACGGGTGGGGCCACAGGCGTGCCCGTTCAACTTCCTGTATTGGCGCTTCATCGCCACCCATGCGGCCAAATTACGCAGCAACGGCCGCATGGCGCAGGTGGTGCGCGTATGGGACAAATTCCCGCCCGATCATCGGCGGGAATTGCTGGATCAGGCAGAGGCCTTTCTGGCCGGCCCCGCGCTTGCGCCTGCCCCCTAGGCCAAACAAGCTGGCCGGTCAGGCGTGCTCGCACGCTCACCATGGTATGCGTGCGCCGTCCCAGGCAAAAAAGCCGCCGCTGTCCTCCGGCGCGAGGCGGTCGATCACATCAAGCAGATGCGCGGCGGATGTTTCCGGCGAAAACAGCTGACCCGCCGCTACACCGGACTGGAATGGTCGGGAAAGGCCAGTGGCCACGGTGCCGGGATGCAACGCGACGATGACCGCCAGGGGATGCGTGCGCCGCATCTCGATGGCGAAATTGGCAATCAGCATGTTGAGCGCGGCTTTGCTGGCGCGATAGCCATGCCATCCCCCCAGCCGGTTGTCGCCAATTGAACCCACGCGCGCGGAAAGAACCGCAAAAACCGCACGCCGGTCCTTGGGCAGCCTGGGCAAACAGTGTTTGGCGATGAGCGCCGGACCGATCGTGTTGACCGCGAACATCCGGGCCATGGCTTCTCGCTGTATCGCCCGCAGCGTCTTTTCAGGCATGACCGCTCCGGATTGGTCGTGAAGCAGACCGCTTGCCACCAGCACCAGATCGGGCGGCGTCTCCAGGATCGAGCAGGCATCGATGATGCTGCCTTCATCGGTCAGATCATACAGGAAAGGGATCCGGTGCGGTCGGGGCGGCAAGGGGCGGCGCGATCCCGCATGGATCTGCGTGTAGCGCCCGCAAGCGGCCAAACGATCCACCAGAGCGCCGCCAACCCCGCCGCCGGCGCCGAACACAACCGCGCAGGTCATCGCGCGATGCCTTCCACAACAGGCCGCTCCCGCGCCCACAGGACCGCGCGGTTGCGATTGCGATCGCGTTCGCCACGCCAGACCATTCTGGGCAGGGTCGCAGTGGCCTTGTTCGCAGGCTGATTGCGCAATGCGTTCACCTTTCCAACAAGGGCCATGTCAATCGTCCACGACGTGGTTGCCCAAATCAGTCGTCTGATTGGACCCTGCCATAGACACGAGAGCGCCGGAGACGGGCAATATGCACGACAGTGCGAAGCGGGCCTGTCTTCCCGCGCGAAGGCGCGTGCGCACCTCCGCCACGATCCGCGCACGATCCGCGCACGACCTGCGCTGGCAGATCACGTCATTCCGGTAACGGGGCGCGAGGCCAGCGAAGCGTTGCGGTTGCACGCATCGGGCACGGCCGCAGCGCGCAATCCGCGCTCATGCCGCCGCCTCTTCCGCTACGAAGTAATCGCGGCGCAACGTGCGCGCGGCCAGCAGGAACATCGCCCCGGCGATGAAGAACACACACACCGCCGACATCAGCGCCGACCGCACGCCCGTTGCCGCCGCCGCCGCGCAGGCCTGTTGCAAGGCATCCACGGCCTGCGCCCCCGCCTTCATCGCATGGCACTGCGTCAGATAATCCCCGCCCTGGAAAGCGGAGGAGGCGAAGCGATCGCTCATCCAGCCGACGAAGGTCGGTCCGCCACCATAGCCGACCAGCGTGTAGAACATGCCGAACACGGCCGCCCCGGTCGCCCGCATGCGCGGCTCCAGCAGATTCTGGATCATGCCGATGGTGGGGCCGTAGTACAGCAGCAGGAAGCAGCCCGAAATCACCAGCAGCACGGTTCCCAGCAGGGGCGATGGGGCGCTAAACGCGATCCAGTAGGAGAACGGCGCGATGAACAGGCCGATCGCCGCCCCCCACGCCGGCCAGCGCCCGTCGCCCCGGCGGGCAAGCCAATCGGTGCCGAACGAGCCGATAAGCAGGCCGCTGCCCAGTGCCAGCGCCGAGATCGTGCCATAGAGCGCACCGGCCGACCGCGCCGGCAGATCGTAGACACGGCTCAGATAGACGGCGAGGAATTGCGAGATCGAACTCATGCCGAAGCCGGCGAGCGCCCCGCCCGCGATGACGAACATCAGCGCCGGCTTGCTGGCCACCACTTTCAGGAAGGCCCGGAAATCGGGCGCCGGCGTCCTCACCGGCGGCATATTGTCCGCCAACCCCCGGCGCGGTTCGCGCATCAACAGGATGAACAGCAGGCCGATCACCACGCCCGGCAGGCCCATCACGACGAAGGCCGCGCGCCAGCCCCACAGGCCCGTCACGGCACCCCCGACCGAGGCGCCGATAAAGGTGCCGATGGGCGATCCCAGAAGGATCAGACCCATCACCGAAGCCCGGCGTTCGCGCGGGAAAAGGTCGCCCACCAGCGACGACGCGGCGGGTTGCGATCCCGCCTCGCCCATGCCCACGCCCACGCGGCACAGCATCATCTGCGCGAAATTGCCCACGGCCGAACAGGCCATCGTCATGGTGGACCAGAACAGGATGGCGGCGGTGATGATCCGCACGCGCGACATGCGTTCCGCAAGGCGGCCGATCGGCACGCCCAGCACCGCGTAAAGCAGCGCGAACGCCAGCCCCTGGAGAATGCCGAGCTGGAAATCGGTCAAATGCAGGTCAGCCTTGATCTGCTGCGCGGTGACGGCAAACACCGACCGATCGGCGAAATTGAACGTCGCGACCAGAAAGCTCATGGTGATGAAAGTGCGACGATAGCCCGTCGACAACATCCGTTCGTCATCACCTGTCCGCATTGCTCTCCTCCGGGCGGCGCTTTACCGCTTTCGCTTGTTCCGCACCTGTACCGTCTGACGGCACGCCGTTTGTGCCCCCGTGTGTGGCGGATGGTTGGTGATTTATCAATATGATTTGCAAAAAAGTCAGACCGGCTCGTTCAGCCTGACCAGATCCGCCAGCGTGGAGGTGACGGGCACCGCCACGCCCAATGCTTCGGCCTCGCGTGCCACCGCGCCGTTGATCGCCTCGACCTCGGTCCGGCGGCCCGCCAACCGGTCCTGCAGCATGGATGCCTTGTGCTGGCGATGATGCTGCAGCGCGAAATCGATCTTGCCCTCGATCCGCGCGATATCGATGGAAAGACCCTTTGCCGCGGCCGTTGCAACCACTTCGCGCGCGATGGCAAAGGCCACCCGGCGGCCGGCCGGGGTATCCATTCCACCCACGGTCAACCCGGTTACGGTCGCGATCGAATTGAGCGCCGCATTGAACGCAACCTTTTCCCACACCCCGCCTTCGATCGCGCCATCGTGATACGCGTCGATGCCGGCTCCACGCAGCAGGGCCACGGCCGCTTTCGCGCCGTCATCGCCCTGGGGCCGGTAGCTGCCAAGCCGGACGGTGCCGTGGCCGTGCGAGGAGACGCGGGTGGGCGCTTCCAGATCGGCGGGCATATCGGTCACGCCCATCAGCACCTGTTCCGCCAGGAAGACTTCGGCGATCGCCTCGGCATTGCCGATGCCGTTCTGCAACGTCAGCGCGAACGTCGACGCCTGCGCCAGGTGCACTACCGACGCGATGGCGGAAGCGCTGTGCATCGATTTGGTGAACAGCAGCACCAGATCGACCGGCCCCGCCACATCCGCTGCCAGCTTCGCCTTTATGGGGATTCGCCGCTCGCCGTCATCGTCGGCCAGCGTGATGCCATCGCGGGCCAGCGATTCCAGCCGCGCGCGGTCCACGTCGACAAGCGTTACGGAAACACCCGATTCCGCCAGCTTTGCCGCGAACAGGCACCCCATCGCGCCAGCGCCGACGATCACCACTTCGCGCATCCGCATTCTCCCGCATCCTTCGCCCGCGCGCCCGGGGGCCGGGCTGCGGCAATCGCAGCCAGCTAACCAGTGGCTACCGATCTCGCAAGCGGCGTCGCCCCGCCCTTCGCCGCGCGCTGCGTCAGCGGCAACAGTTCAAACAAGCGCCGCGCGGCCGGAACCACGCTGCCCCGCCGGCGTGTGTAAACATAGAAACGGCGCTGGATTTCCAGGGCCTTCACCCGGACCGGCAGGATGGCGCCCCGCTCCATTTCAGCATGGAGCAAAGGCATCGGCAGCCAGCCCAGCAGGGAACTGGCGGCAACCGTCGCCAGCATGGTGCCGATCGAACCGGTTTCGACCGCCACGTCGGGCAGCGCTTCGCCCTGCGCGGTGACGAGGCGGTGAAACAGCATGCGCGGCGTGCTGCCGATCTCCGGCATGGTCCAACGTTGCCCCAGCGCGGCGCTCAATGGCACGTCCTTCGCTCCGGCCAGCGGATGCCCCGCCGCGGCGAAGGCGGTGTAGGTATCGGTGTAGGCCAGCTCCGCCATCGGCCAGATGTCGGGATGCGGCGCCAGTTCCGGGGCAATCGCCACGTCGATCTCCCGTCCGGCCAGCGCCTGGACCAACCTGTCCTCGGGCGCGTCCAGCAAGTCGATGTGCAGGCCCGACGCCATGTCCAGGAGTGCCGCGACCATGCCGGGCAGCATGGTGCGCGCCACGGCCGCCACCGCGCCCACCCGCAGCCGCCCGCGCCCCAGGCCACGCAGCGCGTCGAGCGCGTCGCTTGCCTGCTCCATCTCGAACAGCAGTAGGCGGGCATGGGGAATCAGCGTTTCCCCGGCGGCGGTGGGCGCCATCCCCTTGCTGTGGCGATCGAACAGCGGCTGGCCGAAGCGCCGTTCCATCTCGCCGATCAGGCGGCTGAGCGCGGGCTGTGTCAGGAAGGCCGCCTCGGCCGCCCGCCCCAGGCTGCCCCTGTCGACCACGGCCAGGAACGCCCGTAATTCTCGCTGATCAAAAGCCATGCGCAATTGTTATGGCTTTTGCACGATCCCGCAATGGTGACGATAGCCTCATCGGTCGATAAGACCGGCGAAGAACGGAGAGGAGCACGATCATGCACACGGTTCGCGATGCAACGCTTTCGCTGCTGCGCACGCTGGGCATGACCACGGTGTTCGGCAATCCGGGATCGACCGAGCTGCCGATGTTCCGGGACTTCCCCGAGGACTTTCGCTACGTCCTGGGGCTGCAGGAATCGATCGTGATGGGCATGGCCGATGGCTTTGCCCAGGCGACCGGCAATGCCGCGCTGGTCAACCTGCATTCGGCCGCCGGCGTCGGCCATTCGCTCGGCAACCTGTTCACCGCGTTCAAGAACCAGACCCCGCTGGTCGTGACGGCGGGCCAGCAGGCGCGATCGATCCTGCCATTCGAACCGTTTCTCTTCGCCGAACGCGCCACCGAATTTCCGCGCCCCTACGTGAAGTGGGCGGTCGAGCCGGCGCGCGCGCAGGACGTGCCCGCAGCGATCGCGCGCGCCTATTACGTCGCGATGGAGCCGCCTTGCGGCCCCACCTTCGTTTCCGTGCCGGTGGACGACTGGGACCAGCCCTGCGATCCAATCGCGCCGCGCCGCGTCGTTGCCCGCAATCCCGGCGACCCGCAGCTGCTCGACGAGATCGCCGGCGTGCTGGCGCGGGCAAATGCCCCCGCCTTCGTGCTGGGCGCCGGCATCGCGCGCGACGGCGCATGGCAGGAAGCGATCGCGCTGGCGGAACGCCATGCGGCAAAGGTCTGGGCCGCGCCGTTCGCCGCGCGCGAAGTCTTTCCCGAGCGGCATCCGCTGTTCGCGGGCTTTCTCAACCCGGGCCGCGAGGCGATCGTCCGCGATCTTTCCGGGCATGACCTGATCCTGGTCGTAGGCGGCCCCTTGTCGCTCTACCACACCGAGGGCTTTGGCCCGCACTTGCCGGAAGGCGCGCAAGTCTACCACATCGTCGATTCCATCGCGGTGGCAAGCTGGGCGCCCGATGGCGCAGCCGTGATCGCCGATGCCAAAAGCGCGCTGGCGCGCCTGCTGGGAGGCCCGCCACCGAAGGCACGCACGCGGCCGGCCGTTCGCGACATTCCCGCGCGGCTCGCGGCGACCGGGCTGACCGACGCCTACTTGCTCCAGCAGATCGCCCAATTGCGCCCGGCCGGGTCGGTGATCGTGGAGGAAGCGCCATCCAGCCGTGGAGCCATGCACGATCACCTGCCGATCCTGGATGCGGGCGGCTTCTTCACCTGCGCCAGCGGGGGGCTTGGCCACGGATTGCCCGCCTCGATCGGCGTCGCGCTGGGCCGTCGCGATGCCAAGGTGATCGCCATTCTGGGCGATGGATCGAGCATGTACGCCATTCAGGGGCTGTGGTCCGCCGCGCAACTGGGCCTGCCGATCAGCTTCGTGATCGTGAACAACCAACGCTATGAAGCGCTGGTCAACTTCGGCCGCCACTTCGGCTTGCAGCAGACGCTGGGGACCACGCTGAACGATATCGACTTCTGCGATCTTGCCCGGGGCCAGGGCCTTTCGGCCGCGCGCGTCGATACGGTAGAAGCGCTGGACGGCGCGCTGGCCGCTTCCTTCGCGGCACCGGGGCCAACGCTGGTCGAAGTGCTGGTGGATTGACGGGAACTGCATGAACGGGACGCCATGAACGGGACAAGGACAATGTTCACCGGACACATCTCGGACCTGATCGACGACCGCCCCGACGAGGGCATCTTCCGCGTCAGCCGGTCGATCTTCGATGATCCCGGCGTGTTCGAGCTGGAAATGCGCCAGATCTTCGAAAGCGGATGGGTGTTCCTTGGCATCGCCGATCAGGCGCGCGATCCGCACGACTTCTTCACCACGGACATCGGTCGCGTGCCCGTGCTGGTGAGCCGCGATGGCGACGGCACGCTGGGCGCCTTCGTCAATTCGTGTCCGCACCGTGGATCGCGCGTGGCGCAGACGCTCGCCGGCAACGCGCGCCTGCACGTGTGCCCTTACCACAGCTGGAGCTTCGACAGCGCGGGCCGCAACAAGAATGTGAAACTGAAGCGCGCGGGCTGCTATGCCGAAAGCTTCGACGCGCAGAGTCACGACTTGCCCGCCCTGCCCGCGTTCGGCGAATATCGCGGCTTCCTGTTCGGCAGCCTCGATGCCGATGTGCCGCCGCTCGCAACGCATCTGGGCGAAGCCGCGAAGCTGCTGGACCTCGTTGCCGACCAAGGACCGGACGGCTTCGAACTGGTGCCGGGCGCCGTCACGTTCACGTTCCAGGCCAACTGGAAGCTGCAGCTCGAAAACTGCTCCGACGCCTATCACTTCACCTCGACGCACCCTTCCTACATCCGCATCCTCGAACAGCGGCAGACCGCCAACACCGGCGTCGCGGTGAAATCGGTGTGGGAAAGCAGCGATTACTGGCGCGAGGACGCGCAGGGCGTGGCCGGCGGCAGCTTCAGCTTTCCCCACGGCCACGTGTTGAACTGGGGCATTTTCGGCGTGACCGAGGCGCTGCCGCTGTTCGAACAGGCCGAAGCGCTGGCCGAACGCCACGGCGCCGCCAAGCGCGACTGGATGTTCAACATGCGCAACCTGTCGATCTTCCCCAACCTGCAGATCGCGGAGAACGCATCGAGCCAGTTGCGCGTCATCCGCCCGCTGGCGCCAGACCTCACCGAAATGCGCACCTGGTGCATCGCCCCCAAGGGCGAAAGCGCGCAGGCGCGGCGCCAGCGGATCCGGCAGTACGAGGATTTCTTCAACCCCAGCGGCATGGCCACGCCCGACGATACCGTCAGCTACGAGAACTGCCAGCGCGGCTTCGCCAGCCGCGTCGACCCCTGGCTGCAGGGCTATTCGCGCGGCACGACGGCCAGCAGGGCGGGCGGCAACCCGTTTTCCGACCTGATCGGCATGAAGCCCGCACGCAACGTGCTGGCCGATGCGCAGCTTGGCGACGAAACGCTGTTCCAGAGCTATTATCGCGAATGGGCGCGGCGCATGGCGGGAGTGATCGAACAATGACCCTGTCGCTGAAAGACGCCGAGGCCCTCCTCTATCGCGAAGCGGAATGCCTGGATGAAAGCCGCTGGGACGATTGGCTGGACCTCTATGCGGAAGATGCCTGCTTCTGGATGCCGGCCTGGAAGAACGAGATCGAAACGACCACCGATCCCGAAAGCGAACTCTCGCTGATCTATTACAAGGGGCGCAAGAACCTGGCCGATCGCGTGTGGCGTGTGCGCTCCGGGCAATCGGTGGCCTCCACCCCGCGCATCCGTGCCGTCCACCTGATAACCAACGTCAGGCTGGTGGGGGCCGACGAAGCGGGCGCGCAAGTCGCCGCGAATTTCGCGGTCCATCTGTTCGACAAGCGATCGGGCCGGACGCACGCGTTTTTCGGGCGCTACCGGCATGACCTGAGGCGCGAAGGCGATCGCTGGCTGATCGCCGCAAAGACGATCGTGCTGCTCAACGATACCATCCCCACGGTGCTGGACTTCTACTGCATCTGACCAGCGCGACGCACGCCTCAGCCGGCCCCTGCCCTTTCGCCCCCGACTTTCGGAAGAAACAGCGCGAGCAAGCCGATCGCCGGCAGGAACGCGCATATCGCATAGACGCTCTCGATACCGAACCGGTCCGCGACCTCACCCAGAACGGCGGCCCCGATACCACCCATCCCGAACGAAAAGCCGAAGAACAGGCCGGAAATCATGCCGATGCGCCCCGGCACCAGCTCCTGCGCGAAGACGACGATGGCGGGAAAGGCTGAGGCCAGGATCAGCCCGATCAGCACCGTCAGCGGGCCTGTCCAGAACAGGCTGGCGTGCGGGAGCAGCAGCGTGAACGGCAAAGCGCCGGCGATCGAGAACCAGATGACGTACTTGCGCCCGAACCTGTCACCCAGCGGCCCGCCGGCAATCGTCCCCACCGCGACCGCGCCGAGGAAGACGAAGAGATGGATTTGCGCCACCTGTACCGACACCCCGAAGCGGTGGATCAGGTAAAACGTGAAGTAGGAACTGAGACTGGCCAGATAGACGTACTTGGAGAAGATCAGCGCGAGAAGGATCGCGATGCCACCCAGCACCTTGCCGCGCGGAAGGGCAAAGCTCTCCTTGTGCCGTCCACTTCCCGACGAAAGCCGGGTCAGGCCATGATCCCGGTACCACCGGCTGACGTTCCACAGGATCGCGCAGGACAGCAGGGCCAGAAGCGCGAAGAACGCCAGGCTCGACTGCCCCCACCGCACGACGACGATTGCCGCCGCGAGCGGCCCGATCGCCGAGCCGGCGTTTCCGCCGACCTGGAACATCGACTGCGCCAGTCCGTGTCGCCCGCCGGCGGCCATGCGCGCCACGCGCGAGGATTCGGGATGGAACACGGAAGAGCCCATGCCCAGCATCGAGGCGCCGACCAGCAGGAGCCAATAGGTGTGTGCGACGGACAGGACCATCAGCCCGGCAAGCGAAAACAGCGTTCCGCCCGGCAGCGCCAGCGGTGTCGGCCGCTTGTCGGCATAGGCGCCGACCAGTGGCTGCAGGATCGAAGCGGTCACCTGATAGGCCAGCGTCACCAGCCCGATCTGGCTGAAGCTAAGCCCCAGCTCGCTTTTCAAATTGGGGTAGATCGCCGGCAGCAGCGATTGCATCATGTCGTTGAGCAGATGGCAAAAGCTGATGGCCGCGATCACGCCGAACGCCGTGGTGGCAGTGGCGGGACCGGGGGATTTGGCTGGGATCGTGGTCATGGTCGGTTTCCGTTGCATACCATTCTCCGCTAGAGCTTCCACACCTGGCCCGCATTCCTCTATGGGTCATTCATTTGCGCGAATGGGACATCTGCGTGCCTTGGAACGATCCCGCCCTGGTCGAGCACATCGATCGTCCGATCGTGGGCATCGGCAACGAGTATCCGCCCGCGTTCGAACTCGACTGGCACGAACACCGGCGCGGCCAGCTGCTCTATGCGGCGCGGGGCGTCGTTGTGGTCAGCACGCCCCACGGCGCCTGGGTCGCGCCGCCCGAGCGTGCGGTCTGGACGCCCGGCGGCTGCCCGCACGCCGTGCGCATGATCGGCGCCGTCAGCACGCGCAGCGTTCTTATCGAGCGTAACGCAACGGGCTGGCTGGGCGACGCCAACAAGGTCATCCAGGTCTCGCCGCTGCTGCGCAGCCTGCTCGAGGCCGCGTGCGATATTCCGCCCGAATACGACCTTGCGAGCCGCGATGGCCTCGTCATGGCGCTGCTGCTGGCCGAAGTCGCCCAGGCCCCGACCGTCCCGCTCGCGGTGCCCTTTCCCAAGACGGCCGAGCTCGCGCGCAAATGCCACGCCTTTCTCGAAGCTCCCTGCTCCCATGACACGATCGACCGCTGGAGCGCCGATCTGGGCATGGGGCGGCGCGCGTTCACCCGCGCCTTTCGCAAGGAGACCGGGCTTAGCTTCGGCGCGTGGCGGCAACAGGCCTGTCTGCTGGTGTCACTGCCACGGCTGGCCGCCGGCGAATCCATCACCACCATCGCGCTGGACCTGGGCTATGACAGCCCCTCCGCCTTCACCACCATGTTCAAGCGCCACATCGGCGTCGCGCCCAGCCAGTACCGCCAGCCCGTTGGAGGGCGTTGACGGCTCTGCCATTTCACGGGTCCGCGTGCCACGCGTTGCGATGAAGAATCCGGGCGACGCAAGAGACGTAGAATGCGCCGAAGATCAGGCGCCGGGGATGAAGGCTTTGATCCAGTTGATGATTTCAGCGCGACGCCGGCTATCGTCCGTGATGTCCTCGTCCACGCCCAGTTGCCAGGCGAGGCCCGCATCCTGTGGCGCGGCGGCAAGCCCGGTCAGCACTTTGACATAGGCATCGAGCGCGGCGCGGTCCGCAAAGAAGCCCTGCGCGATCATGTCATCGGCATAGAGCGTGTAGAGCTGGACGAGCTGCGCAATGTCGAATTCCGGGTGGTACTGCACCGCCCAGACCTCGCTGCGCCCGACCGGAACGATCGCGGCCTGCACCAGGCTATGCGCGTTGGACGCGAGCAGCGTGGCACTGTCCGGCAGGCGCGTGACTTCGTCGTAGTGGATGCAGGGCGCATCGAACACCGCGCCCTTGCCCTCGAACATCGGATGATCGGCCCCCGCCTGCGTGCGCACGATCTTGCGCGCGAAGCCGACCTCGCGGCCGCGCGGGTTGTATTCGACCTGCCCGCCGGCGGCCATGACGGCGATCTGCAGACCCCAGCAGCTTCCGAACACAGGCAAACCCGCTTCGGCCGCGTCGCGCAGCATCGCGATCTGGTTGGTGACGGCGAATTCGCGGTCATAGGCATGGAGCGATGAGCCAGTGACGACGAAGCCGTCGTAATCGGCGAACGACCGGCCACCGGGGATAGCCCAATCCGCATCGGCCGCGTTGACCACGTCCAGCTCGAAACCGGGATAGTGCGCCAGGATCGCCAGCGCGTAGATCTCGCTGGACGAACGCACGCCCAGTTCGGCGGCGCGCGCGCGTTTGTCGGCGGTATTGCCTTCCATCAGAAGCAGTCGGGTCATCGGGGATCTCTAGTGTTGCGATTGCAAGGTATCCGCGCGGTAACGCTGCGGCGGCACGCCCACCCAGCGGGTGAAGGCGCGCGTGAAATTGGAATGCTCGGCATAACCCAGCCGCAGCGCGACCTGCGCGATCGAGCATTCGGGGCGGGTGCGGAACTCCAGCATCGCCTGCCGCATCCGGCATTCGTCGAGCAGTTGCTGGAAGGTCAGCTGGGCCTCGGCCAGCCGGCGCCGCATGGTGCGGCTCGACATGCCGATCTCGCTGGCGAGTTCGTCCTGGTTGATCTCGCCCTGCGACATGCGCGCGAAGATCATCGCGGCCAGCCGATCGCGCGCAGGTTCGGCGCGGCGCTTGCGCGCGATCTGCGTCGACAGATCCTTGAGATTGCTCCTGGCGTCCGATGGCGGCATCGCCGCATCGAGCATGGCGACCGGCAGGCTCAGCGAATTGACCTCGCCGCCAAAGCTCAGACGGCTGAGCGGCATGGCAAGCCCGGTATCGCGGCGCGCGCATTCGAACCCCAGCTCGATCTCGTCCATCGCGTCGGGCACGGCCATGCGCACGATGCGGGCGACGATGCCCAGGCTGAACATGGCGTCATGGTGGCGCGGCCAGATGTCGGGATCGAGGATGCGGTAATTGACCGTCGCCGTCCCGTCCTTGACCTGAAAGTCCAGCGTGGTCGAATCCTGGAGCAGTTCGAAGTGGTCGGCAAAACGGCGCAGGGCCGCGCCGAGCGTCTGGGCCGAAGTGATCGCGGTGCCGATCTCCCCCAGTTGCGCAAGATCGTAGTTGAGGCCGATCGTCCATGTCGCCGCCGGATGATTGGCCCTTTCGCCAACGGATTCCGCCATGCGCGCGAAACGCTTGAGCGAGATGCGGTTCGACGTGGCAACGTCGCCATTGTCGAGACCTGCCCGGGCAAGGGCTTCGTCGGGTTCGATACCGAAGGCGGGCATGGAGTCGGTCCACCCGCAAAGCGCTTCGGCCTGTACTGCCGGTTGGCTCATGGCTACTCCCCTATACGATAGTCGGAATGCGATTCCCGATCTTGACAGGAGCGTAACGCAGCCTCGCCATTCCAAATTATCTGAAACGGTCATTGGATTGATACTTTCGATCAAATCCGGAGCTTGCTTTGATCGGGAATGCCACTTGGCCAGTCCTGCCAAGTGAACCTGCGGCCGCTGTCCTAGGACCGGCACCTTCAAGGGGAGGGACTCGCATTGGCCCAGCAATACGACGTCGACAGTCCGGCAGCCGTTGTCAGCGCGATCGTGCTGGGCACGCTGGGCGTGCTTTCGTTCATCGTTCAGCCCGCGCTGGTGCAGGGCTTCGTCACCCACCTGCATGTCGGCGAACAGGAAGCCCTGAACCTTGCCGGAATCGAGATGCTGGGCGTCGCCATTTCCTCGATCGCCATGGCGCTCGGTTCGCACCGGTACGACTGGCGGCGAGTCATGGCGGCGGCGCTGCTCGTCGCGGCGCTGGGCAACGGCCTTTCGGCCATGGCATCCGGTGGCGGCACGCTGTGGACTGCGCGCTTCATTGCCGGGCTGGGGCACGGCGCGATCATCACGCTGAGCTTCACCTTCGTCGGCCTGACGCGCAAGGTGGATCGCAACATCGCCTTGTATCTGGCTCTGCTGCTGACCTACGGCGCGATCGGCGTGTGGCGGATGCCGGCGTTTCTCGATCGGTTCGGCCTGCCGGCCCTGTTCTGGCTTTTCGCCGCGCTTCTCCTGCTTGGTCTCGCCACCGTGCGCAACGTGCCGCGCACGCACGAGGCGCGGGCCGAAGTGCCCGAAGGCGCGCGCGATCTGCCGCATGGCATGGTCGCGATCGCGCTGGCGGGCGTTCTGGCCTACAACATCGCGCAGGGCATCGCCTGGGCCGTGCTGTTCCTCGTCGGCATCGCGGCGGGTCTTGGCGAACAATCCGTGGCCGACGCACTGTTCGCCTCGCAGGTTCTGGCGATCGGCGGTGCTCTGGCATCGGTGTTCCTGGCCGGTGCGCTGGCGCGCGACCGCGCGATCATGATCGGCATTCTCGGCGGCGGAGCGTGCATCGGGCTGCTGCTGGCTCATCCCGGCATCGTACTGTTCGCGATCAGCGTCTGCGGCTTCAACGTGCTGTGGAATTTCGTCCTGCCCTTCATCCTCGGCACCGTGGGCGAGTTCGACACGCGCGGGCGCATGATCGGGCGCGCCGTGGCGATGCAGATGCTCGGTCTCGGCACCGGGCCGTTCCTCGCCGGACTGCTCACCAACGGATCGAGCTATACCCTGGTCGAACTGGCCTGCATCTTCTTCTTCCTTGCCAGTTTCGCGCTGCTGCTTCTGCCGATGCAGGCGCATCGCCGCCTGCTCGCGCCGCAGGGCTGAGCGCTCCCGCACGCAAGGCGCGGGCGGCGTCTGCAAAACGGAAATGTCCCGATCTGCCAAGCGTGACGGGGCGCATCGGTATCTCCTGCAATCGACACCGGCGCATCAGCCGCATGGCGACGATCCGGGCGACACAGGGAGATTACGCAATGACGCAGCCGTATCATCGACTGTTCCACGCTTCGCCGATGGCCATCGCGGCGGCCATCGCGGTTATCAGCGCCACGCCGGCCTTCGCCGAGACGCAGCCGGCCGCGGAAGCGACCGAAGCGCCGCAGCAGGGCTTCGGCGATATCGTCGTTACCGCCAACAAGCGCAGCGAGAACCTGCAGAAAGTCGGCATCTCGGTCTCGGCCTATTCGGGTGATCAGCTCAAGGCGCTGGGCATCACAGATACCACGCAGATCACCCAGCAGATCCCGGCGTTCCAGTTGAACGCGTGGTCGCCCAACGTCACGATCTTCAACCTGCGCGGCATTTCGCAGAACAACTTCACCGATTACCTCGAAGCGCCCGTCGCGGTGTACATGGACGATGCCTACATGGGCTCGATCAACGGCATTTCCGGCCAGCTGTTCGATACCAAGCGCGTGGAAGTGCTGCGCGGCCCGCAAGGCACGCTGTTCGGCCGCAACGCCACCGGCGGCCTGGTCCATTACATCAGCAACGACGCCAGCCAGGCCGATTTCAACGGCTATGCCGAAGCCAGCTATGAACGCTTCAACCGGCGCGCGCTGGAAGGCGCGGTGGGCGGCTCGATCGTGCCGGGCCTGCGCTTCCGCGTGGCCGGGCGCGTGGTAAAGGCGGATGGCTACATCAAGTCCGCCGCCGCGCTGCCGGGCACCTATGACGGCAACGGACAGGACCTGGGCGGCGAAAACGCCTGGGCCTTGCGCGGGACGGTGCAGGCCGACATCGGCAGCGACGGCAAGCTGGATCTGTGGTTCAAGCACAGCGAGGACAACCACGTCGCCACCGGCGGCTATGTCTTCGACAACTGCGATCTGCTCGCCAACGGCTATTGCCACGTCAATCCGGCCGGCCTTAGCGACGGCACCGGCGGTGTCATCAACGGCATCACCGGCGCCAAGGCCAGCCCCTACCAGAACTTCTCCAACGATCGCGGCAACTTCGACCGCCGAACCGACATCTATCAGGGCAAGCTGGTCAAGAAGTTCGGCGGCGTGGAACTGACCGCCATCACCAACTACACCGATCTCAAGAAGTCCTATGCCGAGGATGGTGATGCCCTCCCCGTCACCGTCATCCAGTTCCTGACCACCGCGCGCTACAAGCAGTTCAGCCAGGAACTGCGCCTTTCGGGCGACAGCGGCCCCTTCCGCTGGCAGGCGGGCGCCTATTACCTCAACATGAAGATCGCCGGCTCGCTCACCACCATCGGCGCGCCGGTGCTGGGCACCGCCTTCGCCATCAACGGCGCGGCCAACGATCCGCGCGTGGTCGAGGACTATACGCTGCGTTCGAAGAACTGGTCGCTGTTCGGACAGGGCGAATACGATCTGTCCGACACGCTGACCGTGATCGCCGGGGTGCGCTATTCCAAGGACAACAAGTCGATCGACTATACCTCGCGCCTGATCGATACGGGCTTCCCGACCGTGGTGCGCGCCACGGACGAAGCGTTCGCGGCCGTCGTTCCCGGCATCAACCGCATCCGCTATGGCGACTGGGCGGCGCGCGTCGGAGTGAACTACAAGCCCAATCCCGATACCCTGCTGTTCCTATCCTGGAACCGCGGCATCAAGGGCGGCAACTGGACGCTGAGCGCGGACGTGACGCCCGCCAACTTCCGCCACGATCCCGAACGGCTCAATTCGTTCGAGGGCGGCGTGAAGTGGTCCAACGCCGATCGCACGCTGCGCGCCAACCTGACGGCCTATCACTACATCTACGACAACTATCAGGCCTTCTCGGTGCTGGGCGGCCTGCCTCAGGTCAGCAACAGCGATGCCCGCGCCACCGGCACGGAGCTGGAAGTGTTCTGGCAGCCGGTCAAGCGGCTCAACGTGAACCTTGGCGCAACGTGGGAGACCACCAAGGTCAAGCAGATCCTGGGGCCGGGCAGCCAGATCGGCCCCGAATTCTTCCCCGGCGCGCCCGATGCGCAATATTGCGCCAACCAGGGTGACGGCACCTTCCTGTGTACCTATCCGCAGAAGGCGATCACGGACGCCAAGCTGCCCAACGCGCCGAAGTTCAGCATCAACTACCTGCTGCGCTACAACATCGACGCTTTCGGCGGCAATCTGGCCGCACAGTTCGATGGCGTGTGGTACGATGACCAGTATCTGGAAGTCACCAACGGCGCTTCTTCCCTGCAGAAGGCCTACAACGTCTCGAACGCTTCGTTGACCTGGACCACCGCCAACGACCGCCTTTCGGTCCAGGTGTTCGGACGCAACGTGTTCGACAAGGCCTACCGCGCCTACACGCTCAACCTCGGCATTCTCGGCACCACATCGGTTTATGCCAAGCCCGCGACTTATGGCGCGAGCGTGACGGTGCGCTGGTAAGACCCGCGCCCGCACAGAAATGAGGGCGACGCCGGGCCGGGTTTTCCGGTCCGGCGCTGCCCCCTGCCGGCCGGCCCGGACCACCGGGAGCTTTGCAATTCTGGCCATTCGGGCCTCGCCGCAAAAGGAATTGATCCTAAGCATCATGCTGCGCTGCAACTGCGGCCTTCGATCAATTGCATTTTCGGGACGGGCCATAGCTTTCGTTTCGTGAACAGAAGCCGGCCGCGCCGATTCAGCGGCGGCATGAACAGGGGAGTTCATCATGGGGGTCCACCGCAAATTCGGGCGCAGGTTCGGCCTGCTCGGTACGTCGATGCTGGGGGCGATGATCGTCGCCGCGCCAGCCCTCGCGCAGGAAGCGCCGCAATCCGCCACGGAAGGCGCGAACGACGCCAGCGGCGAAATCATCGTCACCGCCACGCGCAAGTCCGAAGCGCTGAGCAAGGTTCCGCTGAGCGTCAGCGCCTTTTCGACCGAAACGCTCGACAAGCGCGGCGTGCGCGATTTCAGCGACGTGATCCGCCAGACGCCGGGCGTGGTGTTCGAAGCGACCAACACCACAACCAATATCGCGATCCGCGGCATCAATTCGACTGTCGGCGCGGCGACCACCGGCGTCTACATCGACGATACGCCGATCCAGGTGCGCGCGCTGGGCTACAGCGGCGGCAACGCCTATCCGGTGATCTTCGATCTGGAACGCATCGAAGTGCTGCGCGGCCCGCAGGGCACGCTGTTCGGCGCGGGTTCGGAAGGCGGCACGATCCGCTTCATCTCGCCCCAGCCGAGCGCCACCACCACCTCGGGCCGCATCCGCTCGGAACTGTCCTTCACCGAAGGTGGCGCGCCGAGCTATGAAATCGGCGGCGCATTCGGCACGCCGATCGTGCAGGACAAGCTGGCGATCCGGGCCAGCGGGTATTACCGCCGCGATGGCGGCTACATCGACCGGGTGCGCTTCGAGGACAAGTCGGTCGTCCAGAAGAACGCCAACTGGAACGAATCCTACGTAGGCCGCGTGGCGCTGGCGTGGACGCCCACGCCGCAACTGACGATCACGCCCTCGGTCGTGTTCCAGAAGATCAACACCAACGACAGCGGCGAATCCTGGGACAACATCGCGGCCGACCAGACGCAGCCGAGCGTGCCCTTCTCCGACTATGCCAACAACAAGCTGCTCAACGGCAACCGCGTGCGCGAATGGAGCAAGGACCGCTTCGTGCTGCCCTCGCTCAACATCCGCTATGACCTGGGCGGCGCGGACCTGATCGCGATCGGTTCCTATTTCGACCGCAAGCAGACCTTCGTGTCGGACTACACCACCTTCGACCAGAGCCTGTTCACCGGCATTACCCTGCCGATCTTCCCCAACCAGTCCGCGTTCAGCGACTTCGTGAACACGCAGAAGAACTGGACCGGCGAACTGCGCCTGCAATCGACCGCGAAGGATTCGAAGATCTCGTGGGTCATCGGCACGTTCTACCAGCAGGCCAAGCAGACCTCGATCCAGCAGGTCAACGACACGTTCTTCTATCAGTACGCGCCGTTCCTGGCCGGCGTGCTGCCGCCGCTGGTCAACGGCAAGCTGATCTATGATCAGGCGACCACGTCGAAGGACACGCAGTACGCGGTCTATGGCCAGGTCAACTACAAGCCGATCGACCGGCTGACGCTGACGGTGGGCCTGCGCTATGGCGAGACAAAGTTCGCGATCAACTCCTTCGCCCAGGGGCCCGTGGTCGGCCCGTCGGTCACCGACGTCGGCACGCAGAAGGAGCATCCGTTCACGCCCAAGTTCGGCATCGATTTCCAGGTGACCGACCGCACGCTGATCTACGGCTCCGTGTCCAAGGGCTTCCGCCCCGGCGGCTACAACCCGCAGGTAGGCTCGCCCTGCGGCCCGGAACTCGCCTCGCTCGGCTATCCGGGCGGCCGTCCCAAGCTGTACAATTCGGACTCGGTGTGGAGCTATGAACTGGGCCTCAAGACGCGCGTCGCGGACGGGCGGCTGGGCATCCAGGGCAGCGCCTACCAGATCGACTGGAAGAACATCCAGCAGTCGGTGGCGCTCAATTCCTGCGGCTTCCAGTTCACCGGCAACCTTGGCAATGCGCGCAGCCGCGGCTTCGACCTTCAGCTGGACCTGAAGGTCAGCGAACAGTTCTCGCTCCAGGCCGAAGTCGGCTACACCGACGCCAAGTTCCTCAACACGTTCCTGGGCGGCCCCAGCGCGACGGTGCCTTCGGTGACCAAGGGCAATCACATCGCCTCGCCGCCGTGGACCGTGTCGGTGCATGGCCAGTACGATATCCCGCTCGGCGAGAACAAGGCCTACGTCCGCACCGACTTCGACTATCGCGCCTACCAAAGCGCGCTGACGCCGGGCATCGATCCGCGCAACGGCGGGTCCGACCCGACGCTGTCCAACCCGCCGGCGGTCAAATCGTGGTCGATGCGCGCGGGCTATCGCTTCAGCGGCGTCGATGTTTCGGTGTTCGTGAACAACCTGCTCAACCAGCACATCTGGGCCGGGCGGCGTTCGCGCGACAACGGCTTGTCGACGATCTACCGTTCGAACATCGTGCGTCCGCGCACGTTCGGCCTGACCGCCGCCTACAGCTTCTGAGGCGGCGGCAAGCAAAGCAAAAGACGACAAGGGGGAAATACCGACGATGGCTGCTCACTGGAAACACCTGCTTGCGGCGACCGGCCTCGTCGGCCTTCTTGCAACGGGCGGCGCTGCCGCCGCCCGTCCGGCCGCGAAAGCCGCCGCAGCGCGAACGGCGGACGTTCGTTTCGTCAACGGCCATATCTACACGCCCACCGGCTGGAAGTCCGCCATGGCCGTGCGCGACGGCAGGATCGTCTCGCTCGATACGCGCACGCCCGCGCGGCAGGTGATCGATCTCAAGGGCCAGACCGTCCTGCCCGGCCTTTACGACATGCACGTCCACCCAATCCTGCAGGCCAAGGGCGGCGAAGGCCGCTGCCGGGTGCCGCAGGACGCCAATGCGGCGAAACTGCTCGAACTCGTCACCGCTTGCGTCAAGCAGGCGAAGCCGGGCGAATGGGTGACCGGCGGCCAGTGGCAGGCTTCGCTGCTTGAAGGCACCCCGATCACCGCCGCGACGCTGGACGCGATTTCGCCCGACAACCCGCTGATGCTGTTCGATGTCAGCGGCCATAGCGTATGGGCCAATTCCAAAGCGCTTGCCGCCGCCGGGATCACCGACACCACGCCCAGCCCCGAAGGCGGGATCATCGAGCGCGATGCGGCGGGCAAGCCGACCGGCGTGTTGCGCGAAACGGCGGGGCGGCTGGTTACCGGCAAGGTGCCGCCGCAATCGCGCGAGGAAACCGGGAAAGTCCTGCGCGAACACCTCCAGATGCTCGCGTCCTACGGAGTCGTCGGCTACGTTGAGGCGATGGCCTTCCGCGATGATCTGGAAGTCTATGCGGACCTTGCGGACAAGGGGCTGCTGAAGCAGCGCGTGCAGGCCTGCATCGCCTATTCGGAAGCCGGGCAGGCCAATCCCGATTTCGACCGCACCGTCGCAGATCGCGCGCAATACGCCCGGCCGATGTTCAACGCCAACTGCATCAAGGTCTTCGCCGATGGCGTGCCGACCGAGAGCCACACCGGCGCCATGCTGGGCGACTATCAGGCCGGCCAGCCTAACGCCCCGGCACGCGGGCTGCTGCTGTTCGATCCGGCGCAGATGGCGGCCAATCTGGTCAAGTGGGACAAGCTGGGCGTGACCGTGCTGTTCCACGCCGCCGGTGACCGGGCGGTGCGCTCGGCGCTCGATGCCATCGCCGCCGCGCGCAAGGCCAACGGCATGGGCGGGCCGATCCACCAGGTCGGCCATTCCACGTTCGTCGACCCGGCCGACCTTCCCCGCTTCAAGGCGCTCAAGGCGGCGGTGGAATATTCGCCCTACCTGTGGGACCCGCAGCCGATCAACGACGACATTACCAGCGCCGTGGGCGAACCGCGCATCGATCGCGTCTGGCCGATCCGCGAAGGGTTCGAGGCGGGCGCGCTGGTCATCGCCGGGTCCGACTGGGCGGTCGTGCCCAAGCCCGATCCGTGGATCGGCATCGAAACCGCCGTCACGCGCCGCAATCCCGGCGGCGGCACGCGCAGCTTCGGCCTGAAGGAAGCGATCACCCTGCCGCAGGCTGTCACGATGTTCTCGATCGACGCCGCCACCCGGCTCGGCACCGCCGCCACCGCCGGATCGCTCGAAACGGGCAAGGTCGCGGATTTCATCGTGCTGGACCGCGATCCCTTCGCCGGCCCGCCCACCGCGATCCACGATACCCGCGTCCTCGAAACCTGGGTGGGCGGCACGCGCATCTACCAGCGCGCGAAACCCTGACCGATGCGCCGGCTGGCGATCGCCCTCACCCTTGGCGTGCTGGCGATCGCCGGTTGCGGCCGCGCACCCGACCAGCCGCCGGCCCAGTCCGGCGCCGCGATCGCGGCGGTCGAACACGACGCGACCGGCTGGCCCAGCTACGGCGGGCAGCCTTCGGGCACCAAATATTCCGCGCTCGACCAGATCAACCGCGCCAACGTCGGTTCGCTGCAAGTCGCCTGGACGTACCACACCGGCGAAATCTCGTCCGGCACTGCCGATACCGACGCCACCGTCAGCGAACTGACGCCGGTCTATGCCAACGGGCATCTCTATATCTGCACGCCGTTCGGGCGGGTCGCCTCGCTCGATCCGGCAAGCGGCCGGCAGGTCTGGTCGTTCGATCCGAAGAAGCCGCGCAGCGGCAACATGTATGCCGAGAACTATTGCCGGGGCGTCGCCTACTGGGAAGCACCGGACCCGCAGGCGCGCGCCACCGAATGCGGCAAGCGCGTGCTGCTCGCCGGGCAGACCGGCATGCTCATGGCGATCGATGCCGACCGTGGCCGCCTGTGTCCGGGCTTCGGCCAGGGCGGGCGCGTCAACCTTGCCGCGCTCGATTACAAGGGCGAAGGACCGCTCGCCAACACCTCGCCCCCGGCGGTCTACCGCAACGTGGTGATCGTCGGCGCCTCGGTCACCGACAACAAGTTCCGCAATTCGCTCGACGGCATCGTCCGCGCGTTCGACGTCGTCACGGGGCGCGAGCTGTGGAGCTGGAACCCGATCCCGCCGGAGCTGTCGGACCGGACCGGCGCTGCCAACACCTGGGCACCGATCTCCATCGACGCGCAACGCGGCTGGGTGTTCCTCCCCACCGGGAGCGCCAGCTGGGACACGCTGGGCATCAACCGCATCAACGCGATACCGGACGCTAACGCCGTGGTCGTGCTGGACGCGCAGACCGGCAGGCGGGTGTGGTCCTATCAGACGATCCATCACGATCTGTGGGACTACGATCTGCCCGCCATGCCCACGCTGGCCACCATCGAGCACGATGGCCGCCCGGTCGACGCGGTGATCCAGGGCACCAAGACCGGCAACGTGTTCGTGCTCGACCGCCAGACCGGCCATCCGCTGTTCCCGGTGCGCGAAATGGCCGTACCCAAAAGCGACATGCCCGGCGAAGTGGCTTCGCCGACGCAGCCCATGCCGGTGCTGCCGCGCCCGGTCACCTCGCAGACGCTCACCGCCGATCAGGCCTGGGGCGCGATCGGGTTCGACAAGTGGCGCTGCAAGGCCAAGCTCGCGGCGTTCCGCAACGAAGGCATGTTCACCCCGCCCAGCATCAAGGGCTCGCTGCTGCATCCGAGCTTCCTGGGCGGCACCAACTGGGGCGGGATCGCCTATGACCCCAACACCGGGCTGGCGGTGGTGAATTCCTCGAACCTCGTGTCCTCGGTGATCCTCAAGCCGCGCGCCGAATACGATGAAAAGCGCGACAAGCGGCCGGGTGTATCGGTCTATGAAATGCGCGGTTCGCCTTACGTGACGCTGCGCGAGGTGCTGCTCTCGCCGCTTGGCGCGCCGTGCAATCCGCCGCCGTGGGGCCAGTTGACCGCGATCGACATGAAGACCGGGCAGACGCGCTGGCAGATCCCGTTCGGCCGCATCCGCTTCGCGTCCGGCCTCTCCTCCCCCGCCTCGTGGGGGGCACCCAACCAGGGCGGGCCGATCGTGACGCGCGGTGGCCTGATCTTCATAGGCGCCAGCCTCGACAGCCGCTTCCGCGCCTATGACATCCAGACCGGGCGCGAGGTGTGGAGCGCCCGCGTCCCGGCCCCGGCCACCGCCACGCCGATGACATTCCGCCACACCGACGGGCGGCAGTACGTGGTCGTCGCCGCCGGCGGCCACGGCGGATTTGGAACTCCGCTGGGCGATGCGCTAATCGCTTATAGCCTTCCTCGAAAGGAATGACGCGATGCCCCGAATCGTCCCTGCCCTGATCGCGCTCGTGCTGGCGTCCATGCCACTGGCGGCCAACGCCAGCCCGCCCGCGTGGCGCGCCAACGTCGAAACCTTCGCCGCCAGCCATTTCAAGCACACCGCATGGGGCTTCGCCCATTCGCGGCGCGACTATGCGCTGGCATCCGCGCTGGCGGCCGAAGATCATGCCACGGTCGATGACGATGTGCTTTATGCTGCAGCCATGCTGCACGATATTGCAGCCTTTCCGCCTTGGGAGGATGCAAAACGGGACCATGCCGATCGCGCGGTGGATGTGCTGCCCGCCGTGCTGCGCGATGCGGGCTTTCCCGCGGCGAAGATTCCGGCGGTGCTCGAAGCCACCCGCACGCACATGTTCGACCGCAAGCCGGTCTCTCCCGAAGCTGTCTACCTGCACGATGCCGATGCGCTCGACTGGCTGGGCGCGATCGGCGCCTATCGCCTGATCTCGCTGGTCGATGCCAACGGCGGACAGCCCGACGGAGCGGCCACGGTAACGCAGTTGCGCCAACTGCTCGCGGCGGTTCCGGCCGGCGTGGTCAGCCCCGCCGGCAAGCGGGCGCTGCCGGGGCGCGAGGCCTGGCTCCGTTCGTTTCTGGAAATCCTGGGCGCGGAGAGCGATGGGATGAAGCAGCTTTAGGTGGCAAGCGCCCACTTGGACATTCGCCAACGGTGTAGCTTCACATCATGCTGGCTAGGGTCCGGACTCGTTCAGAGGCAGAAGGCTACGGTGGCAGCGAGGCTTATGGCTGAGAGGAGGTTTTTGGCGAGCTTGTCATATCGGGTAGCGATGCGTCGGAAGTCCTTGAGGCGGCAGAACATGGGCTCGCCCCGCCAACGGTCCTTGTAACGGCGTTCGTCGTACTGGATCGGGCGCTTGCGGTTGCGCCGGCCGGGGATGACAGGGATGATGCCCTGTTCGCGCAAGGTGGCCCTGATGCGGTTGGCATCGTAACCGCGGTCGGCAATCACCCGCTTCATCCGATAGCCAGAACAACCAACGCGACATTCTCAAAGCCTTCTGCCTCAGCGGAGAATCCCTGAATCAATGTGGGCGCCTGTGAACAGGCCCTTCCCGCGATCAGCATCCGATGACAATTTGCGTTGACCCCGCCTCAACGCGGTTTTCAATATGGCCGAGCGTGTCGATTTCAACCCGGACCACGTCGCCGGCCTTCAGATAAACCGGCGGCTTATAGGACATCCCGACGCCGCTCGGTGTTCCGGTGAAAATGACATCGCCCGGTTCGAGCGTCATCGCCTTGCTGAGAAGCTCCACTTGGGCAAAGCAATCGAACAGCAAGTGCTTCGTGTTCGACGATTGACGAACCTCTCCGTTCACAAGACACCGAATGGCAAGGTCGCCCGGATCGACTTCATCCGCGGTTGTCAGCCACGGCCCGAACGGGGCGTGGGTATCGAACGACTTCCCCACAACCCACTGGCTTACCCTGAGTTGCCAATCGCGGACGCTCACATCGTTGCCGACGCAGAAACCGAAGATGACCTCCGCCGCACGAGAACGTGGCACATTGCGCGCGCGCTTGCCTATGATCATGACGAGTTCGGCCTCGTAGTCCAGGCTCTGGGATACATCCGGCATTTCGACCGGATCGTAGGGGCCCGTGACCGACGTTGGCATCTTGGCAAACCAAGTCTGGTGTTCGGGCGTTTCCATGCCGACTTCTGCAATGTGGTCCTTGTAGTTCAGGCCAATGGCCAGGACCTTACCCGGCTTGGGCACCGGCGCATGCAGCCGGACCGATGCAAGTTCCACATCCGGTGGACGGTTCAACAATTCGCGCACCGGCTCGGCGAACTCGCACCAGCGCTGCATCAGGTCGATCATGTTTCCGGGCGCATCGGCGATATGGCTGGAAATCGAGACGATGCCACGACCGACGATCACCCCCAGCTGTTCCTTGCCGTCCATGGAATATGTTACCAGCCTCATTGGCTTTCCTCTATGAATCTGCACCGGCTGAATCAGGGGATAAGAGAGCCGTCGGAACGATGCAGCGATCTGCACAGGATCCCAGGCCAGAGCGCCGACGGATGTTCGTGAGCGGCATTGCTTTCCTATTGGCGAAGCGCGTTGCGCTGGATCTTCCCAGTGGGCGTTTTGGGTAACTCAGCCAATATCTCGATCTGCCTCGGCACCTTGTATCCCGCCAGATTCTCGCGGCAATGGAGGATGAGCTCATCCTCCAAAAGGCTAGCCCCGGACTTGAGGGAGATGTAGGCCTTGACCGTCTCACCCCTATAGGCATCGGGCGCACCAATAACCGCCGCTTCGCGAACGGCCGGGTGTCTGTAAAGCACATCCTCGACCTCGCGCGGCCAAACCTTGAAGCCACTCGCGATGATCATGTCTTTCTTGCGATCGACGAGATAGAACCACCCCTTGTCGTCACGCAAGGCGACGTCACCAGTGTGAATCCATCCATCGCGAAGCGCTGCGGCGGTCTCACCCGGCTTTCGCCAGTAGCCCGCCATGACCTGGGGCCCCCGCACAAGAAGTTCCCCGGCCTCGCCCGCTGGAAGCTCCCGACCCGCGTCATCGACAATGATCGCATCGGTCGATGGGCAGGGAACGCCGATGGACAGAGCGCCTGACCCCGGTTCGGCGGGCACGGCAAGGCCGAATGGTGACAACAGCGTTGCAGCGGATGTCTCGGTCATGCCGTAGCCCGAGTAGATCGGCTTTCCGAACTTGGACTAGAATTGTTCAACCAGCGCCTTTGGAATGGGTGCTCCACCTGAATAAACGCGTTCGAAACTCGAAAAGTCGTCCGGCAGTGCTTCGGGTGCGTTGAGCAAGGCATTGAAAGCAGTAATCGCGCCGATGGTCGATGTAGGCCTTGTGCCACGGATGACATCCAGAACCACGCCCGGTTCGAAGCGGCCATACGTAATGAGGGTGGCGCGGGCACTCAGCGCCGCGAGCATGTGGCAAACAAAGCCGGTTATGTGGAAGAATGGGGCAATCGCCAGAACGCGAGAGTTGCCATCGAGGGCGCACCAGTGCGCGAACATCTCGCCGTTAAACGCGAGGCCCGAATGGCGAAGCATCGCTCCCTTAGGGTCGCCGGTTGTGCCGGAGGTATAAAGCAGCAGTCCGACATCGGCAGGGGCGGGGTCGGACTGCGTGAAGCGTTGCGGCGTTTCGGGAGCCGTCACACTGCCCCCAATTGCAGTGCGTATTTCGGTCGCGCTATCAGGCGATGCCGACAGTACGGCGCAGGATGCGAGTCCGGCTTCGGCAACGGCCCGTGCGAGCGTTTCCGAGCAGGCCGCTTCACCCAACACCGCGCTGGGTTCGGCATCGGCGAAGATTCGGGCCAGCTCGCGCGTGCTGTAGAGGGGATTGACCGGAACCGGAATGGCGCCGATTTTCCAGACCGCTAGGACGATTGTGGGAAATTCGGGCGTATTCTGGAACGCCAAGGCAACGCGGTCAAAGCGAGTGACGCCAGCCTCGATCAGCCGGATCGCCAGAGCATCGCTGGCGAGGTCCAGCGCGGTGTAAGTGAGTTCGCGCCCGGCATGCCATATGGCCGCATGGTGCGGCCGTTCGCGCACAGCTGTGCGAAACAGATCGAGCGCGGTCCCGCAGGCGGGCTTCAAGGTCGGCTCGATACCCGGGGCATAGAGCTCAATCCAGCTCCTGTCGCCTTCCAACCGCACTGTCCGATCGTTCTCCTTCACGCACTCCCTCCCGTGACCTCGATGTTTTACCTGGGAGATCCTGGTCGACGCCGAATAGTCGGCGAACGTTCAGCTCTTGTCCCTAGAGCCGTGCTCCGGTGCAGTGCACGGCGTCGGCCCTTGACCCGAACGAGCATGCCCGGCGAGCGGCCAAGCGCAGGCTGTCGTCAAGATTTGCCTGCAGACATTTCCGCGTAGGCCTTGGTGGCGAACTCCTCAAATCCCGTCGGCGGGCGGCCCAGCAGCCACTCCAGTGTACGTGGATTGCCGACGAAATCGTAGTCCTTGTACCAAGCCATGATCGAGCGGATTATCTTTTCCTGGTGCGAGAAATCGGCGGACGGATCGCGATGTTCCCACAAGTGATTGATCAGGTCCTGAGGCGTCCGAACCACTGCGTGGACATCTCGCCCAATGACCCTCGACAGGATCTGCGCCATGCCGACGGGGCTGATCTTGTCGGGACCCGAGAGTTCATAGGCGGCGAAGTAATGCGCCGACCCTTCGATCAGTACCTTGAGCGCAACATCTGTCAGGTCCTCTGGCGAGATGTAGCTGTGTACCCGGTCTAGGTCTTCCGAGAAGACCGGCAGGACGCCCGTCTGCACAGCCGGAGCGACGTAAACTTCGGGCATCATGTAATCGCAGGGGCGCAACGCGGTATAGTTGAGGCCAGCCTTGACCAGAGCGAGTTCGTGATCGAGCTTGTAGCGATGCTGGATGATATCGATAAACGGCTGCAGGAGCGACAGCAGCACGACGTGGCGCACGCCCACCTTCTTGGCCGCTTCAACCATGGCATAGCCCATTTGCAGCTCGCGCGGATGGGCGCCAGGGCCGATATGGTACACGGAATCACACCCATCAAGCGCTTCAGCGTAGACCAAAGGATCGCTCAGGTCGCCCACGAAGACTTCCTTGGCACCCAGGCGCAGCACCTCCGCTTCCCGGCCTGCAGTCCCGCGTGCCGCCCGCACATCAAAACCGGCTGCGGCCAGCTTGGGAATGAGAATTTTGCCCTGATGGCCAAATGCTGCAGTAACTAGGACTTTCATGACACATCTCCCGAGCGAGTGACACACCGATGCCTTGGGGTGACTAATCGCACATTTAATTGATATCTATATCATTTTAATTTCGCTCGACGCCTGGTTGAGCTCTGCTTTAGGATCGGACCGACGTGCCCGATCCCGCCTAGAGCGCCAATGGCTGATCGGGCGCGGCGCTTACTTCATTTCGAAGTAGCCCGACTTGCCCGTGACCGCATCTTCCTGCGCCTCGATCGAGACGGGATGGATGAGAGCGGCAGTGATTTCATGCGACAGGTGCATGGCGAATTCGCGGGTGAAGAGACTCTTCCAGCGCTGCCGCGCCACGTTCGTCGTCAGCGCGCGCACTTCGCGCGGGCGCTGCATGAAATAGCGGGCCATTGCCCATGCCTGATCAAGAAGATCGGCTCGCGGGACGACGTCGTTCACCAGGCCCCACTCCAGCGCCTGCTGCGCGGTAATCGGCTGCCCGAGAAACATCGCCTTGTTCGCGCGCTTGAGACCGATCAGCTCCTGCAGGATGAGGTAGTTCCCGTCGCCCGGGACGAGCCCGATCGTGAAGTGGGGTTCGACAAAGGTGGTGTCCGGCGTGCACATAGTGATGTCGGCAAGGAAAGCCGTCTCGGCGTGGAAACCGGGTCCGTTCACCGCACGGATGACCGGGATGTTCAGATTCCAGATAAACTCTTCTACGATCTTGGTCCCGTCGATATGAAAGGTGTCGTAGATAAACGAAGCGAAGGAGGGCATCGGCTCTCCGTCGGCCTGGGGCTCGGCACTATTTTCCTTATTGACCGATCCCACCCAGTAATCGCCGGTGCCTGTAAGGATCATCACCTCGTTCTCACGATCAGCGCCGACAGCCCGAAACATCTGACTAAAGGCGCGATGCATCTCGAGGCCGAACAAAGCTTCACCGCCATTCGTGTGGACGCGCACCTCGATGATGCCGTTGTCGCGCTTCATCTTGAAAAAGGGCGAGAGGCGAGCCGAGTAGCTTTCGAACGTTTCATCAGGCAGGAACGTCAGTGCCATTTAGGTCGTGAACTCATAAATCCGACGCTCGCTGTTGGCGCGGCGCGGCATCAGGTTTAGCATCGTGGGATGTTGTCAGTTGTCGTCCCCGTCTTACTG
>MEGD01000016.1 GCA_001725355.1 Novosphingobium sp. SCN 66-18
CATCCGTGCCGGCAGTGGCCGCCCCCGCCCCGCCGCCTGTCACCGATCGTTGCACCGCGCTGGCCGGCCAGACCCTGCCCGGCGACGTCAAGATCCTGACTGCCCGGACGGTGGGCGTCACCCCGGCCGGCACCCGTCTGGAACCGGACGCCGCGCCGCTCGCCAGTTCCATTCCGCCGCATTGCCGCATCGAAGGCGTGATCGGCGAACGTACCGGCGCGGGCGGCAAGCCGTTCGGCATCGGCTTCGCGCTGGCCCTGCCCGACAACTGGAACGGCCGCTTCCTGCTGCAGGGCGGCGGCGGGCTGAACGGCACGGTCCACCCGCCGATCGGCGCGGCGGCGGCGGGGGACATCCCGGCGCTGGCGCGCGGCTTTGCCGTGGCCAGCCACGACAGCGGCCACAAGGGCGCGGTGTTCGACGACAGCTTCATGGCCGACCAGCGCGCCGCGCTGGACTTCGCGGAAAGCGCCGTGCCCACCGTGGCGCGCACGGCCAAGGCGATCATCGCCAGCTATTATGGTCGCGCGATCGGGCACAGCTACATGGCGGGATGTTCCACCGGCGGGCGGGAATCGATGCTGGCGGCGCAGCGCTATCCCGAACTGTTCGACGGCATCGTGGTGGGCGCGCCGGCCATGCGCACCGGCAATTCCAACCTGGCGCTGAGCTGGGCCGCCGTGCAATTCAACCAGGCCGCCCCACGCGATGGCGCAGGCAAGCCGCTGGTGGAGCGCATCTTTTCCGACGCGGACCGCGCGGTGCTGAAGAAGGGCCTGCTTGCCCAGTGCGACGCGCTGGACGGCCTGGATGACGGCATGATCATGAACGTGGCGCAATGCCGTTTCGACGCAAGCCGGCTGGCCTGCCGCAAGGGGCAGAAAGCGGATTGCCTGAAGCCCGCGCAAGTCACCGCGATCCAGCGCGCGTTCACCGCCCCGCGCGACAAGGCGGGCGCCTCGCTCTACGCGCCCTATCCCTATGACACCGGCATTACCAATACCGAGGGCCGCATCCCCGGCTTCCTGCCCACCGGCAAGCCGGGCGTGTTCGGCCCGGCCAATCGCGATCTGGCCATCGACGTAGACGCGCGCATCCAGACGATACGGGCCAACGCCACCCAGCGCCTGATCGACACCGATACCTGGACCAACCTCAACGCGTTCCTGGGGCGCGGCGGCAAGATCCTGTTCTACCACGGCGTCAGCGATCCATGGTTTTCGGCTTTCGACACGCTGAACTACTGGCAGCGCGCCTCCGCCGCCAACGGCGCGGCCTGGCGCGAGGCCAGCCGGTTCTACATGGTGCCGGGCATGGGGCATTGCCGGGGCGGCGATTCCTTCGACGATTTCGACCTGCTGGGCGCGGTGGTCGCCTGGGTGGAACAGGGCCGGACGCCCGACGCGGTGCTAAGCTGGCGCTCCAGCCAGCCTTCGCGCCAGCGTCCGATGTGCCCGTGGCCCTCCTATGCCCATTATACCGGCGGCGATGCGGAACTGGCCGGCAGCTACGAATGCCGGATGCCCTATGGTGCGCCCAAGGGCTGATCCGGCAGGGGGCTGAGCTGGCGCGCCCGACGCGGCCCTGCTCGCCGCCGCGATCGCAAGCGGCAACGATGCCGAGATCGACACGATCGCCAAGTACCTGAAGCAGGCCAGCCCCGCCGACGCAGGCGAAATCGACAGGACCATCGGCGACCACCGCGCGGGGATCGTACCAGATCACCACCAACAGCAACCCGCCGGCCGGCTTCAAGAAGACCGATACCGTGACCCGCTTCACGATGGTGTACGGGTTCTGAGCGGGAGCGTCAGGAACCCGCCGCCGCGCGCAGCAGCCAGTCGCGGAACTGGTCGAGCATCCGGCTGACCGGCCGGTCGAGTGGCCAGACGAGGTAATAGGCTTCCTCGGCCGTCAGCACGAGGTCGAACGGCGCCACCAGCGCGCCGCTTTCCAGTTCGGGCACGATCAGGAAGCGCGGTACCAGCGCCACGCCCAGCCCGGCGGCGGCGGCGTGGGACAGCATCAGGAAGTGTTCGTAGAACGGCCCCGCCGGCGGCCCCTTGGCCGGAACGCCGGCCCCCGCGAACCAGCGGGACCAGGAATCGCGCCGGGAATCGAGGCTGAGCAGCGTCCTGCCGACCAGATCGGCGGGCCGCTCCAGCGGATGCGCCGCCAGCCATGCGGGGGAGCAGACGGCCACCACGTCTTCCCGGAACAGCAGCGCGTGTTCCGCGCCGGGCCAGTCCGGCAGGCCGAAGTGGATCGCGGCATCAAAGCCTTCGTCGGCGAAATCGAACGGGCTGGACCGTGCGGCAAGGTTGACCAGCATGTCCGGATAGTGCGCGCTGAGATCGGGCAGGCGCGGCGCCAGCCAGCGCATCCCGAAGCTGGGCAGCGTCGCGATCGACAGCGCCGCATCCTGCGGCGGTTGCAGCGCGCGGCGCGTGGCGGCACGGATGCGGTCGACCGCCGGCCCGATCGCTTCGGCGTAGGCCAGCGCGGCGGCCGTCGGCACCACGCGCCGGCCTTTCCGTTCGAACAGCTTCACCTGCAGCCAGTCTTCCAGCAAGGCGATCTGGCGGCTGACCGCGCTTTGCGTGAGCGCAAGCCGCTGCCCCGTCTGCGAAAAATTGCTGGTTTCGATCGCGGCCAGGAAACTGGCCAGCGCGGGCAATGGCGGCAGTTCCTTGCGGCGGGCTTCCTGATGATGATCCGTCATGAGAAGATGATGAAATGTCTTTTCCGATCCTTTTGCGAAGCTGGCATTTAAGGGCATTCGGCGCAAGGAAAGATGATCGATATGCATGAAACGGCGATTGCCCGGCTGGTCGAAGGCCTGGTCGGGCCAGCGGCGGCGCGGGAAACGCTGGCGCGCATCGCCCATCTTCCCGAATCCACCGGCGCGCCCGCCGGCATGGCATCGCGGCTGGACTTCACCTGGGCCATGAACGCCGCGCTGTTCGCCGATCTGCTGGAGCGTGTGCCCACGGGCCGCGCCTACGTCGCCGACCGCATCGCGGCGGGCGAGCGCATCCGGTTCGATCACGGCGCGCTGCGCACCATCCGCTTCCCGTCGAGCGCCACCGGGGCGCTGCCGGGCGGGATCGACGCCTTCCGCCGCATCCTGGAGCCGTTGGGCTATCGCGTGGCGGCGGTCTATCCCCTGCCCCGGCTGCGCATGACCGGCTTCGCCTTCCGCCACCTCGGCGATCCGGAGAACGTGCCCCAGTTCTTCGTCAGCGAACTCGACGTGGGCCAGTTCGACGGCGCGTTCGGCGCCGCCGCGCACAGGGTGTTCGACAGCAGCCGCGATCCGCTTGACGATCAGGCGAAGGCGGTGCTCGCCCGTTTCGCCGGTGAAGGCGCGGTGCCGCTGGCCGATGCCCTGCCCGCCCTGCGCACGATCCTGACCGCGTTTGGCCGCCAGCACGCCATGCCGGCCCTGGCCGACTACGAGACCCTCCTCGCCCAGTCCGCTGAAGCGGCATGGATCGCGACCGAAGGCAACAGCTTCAACCACGTGACCGACCGGGTCGACGATGTCGAGCAGGTGGCGGCGCAGCAGCGTGCCGTTGGCCGCCCGATCAAGGACCGGGTGGAGGTTTCCGCCAATGGCCGCGTGCGCCAGACCGCGTTCCGCGCCGATCCGGTGCTGCGCTTCTTCCGCGATGCCCAAGGGCGTGGCTTGGAGCGCGAAGTGCCGGGATCGTTCTACGAATTCATCACGCGCGATCGCGAGCCGCTCTCGCGCAAGCTCGATCTCAGCTTCGACAGCGCCAACGCGACCGGCATCTTCACGATGACGCGCGCGGCCTGAACTGACTTGACCCAGCCACCGGAGGAACAGGCATGAGCGACCACCTGATGACGGTTTACAACCGCGCCCCGATCGAAGTGGAACGCGGCGAAGGCGTGCGCCTGCACGCGCGCGACGGCCGCGTGTTCCTCGATTGCGTGGCCGGCATCGCCACCAACGGCCTTGGCCATTGCCATCCGGCGCTGGTCGCCGCGCTGAAGGCGCAGGCGGACAAGCTGTGGCACGTCTCCAACATCTTCCGCATTCCGGGGCAGGAAGAACTGGCCGACCGCCTGACCGGCGCGACCTTTGCCGACGTGGTGTTCTTCGGCAACTCCGGCTCCGAAGCGATCGAGTGCGCGATCAAGACGGCGCGGCGCTATCACCACGTCAACGGGCAGAGCGAGCGCATCGACGTGATCGGGTTCGCCGGTTCGTTCCACGGCCGCACCTATGCGGCCGTCAACGCTTCGGGCAACGCCGCCTATCTCGATGGCTTCGGCCCGCGCCTGCCCGGCTTCATCCAGCTTCATGTCGATGACATGGCCGCGATCGAAAAGGCCATCGCCTCCCCCACCACCGCCGCCTTGATCGTGGAGCCGGTGCAAGGCGAAGGCGGCGCCCGCGCGCTCAGCGGCGAATGGCTGGCCAATGTGCGCAAGCGCTGTACCGAAGCCGGCGTGCTGCTGATCTACGACGAAGTGCAAAGCGGCATGGGCCGCACCGGCAAGCTGTTCGCGCACCAGTGGTTCGATGGCTGCGAGCCGGACATCATGGCCGTGGCGAAGGCGCTGGGCGGCGGCTTCCCGGTGGGCGCCTGCCTGGCGAGCGCCGAAGCGGCCAAGGGCATGGTCTTCGGCACGCACGGTTCCACTTTCGGCGGCAATCCGCTGGCGATGGCGGTCGCGGCGAAGGCGTTCGACCTGATTGCCGACGAGGCGCTGCTGGCGCATGTCCGCGCGGTCGGCGATCGGCTGGCCAGCGGCCTGCGCGCAATGATCGAACGCTATCCCGACATCGTCGAGGAAGTGCGCGGCAAAGGGCTGCTGGTGGGCGTGAAGCTCAAGCCCAACAACCGCGAGATGATGGCCGCCGCGCGCGAACAGGGCCTGCTGGTGGCGGGCGGCGGCGAAAACTGCATCCGGCTGCTGCCCCCGCTGATCATCACCGAGGAGGAAGCCGACGAGGCGCTCGCCAAGCTCGACGCCACGTTCGCAGCCTGGAACGCGCGCGTTCCGGAAGTGGCCTGAACGCCATGGCCCGCATCGTCCGCCCCGGCACCGAAGCCGATCTCGACGCCCTGCTCGACCTCGCCCGCCTGGGTGGTCCGGGGCTGACCAGCCTGCCCGAATGCGCCGACACGCTGGGCAACCGGCTGGCGCTGTCGGCGGCCAGCTTCGCCGGCACGATCCCGGCGGCCGAAGCGTGGTACACGCTGATGCTGGAGGAAAGCGATACCGGGCAGGTGATCGGCGTCGCCTCGGTGCGCGGGGCGATCGGCGTGGCGCGCCCGCACTTCTCGTTCCGCGTGGTCAAGCTGGCGCAGCATTCGAACGCGGCCGGCGTGAACTTCGAGCACGAGGCGCTGGTGCTGGTCAACGAATGCGCCGGAGCCAGCGAGGTCGGCTCGCTGTTCGTCCACCCCGAGCATCGCGGCGGCGGCAACGGCACGTTGCTGGCGGCATCGCGCTACATGCTGATCGCGGCGGCGCGGGACCGCTTTGCCGACAAGATCGTGTCCGAACTGCGCGGCTGGTTTGACTGGGAAGGCGAAAGCCCGTTCTGGGAAGGCGTTTCTGCCAAGTTCTTCCGCCTGCCCTTCGAGGAAGCGGATCGCATGATCACCGCCAGCAACGGGCAGTTCCTGGTCGATCTGGCCCCGCGCCACCCGATTTACCTGGAGCTGATCGAGCCGTTCGCGCGCGACGTGATCGGCGAAGTCCACCCCGATGGCCGCGCCGCGCGCAAAATGCTGGAAAGCGAAGGCTTCAGCTGGACCGGCCTGGTCGACGTGTTCGACGGCGGACCAACGGTGACCTGCGCGCGCGACAAGATCGACACGATCCGCCGAACCACGCCCTGCACCGTGGCCGTCAACGACAACGCCGCGGCGGCGCCTTCGCGGCTTGTCGCCAACGACGCCATCGAACGCTTCCGCGTGACTCACGCCCCCGTCGACATTTGCGACGGCAATGCCCACATTCCGGCTTCCACCGCCCGGATGCTCGGCTTGAACGCCGGTAGCAAGATCCTGGTCCGGGCCTGAAGGACGCGAACATGGCCGAAATGCTTCAGTCGATCGATCCGGCAACGAGCGAAACCGTATGGGAAGGCGCGATCACCGCGCCGGAGGAAGCCGCCGCGATGGTCGAACGCGCCCGCGCCGCCCTGCCCGGCTGGTCGCGCACGCCGCTGGACGAACGCATCGCCGTGGCCCGGCGCTATGCCGAGTATCTTAAGGCAAACGCCGGCACGATCGCCGAGACGATCTCGCGCGAGACCGGCAAGCTGCTGTGGGAAAGCAAGACCGAAGCCGCATCGATGGCCGGCAAGGTCGAGGTATCGATCGCGGCGCAGGCCGAGCGCGCCGGCACGCGCGAAAGCGCGACCGCGTTCGGCCGCGCGGTGCTCCGCCACCGCCCGCACGGGGTGATGGCGGTTCTCGGCCCCTACAACTTCCCCGGACACCTGCCGAACGGGCATATCGTGCCGGCGCTGCTGGCGGGCAACACGGTGGTGTTCAAGCCGTCCGAGATCGCGCCCTGGACCGGCGAGGTCATGGCCCGCGCCTGGGCCGAGGCGGGCCTGCCCGATGGCGTGCTGCAGCTGGCGCAGGGCGCGCGCGAGACCGGGGCGGCGCTGATCGGCGGCGACATCGACGGGCTGCTGTTCACCGGATCGTCCGCCGCCGGCCGCGCCTTTCGCCGCGCCTTCATCGACCGGCCGCACGTGATGCTGGCGCTGGAACTGGGCGGCAACAACCCGCTGATCGCGTGGGACGGCGATCCCGAGGCCGTGGCCCGCGTGATCGCGATGTCCGCCTTCGTCACCACCGGCCAGCGCTGTTCCTGCGCGCGCCGGCTGATCGTGCCCGAAGGTGCGACGGGCGATGCCTTCATCGAAGCGCTGACCGCGCTGATCGACCGCTTGCCGGTGGCTGCGTGGTCCGACGCGGGCGACGCTTTCATGGGGCCGCTGGTGTCGGTGCAGGCCGCCGAACGCGCGCTCGACATGGTCGGCGCGATCGAGCGGATGGGTGCGCGCCCGCTGCGGCGCTTCACCGGGATCGCCGGCCGGCCGGGAAGCTTCGTCAAGCCCGCGCTCTATGACGTGACCGGCGTGGACGTGCCCGACGAGGAAATCTTCGCGCCCGTGCTGTTCGTGCGCCGCGTGGGCGATTTCGAGCAGGCGATCGCCGCCGCCAACGCCACCGCCTATGGCCTTTCCGCCGGGCTGATCACCGGCGATGACGCGAAGTGGGAGCACTATCTCGACTTCGCCCGCGCCGGCGTGATCAACCGCAACCGCCCGACCACGGGCGCGGCGGCCAACATGCCGTTCGGCGGTCTGGGCGAATCCGGCAACCATCGCCCCGGCGCCTGGTACGCGGCGGACTATTGCGCCTATCCGGTGGCAAGCTTCGAAAGCGATGCCGCCGTGCCCGAGGCGGTGCCCGGCATAGGCTGATCCGCCGGCTGCGGCATCGATCACACCAGCGGCCACGACAATTGTCTAAGGACGTTGCCCGAGTATACATCTCGGCAACCCTTGGCCCCCGTCTCTGTTGGGCTGTGTCTGCAAGCCTGTCCGCTGGAGTGATCGATGACTGCCCCGCCGGAGGCCAGTTCCGCAAACGAGCAGCCGCGCTATCGCGCCTTCCTGAGCTATAGCCATGCCGATACGCCGGCGGCCGCGCGGCTGCACCGCTGGCTGGAAACGTACCGCATTCCCCCCCGGCTGGTAGGGCTGGAAACGCCGCGCGGACGGGTGCCGCGCCGGCTGACGCCGATCTTCCGCGATCGCAACGAACTGCCCGCGTCCAGCGATCTGAACGAGGAAGTCCGCAATGCGCTGGCGGCTTCGGCCTGCCTGATCGTGCTCTGTTCGCCCGAAGCGCGCCGTTCGCGCTGGGTCGATCAGGAAATCCGCTATTTCCGCGAAAAGCACCCGGATCGCCCGATCCTGGCGGGGTTGCTCCACGGCGAACCGGAAGATGCCTTCCCCCCCAGCCTGGCCGATCCGTCGACCGATCCCGATACAGGCGAAGCCGTGCGCGAACCGGCCGCCGCCGACTTCCGCCGGATCGGCGACGGAAAGCTCGCCCGGCTGCGCCTTGTCGCCGGATTGACCGGGATCGGCCTCGACGAACTGGTGCAGCGCGACGCGCAACGTCAGCTGCGCCGCGTGACGGCCATCACGCTTGTTTCCGCGCTGACCGTTGTAGTGCTGTCCACGCTCCTGTTCGTGGCGATCAATGCGCGCAACGAGGCAGACCGGCAAAGGCAACAGGCCGAAGGGCTGATCGAATTCATGCTGACAGACCTGCGGACAAGGCTGGAAGGAGTGGGGCGGCTCGACGTGCTGGAATCGGTCAACACGCGCGCGCTGGACTACTATGCCGCACAGGGCGACCTCGACGGCCTGCCCGCCGGGTCGCTCGACCGGCGCGCCCGCGTGCTGCAGGCGATGGGTGAAGATGACCAGAAGCGCGGTCGGCTGGACGCCGCGCTGATGGAGTTCAGCGAAGCGCACCGCGCCACCGGCGCACTGCTGGCGGAAATGCCGAACGATCCGCAGCGCGTGTTCGCGCACGCGCAAAGCGAGTTCTGGATCGGCTATACCGACTACCAGCGCAACCGCTACGCCGCCGCCCGCCCGCACTTCACCGCCTATCGCGCGCTGGCCGAAAAGCTGGTGAAGCTGCAGCCGGGGGATGCCGGCGCGCTGCGCGAGCTGGGTTACGCGCAGGGCAATATCTGTTCGCTGGAACTGGCGGAGCAGGCGCGCCCGCCGGCCGGGCTTGAAGCGTGCCGCAGCGCGCTTGCCGCGATGGAGCAGGCCGCGCGATCCCGCCCGCACGATGCCGGCATCAAGGCGGATCTCGCCAACCGCCATGCCTGGCTGGCCGATGCGCTAAACGCCGCCGGAAACAAGCGCGACGCGCTGGCGGAACGCCAGCAACAGGCCACGATCATGGACGATCTGCTCCGCATCGATCCGGCCAACGCCGCCTATCGGCAGGACTGGATGCTTTCGCGCTATTCGATGGCGACGCTGCTGTCGGACCTTGGCGACAAGACCGGCGCGCGCGGCTCCGCCAGCCTGGCCATGCAGGCCGCGAACCGGCTGATCGCGACCGACCCCGACAACCGCGACTGGCTGACCTGGCGCCTGCGCATCCTGCAAAGTTTTCCCGATCTGAAAACGGAGAAGTAACATGTCGCAATGTTCCCCCGCGCAATACGCGCTTCCCCATGATCCCGCCCTGCGCACGGCGGCGGGCAAGGCGCTGACCTTCACGATCAGCCTCTATGCCCGCAACGGCGCGATCGTGCTCAAGATGGATCAGGATGGCCAGGAAGCGCAGGACTATATCGCGATCACCGAGGACACGATGGTCGAGATCGTGCTGAAGGGCGACCAGCTGTTCTTCTCCAAGGCGTTCGACGCCATCACCATGAAGGACGCCAATCTCGGCGCGTTCTATGGCAATCTCGAATACGACGGCTACGACGAGAAGCTGGATCGCTACAAGATCGTCCGCTTCGTGGCGCGCTTCAACAAGGGCGGCAAGTTCGGCACCACGCACGCCTTCAACGTGAACATCGACCTGCTGCAGAAAAGCCGCAGGGGACCGCGCTGGATCGGGATGAGCATCGATCCCGACATCAAGAACCCGCCGCCGAAGCTGAACTGAAACCCCGCAAGGAAAGCTGGGCAAGCCGTGCACAATTCGAAAATCCCGATCATCAGACGGCTTGCCCGCAGCGGCGATACGATGCGGGCGTGGCAGATGTTCACCGATGCCGCGCTGGAAGGCGATCGGCATCCCGATACGTTGACGCTGAAAGGCCGCCTGCTGAAGGACCGGGGCCTTTCCGCGCCATCGACGGCGGAACGCGCGCGGTTGCTGGGCGCGGCGCGGCAGGCCTATCTCTCGGCCGCGGCGATGATGCCGGCCACGTATCCGCTGATCAACGCCGCGACGATCGCGTTGCTGGAAGGCAACCGCAAGGACGCGGCGATCCTGGCAACCCGCGTCCTGGCCATGCTCGATGCGGGCGATCACGAACCCGAAACCGCCTATTGGCTGCACGCCACGCGCGCGGAAGCCTGCTTGCTGCTGGGCGAGATAGACAAGGGCCAGGCGGTGCTGGCGCAGGCCGTCCGGCAGGCCCCGCGCGCGTGGGAGGACCACGCCTCCACCTTGCGGCATTTCCGGCTGATCATGGCGACGCTCGCGCGGCCGGCGGAATGGCTGGATGCCTATCGCCCCCCCGCCAGCCTGCATTTCAGCGGGATCATCCATGTCGCGCCGGACCAGATGCAATCGCCCGAACGGATCGCCGAGGCGGTGGACCGCATCCGGCCCGGCTTCGCCTTCGGCGCGCTGGCCGCGGGGGCGGACATCATGGTGGCCGAAGCGCTGCTCGCACGCGACGTGGAACTCCACGTGATGCTGCCCGCCACGATCGAGGGCTTCCGCCACGATTCGGTCTCCAGCTTCGGCACGCATTGGGAAGCGCGTTTCGACGCCATTCTCGATTCTGCCGCCTCGGTGGAAACCATCGAGACGCTGGATGCGGTTTCGCAGTCCGGCATCTATGTCGGCGACGAGATGGCGATGGGCTGCGCGATCCGCCATGCCCGCCAGCTCGAAAGCCACGCCGTGGCCCTGCGGCTGGGCGATGGCACGCGGGCGCAAGGTTCGCTGCTGGACGCCGCCTGGCGCGATCGGGGCCTGCCCATCGAACGAGTCTCGCTCGAGCGCAGCGGCACCACGACCAGCCCCCCGCCCACTTTCGCCCGCGAGGCGCTTGTCGCCGTGCCCGATGGTGAACAGGCGGATCATTTCGCCCACGCCGGCGCGGCGCTGGTCCGGCACGGCGCGTTCACTATCGCGCGGTTCGACGATCCGGTCGCGGCGGCGCGCATCGCGCTGGCTGACGTGACGCTGCACGGCCGCACACTGGGCGTGACCTATGGTGCCTACGATCCGGCCGGGAACGTTACGCAACGGTTGGAAACGGCCGTGCGCGTGGCCGGTGCGGGGCTGCCGGGACAGGTTCCGGTATCCCGTTCGCTGGCGCTGGCGTTGACCCTGCACGCGCCGGACCTGCACTGCGAAAACTTCGGCCAGATCGCGTCGGCGCAGGGGGATCTGGCGCTGGGGTTGCTGGCGGTCCGCTGATCTGCCTACCCGTTCCGCGCAACAATCCGGTCAGTAGATCATATCGCGCAACATGCGCGGGGCCAGGATGGTCAGGCCGCGTTCCGACCGTTCCACGATTCCCCGCCGTTCCAGCGCGCTGACCGCGCGCGACGCGGTTTCGCGCGCGGTGTTGGCGTTGAGCGCCAGCGCGGTGATCTGCGGCGCCGGCACGATGCGGTATTCGGCATCCGCCAGCCGCAGCAATTCCGCATGGATGCGTCCCGGCGCCGAAAGCGTGGTCTGCGCCGCCATCCGGTCCAGCGACAGATCGAGCTGGCGCGCGAGCCGTCTGGCAAGGCCCACTGCCAGCGCCGGTTCGCGCGTGGCCAGCGCCGCCAGTTCGGTGCAGCGAATGCGCAGCAGATCGACCGCACCGTGCGCCACCATGTCCGCGCGGTGGGTCGCCGGTTCGGGATAGGCCCCGAAGAATTCGCCCGGCCCGTGGTAGGCCAGTTGCACGCGCTGCCCGTCGATGCCGTTGACCTGGATATGCACGGTGCCGCCGATCACCAGCCAGCAATGTTCGGAGGGATCGCCCTGATGGGCGAGTACCGCCTTGTGCGCGAACGATACCGCCTGCATCGATGGCTCGACGTGCGCGGCCAGCGCCGGCGCGCAATCGAACATCGCGGCGATCGCCGTTATGCGTTCGTCCCTGTGCATTCCCTTCGACCTGCCCGACATGCCCGGTACTTCGCGTTTCCAGCTTCAGGGAAGCGTTGCAAGGGCCAAATGGTAGAACCATGGCATCGCCAGCGTCCGTGAGTTTCATCACACTTCGTCCTGACCGCGCCAAGCCGGTCTCGGAGCCGGACCCGATTCGCGCCAAATGCTTTTGCGGCTCTTCCCCGCACGTCCGCGCTGCCGCCGCAGACCGCCCGAAACGGCTGCTTCGGCACCTTGCCACGTTTCTTTCCGTTACGTCATCCGGCCTCGTCCGGCACTGCCGCGATCTTGCGCCGAAGCCTGCATCACCCGCTTAAAACCGGGCAATTTTCCTGCTATTCAATCGCGCGATTGAACTGTTCCGACAGCCTTCGCGTTCGCCGGACAGCGCCTGACGGTCTATAAAAGGGAGAGACGTCGTGAACCTTGATTTCAGCCCGGAAGAGCTTGCCTTCCGCGACGAAGTGCGCGCGTTCATCGCCGAAAACTACCCCGCCCAGCTGCGCGGCAAGCAGGACGAGGGCGGCGACCTGAGCAAGGAGGATTTCCTCTCCTGGCACAAGGTGCTGGCGAAGAAGGGCTGGATCGCGCCGGCGTGGCCGGTCGAATACGGTGGCCCCGGCTGGACCGCCACGCAGCGCTACATCTGGTCCGAGGAAACCGCGCGGGCCGATTGCATCCGCATCATGCCGTTCGGCATCACCATGGTCGGCCCCGTGATCTACACCTTCGGCACGCCCGAACAGAAGGCCCGCTTCCTGCCGCGCATCCTTTCGGGCGAGGACTGGTGGTGCCAGGGCTATTCGGAGCCCGGTTCCGGCTCCGACCTTGCCTCGCTGCGCACGCGCGCGGTGCTGAGCGAGGACGGCTCGCACTATATCGTCAATGGTCAGAAGACCTGGACCACGATGGCGCAGCATGCCGACTGGGGCTTCTTCCTGGTCCGCACCAATCCCGATGCCAAGCAACAGGAAGGCATCAGCTTCCTGCTGATCGACATGAAGACGCCGGGCATCACCGTGCGCCCGATCATCACGCTGGGCGGCGAACACGAAGTCAACGAAGTGTTCCTCGAAGACGTGAAGGTGCCGGTCGAAAACCGCGTGTACGAAGAGAACAAGGGCTGGACCTGCGCCAAGTTCCTGCTGGCGCACGAACGCACCGGCATCGCCGGCGTCGCCGCATCGAAGCGCGGGATCGAACGGGTACGCTCGATCGCCTCCTCGGAAATGGACGGCGACCGTCCGCTGCTGGCCAATCCGTTCTTCCGCCGCAAGGTGGCCGAACTGGAAATGGACCTGACCGCGCTGGAATTCACCGAACTGCGCACGCTGGCCGGCGAGGCCGCCGGGCGCGGGCCGGGGCCGGAATCGAGCGTGCTGAAGATCAAGGGTTCGGAAATCCAGCAACGCATCACCGAACTCGCGCTGGAAGCGGCCGGGCACTATGGCGCGCCCTATTTCCGCGGCTTCGGCGAAGGGGACAACGAGCACCCGATCGGGCCGGACTGGGCGCACCACACCGCGCCGAGCTATTTCAACATGCGCAAGACCACCATCTATGGCGGGTCCAACGAAATCCAGCGCAACATCATCGCCAAGATGGTTCTCGGCCTCTGAGCCAGCCAACAGGCTGGCCATCCGGCGGGCCGACCGAGAGGATAGATACGAATGGACCTGAGCTTCACCGAAACGCAGGACATGCTGCGCGACACGCTTTCGCGCTTCCTGGCGGACACCTATGACTTCGAGACCCGCAAGAAGATGCTGGAGCGCCCCGAAGGCCGCGATCCCGGCATCTGGCGCGCGCTGGCGACCGAGCTGGGCATCCTGTCCGCGCCCTTTTCCGAAGAACAGGGCGGTCTGGGCGGCGGGCCGCTGGAAAACCTGATCGTGATGGAGGAACTGGGCAAGGTCATCGCGATCGAACCCTATCTCCAGACCGCGGTGATCGGCGGCGGCGCGCTGAAGGCGGCGGGCGGCGCGATGGCCGATGCGCTGATCCCCGGCATCATCGGCGGCGACGTGATTTTCGCCTTCGCCTATGCCGAGCCGAAGGGCCGCTATGACCTGGCACGGATCGAAACCACCGCGCGCAAGGACGGCGCCGGCTATGTGCTGAACGGCCACAAGGCGGTGGTCTATGCCGCGCCGTGGGCCACGCACCTGCTGGTCACCGCCCGCACCGGCGGATCGGGCAACGAGCGCGGCGGCGTCGAGCTGTTCGTTGTCGACGCCAAGAGCGCCGGCGTGACCCGCCGCGATTACCCGACGGTCGACGGGTTCCAGGCCTCGGAAGTCTATTTCGAGAACGTCGCCGTGCCCGGCGAGGCGCTGCTGCCGGGTGGCATGGACCTGATCGAACAGGTGGTGGACGAAGCCACGATGGCCGTCTGCGCCGAAGGCCAGGGCGCCGGACGCCAGCTTCACGAACTGACGCTGGCCTACACCAAGGAACGCAAGCAGTTCGGCCAGCCGATCGGCCGGTTCCAGGCGCTGCAGTTCCGCCTGGCCGACATGATGATCGAGGCCGAGCAGGTCGCCTCGATGACGCTGATGGGCACGCTCAAGCTCGATCTGCCGGCCGAACAGCGCAAGGCGGCGGTCAGCCTGGCCAAGGCGAAAGTCTCGAAGTCGCTGCGCTTCATCGGCCAGAACGCGGTGCAGACGCACGGCGGCATCGGCATCACCGTGGAACTGGCCGCCGGCCATTACTTCAAGCGCCTGACCATGATCGAAAGCCAGTTCGGCCCCGCCGACTGGCATCTCGAACGCTACGAGGCGCTGACGCTTCCGGCCTGAACGCCCGCCGATACGCAAACGAACAAAAGGGCATGGACCGGTTCCATGCCCTTTTTCGCATCCGGTCCGGACGAAATCGTCGGCGGCACGAAGCCCTGCGGATTTGGCGGCCGGGGGCAAGGCCGCTATCCTCCCCCCATGGCATTCCGCTTTCCCGATCCCGCGTCGTTGTCATCCCGCTTCGCTCCGGTCCGGCATCGCCTGCTGCGCTGGCGAATCTGGTTTGCCCGGCTCATCCTGCTTCCGGAACTCTCGCCCGATGACGCGCGTGAACTGCGGCATCAGGTGCAGGACGATGGCGCGCTGACGCGCGGTTACATGCTGATGTGCGGTCTGGCCGCCGGGATCGCGGCGCTGGGCCTGCTGCAATCCTCGACCGCCGTGGTGATCGGCGCGATGCTGGTCTCTCCGCTGATGAGCCCGATAGCCGCGCTGGGCTTCGGCTTCGCCTCCATCGACGGGCAGCGCATCCGCGATGCCGCGCGCGTGGTGCTGGTGGGCGCGGCGATCGGCATTGCCGCCGGGATGCTGATCACCTGGATCAGCCCGATCCGCAACGCCACGCCCGAACTCCTCGCCCGCACGCAACCCACCCTGCTCGACCTTGCCGTCGCGCTGCTTTCGGGCATCGCCGGCGGGTACGCCACGGTGATGGGCAAGGGCGGAACCGCGATCGGCGTGGCCATCGCCACCGCGTTGATGCCACCGTTGACCACCGTCGGCTATGGCATTGCCACGCTGCAACCCACCTTCGCGCTGGGCGCGCTGCTGCTATTCCTGACCAACCTTTCGGCCATCGCCTTTGCCTTCGCGCTGGTCGCCCGGCTGTCCGGCGCGGCGCGGCCATTGCAGAACGTGCAGTGGACCACCGCGCATACCGTCGCCGGGATCGCCGCGTTCCTCGCGCTGGCGACGCCGCTGGCCATGACGCTGGTGCAGGTGAAGCGCGAGGGCACGCTGCGTTCATCCGCGAGAAGTGCGATCGAGCAGGTTTCCGGCCAGCGGGGCGCCAGCATCGCCCAGATGGACGTGCACTGGCCCCTGTTCGGCGATCCCTCGATAAATGCGGTCGTCATCGCCCCGCAATATGCGGCGAATGGCGAACAGCGCGTCCACGATCTCCTTGCCCCCAAAGTCGGGCCTGCGGTCTCGGTCAATCTCCAGCAGGTGCTGGCCGCCGACCTGCCCGCGCAAACCCGCGCCATGATCGACGCCGCGATGGAACGCACCGCCGCCGGGATCGCCGCCGACGTGCCGCCCTATGCCCGCATCCGCGCCAGCATCGGCCTGCCCACCACCGCGCTGTGGATCAACCGCACCGAACGCGCGGTGAACATTCAGCCGGTTGCCGCGCCCGGCTGGAAGCTGACCGATTATCTCCGGGCCGAACGCATCGCCACCGATGCCGCCGAAGGCTGGAGCGTGCGCGTGATCCCGCCCGCCACACCGGAGCTGCGTATCGCGCTGACCACCGAGGGAGCCCCCGCCGACGCGATTCCGGCCGGTGTCGCGATCTGGGCCTTGCAGCGCTGGGGCGTTGCCCACGTACGCATCGCCATGCCCGAGGACGCGCACGATGAAGCTCTGCCGAACGCGCTGGCCGGTGCCGGGATCACGACGCAACCCATGCCCGACAAGGTCGCCCCGGCTGGCACCGCGATTCTGGAAATCTTCGCGCCGCCGCCGTTCAGCGGTGGCCAGTAAGCGCGCTTCCTGCCGGAGAGAAAGCCAGCGCCCTTGCGCCCGACTCGCCCAGCCAGTGGCCATCAAGGCCCCACACTTCCCCGATCATCGAGGGGGTAAGCGTCGTTTCGGGCGGCCCATCAGCCACGAGGCGTCCCTCATCGAGGATCAGGACGCGATCGGCATGGTTCATCGCCTGCGCGAGATCGTGGAGCACGAGGACTACCCCCGCTCCGCTCCCCGCCAGCACGCGGAAGCGGGCCAGCAGCGCCAGCTGATGCGCGAGATCGAGGCTGGCGAGCGGTTCGTCGGCGAGAATCCAGCGTGGCTCGCCCGCCAGCACGCGCGCCAGCAGGGCACGGGCGCGCTCGCCGCCGGACAGGGCGGAAACAGGCCGCGCGGCGAAGCCCTCCAGATCGAGCGCGGCCATGGCGGCGCGCACGGCGGCCGCGTCCGCCTTGGGTCCGGCGCGGTGCGGCAGGCGGCCGAGGCGGACGAGCGTTTCCACGGTGACATCCCAGGCGACCGCGCCGTCCTGCGGCAGAAAGCCAATGGCGCGCGCGCGGGCGAGCGGGGGCAGCGTGGCGACGGGATGGCCATCGAGCAACACGACGCCTTCCGTCGGCGCGTGCAGTCCGGCAAGGCAGGCGAGCAGCGTGGACTTGCCCGCGCCGTTGGGGCCGCAGATCGCGGTGACCTCGCCGGGGCGCAGCGTGGTGGTGATCGCCTCCAGCCGGACGGCAACGGTGACCTGCTTGGTGGCGAGCATCACGCGATCTCCCGCCGCATCGCCAGCAGCAGGCGCAGAAAGAACGGCGCGCCAATCAGGCTGAGAGCGATGCCGAGCCGCAGTTCGCCCCCCGCCAGCGGCAGGATGCGGCACAGGCAATCGGCCACGAGCAGCAGCAACGCCCCGGCCAGCGCGCTGGGCAGGAGCAGCGCCGACGGCCGGCGATCGGTGAAGGGCCGGACGAGATGCGGCACGACGAGGCCGACGAACCCGATGATCCCGGCGACCGCCACCCCCGCTCCAACCACGAGGCCGACGCCCGCGACCATCAACCACAGCAACCGCGCCGGATCGACGCCGAGCGAGCGCGCCGCGCTTTCGCCCAGCGTCAGCGCATCGAGCGCGGGGCCGGCGCGCCACAGCACCAGCAGGCCGGCGAGCGTGGGCGGGAGCGCGACCAGCACATCAGGCCAGCCGCGATCGGCCAGCGCGCCCATCAGCCAGGTGACGATCTCGCTGAGCGCGAAGGGATTGGGAGACAGGCTGATGGCCAGGCTGGTGAGCGCGCCGGCCAGGCTGGCGATCATCATTCCCGCGAGCGTGAACAGCGCCACCCCGCCAGTCCGACCCGCGATCAGCGCCAGCAGCGCCATGCCCAGCGCCCCGCCCGCCAGCGCGAACAGCGGCAGCAGCCAGCCTTGCGCGGCATAGCCGGTCCAGAACGAAAGCACTGCCCCCAGCGCTGCCATCGGCGCGATGCCGAACAGCCCCGGATCGGCCAGCGGATTGCGCAAGTAGCCCTGCATCGCCGCGCCCGCCGCGCCCAGCCCGCCGCCGACGAGCAGCGCCAGCACCGCGCGCGGCAGGCGCAGCTCGATCAGGATCGGCAACGCGTTCCGCGCGGCCGGCGCCAGGGGATCGATCCACACCTGCCCCGCCAGCAGCGAGAGCGGCACGGCCAGCGCCAGTGCGGCAAGCAGGGCAGGGATGAGGCGCAAGGTCATAACGAAGCCCGCACCTGCCGGAGCCGCGCCGCCGCGCGGACGATCGTGGGACCGCCGCAGTAGAGCAGACCGGGCGCCAGCGTTTCGCGCCGGGTGCCGGCAAGCGCGGCGAGCGCCGGATGCTGCAGCAGGCGATCGCCATCGCCATGCGCATCGGACGCGACCAAGATCAGGCGCGGCGGATCGGCGAGCATCCGTTCGAGCGGCAACACGTCCGCCTGCCGCATCCCCCGCGCGGCGCTGAAACTGGCAAAGCCGGTGCGCCGGAGCAGGTCGGCGATCAGCGTGCCTTCGCCCGGCACGATCCCGCCCGATTGCCACACGACCGTGGGCACCGGCGCGGCGCCCGGCGGCGGCGCAGCAGCGGCAAGCGCGGCGTCGATCCGCGCGACAAGCCGCTCGCCGCGCTCCGGATGCCCCGCCAGCGCGGCGATGCGGCGGACCTGCGCGCGGCTGTCGGCCACGTTCATCGCGATGGGAAGCTGGGCAACGGGAATGCCAAGGCGATCGTAGGCCGCGCGCGCGGCCGGGCCGAGGAACGTGTCGCCCAGCACCAGATCGGGATGGAGCGCCAGCACTTCCTCCACCGTGCCGCGCGTGGCGGGGAAGCGCCGGGCCAGCGCCACGTCCATCGAACTCGACCGGGGATCGCGGCTGTAGTGCGACAGCGCCAGCACCTGCCCCGGATCGGCCACTTCGGCCAGGATCGCATCGCTGCACGGGTTGAGCGAGACGATTGCGGGATGCGCGCGGGATACCAACGGCGAAGGCGCGGCGGGCGCGCAGGCGGAAAGGCACGCCAGCAAAGCCAGTCCCCCGCCCCGCCGCCACAAGGCCAGCGGGGTGAGGAAAGACAAGACGTTTCGCGCCTTAATACCGCACCCGCGCGCCGATGAAGGCGGATCGGCCCCAGGTGCCGTATCCGGCCGAGGTCTGGTACTTCTCATCGAACAGGTTTTCGACACGGCCGAACAGTTCGAAGAAATCCCCGAACGGCAAGCTGGCGCGCAGCGTGGTCAGTTCGTAGCCATCGAGCCGGGTGCCGTTACCCGCATCGTCGAAGCTGTCGCTGACGAGGCGAACGTCCGCGCCCAAGGTCATGCCGGCGAGCGGCGAGGTCCAGTCGGCCGAAAGCGTCAGCGCGTTGCGCGGGCGGCGGGCGAGCGCCTTGCCATAGTTCGCGTCCGCCACGGTCAGGTTGCGGGCACGGTCATAAGTATAGACCGCCTGCGCGCGGAACGTGGGGCTGACATCGGCGCGCAGTTCCAGTTCCACGCCTTCGGCGCGGGTCTTGCCCACGTTATCGTAGAAGCCGAAGCGCCCGCCCGCGCAAAACGGGCTGGGAACCGAGAAGCACGAGACATAGGCGATGAGGTTGCGCGTATCGCGCCGGAACCACGTGGCCGAGGCATGGAACACGCCATCGGCCGTGGTATATTCGACCCCGGCATCGTAGCTGCGGCTGCGTTCGGGGCTGAGCCCCTCGTTCCCGTAGTCCGAATAGAGCTGGTAAAGCGTGGGCGCCTTGAACCCTTCGCCATAGCTGGCGCGCAGGCGCAGGCCCTGTGCCAAGCGGACGCTGCCGTTGGCGCCGAACGTCGCCTGCGTGCCGAAGCGGCTGTGATCGTCCACGCGCACCCCGGCGGCGAGGCTGGCCGCGTCGGTGTACCAGCCGAGCAGCGCATGGCCGCTGGAAAGCCGCGCGCTGTGCTGCGCGTCGAAGCTGGAGGAGAAGCGCGTCCATTCGCTGTCCCCGCCGAAATCGAGCGCGAAATGCGCGGGCAGCGCGATGCGACCGGTGAGGTCGACGCGCTGGCTGCGGCCCTTGTAGCCGTACTGCGGATCGGCGCCGAAGGTCGGATCGTAGTAGTTGCGGCGCGTGTCAGCGAGCGCGTAACCACCGTCGAGCGTGAGGGCGCGGCCGGCGTAGTGGAACCCGGCGCGGCCGGAGAACTGGCGGGTCTTCTGGTATTCTGGCGTGTCGCCGAACACGGCGTAAGTCGGCGCTGGATAGCCATCGATATCGAGCCGGCTGTCGGCATAGCGCGCGACGGCGTTGAGCGAGAGATCGGGGGTCAGGTTCACGCGCCCGCGCCCGCCGATGCGCCATTGGCGGTAACCGTCCGGCTCGGTGCCGACGGCGGCGGCGGAAACGCCATCGGTGCGCGCGTAGCCGCCGTTGAGCGAGAAGGCATAGCGATCATTGGCCACGCCGGCCACGGCATCGGTGGAGACGGTTTCCTTCGCGCCGTATTCGACGCTGGCCTCCGCGCCGTTCACTTCCTTCGTCGTCACCGCGATGACGCCGCCGATCGCGGCGCTGCCCCAGACCACGGAGTTCGAGCCGCGCAACACGTCGATGCGGTCGATCCCGCCACTGAGCAGGTTGCCGAAATCGTAGCCGCCCGATGGCGAGGACACGTCTTCCACCCGCACGCCATCGATCAGTACCAGCACCTGTTCGGCTTCGGAGCCGCGCAGGCGCACACCGGTGAAGCCACCAAGGCCGCCGTTGCGCGAGAAGGTGAGGCCCGGCACGCGCTCCAGCACGCGCGTCAGGTCCGGGCCCTGCACCTGCGCGATCTGGTCGGCGGTGATGACGGTGACGGCCTGCCCGGTCTGGTCGAGCCGCAGCTTGCTGCCCGTGGCGAGCACGGTGATCTGCGCATCGGCGGAGACGGCGGCGGGCGCCGGTTGCGCCATCTCGTCCTGCGCCAGCGCCGGCGTGGCGGCCAACAGGGATGCGGTAAGGAAAAACAGATACTTGCCCGGCATTCTTCAAACTCCCAGCCCATGAACGAACTGCCGTTCATGGCGGGAGGACCGCCGGGCCAACGGGCGGAACTCACGACGCGTGCGCCCGGTACACCCCGCCCGGCCGCGGAACGACCACACACCGGCAGGTCTCCTGGCTCTCCGGGTCATCGCCCCCCGCCCGCCTTCCCGGCCGTGCGGCCAGTGGCATCGTGGACAGGGCGCTCGCCGGATACAGTTGCGGGGGCAGCTCCGGTTCGGGGACCGACTGGTCCTTCAACGGATTCCCTCTGGGCCCATTAGGGCACCGGTGGCGTCGCTGCGGCGCGTAGCCCCGAACACGGGCACGGGCAAGAGTCTTAACCGATTCACCCTATGACGCGGGTCTGTGCCGCCTTGGGACGGCACGAACGCCGCGCGTGCGGGACTTGTCCGCGCGCGCTAGCGCACGAGAGCACAAGGAACGCGTCCAAGACCCGATGCCGCTGGAGATCGCCTACCGTCCGTTCGCCCTTCCGCCCGAGGCCATGCCCTCGCCGGCGCGCGATGCGGTGCGGGCGGCTTCGGCAGTGCTCGATGGCGTGACGCCGGTTCCCTTGGCACGCACCGAAGCCGCTGAAGCGACCGCCGCCTGCGCCTTGCCGATGCCGCGCCCACGCGATTTCGCCGCACGCATCCGCCGGCGCGACATGGTGTCGGTGCGGCGCCGGCTGCGAAACCCGTCGGCGCTGCGCCAGCGGCTGGCCGGCGTGGCCACGATCGGCCTGTTCGCACTGGTGCTCGGCCCCATCGGCTGGGGCAGCCCCGGCGGGATAGATCGCGCCGCCGCGCAGGCCGAAGCGGGTGCGTTGCAGCCGTTCGAGCAGGCGGGCGAAAGCTTTCCCGGATCGGCGTTCTACTACGTTTCCCCCGACGACACCGGGCTGATCGCGCCCAATGCCGCCGAACAGGCCTGGGCCGCGCACCGCGATGACGAGGAAGTCGCTTCCTCCGCCCAGCCCGCCGGCCCCGCCGCGCGGCCGATCTTCGCGCGCGGCAGCGGCGAGGATCAGTGGCGCGCGCTGCAATGCCTGACGGCGGCGATCTATTACGAAGCCGCATCGGAACCCGACAGCGGCCAGCGCGCGGTGGCGCAAGTGGTGCTGAACCGCGTGGCGCACCCCGCCTTCCCCAATACCGTGTGCGGGGTGGTCTATCAGGGATCGGAGCGGCCCGGCTGCCAGTTCAGCTTCGCCTGCGACGGATCGCTGGCGCGCCGGCCGATGCTGGCGTTCTGGGAGCGCGCGCGGCGCGTGGCCCGCGATGCGCTGGCCGGCTACGTCTATGCCCCGGTGGGCCTTGCCACGCATTACCACACCAGCGCGATCCACCCCTACTGGGCCGACAGCCTGGCTTTCATCGGCACGATCGGCGCGCACCGGTTCTATCGCTGGAGCGGCGGCGCGGGCCGCCCGGCGGCGTTCAACGCGGTCTATGCCGGGGGCGAGCCGATCGCCGCGCCGCATCCGCGCACGTGGACGCCCGCGCCCACCGACATCGCCGATCCGGTCGCGCTGGCCCGCGCCTACGAGGATGGCCGCCTGGCCGCGCTGCAACAGCAGGCCGCGCCGGTGCCGGCCACCACCGCCGCCGCGTTCGGGCAAGTGCCGCTGCCCCACGCCACCGCGCCCGCCTATGCCCCCGCGATCGAGCAGCGCGGCGGCGATGCGGTGTTCCGCGCGGGCGACCGGCTGCCCGGCGCGCCTCCCGCCGGTTCGCATCCTGCGGGATCGAACCTGCCCGGCGCCAACGCCATCCGGCCCGAATACCAGAACAGCGGCAAGTGGATCGCGCAGCCGCAGGGGTAGGGTCGGGACCCGTTACTGGCTTGGAGCATAAGGAACCCCGTTCGTCCTGCGCCCGTCGAAGGGCGCGCGCGGTGCTGGCCTTGCGCGCTGAACTATCCCAAGATCAACCGTATCACGCGTCCCTCGACAAGCTCCGGACGAACGGGTGCGGGGATCGAGCATCAGTCCGCCTTGTTCGGCATTCGAGTCAATCACGCCGTTCCAGATGACGCGGTTGCGGACGTTCCTCATCGCGCTCGTCTGTTCTATACGCTGCTAGTGCCCGCCACCGACGCCCTTCTCCAAATTGCTAATACCGCCGCAGAGAACGGCGACTTCGACCATGCCCGACGTTGCTATGAACGGGGTGCAGCGTTAGGCGATTTTCTGTGCATTCATGCGCTCGGCTATATGTACGATGTCGGTGAGGGTGTGCCCGATGACAAATCGCTGGCCATGAAGATATACCGTAGAGCGTGGCGACTTGGGAGCCACGCTTCAGCGACTAATATCGCTATCTTGTATCGTGAGCAGGGCAAGATCAGCTTGATGTTTCGATGGTATCAGCGGGCTGCAGCCGCCGGTGATGGAAGCGCTCACTTCGAAATGGCCAAATGTTATCTCGCTGGCTCCGGCGTTCGCAAAAACCCAGAGGCAGCACTGCGATGTCTCTCCATCGCTATCCGCTCGAAATACCTCTCTGAAGGCGAGCGAGAGGAGGCGCAGGCCCTCTTGCATGGGTTTTATCGCCACGAATAGTTTGAGCCTGCTATTCGTCAAACCGGACAGCCAGCTTCCCGCGCCATTCCCGCCGGTCAGCCGGTTTTCGCGGCTACCCGATAGCGGAAGTTCCTTCAGGCATTTGCTCCCGCCCCCGCCGCCGCTTCCCGCGCGATCACGCGGCGCAGGGCGTTGGCATAGACGTCCGGTTCCTGCGCGCCGGGGATCAGGTACTTGCCGTTGACGACCATCGCCGGCACGCCCGAGATGTTCCAGTCCCACGCCTGCTGCTCGCCCGCCACGACGATCGCGGCCAGTTCCGGATCGTCGAGCGCGGCTTGCGCGCGGGCGCGGTCCAGCCCCACGCTTTCCGCCACATCGAGCAGGACGGCATGGTCCGAAACGTTGCGGCGGTGCTGGAAATGCGCGTCGAACAGCGCGAGTTTCAGCCGCACTTCGGTTTCCGCATCGTAATCACGCAGCGCATGGACCAGCAGCGTGTGCGCGGCGCGGGTGTTCCACATCATCGCGGGCGGCGGCGTGCCCTCGCCCGACCAGGACAGGCTGGCGCCGGCCCGCTCGGCAATGGCCAGCAATTGCGAGCGGCCTTCCGCCGCCTGCTCCTTGCTGCGCCCGTACTTGCGCATGATGTGCGCGCTCTGCTCCTCGCCTTCGGGCGGCATGTCGGGGTTCAGTTCGAAGGGATGGAAGCGGATCGTCGCCGCCACTTCATCGCCCAGCATGGCCAGCCCCTTCTGCAACTGGTGGTAGCCGATCACGCACCACGGGCACATCACGTCGGACCAGATGTCGATCGTCACCGGCTTTGGCGCGGCGGGCGCGGTCATCGGGCGATCCACCATTCCAGAAGGTGCCGCGCCACCGCGTGCGGCGGGGGCGCTATGAACGGTGCGGCCTCGTCCCCGTCCAGCGCCGCCCGCACTTCGGCACAGGTGAACCAGCGCGCCTCTTCGAGTTCGGTGGTGTCGACAGTGAGCGTGGGATCGTCGGTCAGGCTGTGGCAGCCGATCATCAGCGACGACGGGAACGGCCAGGGCTGGCTGGCCACATAGGTCACATCGCGCACGACCACGCCCGCCTCCTCCTGCACTTCGCGCGCGACCGCGCCCTCGATCGATTCGCCCGGCTCCACGAACCCGGCCAGCGCCGAAAAGCGGCGCGGCGGAAAGCGCGGCTGGCGGCCCAGCAGCAGGTTGCCCTGATGCTCCACCAGCATGATCGTGACCGGGTCCACGCGTGGGAAATGTTCCGCCTTGCACGCCGCGTTCGTGCAGGAACGCTGCCAGCCGCCCTTGGCCAGTGCGGTGGCCTGGCCGCAGCGCGCGCAGAAGCGATGCCGAGCGTGCCAGTCCACCAGGCTGCGCGCCCCGCCATAGATCGCAAGGTCCTGCGAGCCCAGCATCGTCATCGCCTGCCACAGGCGCGGATTGGGCGGCGCGACGCTGCCCACCAGCCGCGGCGCGACTTCGGCGAAGCAGCCGCGCCCGTCCTCGGTCAGGCCCAGGAACACCAGTTCGGCCTGCGGGTCGGCATCGGCCAGCGTGCCCCAGTCCAGCCCGCCGTCGCGCGAAATCACCGGGTCCAGCCCGTCCAGCCGCAGCAGGCGCGCGCGCCAGTTCATCAGGCCGGCGAGCTTTTCCGGATCGGAGCGAACATGGTCCGCCCGGTCGAGCGCGCTGCCGGCAAAGGCGATGGTGGTTCCGTTCATGCGGCTTTCTTTCCACGAAACAGGTCTGCGATCACAGCCTTGGGGAAATCCCTCTGCACCGGATAGGCTTCGGAGGGCATGTATTGCGTATAGAGGCCCGCGCGGTTGCCGACGCGATGGTTGATGAAGGCGATCGTCCCGGCGGCCCCGGCCCAGCCATACGTCCCCGCATCCACGCCAATGCCCACGCGCCCGCCCGCACCGAAGCCCGCCCCCGCGATCATCGTCCCGTCGGTAATGGTGCCGGGCGGAAGCAGGTTGCTCGTGCCCAGCCGCACCGCCGCCTCGCTCATCACGCGCCGCCCGTCGATCACGCCATAGCCGAGCAGCATGGTGAGGAAACGGTCGTAATCGCGCGGCGAACTCACCAACCCGGCGCCACCGAACGGGAACGCCGGGGGATCGAGATAGATCGAGGACTGCGCCGGATCGAGCGGCACCACGAAACCGCCGAGCACCCCGTAGTTCGACGTCAGCCGGCCGACTTCACTCTTCGGCACCTGGAACCATGAACTGTCCATGCCGGCGGGGCCGAAGATGCGATCGTGCAGGAAGCGATCGAACGGCTGGCCCGATGCCACCTCGATCACGCGGCCCAGCAGGTCGAGCGCGACCGAATAGCTCCACATCGTGCCCGGTTCATAGACGAGCGGCAGGTCTGCCAGCCGGTCCGCGAATTCGGCCAGGTTGCGGGGCATGTCCGCAGGCTGCTGCATGCCCGGCACGGGCAGTCGCGTGATCTGGCCGGGCACGATGCCGGCCTGTTCGTAGGCGGCCTTGATCGGCCCCTTCTGGATGATCGAATAGCCCAGCCCCGCCGTGTGGGTCAGCAGATGGCGGATCGTGATCGGCGTTTTGGCGGGCCGCAGATCGGTGATCGAGCCGTCCGGCGTCACCTGCACCTGCATCTTCGCGAACTTGGGCAGGATGTCCGACAAGGGCTGGTCGAGCCGCAGCTTGCCTTCGTCGATCAGGATCATCGCCGCCATGCCGGTGACCGGCTTGGTCATCGAATAGACGCGGAACAGGCTGTCCAGGGTGACGGGGGCGGCTTCGCCCTTCGTCTCCACGCCGCGCGCGATGCTTTCCGGCGGAGCGCTGCCCCAGCCGAGCGCCGCGATCATGCCGGGCAGCTTGCCGCCGGACACGTAGCCATCGAGCAGCTCCGTCACCGCCGGCCATTGCGCCTCGGCCGCCGCGCTGGCGAAAGCGAACCGGGGAAACAGAGCGCCGCCGAGGCCGATGAACAGGCCACCACGCATGATTTCGCGTCGGGAAAGGCCCCGGAACGGGGGCAGAACTTCGCTTCGCATGGGGTCGTCTATCGCCTCTCGCTCATCCTTACGCTTCGGCCAGCGCCAGTTGCGCCGCCTTGGCGAACACCGTGGGCAAGCCGGCCTCTCCGATCCCTGCGAGCGGCCACCATTCTCCCTCCGCCAGACTAGCACCGCCTGCGGCATCGCAAAGCATCAATTGCAATTCGAGATCGAAATGGCTGAAGGTGTGCCGGACCAGCCCGCCCGAGCGCCAAGCTGCGGCCAGCGGCGGTTCGCCATGGCCATCGGCGCGCGCGCTCCAGCCATCGTCCGGCAGGGCGCGCATCCCGCCCAGCATCCCCTTCCCCGGCCGGCGCACCAGCCAGACCGCGCCATCGCGCACGATCCAGAACGCGCGCCCGCGCCGCGTGGGACGCGCCTTCTTCGCCGCCTTGACCGGCAACCGCTCCGGCGCGCCCTCGGCATAGGCCCGGCATTCGGCACGCAGCGGGCACAACAGGCAACGCGGGGCCTTCACGGTGCAGACGGTGGCGCCAAGGTCCATCATCGCCTGCGCGAAATCGCCCGCGCGCGCTTCGGGCGTGATCGCATCGGTGGCGGCACGAATCGCCGGCCGTCCGCCGGGCAGCGGCTCCGCGATGGCGAACAGCCGCGCCACCACGCGTTCGACGTTGGCATCGACCACCACCGCGCGCCGCCCGAAGGCGATCGCGGCGACGGCGGCGGCAGTATAGGCGCCCAGCCCCGGCAGCGCGCGCAGGGCTTCCTCGCTATCGGGAAACGCGCCGCCCATCGCCGCCACGGCACGCGCGCAGGCCAGGAGGTTGCGGGCGCGGGCATAGTATCCCAGCCCTGCCCAGGCAGCCATGACATCGCCATCGTCCGCCGCCGCCAGATCGGTCACCGCCGGCCAGCGGGAAGTGAACTTTGCGAAATAGGGGCCGACGGCGGCCACGGTCGTCTGCTGGAGCATCACTTCCGAAAGCCACACGCGGTAGGGGTCCTGCGCTGGCTCCCCCGGCAGCCGCCGCCACGGCAAACGGCGCGCGTGGACATCGTACCAGGCGAGCAGATCGCCGGCGATCGTACCCGCACCCGAATTCGTCTCGCCACTGGTCTGCATCGCGCCGCTATGGCATGGCAGCAGCCAATATGGAACGCGAAGCAGGAAAGCCCCGGAACGCCCCGCAAAAGACTGGCCAGAAGGCCGGCCAGAAAGCGGGAAAGCCGTTCGAGCGCGCGCGTGGCGGGGAAGCGCGGCAGATCGCCGACCTGATGCCCGCGATCGGGCGCACCGCCTTTCGCCGCTTCGGCTTCGTGCAGAGTTCGGTGGTCACGCGCTGGCCCGAGATCGTGGGAGCGCACCACGCCCGGCACTGCGCGCCCGAATCGATCCGCTTCCCGCCGGGCGAAAAGGCCGATGGCATTCTCCAGCTTGTCGTCACGCCCGCGCACGCGCCGCTGATCCAGCATGTGATTCCCGAGATCATCGAGCGGGTGAACAGGTTCTTCGGCTATCGCGCGGTGGCGCGGGTGAAGATCCGGCAAGGCCAGGTTCAGGCGCCGCGCGGGAATGATGGCGCGCGGGCCGCGCCGCCTTCGCTCAAGCCCATTCCCATGGAACTGGGAGAATCGCTGCGCGACATCGGCGATCCGGAACTGCGGGCCGTGCTGGAATCGCTGGCACGCAATCTGGGCGGGAACACTTCGGACGGCAATCAGGACGGGGAAAAGACACAGTGATGCGATCGATCTTGCGGACCCTAGGCGTGCTGGCGCTGGCCCTGGCCGGAATGGCGACTCTGACCGCGGCGGGCCGCCTGCCGGCCACGACGCGCGCGCCGACCACCGTCGTCACCCGCACGGCCACCGAAAGCCACATCCTGGGCAACCCCGCCGCGCCGGTGAAGCTGGTGGAATACATCAGCTACACCTGCCCGCACTGCGCCGAATTCCATCATGAATCGCTCGCGCAGCTCCAGATCGGCTTCATCGGCAACGGCAAGGGTTCCGTAGAGATCCGCAGCTTCGTGCGCGATCCGGTGGACATGACCGTGGCCCTGCTGACGCATTGCGGGCCGCCGTCGAAATTCGTCACTCTGCACAACGCCTTCCTGGGCCGGCAGGCCGACTGGATCGGCCCGATGGTTTCCGCCAACGCGGCCCAGCGGCAGCGCTGGACCTCGGGCGATTTCGCCAGTCGCACCCGCGCCATCGCCAGCGATTTCCATTTCTACGAGATCATGGCGGTGCATGGCTTCGACCGTCCCGCCACCGATCGCTGCCTTGCCAACAAGGCCCTGGCCGACAAGCTGGCCAAGGGCACGCAGGACGCGGTGGAGAAGGACTTCGTGAACGGCACGCCCAGCTTCGTGCTGAACGGCGTTCCGCTTTCGGGCACCTATACCTGGGAAGCCCTGAAGCCGCAGATCGAGGCCCGACTGCACTGATCCGCCCCCCGCGCGCTTCAATCCGGCTTCAATCCGGCGCGCGGATCGGCTAGCCCTTTCTTTCAGCGACCCTTCCAATCCCGGGAACAGCATTCATGAAACCTACCCGCGCCCGTCTTCTCCTGCTTGCCCTGCCTCTCGCGCTGGGCCTTTCCGCGTGCGGCAAGAAGGACGAGGTCGGCGTCGGAGCCGAATCCGCCGCGCCCATCGCAAAGATCGCGCCGCCGGCCGGCAAGGCGTGGACCGACATGATCTCCGCCACGCCCGATGGCGGCTACCTGATGGGCAACCCGCAAGCGCCGCTCAAGCTGATCGAATTCGGCGCGCTCAGCTGTTCGCACTGCGCCGCCTTCTCCAAGGAAGGGTTTCCCAAGCTGAAGGACGAATACGTCGCCAGCGGCCGGGTGAGCTATGAACTGCGCCTGTTCATGCTCAACGCGCTGGACGTACCGGCCGCGCTGCTGGCCACCTGCGGCTCGCCCGAGGCGGTGATCCCGCTCAGCGAACAGTTCTGGGACTGGCAGCCCAACATGTTCACCAATCTCCAGAAGGACGAAGCCCGGTTCAAGGCGCTGGCCGAACAGCCGCCGGCCCAGCGCTTCGCCGGCATCGCTCAGCTGGGCGGCATGACCGACTTCTTCGCGGCGCGCGGCATCGCCGCCGACCAGGGCGCCAAGTGCCTGTCCGATACGGCCAAGGCCACCGAGCTGGCCAATCGCACCGACAAGGCGACCAAGGACTTCAACGTGACCGGCACGCCCACATTCATCCTGAATGGCAAGAATCTGGAAGTTGCAAGCTGGCAGGAACTGGAACCGCTGCTACAAAAAGCTGGCGCGCGCTAAAGGGGAACGCGCGCGAAAGGGGGGCCGATGGAATTCAGGCGCTTGAAGCTGACCGGCTTCAAGAGCTTTGTTGAACCCGCCGAACTCCGGATCGAACCGGGGTTGACGGGTATTGTCGGCCCCAACGGTTGCGGAAAATCGAACCTGCTGGAAGCGATCCGCTGGGTTATGGGCGAAAGCTCGGCCCGGTCGATGCGCGGTGGCGGCATGGAAGACGTGATCTTCGCCGGCACCACCCAGCGCCCGGCCCGCGCCTTCGCCGAAGTGACCTTGACCGCCGCGACCGCCCCTTCCGGACCGTTCGGCGGCGAACTGGAAGTGGTGCGCCGGATCGAGCGCGGCGCGGGCAGCGCCTATCGCGTCAACGGCAAGGACGTGCGCGCCAAGGACGTGGCGCTGGTCTTCGCCGATGCCGCCACCGGCGCGCACAGCCCGGCGCTGGTCAGCCAGGGCCGCATCGCGGCGGTGATCGCCGCGCGCCCGGCCGAACGGCGCATGATGCTGGAGGAAGCGGCGGGAATCGCCGGCCTCCACGTCCGCCGGCGCGATGCCGAACAGAAGCTGCGCGCCACCGAAACCAATCTCGAACGGCTGGTGGACCTGCTCGCCGGGCTGGAAGGCCAGATCGCCACGCTGCGCCGGCAGGCCCGCGCCGCCGAGCGCTACAAAGCGGTGAGCGAGCGCATCCGCGTGGCCGAGGCGCGCATGGTCTTTGCCCGCTGGCGCGATGCGGCCGACGCGGCCGACGCGGCGCGGCGGGAAGCGAAGGCCAGCGAGGAAGCGGTCGTCAACGCGCAAGCCGCCGCGCGCGCGGCCCAGTTGGCGCAACATGCCGCCGCCGCCGCGCTGGCCGAAGCGCGCGACGATCTTTTCGATCGCCGGCAGGACGCATCGGCACACGGCCAGCGCATGGCCTCGCTCACCACCCAGCTGGAGGCCGCCGAGCAACGGCTGGCCGACCTTGACCGGCAGTTGCAGCGGCTGGACGACGATCGCACCCACGCCGACCGCATGACCGAGGACGCGGCCGAAGCGCTAGGCAGGCTGGAAGACGACGTTGCCGCCGCCGAAGCGACGCTCGCGGCGGACGAAGCCCAGCGGCCGCGCCTTGCCGCCGCGCGGGACGATGCCGATCGCGCCGCGCGGTCCGCCGAAGTCACGCTGGCGCAGCGCGTGGCCGAACAGGCCGGAATCGATGCCGACTGGCGCGTGGCAGAAGCGGCGGTCGCGGCCGCGCGGCAACTGTGGGAACGCCATGACGCCGAAGCGGCGCGGCTGCGCCAGCAGGTCGATCAACTGGCGCGCGAAGGCGATCCCGGCGCGCAGATCGTAGCGGCGGAGGCCCGGCGCGCCGAGGCAGCCGCCGCGCTCGCCGCTGCGCAGGCGGAGCGGGCCGAGCTGCTGGCGCTGCGCGAAAACCTGACCGCCGAACGCGATCACGCCGGCAGCGCGCTCGCCGCCGCGCGCGCGGAACTCGCAGGGGTGGAGCGCGAACACGACGCCCTCGCCCGCGACAAGGCCGCGCGCGAACGCCAAGCCGCCGGCGGGCACGGCATCGCCGCGCTGGCCGCGCTGCGCGTGGCGCCGGGCTTCGAGCGCGCCGTCGCCGCCGTGCTCGGCCGCGATGCCGGCGCGCCGGTGGGGCCGGCGCCGGCGGATACCGACGGGCGCTTCTGGACCGGCGCGCAAGTCGATGCCGCGCTCCCCTATTCGCTGCTGCATCATGTGCCCCAGTGCCCGCCGGAACTGGCGGCGCGCTTCGGGCTGGTGCGCGTGGTTGATCGCGACGAGGGGCAGGCGCTTGCCCCCGGCGAATGGCTGGTGACGCGCACTGGCTACCTGCGCCGCTGGGACGGCTTTGTCGCGCGCGGCGAAGGCGCGGCCGAAGCGGCCACGCTGGAAGCGGAAAACCGGCTGATCGACCTCGCCGCGCGTCTGCCCGCGTTGCGCGACGCAGTGAGCGAAGCGGAAGCGACGGCCGAGGCGACGCGCGCGGCGCTGGCCGACACGCAAGCCCGGCTTGGTACCGCCGAACGCACCATGACCAGCGCCGCGGACGCCGAGCGCGCGGCGCTGCGCGCGCTGGACCAGGCCGAAGCCGCGCGCGCCCGCGCCGAAGCCCGCCGCGCCGAACTCGACCGCGCGCTGGCCGAACTGGCCGAGCGCCAGGCCGATGCCGCAACCGAGCTGGCCCGCGCCGAGGCAAAGCGCGCAGCCCTGCCCGATCCGGCCGCCGGGCGTGCCGCCGTCGAAGCGGCGCGGACACGCAACGATGCCGCGCGGGCAGCGTTGCAGACGGCCTCGGCGGCCATCGCCGCGCTGGAGCAGGGCCTTGCCGTGGGGCGCGAGCGGCTGGGCACGCACCGGGCGGACATCCGCAATTGGCAGGCGCGCGCTAGCGACGCGGCAAAGCGACTCGCCGACATGGCGGGCCGGCGCGAGGAGCTGGAACAGGAACGCGCGATCAGCGCCGCGCGCCCCGCCGCCCTGCTGCGCGAGATCGAGGACGCCGAATCGATCCGCACGCGGCTGGGCCAGGAACTGGCGCTGGCCGAAGCCGCGCTGACTGGCGCCGATGCCGCCGCAAAAACCGCCGACGCGGCACTGGGCGCAGCCAACGAAACGCTCGCCGCCGCGCGCGAACGCCGCGCTGGCGCGGTGGCGCGCGCGGAAAGCGACGACGCGCGCCGGCAGGAAATGGCCAGCCTTTCCGGCGAACGCTTCCAGTGCCCGCCGCCACTGCTGCCCGAACGGTTCGACTTCGCCTCCGGCGACATCGGCAACGCGGCCGAGGAAACCGCGCGGCACGATCTGCTGATCGCCGAGCGCGAGCGCATCGGCCCGGTCAACCTGCTCGCCGCCGACGAACTGGCCGAGGCCGAGGACCGCCACGGCGCCAGCATCACCGAACAGGCCGAACTGACCGAGGCGGTGCACCGCCTGCGCGGATCGATCGGCAATCTCAACCGCGAGGGACGCGAGCGCCTGCGCGCCGCGTTCGAGGCGGTGGACGGCCACTTCCGCCGCCTGTTTTCGCGCCTGTTCGGCGGCGGCGAAGCGCATCTGGCGCTGGTGGACAGCGACGATCCGCTGGAAGCCGGCCTCGAAATCTTCGCCCAGCCGCCGGGCAAGCGCCTGCAATCGCTGACGCTGCTGTCGGGCGGCGAACAGGCGCTGACCGCCGTGGCGCTGATCTTCGCGCTGTTCCTCACCAACCCCGCGCCGATCTGCGTGCTCGACGAAGTGGACGCCCCGCTCGACGACGCCAACGTCGAACGCTTCTGCGACATGCTCGACGCGATGGTCGGCGAAACCGACACCCGCTACCTCATCGTCACCCACAACGCGGTGACGATGAGCCGGATGCACCGCCTGTTCGGCGTAACCATGGTCGAAAAGGGCGTTTCGCGGCTGGTCAGCGTGGACCTTGGCGCGGCCGAGGAATTGCTGGCGACGGCCTAGCCGCGGGACAACTTGGGGCGTAGCCGGAGGGGCAGCTATCCGGCATTTTTCCTTGGGAGCGACCTTTCCGGAGACGGCGCGCTTGCGGACGTTACCCAGTGCGGTAAGCCATGGAGTTGATGGCGTCCGACAAACTGGACCGAGAACTTCTGGCCCGGCGTAGACTCCGCCGGGCGCGGGAGCCGCGGGTAATCGCAAGTTGGACGAATGCGGGCTACCGCGCGACAGCACTGTCCCATGCCATGCATGAACAGTTTCTGGGCCAATTCCGAAGCTCGGGCACCACCAGGAAAAGCCTGGAGGGATCGCTACTCAACGCCATTGTAGGACTTGTGCAGAGTAGTGATTTGCTTGTCGTAATCGGATGGAATGTAGACGAGGAGCCCGCGCTCTTGCTGCAGAGCGACGCACTGGATCAGTCCGAGGCATTCCTCCGTGCCATATATCCTGACGGGTTCGTCGCAGCTAGTCACCCATTCACCCGCGCGCTAATCGTTGATTTTGATGAATATGATGTCGAGACAGATGAGGTCGTTTTCTCTCAATCGTGATGTCAGTTCCCCCTCCCGCATTCCTGCCGGAACGGCTATCCCGCACGCGACGCCGTAGCGGACTTTGAACCAGCGCACACCCGTTCGTCCTGAGCCTGTCGAAGGACGCGCGATACGGTTGATCTTGGGGCGGTTCAGCGCGCAAGGCCAGCACCGCGCGCGTCCTTCGACAGGCTCAGGACGAACGGGTGCGGAGGAATTGGGACAGTCCGCCCCCCTCCTGCGGTTCGGTCGCTCGTTGGCGATCCCGAACAACGCCCATCCCTCCACAGCGAAATTCGCCCCCGCCCTTGGCCCGCCAATCAGCCGTCATCCAGCACATAGCGCGGCCCGCTTCCTTCCTCCCCGGCACGGTCCTCCGGGTTGTAGAGCCGGCAACGCGCCAGGCTGAGGCAGCCGCAGCCGATGCAGGCGTCCAGTTTCTCGCGCGTGCGCTCCAGCGTGGCGATGCGGCGGTCGATCTCGCCCCGCAGCGAACGGCTGATCCGCGCCCAGTCCCGCGCATCGGGCGTGCGCCCCTGCGGCAGCGCGGCCAGTTCGCGCTCGATCTCGGCCAGGCCCAGCCCCAGCTTCTGCGCGATCAGGATGAAACTCAGCCGCCGGATGTCGGAGCGCAGGAAGCGCCGCTGGTTGCCAGCGCTGCGCACCGATTCGATCAGCCCGCGCTGCTCGTAATAGCGGATGGCGGACACGGCGAGGCCGGTACGCCGCGCCAGCGCGCCGATCGGGATCAGGTCGTTGCGGTTCATGCAGCCATCGTAATCATAGCTTGACCTCAAGTCAGCTTTAGATTGCATCATCGCGAGCATCGATTCGCAATCATCCCCGAAAGGACACAGAACGATGCAGCCCGCCCGCCTTGAACACGTCAACATCACCGTCAGCGATCCCGAACGCATGGCAACGTTCCTGTCTCGGTTGTGCGGGTGGGAGGAACGCTGGCGCGGCCCTTCGCAACTGGGCGGGTGGACCATCCACGTCGGCAGTGCCGATACCGACTATCTCGCGCTGTGGACGCCGGACGACGACCGCCCCATGCGCTTCGCCAAGGGCCTGCCGCTCAACCATGTGGGCCTGCTGGTGGACGATCTGGACGCGGCGGAACGCACCGTGCGCGAGGCCGGACTCGTGCCCTTCAGCCATGCGGATTACGAACCCGGCCGCCGCTTCTACTTCTTCGACTGGGACGGCATCGAATTCGAAGTGGTGAGCTATAGCTGAGCGGCCGCACCCACCACGAGGCAGGCAGCCGCCATCAGCAGACCGGCGAAGCGGTTCGAGCGGAACCGCGCGAGCGCGCTGTCGCCGTCGTCGGGCCGCAGCGTCAGGGCCTGCCAGGCGAGATGCGCCGCCACCGGCAGCAGGGCCAGCAAGGCTACCGGATCGGGCCGCACCAGCCACACCGCCCCGCCCCAGCACGCCACCGCCATGGCATAGAGCGCGGCCACGCCCGCCTTCACGTGCCGGCCCATCGACAGCGCGCTCGATCCCACGCCCACCAGCGCATCGTCCTCGCGGTCCTGGCAGGCATAGATCGTGTCGTAGCCCATGCACCACGCCCAGCAGCCCGCATACAGCAGGGTAAGCCCGCCCAGCCGGTCGAACCCGGCCACTTCCACCCAGCCGACCGGCGCGCCCCAGGTGAAGACCAGCCCGAGCCACGCCTGCGGCCAGCCGGTGATGCGCTTCATGAACGGATAGGCGGCCACCAGCGCCAGGCTGCCCAGCGCCACCGCCTGCGCCTGCCAGCTCAGTTGCAGCAGGACCACCAGCCCTACCCCGCACAGCGCCACCAACCAGACCCACGCCGCCCTGGCCGAAACGCGCCCGCTCGCCACCGGCCGCGCCGCCGTGCGCGCCACCTGCCGGTCGAGATCGGCGTCCACAATATCGTTATAGACGCACCCCGCCCCGCGCATCGCGATCGAGCCGAGCAGCAGCCACAGCACGATCGGCCAGCGCATGGCTCCTCCCGCCAGCAGCACGCCCCAGGCGCAGGGCCAGAACAGCAGCCACCAGCCGATCGGCCGGTCGAACCGCGCCAGCAACGCAAAATCGCGCAAGCCCGGCGGCAGATGCGCCACGAGGCCGCGCAGTTCGGTATCGGGAACGATCTGTGCGGAGGTCATCGCGACGCTATAGCACCTCGTCCTCCCCGGGAAAGCGGGGATGACGAAAGGCGCTTGCGGCGATAAGGAACCCGCATGCCCGCCACCCCCGCCTGGCCCCCGCGCAGCGCGCCGCGCCTGTTCGTCGAAACACCCCTGTCCGAAGGGATGACCGTGCCGCTGGACGGGCCGCAGGCGCACTATCTCGCCAAGGTCATGCGCGTGGCGCCGGGCGATGCGGTGATCCTGTGCGACGATAGCACCGGCGAATGGCTCGCCACGGTCAACGGCGCGGGCAAGCGCGATGTGACGCTGACGGTCGAACGGCGCCTGCGGGTGCGCGAAGCGGTGCCCGATTTCTGGCTGTGCCCCGCGCTGCTCAAGAAGCCGAACTTCGACCTCGTGCTCGAAAAGGCCACCGAACTGGGAGTCGGCACGATCCGCCCGGCGATTACCCGGCGCTGCGTGGCGGACAAGCTCAACCCCGAACGCGCCCGCGCCATCGTGACCGAGGCGGCGGAGCAATGCGCGCGCACCGCGTTGCCAGTGCTGGCAGAGCCGGCGAAGCTGGAGGCGCTGTTGCGCGATTGGCCGGAGAGCCGCGCCCTGTTCTTCGCCGACGAGACTGGCGGCGCGCCCGCCGCCGCCGCCTTTGCCGCGCATCCCGGCCCGGCCGGGCTGCTCACCGGCCCCGAAGGCGGGTTCGACGATGCCGAGCGCGCGCTGATCCGCGCCCATCCCGCCGCCGTGCTGATATCGCTTGGCCCGCGCATCCTGCGGGGGGAAACCGCCGCCATCGCGGCCACCGCGCTGTGGATGGGAATATCCGGCGACTGGAACGGCTGATCCTTCCATTTCCGGGATAGTGTATTTCCGATTTCGCGCTGGCCAGAAGGCCTTGCAGGCACTAACGGAACGCGCATGAGCACGCGGCAAGTTTCAAATAGCAACGATCCCGTCATCGAAAGCCGCGAGCAGCTCGTGGCCCCCATGCAGCGCGGGGAAAAACCACGCGAAAACTGGCGGATCGGCACCGAGCACGAGAAGTTCGTCTATAGCACGCGGGATTATCACGCCCCTTCCTACGCGGAGCAGGGCGGCATCCGCGACCTGCTGATGGCGCTGACCGAATACGGCTGGGAGCCCATCATCGAAGGCGGTAATGTGATCGCCATGGGCGGCGCCGACGGCACGGTCAGCCTGGAGCCGGCAGGGCAGCTCGAACTGTCGGGCGCGCCGCTGGAGAACCTGCACGAAACCTGCGCCGAAACCGGCCGCCACCTGGCGCAGGTGAAGGCCATCGGCGACAAGCTTGGCATCGGCTATCTCGGCCTTGGCCTGTGGCCCGACAAGCGCCGCGAAGACCTGCCGATCATGCCCAAGGGCCGCTACGCGATCATGCTGCGGCACATGCCGCGCGTCGGCTCGATGGGCCTCGACATGATGCTGCGCACCTGCACCATCCAGACCAACCTCGACTACGCGAGCGAGGCGGACATGGTGCAGAAGTTCCGCGTCAGCCTGGCCCTGCAACCGCTGGCGACCGCGCTGTTCGCCAATTCGCCGTTCCTCGAAGGCAAGCCCAACGGCTTCCTCTCGTACCGCAGCCACATCTGGTCGGATACCGACCCGGCGCGGACGGGGATGCTGCCGTTCGTGTTCGAGGATGGCTTCGGCTACGAACGCTATGTCGACTACATGCTCGACGTGCCGATGTATTTCGTGTTCCGCGACGGCAAGTATATCGACGCCGCCGGCCAGTCGTTCCGCGATTTCCTGGATGGCAAGCTGCCCGCGCTGCCCGGCGAAAAGCCGCTGAAGTCCGATTGGATCGACCATCTTTCCACCGCCTTCCCCGAAGTGCGGCTCAAGAGCTTCCTGGAGATGCGCGGCGCCGATGGCGGCCCGTGGAGCCGCATCTGCGCGCTGCCCGCGCTGTGGGTGGGCCTGCTCTACGATCAGACCGCGCTCGACGCGGCCTGGGATCTGGTGAAGGACTGGGACATGGACGGACGCGAGCGCCTGCGCTCCAGCGTGCCGAAACTGGGCCTTGACGCGCCCCTCCCGGGCGGCGGCACGCTGCGCGACATCGCAGGCGAAGTGCTGCGTATCGCGCGCGCCGGGCTTTCGGCGCGCAACCGTCTCAACGGCGCCGGCGACAACGAGACGGGCTATCTGCAACCGCTCGACGAGATCGTCAGCACCGGCAAGACTCCGGCCGAACGGCTGCTCGATCTCTATCATGGCGAATGGGGCGGCGACGTTTCCAAGGTCTACGCCGTCAAGAGCTTCTGAATCGGGAGAACAAGCGCGATGATTCTGGTCATGGGCAGTTTCCGCCTTCCGGCGGCAAACTTCGACAAGGCGCTGCCAATGATGGCAAAGGTGATCGCCGCCACGCGGGAAGAGGACGGCTGCATTCTCTATGCCTATTCGCGCGACGTGGCCGATCCCGAAGTGATCCGCGTCAGCGAGAAGTGGCGTGATCGCGCAGCGCTCGACGCCCATTTCAAGACCGCGCACATGGCGGCCTGGGCGCAGGAACGCTCCGAACTCGGGCTTTCGGACCGCGACATCCGCATCTTCGAGACCGACGAAGGTATCGCCGTCTGAGCCGTTGAATTTTGTTGTCGCATCGCTTTTGCCGAAAACCGGTACCCACTTTTCGGCGCGATGCTTATTCGGCCGGCTGAAGCTCCGCCCGTGCCGGCATCACACGGCGGCGCAGGCGGTTGAACGCGCTGGTCAGCAGGCCGTGCTCATCCATCCACGCGTGATAGGCGCGGTACTTGGGGTCCGAGGCGAGCAGGTGCTTCTCCTCGGTCTTGGCGCGCCAGTAATAGACCGCGCTGACCAGCCCCAGCGTGACCGTGTTGCGCACCGCGTCGGTCATCGAATGGTTCACCGTCAGGAACGGCAGCGAGGCCAGCCACCAGTAGGCGTTCTTGGACACATAGGCGGGATGGCGGGTGACGGCGTAAGGCCCGTTGGTGAGCACGCCGCGCCAGGTGAGGTTGGAGAAGCGCAGGCCGAACGCCACGGTTGCCCAGGCATAGGCCGCGGTCAGCAGCACCAGCGCCGCGCACCAGATCCACAGCAGCGTGGTATGGCCCTGCAGCCAGAAGTCCCACTCCGCCCCGTTTGCGCGATAGTCGAGCACGTCGCCACCGCCCATCAGGATGAACGGCGGATAGCAGATCAACGCCGAGAGCCAGCCGCCGAGATAGGGGTTCGCCGTGCGGATCTGCGCGTCCAGCGGCTTCATCGTCAGCAGATAGCCGACCATGGCGATCTGCACGTCGACCATGAACATCGTCTCGATCGTCAGGCCGGCGATCCGCACCGGATCGTGGGCCGCCAGCGACCAGTCCGCCTGCACCACGGCGGCGAACCCGCCGGGCAGGATCGAGATCATGAAGGCGCAGAAGAAGCCCTTCACCGTCCACGCGCGCAAGTGGTGATAGACTTCCTCGCGCGCATAGGCCTCGCGCCCCATCAGCATCGCGCCGAAATGCCAGGCGCCGTCGCGCGGGTTCACCAGCACGCGATCGAGCCACAGCACATAGGGGACGGAGGCCAGGAACAGCAGCGGGGCGACGGTTTCCAGCACGTCCATCGCGAACAGGTACTGCCCGCGCCAGTACCAGCGGCCCAGGCAATAGACGAAGCCGATCAGCGTCCACGTCGCCCACAGCCCGGCGAGCTTGGTGATCGCAATGTCCATCACCTCGCGCAAGGGACGCGGGCTGGACCAGTCGATTCCGGTGGAGGCGCGGCGGTGGACTTTGTCGACCAGCAGCGAATAGAGCACCATCGGCGTGCCCGAGAAAAGCAGCGCGAGAAGCGCGGCGGACGGCCCCACCATCGGTTCGCGCGGGCCTGGCAGGCTGAACATGTCGGCGATGGCGGGCCAGTTGCGGCAGACCAGCACCCAGAACGCCAGACCGGCGAGTCCCGACAGACCGACGCCGACGGACACATCGCTATCCGGCCGGCCGGCCGGGATCGGGGGGGCTTGGGGCCGTGTTTCGGCCACGGAACCGTGCGCGCTCATGCGCGGCAGGTTTAGCTTTCAAGCATGAGCAAAGCGTAAAGGCCGGCCGGCGCCGGCCTCACGCCCGATCAGCGAAACGCCGTGATCCGGCCGTTGTTGTCGAGGATATAGAGCGTCTGGTTGGCGACGACCGGCGGCAGCGATACCGCGCCGGAAACCTTGCCCCATTCGCTCGCCGTTCCGTCGGTGACCGAAAGCGTGAACACTTCGCCGCGCGAATTGGCGACCCACAGGCGATCGCCCGCCAGCACCGGGCCGGTCCAGAAGATCGGGTTGGTCTTCTTCTTCTCGCTGCCCCAGCGGCGGAGCTGGGTCAGCCAGCGCACCTTGCCGGTGCTCTTGGCGATGCACAGCAGTTTGGCTTCGTCGGTCAGCGTGAAGATCCATTCGCCGGCGATGGCCGGGGTGGAGATGCCCGCGAGGTTAAGTTCCCACACGCGCTGGCCGGTGACGAGTTCGTAGGCGGCCATGCGCCCGCCCTGCCCCAGCGCATAGACGCGGCCGCGCTCGATGATCGGATCGGCGTCGATGTCGGTCAGCGTCGAAACGCTGGTGGCGATGCTGGTGCGCGCCAGCGCGTCGGACCAGAGCTGGCGGCCGTTCTCGTAACGGTAGGCGACCAGTTCGCCCGAGCTGTAGCCCGCGACGATCGTGCCCTGCCCGGCGGCAGGCGCGGCCACACCGAACACGCCGGTCTGCGCGACCGAGGCAGATTCGTTCCAGAGCAGCGCGCCGTCCTCGATATTGAGCGCGACGATCTGGTTGTCCTGCGTCATCACGTAGACCGCGCCGAAGCTGACCGTCGGCGACCCGCGCAGCGGCCCGGCCGGCTTGACGCGCCACTTGATCGCACCGTCCTTGGCATCAAGCGCGGCGACTTCGCCCAACCCCGTCGTCACATAGACGCGGCCTTCGTTGTACGAAGCGCCACCGCCGAACACGGAGCCGCCGTTCTCGGGCAGCTTGAAACTGGCCCGCCACAGTTCCTTGCCGGTGTTGGCGTCCATGGCGCGGATCACGCCTTCGGTGTCCATCACGAACAGCTTGCCATCGCCGATCACCGGCGAGGCGGCCAGCCGCTGCTTGACCGAGGAACCGGCGATGTTGGCAGTCCACAGGCGCTGTGGCGCGGCCGCGAGCGCGAGATGGCCATAGGACTTGCTGGCCGTGCCGCCGCCCTGCGCCCATTCCGTGTTCACTTCGGCCGGCGGCAGCACCACCTGCATCCCCGAAATCGCGGTATCGACCTTGGTGCCCGCCTCGATCCGCGACAGGATCGGCACGCGCTGCCCCACCGTCGGCGTCGTCTTGACCTTGTGCTTGCCCGCGCACCCGCTGACCGCGACCGCCAAGGCGATCACCCCGGCCATGCCCGCACGGCGAACCAGCCGGCGGCGCGCGGCAATACCGCCATGTTCCTGCACCGGATTGCGCATCATCCCCGTCATCCCCGTCAAACTGGTGTTACTGGGCGCCGGCGTCGGCCGGCCCCTGCTGTGCCTGGCCCTGCGCAATCAGAGCTTTCGGATCATCGATGGTATCAACGCCCAGCGTGCCCGCCAACTGGCGCGCGCGTTCGCGGATCGAGGCCGGGACGGCCTTGTCCTTGGCCATCGCCGCGAACAGTGGCCCGGCCAGATCGTTCTTGCCCTGCTTCAGGTAGGCGACGCCGAGCAGTTCTCCCGCGCTGCCGAACCAGGCATTGCCCGGCACGGCCAGGGGCTTGAGCCGTTCCACCACCTTTTCCGGCGGCAGCTTGTCCATGGTGATCGCCACTTCGCGGATCGTGGCGAGATCGCGGTAAGCCTGCGGCGCGCTCTGGTCCGCGGCGACGGCGGCGAGCAGCTTCGCGGCATCGTCGGTCTTGTTCTGCTGCGCGGCGATTCCGGCCTGCGTCAGCTGCGCGGCAGCGCGATAGCCCGGTCCGCCATCCTTCACCAGCGGCGCCATGCTGTCGCTGCTGGTCTGCACGCGGCCGGCTTCAAGCTGATCGAGCGCGATCGTCATCCGTTCGCCCTGTTCGCCCGCGACCGTGGCCTTGTGATAATCGTACCACAGCCAGCCGGCCAGGCCGACCAGTCCCGCCACCACCAGCGCGCCCACCGGCTTGCCATAGCGGCGCAGCGCATGGAACAACTGGTCCTCGCGCAGCGCATCGTCGACTTCGCGCAGGAACACATCGCCTTGCGCGGCCTTGCGTTCGGCAAGCTGATCGGAGCGGGACTGCGGACGGGTAGGACGAAGGGCCAAGGCTGCGCTTTCGGCGGACAGTTAACGGAAGTGCCGGGTGTTTAGCGGATAGACCCGCCTTTTCAACGGGAATGATTCTGGAATTCCGTGGGTGAACGTCCGGTGAAGCGGGAAACACTTGGTAATCATGGCCATCGCCCGCCCTACACGAGGGAATGCGCATCAGGGAAACTGGGCAACACCGAGCACCCCGCCATAGAGCGCGGCATAGCGCGCCACCATCGCCGCCTCGTCGAATTCCGCGCGTGCCCGCACCTGGTTCGATGCCCCGATCCGGCGGCGCAGCGCCTCGTCCCAGGCGAAGGCGGCCAGCGTCGCTTCCAGCGCGGCTTCGTCGCCCGCCGGCGTGATGAAAGCGCGGTTCTCGTCCGAAACGATGTCGCGCACGTCGCCCACGGCGGGGCTGGCGATCGGCAAGCCCGCCGCCATCGCCTCCACCACGGACAGCGGAAACTGCTCGCTGTCGGACGAGAGCGCGAAAATATCGAACAGGCCGATCGCCTGTGCCGGATCAGCCACATGCCCTGGCAGGTGGACGCGATGCCCCACCTCCAGCGCGATCGCCTCGGCCACGATCGCCTCGCGGTCCGGCCCTTCCCCCACGATCACCAGCTGCCATTCCGGCGGAAGGGCGCGAAAGGCGCGCACCAGCCGGCGCAGGTTCTTGACCGGGCGCAGGCCTGCCAGCGTGCCGACCCACTTTTCGCCAGGCCGCTTGACCACGCGCGGCAGCGCATCGCGCTTGGGCTTGCGATCATAGGCGGCGGTATCGATCCCGTTGGAAATGCGGTGCACCTTGGCGGGGGGCTGGTGCCACGCCTGCAGCGCCACGCCTTCCAGTTGGCGGGACGGCACCACCAGCGCGCTCGCGCGGGCCAGCGCCACGCGGCGATACCAGTTGCGCGCGGGCTTCAGCTTCTCCGCTTCGTCGGCATTGAATCCGTCTTCGTGGTGGACCAGCGGCGCCAGCCCCATGGTGGGGCCGAACAGGGCGTGGGCCATCACCGCGTCCATCGCGCCCCAATTGTAGGTCAGGATCAGGTCGAACCCCCGCATCGCGCGGGCCAGCGTCTGCAACCGGCGCACGCCGAACCGCCCGGCCAGCGGCGGGAAGCCGAACGGGGAATGCGCGGAAATGCCCTTGGCAATATGCGCCATCGCACCCATCGCGCCGGGTTCGGCCGAAACGATGCTGTGATCGATGGCGGGGCCGAAGCGGTTGATCAGCGCCACGCTGCGGCGCTCCTTGCCGCCCGCACCGAACGTCGAATGCAGGTGCAGAAGGTGCAGGCGCCGCCTGCCGCCGTCGCTCATGAGACCCGGGCGAGCAGCCGGTCGATCGCCGCAACCGCTTCGGGTTCGTCCAGCGTGGGTGCGTGGCCGACGCGCTCGACCGTCACAAGCTCCATGTCCGGGTGGCGCGCGACCATCCGGTTCGCCGTGCCGGCGGAAAGGATGTCCGACAGGGCGCCGCGCAGCAGCAGGCCGGGCCGCCCCGCCAGCGCATCGAACAGCGGCCACATATCCACCTGCGGCGTCGCGCCGGCCGGCGCGTCGAACGGTTCGGCGATCTTCATGTCATAGTCGAACGCGATCCGTCCGCCGCTGCCCAGCGCCATCACGCGCTTGGCATAGCGGAGCCAGTCGGGCACGCCGTAATCGGGGTAGACATCGGCCTGGCTTTCCTGAAGCGCGCGCGCCGCGTGCATCCAGGTTTCGAAATTGCGGCCCTGCCCCACGTATTCGCGGATGCGCTCCAGCCCGGCCTCTTCCACTTCCGGGCCGACGTCGTTCATCACGAACCCGGCGATCCGGCTGTTGTCCCGGCCCGCCAGCAGCATCGTCAGCAAGCCGCCCAGCGACGTGCCGACCGCCACGAACCGGGCGATGCCGTGCTGTTCCAGCAGCAATTCGACATCGTCGAGATACTGCGCCGGGTTGTAGGTCATCGGGTCCTTGGCGTAATCGCTGTCGCCCCGGCCGCGCATATCCGGACAGATGACCCGCCATTGCCCGGCAAGCCGCGCCGCCACATCCTCGAAATCGCGCGCATTGCGGGTCAGCCCCGGCAGGCAGAGCACTGGCGGCTTGTCGTCCGGCCCAGGAAAATCCCGGAAATGCAGGCGCAGCCCGTCGCGGCTGGACCAGCTGCGATTCTCGAAATCCGCCATCGCCTGAAAAACCGTTCCTTGTTCAACGCCCCCACGCGATCCGCGCCATAAGCCGAACATCCGCCCGGCTCAAACACCATTATCCCGTATCCGCGCCCAATATCCCGCATCCGCAAGCAGACCCGCTTGCCTGCGGACCGCCCAGAGACCACTATCGCTTGATGCAATCCAACCCGCAAGACGCGATCTACACCGCTGATCCCCATATCCTGTCGCTGGCCGACTGGCTCGGCGATCCGGTGGCGCCGGCAGACTTCCCCGCGACCACCCTGCGCTTCCGCAACGATCGCGCGGCGCGGGCGGTGGGCCTGGCCGATCTCGACGACGCGGCATGGATCGCGCATTTTGGCCGCTTCGCGCCGCTGCCCGGCAATCTCCCCCAGCCACTGGCGCTGCGCTACCACGGCCACCAGTTCCGCGTGTACAACCCCGAACTGGGGGACGGGCGCGGCTTTCTGTTCGCGCAGATGCGCGATCGGCGGGGCCGGCTGATGGACCTTGGCACCAAGGGTTCGGGCCAGACGCCCTGGAGCCGGCAAGGCGATGGCCGCCTCACGCTGAAAGGCGCGATGCGCGAGGTGCTGGCGACCGAAATGCTCGAAGCGCTGGGCGTCAATACCAGCCGCACCTTCTCCGTGATCGAAACCGGCGAATCGCTGTGGCGCGGCGACGAACCCTCCCCCACCCGCGCGGCGGTGCTGGTCCGGCTGAGCCACAGCCATATCCGCATCGGCACGTTCCAGCGGCTCGGGGCGCTCGATGCGTCCGCCGAAATGGAACAGCTCGTCGATTACTGCCTGGCCAGCTTCCCCGGCCCCGCCCTTCCCCCCGACGCGCCCGAGCCGGACAACAAGGCGGCACGGCTGCTGCATCAGGTGGTCGAACGCATGGCCGACATGGCTGCGAGCTACATGGTGGCCGGCTTCGTCCATGGCGTGCTGAACACCGACAACATGAACGTGACCGGGGAGAGCTTCGACTATGGCCCCTGGCGCTGGCTGCCGACGTGGAATCCGGCGTTCACCGCCGCCTATTTCGATCACTCGGGCCTCTACGCCTTCGGCCGCCAGCCCGAGGCGATCCACTGGAACTGCGGGCAACTTGCCGTCGCGCTGCGCCTGCTTTCGGAAGCCCCGCCGCTGATCGCGGCGCTGAACCGCTTTCCCGATCTCTACCAGCAGGCGATGGCGCGTCGCTGGTGCTGGCGGCTTGGCTTGGAGCCGCGCGGGCTGGAGGAAGACAGCGCGCTGATCGGCGCCTGCGAAGCCGCGATGGTGGCGCGGGGGATCGGGCCGGACGCCTTCTTCTTCGCCCATCGCGGCGGGCGTGGCCCGTTTGCGACCGACGATGCCGGCGCGGCGCTGAAGGAGGCGCTTGGTCCCTACCGGTCGACGGTCAACGATCACCCCTACTGGACCGACGAAGCCCCGCAATCGATGCTGATCGACGAAGTGGAAGCGATCTGGGAACCGATCGCCGAAAAGGATGACTGGACGGCATTGCACGCCAAGGTCGCCGCCGTCCGGCGCATGGGAGAAGCACTGGGCGCCGCCCCGGCCCCGCGCGGTCATGCTTGACCGGCTTGAAAATATGGTAACCAATTTCCTGCTAGGGCGTTGCCGATAAAGCAAAAGCGAATGAACAGATGACCGCTCCTTCCGGCAACGATGCCGAGATCGTCTCCTGCGAGCCCGCGACCGGCGCCGAACTGTGGCGCGGGCCGGTAGGTGATGTGGACGCGGCCGTCGATCGGGCACGGCAGGCGTGGTCGATGTGGGCCGCCCAGTCGCTTTCCAACCGCGTGGAACTGTGCCGGCGATTCGCCAACGAAGTGCGCAAGGAGCAGGAGAACCTGGCTGCGCTGATCGCGCGCGAAACCGGCAAGCCGCTGTGGGAAGCCCGCGCCGAGGTTGAAAAGGTCGTCGCCAAGGTCGACATCTCGGTTCGCGCCTATGCCGAACGGTCCGCCCAGCGGAAGTTCGACAGCGCTCTGCAAGGCACCGCCGCGCTGCGCCACAAGCCGCACGGGGTGATGGCGGTGCTGGGGCCCTACAATCTTCCGGCGCACCTGCCCAATGCCCATATCATTCCGGCGCTGATCGCGGGCAACGCGGTGGTGTTCAAGCCATCGGAAAAGGCGCCGGCCACGGGCGAACTGCTGGTGCAGTGCTTCCACCGCGCCGGCATTCCCGCCAACGTGGTGCAACTGCTGATCGGCGGCCCGGATCAGGGCCGGGCGCTGGCGGAACACGATGGCGTGGACGGTGTGTTGTTCACCGGCTCCGCGCACACCGGCATCGCCATCAACCGGCGTCTGGCCGGCAACCCGGGCAAAATGCTTGCGCTCGAAATGGGCGGGAACAACCCGATGGTGGTGTGGAACACGCCCAAGATCGGCGATGCGGCGGTGCTTGCGATCCAGTCCGCCTTCGCTACTTCGGGCCAGCGCTGCACCTCGGCACGCCGGCTGATCGTGCAAGGTTCGCTGTACGAACCGCTGATCGACGAGATGAAGCGCCTGGGCAGCCGGCTGATCGTCGGCGCACCGTTCGATGAACCGCAACCGTTCATGGGACCGGTCATCGACAACGAGGCCGCCGACGGGCTGACCGAAAGTTTCGTCTATCTGCTGTCGAACGGCGGGCGGCCGATCCTCCACATGCGGCGGCTGCGCGAAGGCCTGCCGTTCCTGTCGCCGGCGATGATCGACGTGACCGACATGGCCGAGCGACCGGATGTCGAACTGTTCGGGCCGCTGCTGCAGGTGATCCGGGTCGACGATTTCGACCAGGCGATCGCGGAAGCGAACCGCACGCGCTTTGGCCTTACCGCCGCGCTCGTCGGCGGATCGCCCGAGGAGTACAACCAGTTCTGGGCCAATGTCCGCGCCGGCGTGATCAACTGGAATCGCCCGACCAACGGCACTTCGCTATCGGCGCCGATGGGCGGGGTCGGACTGTCCGGCAACCATCGCCCGAGCGCCTATTACGCGGCGGACTATTGCGCCTATCCCGTGGCGTCCGCGGAGATGGAGCAACCGCGCGCCGGCATGGGCGTGGGCCTGCGCGACAATTGACGCCGGACAGCGGCTGGCGCTCAATCGTGCCGGTCGAACTGCACCAGGGCGGTATCGACCGGGCCACCGGGAACGACCGCCTGGTTGCGCAGGTTCTGCTGCGACAGGTCGGGGTCCACCATCAACTGGCCTTCCAGCGCCTGGGCCATGACCGGATCATCGGCGTCCGCACGGCGCGGGCCATCGTCCTGCGCGCAGGCGGCAAGCGCGAACGGCGCGGCGAGCAGCGCGATGACCGGCAAGGGACGAACCATGTCACCGCCTTGCCTCCGCCATGGTTAAGGAAGCGTTCGCCGGAACGCGAAAGGGCGCCCCGGCCTTGTGCCGGAGCGCCCGTGCTCTGCCTATGGTGCGACCCAAAAGGCGGCAGGTTTTCAGCGGCAGCGCGATCCGCTGCGGTCGATCTCGCGCCCCAGCAGCGCGCCGCCGGCGAGGCCCAGCACAGTGCCCACGGTGCGATCCCCGCGCCCGGCAACGCCGCGCCCGATCAGCGCGCCCGCCGCGCCGCCGATCAGCAGGCCGGTGGTGCCGTCCGAACGGCGGCAGTAATAGCGGCCGTCACGCCCGCGCCACGATGGGCCGCGGTAGTAATCGCGCCGGCCGGCATCCCGGTAATAGCCGCGATCCCCACCACGCCAGCCTTCATGCCAGCCGCGATCGCGGTGGTTCCAGCCTTCGCCCAGCGCATCCGCCACCGACGCGGCGGGGGCGGACGGAACCGCCATGACCGTGGCCGAAGCCGGCGCGGCAAGCGCCAGGGTGGCGGAGGAAACGGCGGCGGCGATGGCCGCCCTGATGATGATTCTCATGTCGGTCTCCTGTTCATTCGGCCTTTCGCGGAGAACCGCCCGGCCGTTACGAAAATCGCTACCGATACGGACCTGAATGGACGGCAACCGTTCCGTCAGACTTGCTGAAACAGGATGAAACGAACCGTCACATCGGCAAGCCGTTGAATATTTTGTGCTTGGCCGGCGCGCCTGCCGGTGCGAGAGGCACCGCATGTCCCCGCCTTCCCCCCACCATCGCACCGGCCTGCTGGTCGCGGTTGCCGCCTATGTGATCTGGGGCTTCCTGCCGCTTTTCTTCCGCGTGCTCCACCATGTGCCGGCGGTGGAGCTGGTGGGCTGGCGCGTGGTGTTCACGCTGCCGCTGTGCCTGGCGATCGTGGCCGCGCGCGGCCAGGCGGCGGACGTGCGCGCGGCGCTGGCCGACCGCGCGGTGCTGCTGCGCCTGTGCGCCAGCGCGCTGCTGATCGGCGCCAACTGGCTGCTCTATGTGATCGCCATCAACAGCGGCCACGTGCTGGCGGCGAGCCTCGGCTACTACATCAACCCGCTGCTGAACGTCCTGCTCGGCACGATCCTGCTGGGCGAGCGGCTGACGCGCACGCAGTGGACCGCCGTGGCCATTGCCGGGCTTGGCATCGCCCTGCTGCTGGCCGGCGCGATCGAGATGCTGGGCATCGCCCTCGCGCTCGCCGTCAGCTTCGGCTTTTACGGCTTCGTGCGCAAGCTGACCCCGGTCGGCTCGGTGCCGGGGCTGACGATCGAGACCTCGGTGCTCTACCTGCCCGCGATCGCGGTGGTGGCGTGGCAGGCGCACACACCCGCCGGATCGAGCCTGAGCCACGACGCCGGCACCACCATCGGGCTTGCCGCTTCGGGCGTGGTGACGGCGGTGCCGCTGCTGCTGTTCGCGATGGCGGCGCGGCGGCTGGACCTTTCGACGCTGGGCTTCGTCCAGTTTCTTTCGCCCACGCTGGCCTTCCTGCTGGGCATCTTCGTGTTCGAAGAGCCGCTCGATCCCGTGCGCCTCGCCTGCTTCGTGCTGATCTGGACCGCGATCGCGCTGTTCAGCTGGGACATGCTGCGCCGCCGCCAGCGCGCGCCGGCCTGAACCGCCGACCCAAGCCAGACGCATCGCTTTGCATCGTCATTGCGAGGGGCGAAGCCCCGCGGCAATCCACGGCGGCACACGGGACTCTGGATTGCTTCGCTGCGCTCGCAATGACGAGGTATGGCCAAAGACGGCCTCTACGCTACAGCGCCGCCGCGAAGCGCAGCTTTTCGCCCACCGCCGCCTCGGCGAGTTGGCGTTCCCACATCACGCGGTGCCCGCGCACGATGGTCCCCACCACCTGCCCGGTCAGCTCCATGCCGGTGTAGGGCGACCAGCCGCAGCGGCTTTGCAGCCAGTCCTCGGTCACCGTCCACTTCGCCTTGAGATCGACGACCGAGAAATCGGCGTCATAGCCGGTGGCGATGCGGCCCTTGCCGACCAGGCCGAACAGGCGCTGCGGCCCGGCGCTGGTCATGTCGATCAGCCGCGCCAGCGTCATCCGCCCGGCGGCGACGTGATCGAGCATCAACGGCAGCAGCGTCTGCACGCCCGGCATCCCGCTGGGGCTGGCGGGATAGACCTTGGCCTTCTCCTCGATGGTGTGCGGCGCGTGGTCGGACCCGATCACGTCGGGCACGCCCTGCCGCAGCCAGTGCCACAGCCCGTCGACATGCGCGCCCGAGCGGATCGGCGGGTTCATCTGCGCCCAGGTGCCAAGGCGCGGATAGGCCTCCTCCCCGCGCAGCGTGAGGTGCTGCGGCGTGACCTCGCACGTCGCCACGTCGCGGTGCTGCGCGATCAGTTCCAGCTCGGCCGGCGTGGTCACGTGCAGGATATGGATCGGCCGCTTCGCCGCGCGCGCCAGCCGCAGGATGCGCTGGGTGGCCAGCATCGCGCTTTCATCGTCGCGCCACACCGGATGGCTGGAGGCATCGCCTTCGACGCGATGGTCCTTGCGCGCGTTCATCCGCGCCTCGTCCTCGGCATGGATGGCCACGCGCCGGCTGCCGTGGGCGAGCACGCGGGCCAGATCGGCATCCTCCGACACCAGCAGGCTGCCGGTGGAGGCGCCCATGAATATCTTGACGCCGGCGGTGCCGGGAATGCGCTCCAGCTCGCCCAGATGCTCGGCGTTCTCGGCCGTTGCGCCGACGTAGAAGGCATGGTCGCACCACATGCGATGGTGCGCGCGGGCGAGCTTGTCGGCCACGCGATCGGCGGTATCGGTGTTGGGGTTGGTGTTCGGCATCTCGAACACCGCCGTCACCCCGCCCATCACCGCGGCGCGGCTGCCGCTTTCCAGGTCTTCCTTGTGCTCCAGCCCCGGTTCGCGAAAGTGGACCTGGCTGTCGATCACGCCGGGCAGCACGTCCAGCCCGGTGCAGTCGATCCGCTCCGCCGCGTCGGGATAAGCCCCCACGCCCACGATCTTCCCGCCGCGCACCGCGACATCCGCGACGACCGGCCCGGACGGCGTGTGGACGGTGCCGTTCGACAGGACGAGTTCGGGGGCGACGTTCATCGAAGGCACTCCAAAGCTGAACAAGTTGACAAAGTTGACACGGTCCAGGGCAAGACCATCCACCGCCCGCCGCTGCGCTCTTGGCGAGGGACGGAACGGGCGGGAGGCGGCGTCATGCGCGCTGCTTTGCCATAGGTGGGGGGATTAGGACAGGGGGTGTTGGATTGGTGCTTCGGGTGGTTGGGGCTGTGTCCTAACGGGAAACGACCAAACAGCGTCGTTCGCCGGTCGGGATTTGAATAGCTACCGTCAGAACCAGCCCTAGCGCAGCACTAGAGTCCCGCGCCACTCGCGATGATCATTGCGAAGTAGCCCAGCATTGCGATAGACCTTTTACGGCGCGGCTGCGGTTGTGGTGGCTGACATACGCACGGGGCAAATAAATTGGCGATGGACCCAAACACAGCCGCTGGCTTCGCTGAGACGGTAGACGTTGCGCAGGAAGGGGAGCAGGGCGAACGGCCAAG
>MEGD01000017.1 GCA_001725355.1 Novosphingobium sp. SCN 66-18
CGTCGACGACCTGGCCGATGGTTGCGTCTTCCTGATGAAGCACTATTCCGGTGACGAGCACGTCAACATCGGCAGCGGGGAGGACGTGACGATCCTCGACCTGGCCCGGACCGTCGCCGCGGTGGTCGGCTTCGATGGCGATATCGCCACGGACCCGACTAAGCCCGACGGCACGCCGCGAAAGCTGATGGACTCCAGACGCATCCGCACCCTAGGCTGGGAACCGAAAATACCTCTGAAACAAGGCATCGAGGAGGCGTATCGGTGGTATCTCAACCAGGCCGAGCCCGTCCGCTCGCTTGCATCGCGAGGCGTTCATGCAGGGGCACGCCCCATCAATGAGTAGGGCACCGCATTTCCCTCTCGATCAGACAATACTATCGCTCTTTCTTTGAGCATTCGGGATAATATCCCAGCTCGCGCATCAGGTCCCCATGAATTTCATCAAACAATTCGATTGACTCGCCATCAATTTCGACAATATTGCATTCATTACTTCCGCTTCGGAAGAATTCCGGCGAACTTTTCTGAAGAGCCCCAAAAGACACATCCGGCAACTCCCCCGGCTCCACTCCAAGAAATTCTCCAATCTGACGCACGGCGGTGGAAGGGTCGGCGGTGATATCTTCAAAGCGGAGCAATAATGTGTTGGCTCGCTCGTTTGGCTTCCAGCCTCGAAAGTGAGCAGACCAAGAACCAAAGGGAGTTATGCCGGAAATAATATCCCGCATTGTTCGGGTCGTCTCGAAATTCCTGCAGAAATGATAGTACGAAACGAAACTAGCTCGACCATTACGAACAACGTATATAGTGGGAAATTCGTCGCTTTCAACTTCGTGCGTTTTAATAATATTGAAATTATTGCGCTTCCCATGACCAAGAAGCTCGCCAAATTTCTTGCTAAAAGCAGAATAATCCTCATCATATTTACTGTTAACAACGGTGTCGAAGGCCGCATTCAGCAAGACACGCAAAAACGTATTGCCGGAGCGGGGATAAGAAGCGAGCCATATGCGTTCCACATGCATGGCCGCATGCTACCATTCAAACTATCGGCTGGATAGATTCCAACCGAAGTTAGGTGAAATTCATCCACATTTGTCGCGACCTCACCCTATCCCGACACCCAAGTCCTGGACGAGCGCTGGCAGCGACCAATCCCCCGGGAGCGCTCGCGCGGCCAGGCCAAACTTGTTTTTTTTGAGCTTACAGGGCAAGTGCCCATATGCGGATGAGCGGGTGCCATTTTGCACATGGAGAAGCTTCGGCTGGCTGCAATGGTAAAAAGAGTGGCGGGAACAGGCGGCATTTTTGCGGCCAATGCGAAAGCTGTGGCCACGCGGGTCGGCGAACTCGTATGCCTGAAGCATGACAAATTTATCGGGCACTCACTGGAAATTTACGGCGAATGGGCGCAGAATGAGATCGACCGGCTGCTCGATTATGTGAACGTCGGGGATTTCGTTCTGGACGTGGGCGCGAACGTGGGGTTCCACGCGCTCTCGTTTGCGCGCAAAGTCGGCAAAACAGGGCAAGTCTGGGCATTCGAACCCGATCCAGTCAATGCACTGCTTTTGCGCCTCAATATCGTCAACTCCGGCATGGACAATATCGTCGTTCCATTCGACTTGGCGGTTTCCGACTCAGTCGGACTGTGTGAGTTTCGATCCTACCCCATATCGGTGCCTGAAAATTTCGGCCATGCGGCGATAGATACAGAGGCTGGTGAATACCCCCGCGCGACTATGGCGCTGGATTCGCTTGCCATGAAACGGGCGCCTGCGCTGATCAAGATCGATATCGAAGGCCACGAACTCTCCGCGCTCGAAGGCATGGCCGAGGTGATCGAGCAGCATACCCCGGTTCTCAGCATCGAGGCTGATACGGAAAGCGAAGCCGAACGAATTAGCGCTTTCGTCTGCCGACTGGGATACAACGCCTATGATTTCGTGACCGACGCATTCAATTCCGACAATTTCGCAGGTCGAAAAAAGGATATCTGGGATGGCCACGGCAAGTGCGCGAATCTGCTGTGCGTTGTCCCCGGCAAGCACGCGATACCTGAAGATCTGCCGCTGCGCCGAGCCGCGACCGTTGGCGGGCTCGGCATGTCAAAAGTGGGACGCAGCCTGAGTGCAGTCTACGCATCTGGCAAAGTACCCGATGATGCGTTGAGGGATGGCGATGCCACCTCCACACCGGATGTCACCGCATTACGGGCCGACATCCGCAACTTTGTCGGCTCGTTTTTGCGGTCGACTTACGGGATGCTTGATCCGCATTACTATGGCGGGGTAATCAACAGCGCGCTGGATTATCTGTCTGCGAACAACATCCCGGCAGAAACAGCCGCGTTACGCACTTTCATTGTGTCGGGCATCGAAGCCTTTGCCAGCGCGGTTACGCGCGCGAAGGATGATGCGGCAAAGCTATACCTTCTTGAAGCCGAATTGCAGGCGGTGCGATCGCAGACGGCCGAGCTGGTGGAAACGGCTAGAAATAACGCCGGTACGGAGATGCTCGAGCAGTTCCAGGCCGAAATCGCCAAACTGACGGCCGACCTGCAGCAAGCGCAGGGCGAGGCCGAAATCGCGAAGGCGACAACGAGCCAGCTCAACTTGGCATTGGCGCGCCAATCCGCCGTGGGTTCGAATGAGATCAATCACTTGAAGGCTGAATTGGAAGCAGCGCGAGAGGCACACAATCGCGATCTCGGCGCCACGGAGAGGGAATTGCAGGAGGCTCGGGCCGCGCTGGATGCGGCCGAGGCAAGCCGTTCCGCCTTGCTTGCAGAACAACGCGACGTAGCTGCACGGTTAGCAGCGCAGACATTGGAGATTCGTCGTCTCCGAGCAGTTTCATAGGCAGAGGAAATCAGTCGTGACGGCCCATATCGAGCCTCGCCAAGGCGTCGGCAACAGCCTTGATGAACTATCTCCCCTGATAACGAAAACCGCCATCATCGCAAACCGGAGATACTTACAGTCCTGTCTGTGGATTGGCCACAGCGACACGTTCGCCGAGGCATTGACCAGCGAAATCTCGGAAAGCGGCAACGGGTGCGCCTTCTATGTCGGTGCGGCCAGCAGCGGGCCAGATCGCCAACTTATTGACAAAGCATATGTCATGGATGGGGTCCCGGTCGGCGCGCCGGAGTTTCCCAAGCCGGATGACATTCTGGGCTTTGCGCGGACGCAACCGGATCCGGCGGCCGTGACCACATCCGCCAGCGCCGCGCTTGCCGCGTGTCACAGCGGAACGGGACGCACCAGCCTTGAGGCAATCGAACAGGATTTCGGTCTCACGGCTTTCGATCTGGTCGTTATAGCGGGCGACGAAGTCGTCACGGACGCCATCGTGCAACGCGTTCGAGGATCCAGAGCGATCCTGTTTGACGGCGCCAGAACCACCCTGGGCGGAGCTGCCGCGTTCGCCCGCCTGTTCGCCGACACCGAATACTTGTTAGCCGCCTACAACGATCATGAGCAAGGAGGTTGGGCATTGTTCGTCCAGCGTGACCAGTCAAACTCCAACCTGCCGATCCACTTCTTCACCATCATCCTCAATGGCGAGCCGTTCATTCGGTACCATGAGCAAATGCTGCTCGAACTCGATTTCCCATGGCACTGGCATGTCATCGAAGGAGTGGCATCTCTGGTAAAGGACACAGCCTGGAGCGTCGCAGCTGGAGGACACATTCCGGATAGCCTGCATGATCGGGGCAAGAGCAACGATGGGACAACCCAGTATCTGGACGAATTAAAAGCCCGCTATCCCAACCGGGTGTCGATCTATCGCAAACCTGCGGACACATTCTGGGACGGCAAGCTGGAAATGGTCAGCGCGCCAATCCCCGAAATCAAGGAACCCTGCCTCCTGTGGCAGATCGACGGTGACGAATTGTGGACGCCCGACCAAGTTCAGGCCGTACGTCGCGCGTTCATGGAAGATCCCGATCGTTCGGCCGCCTATTTCTGGTGCAATTACTTCGTGGGACCAGACAAAGGCATTTCCACGCGGTTGAACTATGCCCAAAATCCCAATCAGGAATGGCTACGCGTATGGCGTTTCGAACCGGGCATGATCTGGGACAAGCACGAACCGCCTGTCCTGGCCGGTGTCGATGCGGACGGAAATGCTTACGATGTAGGTCAACGCAATCCATTCCGGCATCGGGAAATGGAAGCGATCGGCGCCGTCTTCGATCATTTTGCCTATTCCACTGCTGAACAAGCGCAGTTCAAGGAGTCCTATTACGGCTACAAGGGCGCTGTAGACCAATGGCGAGCCCTGCAAACCTACGACCGCGGCTCTGGCCATTTGCGGGACTATTTTGCCTGGGTATCCGATGATACGATGTTCGTTACCGCCGATCGCCTGGGTTGGGCGCCGGTCGCCTATTTCGATCATAATGCCAGCCGCTGGCTATTCCGCACAGCCGGGCAACAGGCCGAATTGAAAGCCGAACGGCGAGCGCAACGGCGCCCCAGAATCGTGGTCGACGGGATTTTCTTCCAGTTGGGCTCAAGCGGCATAGCGCGGGTCTGGATCAACCTGCTGAAAGAATGGGTCCGAACCGGCTATGCCGACAACGTCGTTTTGCTGGACCGGGCGAAGACGGCACCACGGATAGACGGGGTGATCTACAGGACCATCGAGGCCCANGCTATCTGCAAGAAATATGCGATATGGAAGAGGCCGACCTCTTCGTCTCCACCTACTATACAACGCCGATCCGAACCCCATCGATCTTCTTCGGCCACGACATGATTCCGGAAATCATGGGTTTCGATCTGGACGATCTGTGGTGGCGTCAAAAACGTCGCGCAATCCAGTACGCTGCGGGCCACATCATGGTTTCGCAGAGTTCGGCAAACGACATGTGCGCTTTTCACCCTGAGGTGGATCGCGATCGGGTTCTTGTCGCCTATAACTCCGTGTCAGAAGTGTTCCGCCCCTGCGGACAGGACGAAATCGAAGCATTCCGGAGCAAGCATGGCATCGACCGCCCCTTCGTGATGACGGTTGGCGAACGGTTCGGTTGGAAGGGCTATAAAAACGGTTCTGTCGTTTTCGCCGCACTGACGCAGATTCCGGAAGAACAACGTCCCCTGCTTGTCTGCGTTGGCGGACAGCCTCAACTGGAGGACGTGGGCAAAGCCGTATTGAACGAAGAAGATGTCCGCATCCTCCAGCTGGACGATGATGATTTGCGTGCCTGCTATGCAGCGGCGATGGCGTACATCTGCCCGTCATCGCTGGAAGGCTTCGGGCTGCCGATCGCCGAAGCGATGAGCGTTGGTTGCCCCGCACTGGTTTGTCGCAATTCGTCGATCCCCGAGGTGGCCGGTGAAGCCGGCATCTATTTCGATCCCAACGATCCAGCCGCGCTTGTTGCGGCAATCCATTCCGCCAGCGACAGCAACGTGCGCGCGAAGATAATCGAACAAGGCAAATTGCAAGCGGCCAGGTTCAGTCAGGCCCGGACCGCAGCGCAGATCTCCGAGTATCTGGAGGCTGCTGTCACGGATCTGAAATCGGGCAATATCCGGGTAAAATCGCAGGCACTGGAAGATGCCCTCAAGGATGCCGAAGCACGCCGTCGGGCGGAATACGATGCCGAACGGCTGAGCGAGGCGCTATCCGCGATGAAGCGAAAGGTTTCCGCATCAAGCCGGATTTCACCCCTCTCGCACCCGACGCCGACGGAAGACCTTCAAAGCGTTGCTTCCTTGGTTGCTTCGCAGGACAACAGCCTGATGATCGCACTTGAACGGCGATTGGCTGCCGCTTACGCTCAACTGCGCTCGCAGGAAAATGCCGAACGTTACGCGGAGCCCGTTTCAATAGCCCAGGCACCATCCTTTGCCGAGGCATCGGTTGCGATGGCGGGAGGCGGTTCACACGGCACGCAAGCCTTCGGCCCCATGCCGCCGGTTTCAACGCGAGGACTGAACGACATAGAGGGCCCCTATCGCGATGCCGGCGTGAAGCATCGTTTTCGTTGGCAAGTCGAGCGCGTCAGCAAATTTTCCTTCGACGTTCCCGAATCCGCCCAGGCCATATTCGAATTCGATTTCTGCAATGTCGAACCCGGCCAGACCCTTACCGTCCGGCGCGGCGGCGAAGTGATCGGATCGGTGTCGCCGCCGGAAGCCGGATGGGAGAACGAATGGCATGTTGCCCTCCCAATCAAGGTCGATGAGGGACCGGTGGAAATCGCGATCGAGGCCCAGCAACATGCGGTATTCGAAGGCGATAACACGCCACGCTATATTGCCCTGCTTGGGGTTTCCTTGCGAGCAGATCCCTTTATCGTCTCATGAGATCGGGCCCATCGGTTGCCGACGGAATTCCGGGCTATCGGAACACCGGATCGATCGGGGCAGACCACATGCCACTTGCGCGAATGATTTGAAGGAGTTCACGTGTACAAGAGAATTTTGGTCACGGGCGGCGCTGGTTTTCTGGGATCGCATCTGTGCGAGCGGCTGCTGGAGGCCGGTCATGACGTGCTATGTGTCGACAACTTCTTCACTGGCGCGAAACGCAACGTCACGCATTTGCTGGATCATCGCAATTTCGAAATGATGCGCCACGATGTGACATTCCCCCTCTATGTCGAGGTGGATGAGATCTACAATCTGGCATGCCCGGCCTCCCCGGTTCACTATCAATTCGATCCCGTTCAAACGACCAAAACCTCGGTCATGGGCGCCATCAACATGCTCGGCCTTGCGAAGCGGGTGAAAGCACGTTTCCTCCAGGCATCGACTTCGGAAGTGTACGGGGATCCTACCGTCCATCCTCAGCCTGAAGACTACTGGGGCAACGTCAACACCATCGGCGCGCGCTCGTGTTATGATGAAGGCAAACGCTGCGCGGAAACGCTGGTCTTTGACTATGTCCGTCAACACAATGTCATCGCGAAAGTCGTGCGCATCTTCAACACCTATGGCCCTAGGATGCACCCGCATGACGGCCGCGTCGTGTCGAACTTCATCATGCAGGCGCTGACCAACCAGGACATCACCATCTATGGGGATGGGAAGCAAACCCGTTCCTTCTGCTATGTGGACGACCTGATTGAAGTTATCATCCGCATGATGGCATCGCCTTCCGATTTCACCGGACCGGTCAATATCGGCAATCCCGGCGAATTCACCATGATCGAGCTTGCGGAGATGGTGATCGACCTCACGAATTCGAAGTCGAAGCTTGTCTTCTGCGATCTACCCGCGGACGATCCCAAGCAGCGCCGCCCTGACATTTCCCGCGCCAAGGAAAAGCTGGATTGGGAACCGAAGATTCCGCTGAAGGAAGGCTTGGTGAAGACGATCGACTATTTCGATTCGCTGATCAAAAGCAACGAAATGCCGATGAATATCGCCGCCGCCCGCTGACCGGCGGGCGATCGGGCTGGCCGGTCAAACTGCGGTCAGGCGCTCGTTTTCCAGCCTCAAACCGATGTATTGTTCCTGGTAGGCTTCGATCCGCCGCTCCATCCACTCGCGTTGACGGTAAAGAGGCAGCGCATTCTGGATGGCGTGACGCTCGCGCTCGCCACGCTCGAGCTGGCTCGATGCACCGCCCAGGCCGAACGATGCGACCATCAGATCCATCCGTTTCATGCCGATACGGGGATCGCTGGCCGCCTTGAGGAACCAGTCGTAGTCCGCGTGGCTGCGCCAGCGGGTATCAAACAGTCCGGTTCGGGCGAATGCCGTTCTGCGGGCAAAGGTTCCCTGATGCGGCAATGACCCGCAAATGAGGAAGTCCATCGCCTGGGTTTCGTCCGGAGGCATGAATTCGCTGACTCGTCCGTCCGGATAGCGAACCTCGATGCCGCCGTATACGACGCCAGCCTCTGGATTCGCATCCATGAATTCCGCTGCGAGTTCAACCACGTAGGGCGAATGGAAATAATCGCCGGCGTTCATGAAGATTACTGCATCGCCTGTCGCCAGCCGCAGCGCCTTGTTCATGGCATCATAAATCCCACCGTCGGGCTCGCTCACCAGCACGTCCACATGATCGCGATAACGCTCCACGATGCCAAGCGTGCCATCGGATGATCCCCCGTCGATGACGAGATATTCTGTGTCTTGCCAACTCTGTCGCGCAACGCTGCGCAGGGTAGGTTCAATTTCGGAGGCGGCGTTGTATGATACTGAAACTACAGAGATCTTCATATATTCCTGCCCGACACCTTCCGATGCAGTCTCCATTGTAGCGGGACATTATCATTGAACCGAGGGGGGGGGAATGATAATCGCCTGCACAGCCAATGGCGCGCTTCGGTGATTGTGTCCTGGCGCGAGCTAAAATGGAAATTTGAATGACAATCGATTGGGAAGCGCGTCTCAAGGAAAAACAGATTCAGGCGGAGGTCCAGCGCCCAGGCTGCGTAGAAGCCCACGGTTACAAGGTTTTTTCGCAGAGTGACGAGGATGGCATAATTGCCGAAATCTTCCGGCGCATCGGAACAACCAATCGCATTTTCGTCGAGTTCGGCGCGGAAGTGGGGCAGGAAAACAATTCACGCCACCTGCTTGAGCAGGGGTGGAGTGGTCTCTGGATCGAAGGCAACCCGGACTACCCTGGGGCCATTCGCGCCTATTTCGAGAACGAACTTGCCGCCGGGCAACTTAAGCTGATTCCCGAATTCGTCAGTGTCGAAAATATCAACCGCTTCATTTCCAGTGCCGGTATCAGCGGGGATATCGATCTCCTTTCGGTGGATATCGATGGAAACGATTATCACGTCTGGAACGCGATTTCGTGCATCGCTCCGCGACTGGTCGTGGCCGAACACAACGGCTACCCGCCGCCCATGGACTGGGTAATGCCTTATGATCCCGAGTTCCGCTGGGATGGGAAGACGGGCGCCTATGGCTCCTCGCTCATGGCCAATGCCCGTCTTAGCGCCGCCAAGGGGTATACTTTGGTGGCGACCGGGATCTACTCGGCCAACGGGTTTTACGTGCGCAACGACCAGCTATCGGACAAATTCCCCAATCTCGGCGCGCCAGAGGACTACTGGCGTCCGCTCGATTACGAAGCCATTGTCAATTTCCCGCGAAGAAGCGCTGCGTGATTTCCGGGTATCCGTCGCGGAAACGATCTTTTAGGGCCTAGAGCATTCATCCCATGTCAATTGATCTGAGCGACACCCGATGTGTCTCGTGCGGCAGAGGTGAATACTCTTGCCGTTTCACTGACGGAGTGAATGTGTCAAGCGCCTATGACGCGCTGTCCTGTACCGCCTGCGGCCAAACTGCGGACATCATCGATGGCGTACCCTTCTTCGGCGGGTACGAACCCGAAGATTTCATCGGCCTCATCGAAGTCGTAGCGACCGGAATGATGAACCAGTCGCCAATCGACATCGGCTTCGCCCGGCATCTCTACACCCTGCTTGGCAATTACCACCATGCGGAAGACAAGGCTGAATTCATCCGTAGCCATCCGGACGACATGGTGCGCGCGCCCTGGTTCTCCGACCATCGCTATCATGAATGGATGCAGGCGGATACCTTGCTTGCCGGAAAGGATCTAGCGGGCAAGAAAATCCTGAACGTGGGTGCGGGCTTCGGCTTCGATTCCGTCCCCCTGGTCGATGCCGGGGCCGAAGTGACGTGCATCGACTATGCCCCCACCATCGTGGCAATGGGCAAACAGGGCCTTCCGGCGGCACGCTGGATTGGCGGGTTTTCCCACGCATTGCCATTTAAGGACGAGAGCTTCGACATTGTGTGCTCGAACGCCGCAATGCACCACATGCGTTCCACGCCGGTCGCCCTGCGAGAAATGTTGCGCGTGCTCAAACCCGGCGGATTTCTTTACACCTGCGGGGATCCGACCCGCCCGGATTCGTCCGGCGAGGAGCTTGAGTTCGAAGTCTTCAACCGGCACGAAGGCGTACTTTCGGGCGTGAACGAAGGCATCATCCGGTTTGGCGATTTCTACGATACATTGCACGCGTTCGGCGATGCTATTGATCTGGGCCTGATCGCGACGGTTTCCGAAAATTCGGGAATCGCCGGAGCGGCGCCAATCGGCAATGGCGCATTCGGCGATTGCTGGGTGCCTTGCTGGCCACAGAACATTGATATTCTGCGGGAACAGTCCGGCGGTGGAATATGTGTTGCGGTTACCAAGCGCGCCAGCATTCCCATCCGGGCCGAATGCCAAAGCCCCTACACGCTTCCCGCCGGCGTGCTCGCCGCCTGGCTCGCCGATCCCGAAACGGCCTTCACCAGATTGATGGCCTGGGCGCCGGATAGACTGGTGAACCTACCGTTTCCCGGCGATCGGCAGAACTGGTTCAATCTGCTCAATGGCTGGATGACCCCGGAAGCTCCGTTTGAAATTCGGCGCGGCTTTAATCGCGCACGCTGGTTGCTGCGGCAGCCCGCAACGCACGAACTGAAGTTTGCGGCGCGCAAGGTTGCGGGATCTGGCCATTTGAATGTGTTGGTAAACGGCAAGCAAGTCGCCACGTCGGCCATCAGTAACGAATGGGTGCAAGTGCAGGCGCCGCTAACCTCTCACGCGGGCGACGCACCATTTCTGGTTGAACTGCGCCTGGCGAACGAGTCTGATGACATGGGGTTCGATGCGCGCTGCTTTGAAGTTCGGGATCGCATACTGACTTGATTTCGCATTCCGCCTACTGCGCTGCGGTCAACCGCCACGGCGCCGGGACGCTCTTCTGCTCTTTCCCTCCGACGGCCAGGAAAGGATCTTTCAACCTTTCAATCCACGCAGGAGGCGGTTCCCATGCAGACAGGCGAAGTCATGCAAAGTTCATGTGGTGACGCGTCAGATTGATCGTTAGAGAGGCTGCCGTCGTCATCGCGGCATTCGATATCCCACGATGCAGAATGAGTTCACTGGTCCATGAAGCCTTTCCGATCGAACCAAACACGCCTTGTTCTTAATGTCAGGACGGCGGCGGTGGCCGCACTACTCCCGCTGATGTTGGCAGGATGCACTTCACTTGGCGGCATCGGACCATCGGCCGGCAAGGTGTTGAAGTCAGGTGACCAGGCCGTTCTCAGTTCGCAGGTCAAAGTCGTTGATGTCGACAGCGCGACGGTGACCCGGCAGGTTGAAGCAAACCGCCCGGCGCTGTTTTCGGACCGACTGGGCAATGTCGCCCCTACGTCAACCGTGGTGGGCCGCGGGGACGTACTGGAAATAACCGTAGTCGAAGCGCCTCCGGCCGTCCTGTACAGCAGCGGCGCCACCGAAACGGCTCTTCGCAATCCGCTCGGCGCTACGAACATACAGGGAGTAACTTCCGCAAGGGGATGGAGTTCGCCACAACAGGTCGTCGATCTCGATGGGAAGATTTTCGTTCCGTTTGCTGGCTCGATTCCCGCAGCTGGCAGAACTCCGCGCGATATTGAGCGTGATATCGTCGCTCGCCTAGCCGGCAAAGCGCATGATCCGCAGGTTATGGTACGCAGAATCGCCAATGCTGCGGCGAACGTGACGGTGTTGGGCGATGTCGGGCAGAATGGACGATATCCGTTGAGCGCCCACGGCGAACGCCTGCTGGAAATCATAGCTGCGGCCGGCGGCCCCAAACAGGCTCTCAGCAAGAGCGTGGTACAGATTGAACGCAACCAGCAGACTTATGTCCTACCGCTATCGCTGGTTTCGCGTGACCCCGCGCAAAACGTGACTCTTTTGCCCAACGATGTGGTCACCGTTCTCTTCCAGCCATACAGCTTCACCTCGCTCGGAGCGAGCGGATCGAATAGCGAGATCATGTTCGAAGGCCCCGGCTTCACTCTCGCCCAGGCGCTCGGCCGCATGGGGGGCCTGCAAGATACCCGCTCCAACGTGAAGGGCGTTTTCATATTTCGGCTCGAAAACCCCAGTGCGCTAGATCCGGCAACCGTTGCCGGAACCCCGCTTACCGCTGACGGTAAAATCCCCATCGTGTATCGCATCAATCTTAGCGACCCGAAAACATTGTTCAATGCGCAGCAATTCCCAATCAAGAATAGAGATGTAGTCTATATTTCGAATGCACCTCTTGTCGATTTCAACAAGTTCTTGGGCATCATAAGTTCAACGATCTTCTCGGTTGTCGGTGTTGTGAACTCTGTTCCCTAAGAGTTCCGATATTTTCCTGTTTTGAATCCCGCACCGGCAGGGAGTGCCTGGTCACCCGTACAGATCATGATCACTCACGGACTATCGCGAGAGTGGGTTATGTCAGCGCGGGAAACTTGCCCGCTGACGAGCGAACACCATGCAGGAAGGACACGACGATGACTGAACAGCGGCTCCCTTTGCCCCCGTTTTCCGAGGAGACCGCCATCGCCAAGGTGAGGTTGGCCGAGGACGCCTGGAACAGCCGCGATGCCGAACGGGTGGCGCTGGCCTATACGCCGGACAGTCTCTGGCGCAACCGCGACACCTTCCTGCAAGGGCGCCCGGCCATTGTGGCGTTCCTGACCGCCAAGTGGCAGCGCGAGCGGGACTATCGGCTTATCAAGGAACTATGGGCCTTTCGGGAAAACCGGATCGCCGTGCGCTTCGCTTACGAATGGCGCGACCAGGCCGGGCAATGGTTCCGGTCCTATGGGAACGAGAACTGGGAGTTCGACGAACATGGGCTGATGCGGCGGCGCATAGCCAGCATCAACGACGCGCCGATTGCCGAAGCCGACAGGCGCTTCCACTGGCCGCAAGGACGGCGGCCCGACGACTATGAGAGCCTATCCGCGTTCGGATTCTGATCGTCAGGCATTGCGCAATTTAATCGATCGGTTAAAGTACTTCGCAAAGGAGTCCCCGAAGACTCCGCGCGAAGAAGGATGCCGATACGATGCAATACCATCCGACTTTCCATGCCCGGACCAATCCCGATCGGCCGGCGGTGATCATGGGCGGGAGCGGACGGACCATCACCTATCGCGAGCTGGACGAAGCCAGCAACCGGGCGGCGCAACTGTTCCGGTCGCGCGGGCTGAAGATCGGCGATACGATCGCGATCTGCCTGGAGAACCATCCCGATTTCTTCTCCGTCGCCTGGGGCGCCCAGCGGGCCGGGTTGGTCTATGTCGCGGTCTCCAGCCGCCTCACCGCGCCGGAGATCGCCTATATCGCCAAGGACAGCGGGGCGAAGCTGCTGATCGGTTCGGACTATCTCGCCCCGGTTCTCGATGAAGTCGCCGCGCTTGATCCGGGCCTGCCGCAATTGCGGTTCGGCGGAGAAGGCGACCTCAGCGCCGAAGCGGCGTTCGCGGCCATGCCCGCCACGCCCATCGCCGACGAGCGCGCGGGCTGTGACATGCTCTATTCCTCCGGCACCACGGGCAAGCCCAAGGGCGTGCGCGTGCCACTGCCGGAAGACCCGGCAATCGGCGCGCCGAATTCGCTGCTGGCGCTGGCCTCGCAGGCGTTCGGCATCGGGCCGGACGCCGTCTATCTTTCCCCTGCCCCGCTCTATCATGCCGCGCCGTTGCGCTGGTCGATGACGGTGCATCGCCTTGGCGGCACAGTCGTCGTCATGGAGAAATTCGATCCGGAAAAGGCGCTGGAACTGATCCAGACGCTCAAGGTGACCGACAGCCAGTGGGTGCCGACCCATTTCGTCCGAATGCTCAAGCTGCCGGAGGAGGTCCGCGCCCGCTACGACGTGTCCTCGCTCAAGAACGCGATCCACGCCGCCGCGCCGTGCCCCGTGCCGGTGAAGAAGGCGATGATCGAATGGTGGGGGCCAGTGCTGCGCGAATACTACGCGGGCACCGAAGGCAACGGCTTCACGTTCATTTCCAGCGAGGAATGGCTGCAACGGCCAGGCTCGGTCGGGCGCGCGCTGCTCGGCACGATCCGCGTCTGCGACGAGAATGGCGACGAGGTGCCGCGCGGCACCGAAGGACAGGTTTTCTTCGAAGGCGGCAGCGTGTTCAGCTATCACAACGATCCTGACAAGACGCGCGATGCCACCAACAAGCATGGCTGGACCAGCCTGGGCGATGTGGGCGTGCAGGATGAGGAAGGCTATCTGTTCCTCACCGACCGCAAGAGCTTCATGATCATCTCCGGCGGCGTGAACATCTATCCGCAGGAGATCGAGAACCTGCTGGTGCATCACCCCAAGGTTGCCGATGCCGCCGTGATCGGCGCGCCCGATCCCGACATGGGCGAACGCGTGATCGCCGTGGTCCAGCCCGCGAACATGGCCGATGCGGGGCCGGAGCTTGCCGCCGAGCTGACCGAATGGCTCGCCCCGCAGCTTTCGCGGGTGAAGATGCCGCGCACGATCGATTTCCGCGAGGAACTTCCGCGCGAGCCCACGGGCAAGCTGTTCAAGCGGCTGCTGCGCGACGAATACCGCGCCGCCGCCGAAACCGCGAAATCGCCGGCCGCCTGAACACTGGCGCCTGAACACCGGCGCCTGATCGCCCGCAGACCGACACGAAGCGAGGAACACGTCTCATGGCTTCCACCGCAACGCCCGTAGCCCCCGCCGACTATGCGCGCGCCGTGATCGATCCGCACGCCTATGCCGCGTGGGACCCGCTGCTCGACAAGTTCGACTGGCTGCGCACGAACATGCCGGTGGCGCGCATCGAGGCACCGGACGATTCGCACGATCCGTTCTGGCTGCTGACCCGCTTCGACGATGCGATGAAAGTGAGCAAGGCCAACGCGACCTTCCTCAACCATCCGCGTGCCAGCGTGTTCGCGCTCCGGTCCAGCGAAGCCCTGGTCAAGGAGATCACCGGCGGCAGCCCGCACCTTGTCGAATCGCTGGTGCAGATCGATGCCCCCAAGCACCCCAAGCTGCGCCGGCTGACGCAGGACTGGTTCATGCCCAAGAACCTGGTCAAGCTGGAGGGCGAGATCCGCAAGATCGCCAACGCGGCGGTCGACCGCCTGCTGGCGCACGGCAACGAGGGGGACTTCACCAAGCTGGTCTCGTCGCCCTATCCGCTGCACGTCGTCATGCAGATCCTGGGCGTGCCCGAGGAGGACGAGGGGCGGATGCTGGTGCTGACCCAGCAGATGTTCGGCGGGCAGGACGAGGACCTCAGCCAGTCCGGCCTCAAGAACCTGACGCCTGAACAGATCGCGCAGATCGTGGCCGGCGCGGTTAAGGATTTCGAGGCCTATTTCGCGGGGTTGGCCCGCCATCGCCGGGCGAATCCCACCGACGATCTCGCCACCGTGATCGCCAACGCGGTGATCGATGGCGAACCGATGAGCGACCGGGACACCGCCGGTTACTATATCATCACCGCCAGCGCGGGGCACGATACGACATCGGCCTCCACGGCGGGCGCGATGCTGGCGCTGGCGCGCGATCCGGAACAGTTCGCGCGGGTGAAGGCCGATCGCGGCCTGCTGGCGGGCATCGTCGAGGAGGCGATCCGCTGGACCTCGCCGGTCCAGCACTTCATGCGCACGGCGGCGGAAGACACCGAAGTCGGCGGGCAGGCCATCGCCAAGGGCGACTGGCTGATGGTCAACTACGTCGCGGCGAACCACGATCCCGAACGGTTCGAGGACCCGCGCCGGTTCGACGCCTCGCGCCAGGCCAACCGCCACATCGCCTTTGGCGCGGGCGCGCACCAGTGCCTGGGCCTGCACCTTGCGCGGCTGGAAATGCGCATCCTGTTCGAAGCGCTGCTGGACCGACTCGACAGCATCGAACTGGCCGGCGAGCCGCGCCGGGCCAGTTCCACCTTCGTGGGCGGGCTGAAGGCGCTGCCGCTGCGCTGGAAGGCCGCGTGAACCCGCCAAAGCCGCCACAACGGCACCGGTTAGCAGGCTGACGCCCGGCGTCGCGCGGGCGTCCTCTTGCGTGCCATGGCAAACCGGCTAAACGACCGCGATGGACAAGATCATCATTCGTGGCGGCAAGCGCCTTTCGGGTACGGTTCCGGTCTCCGGCGCGAAGAACGCGGCGCTGACGCTGCTGCCTTGCGCGCTGCTGACGGATGAGCCGGTCACCCTGCGCAACCTGCCGCGCCTGGCCGATATCGACGGCTTCCAGCACCTGATGAACCAGTTCGGGACGTCGACGTCGATCGCGGGCGCGCGGCCCGAGGATTTCGGCCGGGTGATGACGCTGCAGGCCACGCGGCTGACGTCCACCGTCGCGCCCTATGACCTCGTGCGCAAGATGCGTGCGTCGATCCTCGTGCTCGGCCCGCTGCTTGCCCGCGCCGGCGAAGCGACCGTTTCGCTGCCCGGCGGCTGCGCCATCGGCAACCGCCCGATCGACCTGCACCTGAAGGCACTGGAAGCGTTCGGCGCGCAGATCGAACTCGCCGCCGGCTATGTCCGCGCCATCGCGCCCGACGGCGGCCTGCCCGGCGGGCGCTACAGCTTCCCCGTGGTCTCCGTTGGCGCTACCGAGAACGCGGTCATGGCGGCCGTGCTCGCCAAGGGCAAAAGCACGCTGCACAACGCCGCGCGCGAGCCGGAAATCGTCGACCTGTGCAATCTGCTCGTCGCCATGGGCGCGCAGATCGAGGGCATCGGCACGTCCGACCTCACCATCCATGGCGTCGATCGCCTGCACGGCGCGACCTACATGGTCATGCCGGATCGGATCGAGGCGGGCAGCTATGCCTGCGCCGCGGCGATCACCGGCGGCGAAGTGACGCTGGCCGGCGCAAGGATCGAGGACATGGAGGCGACCGTGCAGGCGCTGCGCGACGCGGGCGTGCGCGTGGAACCGGTCAAGGGCGGCATCCACGTCGCCGCCGACGGCCCGCTGCGCCCCGTCACCATTTCCACCGCCCCCTACCCCGGCTTCGCCACCGACATGCAGGCGCAGCTCATGGCCATGCTGTGCCTGGCCCAGGGCTCCAGCGTGCTGACCGAAACCATCTTCGAAAACCGCTACATGCACGTGCCCGAACTGAACCGCATGGGCGCGCGGATCGAGACCAAGGGCCGCACCGCGATCGTCCACGGCGTCGACAAGCTGACCGGCGCCGAAGTGATGGCGACCGACCTGCGCGCGTCGATGAGCCTCGTCATCGCCGGTCTCGCAGCCGAAGGCGAGACGCAGGTGCACCGGCTGTACCACCTCGATCGCGGCTACGAGCGGCTGGAAGAGAAGTTCGCGCTGCTGGGCGCCGACGTGGAGCGTGTCGGCGGGGATTGAACGTGGCGCGTCAGCCGATCTCGATATGCGCGGACACGCACGCGCCCGGGCCAATGCTCTCCGCCCGCTGCACAGCGACCTTGACCGGCAACAGATAACCGCCGTTTCGCGGAAAAAGCGACGTGGCGAAGCGCGTTCTCCCGATCACCGCTGCCACCGGCACCACGCCCCAGCCGTAACTGGCCTGGCGCGCCGCATGGGCGATCTCGCCAGAATGGCGATCGGGGATCGGCGCGAAAACGAAAGGGGCGGGGCCGCGCCATTCGATCAGGACCGCTTCGAAATCGAGACGCACCAGCGGATCGCGGCTATCCGTCATGCGCAAGGCCAATCCCCACTTGTGCCACCAGCCATACCCGGATCGCGCTGGCAAGGCCGGGCGGCGTGGGGCTGGCGATGCGTTGGGCATCGATGCGCGCCACCAGCGCGTTGATCGGCAGCGCTTCCGCCTCGGCGGCGGCGCGGAGCATTTCCCAGAACAGCGGCTCCAGGCTGATCGAGGTCTTGTGCCCGGCGATCTCCACCGAGCGCTTGACGGGAGGGTGATAAAGCGAGGCCACGCCCCGCTTTATCAGCGCCACAGGCGGCCGCAAAGCCGCCCGTGCGGCGATCAGTACATATGCTGGCCGCCGTTGATCGACAGCGTCGATCCGGTGACGAAACCGGCTTCTTCCGAACAGAGGAACGCCACGCCGCGCGCGATTTCGGAAGCATGGCCCAGGCGGCCGACCGGAATCTTGGCGACGATCTTCTCCAGCACGGCGGGCGGCACGGCCGCGACCATGTCGGTGTCGATATAGCCCGGCGCGATCGCGTTCACGGTCACGCCGTATTTCGCGCCTTCCTGCGCCAGCGCCTTGGTGAAGCCGTGGATGCCGGACTTGGCCGCGGCATAGTTGACCTGGCCATACTGCCCAGCCTGCCCGTTGATCGAGCCGATGTTGACGATGCGCCCCCAGCCCCGTTCGCGCATGCCCGGGAAGGTCGCCTTGGCCATGTTGAAACAACCGCCCAGGTTGATGCGCATGACCTCGTTCCAGTCGTCGAACGTCATCTTGTGCAGCACGCCGTCGCGCGTCACACCGGCGTTGTTCACCACGACATCGACAGAGCCGAAATCCGCCGCCACTTGCGCGCACCCGTCAAGGCAGGCCTGATGATCGCCGACATCCCAGCGATAGGCCTTGATGCCCGTGGCGTCGGTGAAGGCCTTGGCCTTCTCGGCATTGCCGGCATAGTTGGCGGCGACCGTAAAACCGAGATCCCGGAGTGCAAGACTGATCGCCTCGCCAATACCCCGAGTACCGCCGGTAACAATTGCAACACGCGCCATGTCAAAACTCCAGTAATCGCCCCTCTCGCTGTCAAGCGTAAGGATATGGGCGCGGAGCTACAAGCGCTTTACGGATCAAAATCCAATTATTGCAGCGCGATATATTGCTGCATCGCAGTATAATGCCGCCATTAATACTGCACACGCGAAGAAGCACGCAAATAATGCGGTGCTCCGGAAAACTTGCGATAAAGGGAAATCAGAAGTGGAACTGCGTTCCGACGTAAACGGCCTGGCTGTCCTGCTTGCCGTCCGTCAGCGGACGCAGGCGATCACGCTCCGACGAATAGCGGATGCCGGCCATGACGTTGAGATTGCCGGTCAGGCGATAGCTGCCGCCCAGATCGACCTGATAGTCACCCTGGTTCTCAAGCGTGCGCGGCGCGCGCCCGGCGCGTTCCTTCTGGTCCAGTTCCAGGCGCGGCGAAAGGCGGCCCGGCGCCGTCGGCGCAGGACCGGACAGCTTGAACGCCTGGAAATCGGGCATTTCCAGCCGCGCGACTTCGCGGGGCTGCGATCCATCGATCGCGAAGCTCTGGTATCCGCGCGCGAGACCCAGGTTATAGGCCGTTGGCGCGATCCGCACGGTGGCCGCACCCGGCGTGGTCGCGGCGGCGGCAAAGGCCTGGCGGACGGACACGACACGCGACGTATCGTCGTTCACGCGAACCGCCACGGTCACCGCGCGGTCGGGCCGCGTTTCGGTGCCGGCGGGCGTGAACCGGAACAGCTTGCCATTCGACAACGCGCGCACGGTGATCTGGGCCGCTAGGCGCGGATCAATCGATGCTGGCGTGAAGGAACCGATCCCGCCACGCGCGGCGAGGCTGACCGGCGAGGCATCGAAATGGTTCGCGAAAGCGCTGCTGACAGTGGGAGCGATCAGAAGACCGGCGGACGCCGCCGCGCCGATCAGCAGGGGCGCACGCAAAACACGGCGCAAGCCGCGCTTTTTGCCTTTGCCGTCAACCCTGCCAGTCATCTCGAAACGGTCCCTCAGCCCTGTTGTAGAGCCTCCCTTGACGCGGAATATGTGATTCTCGTGACAAAGGCGATCTCTTTGTTTGTCCTTATAACCATTACGGCCCGAAGGCGAGTCTCCATGTGGGTCCGGCACCGCTTGTTGGCAAGCTGTTGCACGATGTCCACAACCCCCGCCACATTCAGGACCGGTTCACGCCGCGCGCCTGCTATGTGGACTCTTATTTCATCGCGCTTGCGGCCCGCGGCGCCGGGGTGATAGAGGCCCCGGACCGGCGTGCCGCAAGCGCGCTTCATATCAGGACCGGAAGGATGCGCCAGCCGCTTCCCTCCCGCCAGCAAGGACGAAGTGTAGTGACCGTCAGCGCCTCTGGATTCCGCCGTGCCAAACGCCTCGCGTCCGGTCGCGTCCTTGTCACATGCGCCGTGCTCGGCACGCTGGCGCTCGGGCTGTCCGCCTGCGGTCACAAGAAGCAGCGCCCCCAGCTGGACCTTGCCGCCAGCAAGGTCACGACGATCGGCGTCAACGCCTATCTCTGGCGCGCCAGCCTTGAAACGCTGTCGTTCATGCCGCTGCTGCAGACCGACAGCAACGGTGGCGTGATCGTCACCGACTGGTACGCCAACCCCAAGAACCCCGGCGAGCGCGTCAAGGTTACCGTGTCGATTCTCGATCAGGACTTGCGCGCCGACGCCCTGCGCGTCGCCGCCAGCCGCCAGGTTTCGCAGAACGGCCAGTGGGTCGATGCCCCGGTGCAGGCCGCCACCGTGCAGAAGCTGGAAGACGTGATCCTGACCAGGGCGCGCGACCTGCGCCGCCAGACGATCAAGGGCTGAACCAACGAACCGGCCGGCGGGTTCGCCCCGCCGGCAAGACAGCGCCTTGCACGGGCGCGCGCCGCTCCCTAGAGGAGCGGGCATGACTGCAGACCGTTTCGATCCTTCTTCCGCCGATATCCGCTGGCAGCGCGTCTGGGACGAGCGCGAGAGCTTCCGCGCCGACGACGCGAGCAACAAGCCGCGCAGCTACGTGTTGGAAATGTTTCCCTATCCTTCGGGGCGCATCCACATCGGCCACGTCCGCAACTACACGATGGGCGACGTGCTGGCCCGCTACAAGCGGATGAAGGGCTTCGAGGTGCTGCACCCGATGGGCTGGGACGCCTTCGGGATGCCGGCCGAAAACGCCGCCATGGAAAAGAGCGTCCACCCCGGCGGCTGGACGCGCGACAACATCGCTACCATGAAGGCGCAGTTGAAGCGCCTGGGCTTCGCGCTCGACTGGAGTCGCGAGATCGCGACCTGCGAGCCGGAATACTACGGCCACGAACAGGCGCTGTTCCTCGACCTCTACGAGGGCGGACTGGTCTATCGCAAGGAATCGGCGGTCAACTGGGACCCGGTCGACCAGACCGTGCTGGCCAACGAGCAGGTAATCGACGGGCGCGGCTGGCGTTCGGGCGCGCTGGTGGAAAAGCGCAAGCTGAACCAGTGGTTCCTCAAGATCACCGACTTCGCCGAGGAACTGCTGGAAGGCCTGGGCACGCTGGACAACTGGCCGGAAAAGGTCCGGCTGATGCAGGAAAACTGGATCGGCAAGAGCCAGGGCCTGCAATTCGCCTTCACGCTTTCCAGCGGCGAAAAGTTGGACGTCTATACCACGCGCCCGGACACGATCTTCGGCGCGAGCTTCGTCGCGGTCGCCGCCGATCACCCCGTGGCGCAGGCCGTGGCCGCCGGCAGCACTGCCGCGCAGGAGTTCATCGCGCTGTGCAAGCAGGGCGGCACCACCGCCGCCGAACTGGAAACGGCGGAGAAGCTGGGCTTCGACACCGGCATCACCGCGAAGCACCCGTTCACCGGCGCGGACCTGCCGGTCTATATCGCGAACTTCGTGCTGATGGATTACGGCACCGGTGCGATCATGGCCGTGCCGGGGCACGACCAGCGCGACTTCGATTTCGCCACCAAGTACGGGTTGCCGATCCTGCGCGTCGTCGCGGCAGACGCCGCCGATGCCGGCAAGCCCTTCGCGGGCGAGGCCGAAGCCGGCGATGGCGTGCTGGTGAACTCCGGCTTCCTCGATGGCATGGCCGTGGCCGATGCCAAGGCGGCCGTGATCGCCCGCGCCGAAAGCGAAGGGTGGGGCGAAGGCAAGACGGTGTGGCGCCTGCGCGACTGGGGCGTCAGCCGCCAGCGCTATTGGGGCACGCCGATCCCGTTCATCCACTGCGAGGTCTGCGGCGTGGTGCCGGTGCCCAAGAAGCAGCTGCCCGTGACGCTGCCCGAGGACGTGGATTTCCAGACGCCGGGCAACCCGCTGGTCCGCCACCCCACCTGGAAGCATGTCGATTGCCCGCAATGCGGCGGCCCGGCCCGGCGCGAAACCGACACGCTCGATACTTTCGTCGATTCGTCGTGGTACTTCCTGCGCTTTGCCAGCCAGCCGGCCGACCGCCCGTTCGATCCCGAACAGATCCGCCAGTGGATGCCGGTGGAACAGTATATCGGCGGGATCGAGCACGCGATCCTGCACCTGCTCTACGCCCGCTTCTGGACACGCGCGCTGGCACGGATCGGCAAGCTGGACGTGAAGGAACCCTTCGCCAGCCTGTTCACGCAAGGGATGGTGACGCACGAGACCTATTCGCGGACCGACGCCACCAGCGGCCAGCCGGTGTGGTTTGCCCCCGCCGAAGTCGAACGGACGGGCGAAAGCGCAACGCTCAAGGCGGATGGCGCGCCGGTCGAGATCGGCCGCGTCATCAAGATGTCGAAGTCGAAGAAGAACGTCGTCGATCCCGATGAGATCGTCGGCCAGTACGGCGCCGACGCGATTCGCTGGTTCATGCTGTCCGACAGCCCGCCCGAGCGCGACCTGCCGTGGTCCGAAGCCGGCATCGAGGGCTGCGCGCGCTTCGTCCAGCGGCTGTGGCGCCTGTTCGCGCAATACGACGCTGCCGCCACCGGCGAGGACAAGGCCATCGACCGCAAGGCCCACCAGACCGTGCACGCCGTGGCGCAGGACATCGAGGCGCTGGGCTTCAACAAGGCCGTGGCGCGCATCTACGAACTGACCGGCGCGATCGAAAAGACCGCGCCTTCCGCCAGCCGCTCCGCCGCGATTCGCGCGCTGCTGCTGCTGGTCTCGCCGATGATGCCCCACCTGGCCGAGGAAGCCTTCGCGCGCTTCGGCGAAGGGCTGGTGGCCGATGCGGCCTGGCCCGCCGTCGATCCGGCGCTGCTGGTCGACGACGAGGTGACCGTGGCGGTGCAGGTCAAGGGCAAGCTGCGCGATACGCTGACCGTGGCCAAGGGCACCGCGCGCGAGGAACTGGAACGCCTTGCCCTGGCCAGCGACAAGGTGCAGCGTGCGCTGGACGGGGCGGAAGTGAAGAAGGTGATCGTGGTGCCCGATCGGCTGGTGAACCTTGTCGCGTAACAGGCCTCCCCTCCCCCGGTTGCTGGCCAGCGCGCTGCTGGCGGCGCTGCTCGCCGGGTGCGGCGGGCTCAGCCCGATGTACGCCGGGGGCGGCAGTGGCACCGTGGCGCGCGCGCTGAGCGGGGTGGAAGTGCCCTCGATCCAGGGCCAGTCCGGCTGGCTGGTGCGCAACGCGCTGGTCGACCGGCTGGGCGCCGGCGGCAAGGACGGCGCGCGCTACCGGCTCGACGTGCGGCTGGACGAGCGCCTGCAGGGCCTCGGCATTCTCTCCGACGATACCGTCACCCGCGAACGGCGCACGCTGCGCGCGCGTTTCCAGCTGGTCGATCTTGCCAGCGGCGATGTCGTGCTGGACGCGACCGCCGGCGCCGATGCCGGGCTGGACGTGGTCTCCAGCGAATACGCGGTGATCGCGGCGGAACAGACCGCGCTCGAAAACCTTTCGCGCGAAGTGGCCGACCAGATCGTCACCCGCGTCGCGGTCAAGCTGCGCAAGCCGCAATGATCCACGCCGCGCGGGCCGCCGGACCGGACCGCCGGCCGTGAAAGCCACGCAGAAGAACTTCGCCGGCACCGCTGCCCGCGCCGCGCGCGAATGCCGCGTGTTCTATTTCTGCGGCCCCGACGAAGCCGGCGCGGGCGATGCCGCGCAGAAGATCGCCGGCTTGCTGGGCGAGGCCGAGCGCGTGGAGATTGCCGGATCGGAGCTGAAGCGCGATCCGGTGAAACTGGCTGACGAGGCGCGTTCGGTCTCGCTGTTCGGCGACAAGCGGCAGATTCACGTGCGCACCGCCGGAGACGAGGCCTACGACGCGGTGGAAACGCTGCTCGCCAGCCCGGTGGACGGCTGGCCGGTGCTGATCGTCGCCAGCTCCGCCACCGACAAGTCGCGCGTGGCCAAGCTGCTGGGCGACCGCCCCGATGCGCTGGTGGCGATGTTCCATCCCCCCGACGTCAAATCGGTGACAGAGGCCGTCCGCGTCATGGCCGACGCCGCCGGCGTACGCCTGACCGGGGAACTGGCCGAACGCATCGCGCGCGGTACGGGGCTGGACACGCGCATGGCGCGCAGCGAGATCGAGAAGCTCGCGCTCTACCTCGACGCCAGCGCCCAGGCCCCGCGCACCGCCGACGCCGCCGCGTTCGACGCGATCGGCGCGGTCAACGAGGACGATGGCTTCATGCCGCTGGTCAACGCCGTGCTGGGCGGCGATGCCGCGCGCCTGCCGGGCGAACTGGCGCGGATGCGCGAACTGGCGCTCAATCCGGAGGGCCTGCTGCTCGCCTTCGAACGGCGCGCGGTGCAGCTGGCGGACCTCGCCGGCCGCCTCGGCCACCGCAGCGACCTCGGCGCCTTCATGGAAGACGAAGTGACATCCCGCCGCGTGTTCTTCCGCGACCGCCAGGACCTCGCCAACCAGCTCCGCCGCTGGCGCGGCCGCAAGCTGGAACGCCTGCTCGCCCGCCTGATCGCCTTGCACCGCACCCTGCTCGGCGACAGCCAGAACAGCGAACTGGCGCTGGCGCAAGGCCTGGCGGAGATTGCGCGGGCGGCGGGGCGGTGAGGATTGTGCCGCAATGGCAAAGCGGATCATTGCCGCAATGAAAGCAAGTGCGCGCTAATCGTTGGGACAAGGCCGAAAAGGCGGCATGGCTGCCGGCGTCGGCAATCTGCAGACGGCAACTACCCCCCCTTCACCACCCCATCAATCGCCAGCAGCTGTCGCATCAGCGGCTCGAACGCGTCGAGCGGCAGGGCGTTGGGGCCGTCCGACAGGGCCTGGTCCGGATCGGGGTGCGTTTCCATGAACAGGCCGGCAATGCCCGCCGCCACGGCCGCGCGGGCGAGCAGGGGGACGAATTCGCGCTGTCCGCCCGATCGTTCGCCAAGGCCGCCGGGCTGCTGGACCGAATGGGTGGCGTCGAACACCACCGGGCAGCCGGTTTCCGCCATGATGGCGAGGCCACGCATGTCGGACACCAGCGTGTTGTAGCCGAACGAGGTGCCGCGGTCGCACAGCAGGAACGCATCGGTCTCGTGCCCCGCCGCGCGCGCCGCGTTGCGGGCCTTGGCCACCACCTGGCGCATGTCCCCCGGCGCCATGAACTGGGCCTTCTTGATATTGACCGGCTTGCCCGAAGCGGCGACGGCGGCGATGAAATCGGTCTGCCGCGCGAGGAAAGCCGGCGTCTGAAGCACGTCCACCGCCTGCGCCACGGCCGCAACCTGCCCGGCTTCGTGGACGTCGGTCAGGACGGGCAACCCGGTCCGTTCGCGCACCTTTTCGAGGATGCGCAGCCCTTCGTCCATGCCAAGCCCGCGAAACGACTGGTCCGAAGTGCGGTTCGCCTTGTCGAAGGAGCTCTTGAAAATCAGGAACAGGTCCAGCTTGTCGGCAATGGCGGCCAGGCGTTCGGCCACGCTCAGGGTAAGATGTTCGTTTTCGATCACACAGGGGCCGGCGATTGCGAAAAGCCTCGAATCAGCACCGATGTCGCGTTCACAAAGCCGCATGAGGAATTCCGCCACCTTTCGAAAGCCGGGACAGAGCCGCCCGTTTCAGACATAAATTAACTTGATTTCAGCGTTCTTGCCCTCATGGATAAGCGGGGCCATTTTGGCAATTTCTCTTGTTACAAATACCTGAAATACATGCAAAACGCCCGCTACACACGGCACTTGGCAAATGCCTTCGGGAAAAGTGTAGAGAACCAAGGTGGAAATGAAGATCGAGAATTTCCGGCCGGTTTACACGGCTTCCGCATTGAAAACGCTGGAGATCGAGCTTCAGGCGCTGAAGACCCTGAAAGGCGTGCTGCAGACGCAGCGATTCGGGCACTCGCTCGACATGGCAATCGATGCCATGGTGCAGACCAAGGGCCGTGTCATCGTCAGCGGCATGGGCAAGAGCGGGCATATCGGCCGCAAGATCGCCGCGACTCTGCGGTCGACCGGCACCTCGTCGGTGTTTCTCCACCCGGGCGAAGCCAGCCACGGCGATCTGGGTGTCATCACGCAAGGCGATGTCGTGCTGGCCATCACCTGGTCGGGCGAAACCGCCGAGCTGCGGGACATCTTCGATTATTGCCACCGCCTCGGCTCCAAGCTGATCGTGGCGACGGCGCATCCCGACAGTTCGGCGGCGCGGGCCGCGGACATCTGCCTGGAACTGCCCCAGGTGCGCGAAGCCTGCCCCAACGATCTCGCGCCCACCTCGTCCACCACGCTGCAGCTCGTGCTCGGCGATGTGCTGGCGGTGGCGCTGATCGAAGCGCGCGGCTTCACCCCTTCGGACTTCCGGGTGTTCCACCCTGGCGGCCGTCTGGGTGCGCAGCTTTCCACGGTCGCGCACGTCATGGGCACCGGCAGCGCGATCCCCAAGGTCACCCGGCACGCCACGCTATCGGGCGCCACGCTGGAAATGAGCCGCAAGCGCTATGGCGCGACGGCGGTCGTCGACGATGCCGAGCGGCTGATCGGCGTCTTCACCGACGGCGATCTGCGCCGCTGCATCGCGGTGCATGACCTGAACGATGCGATCGGCCTGCACATGTCGCCCAACCCGGTGACGGTATCGCCCGCCACGCTCTGTTCCGACGCGCTGCGCATCCTCAACGAGAACGCCGTGTCCGTGCTGTTCGTGATCGAAGGCGAACAGCTGGTGGGCGTGGTGCACATGCACGATATCGTCAGGGCCGGCATTGCCTGACACTTTACCTGATTCCGGGCCAGCTTCCGGGCCGGACATCATCATCATTCCGGCCCGGTTCGGGTCGACCCGCCTGCCCGGCAAGCCGCTGCTGCCCATCGCCGGACGAACGCTGCTGGACCGGGTCGTGGCCATCGCGCGCACGGCAGCGGCGCAGGCCGGTGATTGCGAGGTCGTCGTGGCGACTGACGACGAACGGATCGCCGCGCATGGCCGCGAACTGGGCGTCGATGTCGCGATGACCCCCGCCGATCTCGACTCCGGCTCCGTCCGCGCTTTTGCCGCGGCGTCCGCGCGCACGCCCCCGCCCGCGTTCGTGGTCAACCTTCAGGGGGACGCCCCGTTCACACCCGCCGCGATCGTGGCCGGGCTGCTGGACGTCCTGCGCCAGCGGACGGCCGCGGTCGTAACGCCGGTGTTCCAGCTCGACTGGCCGCGGCTCGACCGCCTGCGCGCGCACAAGCGGACGGCGCCTTTCAGCGGCACGACCTGCGTGCGGGCTCCCGATGGCCGGGCGCTGTGGTTTTCCAAGACCATCCTGCCCGCCCTGCGCGGGGAGGACGGTTTGCGGGCACAACCGCTCTCTCCGGTCTGGCAACACCTTGGCCTTTACGGATATAGCTTTCCGGCTCTGGAATGGTTCGCATCGGCGCGGGCCAGCCAGTACGAGAAGCTGGAAGGTCTGGAACAGTTGCGCTTCCTCGAACATGGATGGGCGATCGACACGATCGCCGTGGACGTCCCTCCGCATGTCCTTTCCGGAATCGATACGCCCGAAGACCTGACGCTGGCCGAAGAGGCCATCGCCCGGTTCGGCGATCCCTATCCCGCGTAAGCGCCCGCGTGTTCGTCATCGTCCGCCACGGCAAGACCTTTGCCGCCGGGGAGCCGCCGCGCCGCATTGGCGCGCGCACCGACCTTCCGCTGACCGCGGAGGGTGAACAGGAAGCCCGCCGGCTGGGCAATCACTTCGCCGCGCTGGGCTGGCGCTTCGGCAAGGCGCTGGTCTCTCCGCTCCTCCGCGCCCAGCAGACCGCAGCGCCCATCCTGGCCGCGCAAGGCACGGCGATCACGGCCGAGGAGGCGGATTTCCTTGCCGAGATCGACCACGGACCGGACGAGAACCGGACCGAGGACGCCGTGCTGGCGCGAATCGGCAGCACCGCACTGCAGGCCTGGGATCACGCCGCCGAACCACCGCCGGGATGGACCGTGAACGCGTCCGCGCGCATCGCGGCCTGGGCGGATCTGTTCGCGCGCGCCCCCGTCGATCCTGATGCCCCGGTGCTGCTGGTGACCAGCAACGGCGCCGCCCGCTTCGCGCTGCTCGCCGATCCGGCCCTGCGCACAGCGGCCGACGCACTGCCGTCGCTCAAGCTGCCCACGGGCGGCTATGGCGTGATCCGCCACAACGCGGATGGGCGGCTTGAAGTTCCGGTCTGGGGCCAGCGCCCTTGAGCATGACCTCGCCGCTCCTGCTGCGCGCGCCGCCGTTTCCGGGCCTCGATGCGGAAATCACGATCGTCGGCGCTGCCTCTGAGTCGCCGGAAGACGACGATCGGGCAACCCTGTTCGCCCGCATCCGCGCCGCACGAGTCGGCGGCGCGTTCTGGGAAAGGCCCGCCGCGCTTTCGCGCCCCGCCTCGATCGTCCTGCGCCCCCGTTCGGCCGATGAAGCCCCAGCGCTGGCCAGCGGCATCGGACAGCAGGAAGCGGCGGAAGCGCTGTGGGTCGCTCCCTCTCGCGCGGATGCAGTCGATCCGTGGTCTGTGCTCGACGAAGCGGGCTTGCTCGTGGCGCACGGCGATGACGAATGGGTCGCCCTGGCGTGCATCGCCGGCGTGCCGGTGCGCGTTCTGTCCTCTGGCCGCTTCGGCGCACCGGGCGACGGGCAGGCGGAGCTGGAAGCCACGGCCCTGCGCGCGCTGGCCACGCCGTGCTATCGCGATCCGTTCACCGGCGGCGCCACGACGCTGTCGGCCACGATCACAACTCTGGCCGAATGGCGCCGGATCATCGACGGCAACCGGGGGATCGTCGCGGCCTGCGGCATGGCCTGGTGGAAACGCGAGGAAATTCGCCGCTTCCTGTGGTGCCCGGGCCAGCCGTTGCGGATCGTCTCGCGCCCCGCGCGCGCGCTGGACCTGGCGGCACGGCACGATGGCCAGGTGGCCATCTGGCCCTCGCGCGTATCGCCCGCGCTGCTCACCGCCGCCGAAGGCAAGGGCGTGCCACTCGTGCGCGTGGAGGACGGCTTTGTCCGCTCGGTCGGCCTGGGCAGCAATCTGGTGCCGCCATCCTCGATCGTGGTGGACCGCCAGGGCATCCATTTCGATCCTTCCGGCCCCAGCGACCTCGAAACGATTCTCGCCACGACCCGCTTCGCGCCCGAGCTGATCGAGCGTGCGCGCGGCTTGCGCGAAACGATCGTGGCCGCCGGGATCAGCAAGTATTCCACCGGCGCGGCCTCGTCAGCCCCGCCGCGCCAGCCCGGGCGGCGGCTGGTGCTGGTGCCCGCGCAGGTGGAGGACGACATGTCGGTGCTGGCCGGTGGCGGAGGGCTGCATTCCAATCTGGAACTGCTCCGCCGCGCCCGCGCGCTGGAGCCGGATGCCGAAATCTGGTTCCGGCCGCATCCCGATGTCGATGCCGGCCACCGCAAGGGCGCGGTGCCCGATGGAGCGGTGCTGCAACTGGCCGACCGCATCGTGCGCGAAGGCGGCATGGCCCCGCTGCTGGATGTGGTCGATGCCGTGCACGTGCTGACCTCGCTGACCGGCTTCGAGGCGCTGATGCGCGGGCGCGCGGTGACCTGCCACGGCACGCCGTTCTACGCCGGCTGGGGGCTGACCCGCGATCTGGGGGCGATACCGGACCGGCGCGGGCGCGCGCTGACGCTGGACGAACTCGTCGCCGGGGTGCTGATCCTCTACCCGCGCTATCTCGATCCCGTCACCGGCCTGCCCTGCCCGCCTGAAGTGCTGGTGCGCCGCATGGCGGCAAACCGCGCGCCCAACCGGCTGGGCTGGGTGGCGCCCTTGCGCCGCTGGCAGGGGCGGTTCATGGCGATGTGGCGATGACCGCCGTCATTCTCGACATCTCGCGCCTGATCTCGCGCGTGCGCCACAATACACCGTCGGGCGTGGACCGGGTGGAGATGGCCTACGCGCGTGGCCTGTTGCAGCGCTATGGCGATGGGCTGGCCTTCGCCGCCGTCCATCCCACCGGTCTCTACGGCCGGCTGCGGCGGGCACAGGCCGTCGCCTATCTCGACGAACTGGAGCGGCGCTGGACGCAGGAAGCGGACGACCCGGACCAGCGCCCGCATCAACGATCGCTGCCGTCCGTCCTGCCGCAGATGGCGGCACTGTGGCCGCACCGCCCCCCCGCCCCGTCGGGCCCGGTACCCCCGGTCTATGTCCAGGTCTCGCCCCATCACCTCACCCGCCAGGCACTGGTGCGCCGCATCCTGCAACGGGAACGGGCGCGGTTCCTGTGCATGGTGCACGATCTGATCCCGATCGAGTTTCCCGAATATGCCCGGCCATCGGGCGCAGCGCTGCATCGGCGGCGCATGGAAACGGTGGTCGCCTGCGCCGATGCGGTAATCGTCAATTCGGCCGCCACCGGCCGGTCGCTCCACCCGTGGATCGAACGGAGCGGCCGGGCGATCGCCACGCACGTCGCCTTGCTGGGCACCGAAGTCCTGCCAGCCGCTGCTTCATCGACCGCAACGGAACGGCCCGCATTCGTGTGCCTTGGCACCATCGAGCCGCGCAAGAATCACCTGCTGCTGCTGCACCTGTGGCGCCACCTGGCGGAAACGATGCCGGCGCGGGACGTGCCGCGCCTGGTCATCGTAGGCCGGCGGGGTTGGGAAAACGAACAGGTGGTCGATATGCTGGAACGCTGTCCGGCGCTGCAGGGCCATGTCGAGGAAATCAACGGTTGTTCGGACCAGCGGATGGCTTCGCTGCTGGCAAGCGCCCGCGCGTTGCTGATGCCATCGTTCGCCGAAGGATTCGGAATGCCGGTTGCCGAAGCCCTGTCGCTGGGCGTGCCGGTGATCTGCAGCGATCTGGCCGCCTTGCGCGAAGTGGGCGGAAACACGCCCGACTACATCGATCCGCTCGACGGCCCCGGATGGAAGGCGATGATCCTTGACCACGCCCGCTCTGGCCCGGCCCACGCCGCGCAGAGGGCACGGCTTGGCCAATGGCACAAGCCACTGTGGAGTGAGCACATGGATATTGTCGAAAAGGCGATCGCCGGCCTCCGCCAGCCGACCGCCTGAGCGTCAGGTCCCCGGCTTGGTCGAGGTGATCGCGGTTCCGAACAGTCGATCCCACAGGGGCGTCGTGATCGCGTAGTTGCCATGTTCGCTGATGTGATGGTGGCGCATGTGGTGCTGCTTGATCGCGCGCGCCATACGGCCGCGCATCGGCCATTGATGGCAAGCGAAATGGGTGAAATCGTAGACCACGTAACCCGAGATGAAGCCTAGGAACAGCCAGTCTCCCCCCGGTCCCACCATCGAGACGCAGGCATACCACACTGCCGCGGCAATCGGCACGCTCACAATCGGCGGCATCATGTTGCGCAGCCGATCATTGGGGCTCGCGTGATGATTGCCGTGCATGATGAAGGTGAAAGCCTGCAGCGGCTTCCACTTCAGCCGCAAGTGGAACAGGAAACGGTGCATGGCATATTCGAACAGCGTCCACAGCCACAGCCCGGCTACGACCAGGCTGAACGCGGTAGCCACGCTGACGGTGCCCCAGCCCATCCAGACCAGAAAGGGGAGAAACATCCCCCAGATCACGCCGAAAGCGAGGGGGGAAACAACGGTCAGCCTTTCAAGCCACGCGTTCCGAAACAATCTGATCGGTTGCAGATGCGAACTCCGGGCTGACATAACCTTGTCTCTGGACAGGACAGGCCTCCAAGTGTCAAGAGGCTAAAGTCCCCAAAATAGGCAAACGCACCGCTTCGGACGACAGGATGCCGAAACCATCATCGTACGGAATGTACTGTGCTGCCGCGTGTGCAGCGCAGTAAAAACTTCAGAAATCCACTATTCGCCCTTGGACAGGACTCAGGATGACACCCATTTATGACCGGCCCTATACGGTTTGAAGGCAGTTTTGTTCCCGTCTCCGAAACAGGCAGGGTCCTCATCGTGGGCGCATCGGGGGAGCTGGGTAGCGCCCTCGCGCGGCACTATGCCTGCGCCGGCGCCCGACTCTCGCTGTGGGGACGCGACAGTGGCCGGCTCGATGCCGCAGCCAGGGCCTGCCTCGACCTTGGCGCGGGCGCCGTGGGCACCCGGTCGCTGGACCTGTCCGATACCGATGGCGCGCTGAAAGCCCTGTCGCGCGAAGAGACCGAGGAGCCGTTCGGCCTCGCCTTGTTCGCCGCGGGATGCGGCGATATCCGCGCCGAAGGCGCAATGGTGGAAGACGCCGCGCAAGTCGCCCGTCTGGTGCAGGTCAATTTCGAAGCGCAAGCAGCCATGGCTGCCCGTTGCGCCCTGACGATGGCTGCGCGCGGGCACGGCGCGATCGTCGTGATCGGTTCGGCTGCCGCCGATCATGCGCTGCCATTCGCGGCAGCCTATGCCGGATCGAAAGCGGGTCTGGCCCGCTTTGCCGACGCGCTGCGGATCAATGTGCGTCCCTATGGCGTATCCGTGACGCTCGTGTCCCCCGGCTTCATCGACACGGCGGCCGCCCGGCGCGTCCCCGGCCCCAAGCCGCTGATGCTGCAACCGGACAGAGCCGCCGCGCTGATCGCGAAAGCGGCGGCGCGCAAAAAGGCTCATGTCGTGCTGCCCTGGCCTTTTGGGCTGCTGCGGCTCTTCTCAGCGATCCTGCCGCGCTTCCTGCGCGATCGGTTGCTGCGCGCGCTTACTCCGCCGGGCTTTTAGCCAGAAGATCGTGGACCGCGTGATGGAGCTGCGCCGGGGTCAGATCGACACGCCGCCGCTCTCCCTCCACCACCGTCCCCGATGCGTCGAGGCGGACGATGACGTAAGGCGTATGGCGCACTGGCCCCGGCGTGGTGACGCCCGGGATACTAGGGCGGTGATCGCCGAAAAAGACGAGAACCGACGAGCGACCAAGGCCAGCCAGCTCTTGAAGCAACCTCGCCAGCATCGCGTCACTGTTGCGCACAAGACGCAGGTAGGAGGAAACGAGATCGCGCGGTCCGGGTCCGTCATCGGGTGCCCAGGGGCCGTGATTCTCGATCGTGACGGCATAGAGCACCGTTGGTTCCGTGGCATTTCGTGCCAGATCGCCTATCGTTCCGGCCATGGCCGCGTCGGTTACGTAGCGCCCCTCCCCTGCCGAGGGCGGCGCAAAATGTTCCTCGCCCACCATCTCCGCGAACCCGGCGGCGGGCATGATGCGGTGCCGGTTGTAGAAGCGCAGGTCGTGCGGGTGGAGGAACAGGCTGCGCCATCCGCGCACGGCAAGTCGCGCGGGCAAGGCGTGCGCCGCTTCCCCGGTCGCGGTCAGAAACGGATCGTACCGGCGGAAGCCCAGTTCCTCCTCGTCGCGGCCGAAGATCAGACCATACTCGGTGCGCATGGTATAAGCGCCGAACCCGCTGACGTTCAGATTGCCCCACTGCCAGGCATCGGCGCGGGCACGGGCCAGACCCGGCAATTCGAGCGCCGGATCACCGAACAGTTCCACGGGATCGGCGAACGATTCGCATTGCACGATCACCGCGAGCGGAGGCTCGGCCACCGCCACTCCGACCACCGCCTCGGGTTGGGCGCGCGGCGCGGGATCGGACGTCGCGCGCCAACGCAGCCAATAGAGCAGCAAGGTTGCCAGCAAGCCATGACGGCGCACGTCCCCGTCCAGATCGGGTACCGGCGCAAGACCGCGCCACGGGGGAACCGCCAGCACCCCCCGCAACAGCACCAGACTGCCGCCCAGCAGCAGCGCGCCGGCCAGATGGAAGCCGACGTCGCCGACGAACAGCCAGGCGAACAGGGCCAGCAGCGCCGGCCCGCTGGCAATCAGCACCGCCTTTTGCACCGTGCTCAACGCCGACAGATAGAACTGCGGATGGCGCAGTACCGCGCCGACAAGCACGAGATCGGTAAACACCAGCGGTTCGCCCAGCATGGTGTGCTTGGCGTTGGACACGACCGCGAACAGCGCCATCAGCGCCAGCGTCAGGATGGCCGAAGCCAGTGGATTGCCGCAGATGGCCAGGAACAGCCCGAAGCCGCTGGCGACCAGCAGCATGTGCAGCACCATGCCGGCCGCGCTGCGCAGGGGCCATCGCGCATCGCCGTCACGCCGGGGGCGAACCAGTCCGTCCAGCACCAGCGACGCGGCGACAAGCCCCGGAAACAGCAGAAACGTGCCTGTCACAGCCCCTCGATAGAACATGCGCGCGGGCAGGGTGGCCGCAGCGTGGATGCCTTAGCCATCCCCGAAGACAATGTCATGGGCGGCTCGTGCGCAAGTGGATGAAATTGATTGGTGGAAACCTGATGATGCATCATCGACGCCTTGAGTGCTTCATCCTAGGGACGTCTGAATGAGGTTCCGGAATTCCTGCCGATGCCCGATGAAATAGTGCGTGCCGGGGAACGGCGCCGGGTGCTGTTGCTGCAAGGCCTGATGGGTCCACTGTTCCGCCATCTGGGCCAAGGGCTGATCCGCGCCGGGCACACGGTCTACAAGGTCAATTTCAACGGCGGCGACCGGGCGTTCTGGCGCTTGCCCGGTGGCATCGACTATCGCGGCACCGTACAGGAGTGGCCCGCCGCGCTGGAAGCCATCCTGCGCGACAAGCGGATTACCGACGTGGTGCTGTTCGGCGATTGTCGCGATCACCACATGGCCGCCACGCGGGTCTGTCGTGCGCTGGAGGTGCCGGTCCACGTCTTCGAGGAAGGCTATATCCGGCCCGACTGGGTCACGCTGGAGCTGGGTGGGGTCAACGGGCATTCCTCGCTCCCGCGCGATCCGCAATGGTATCGCGATACCGCCGCCGCGCTGCCACCGGTCCCGCAACACAGCCAGGTGCCCTCCTCGTTCCGCCGCCGCGCGCTGGAAGGGCTGCTGTACAACGTCGCCGATGTGTTCACGCGCTGGCACTATTCCAACTGGAACAACCATCGCCCCTGGCCGCCGCTGGTGGAAGGCATGGGCTGGCTGCGCAAGCTACGCGCGCGCAAGCTGCGCGAGGCGCAGGCCGCCCGGTTGTTCGCGCGCATGGAAGCGACGCCCGAGCCCTATTTCCTGTTCCCGCTCCAGCTCGATTCGGACGCGCAGATCCGGCTGCATTCCCCCTTCGCGGGCATTGCCGAGGCGCTGAACCTGATCATCGCCTCGTTCGCCCGGCACGCCCCGGCCGATACGCGGCTGGTCATCAAGGAGCATCCGCTGGACAACGGCGTGCGCGATTGGGAGCAGACCGCGCGTGATCTGGGCGAACGCTACGGCGTTGCCGCACGCATAGATTACCTGGCCGCCGGTGACATCGTGGCCGTTGCCCGCAACGCGCGCGGCATGGTGACCATCAACAGCACCAGCGGCACGTTCGCGCTGGCGATGGGCATCCCCGTCATCGCGCTGGGCCACGCGGTTTATGATATCCCGGACCTCACCGCGCGCGACGGGCTGGACGCCTTCTGGCAGAACCCGGTGCCGCCCGATCCCGAAACCTTCGCCGCGTTCCGGCGCGTGCTGATCGAACGCTGCCTGATTCCCGGTGGCTTCTTCTCGAAGGAAGCGCTGGACAAGGTTGTGCGCCATGCCATCGCGCGGTTCGAGGGGACCCCGCTTCCGCCCGAATAAGCCGGCGAAGGCGCGGCGTTACGGCTTGCTGTCCCTACTGCTTGCTGTCGTTGCGCTTGGGCACCTTGAACGTGCCCGAAATGCGCCCGCCGCCGTTGCCGGAACCGCCGACACCGGGAACAGAGGAACCGCCCGAACGGCCATCCACGCTGGACAGGCCGCTGTCGAGGTCGATTACCAGCCGGCCGCCGTTGAGCGTGTCGGTGCCGCGCCGCAGCGCCACGTTGCCGACCATCGTGATCAGACGGCGTTTCACGTCATAGACCGCCACATCCCCGCGCGCGGTTTCATCGCGCTGCGTCACCACCACGCCGCCGGTCGCGTCAATCCGCTGGATCTCCGTCTCGCCACCCGTGTTGGTATAGGCCATCACGGTGCGTGCCGACCGCATCCGCATGTCGTCCTGCGTGATGTCGACGTTCCCCGTCAGAATCACCCGGTTCTGCTTGTCCTGCAGTTCGATGCGGTCCGCCGCGAAATTGACCGGCGCATCGCTGTTGACCCGCGAGGCAGCTTGCGCGGAAAGCGCCGCAACGACGGCGCCCGCCCCGGCAAAGCCCAGCAGGAACGCCCGGAAAGGCCGGGCGGAACGGATCGTTTCGCGAAGGGACGTCATTTGCCGAGGTGCAGTCATGGCTTGCGCATCTTGCCCGGTTCCATGTGAAGACGTGCATGGCCGTCCAGCGTGACGGTATGCGCGGAGAGGTCGGCGAATATCCTGTCGGCCGAGAAAGTGCCAGCCGGAATGCGGCCTTCCGCCGGCCCCTTGCTGTGCAGGTTCTTGGCCCGCACATCGAACACCACGTTGTTCGCGGTCATGCGATAGCCGTCCGACGTCTGGAAATTGACCGGCCCGGCCACGTCCACCTGTTCGCGGCTGAAATCGTAGTTGCCCGAATTGGCCGAAAGGATCGCCGGCCCGTCGTCCATCAGCATCCGCGCGGTCAGGTCGTTCATCACCACCACGGGAACCCGCGCCGAATGCTGGACGGCGGAACCGGCGGTAATCGAGAACGTGCGCCCGTCGTCGTCCAGGCCGCGGTACATCGCGCTGGCGGCACGCAGACGATCTTCCAGGATGGAAACCTTGTTGCGATCGAGCAGGAAGCTGATCTCGCCGCGCGGGGAAAGCGGCGTCAGCACCATCACCGCCGCCAGAACGCCGATCGCGGCCGGCAGCGCCACCGCCAGGAACCGCACCAGACGGTCATGAAAGCCGCCCGGAGCCGCGAAATGCTGGCGGCGCGAGCGGATCTTCTCGGCTTGGACGGTCATCCCCGCAGCCTCATTCGTGACTGAAGATGTCCCGTTCGGCCCAGCCGGCCAGATCGAGGCGTGCCCGCACGGGCAGAAAATCGAAACAGGCCTGCGCCATCTCGGTCCGCTTCTCCCGCGCAAGCCGCTCGACCAGAATCGTGTGCATGGCGTGGAGGTGGCGCACGTCGGACGCTGCATATTCCTGCTGCGCGTCGGACAGGACCGCCCCGCCCCAGTCGCTCGACTGCTGCTGCTTGGAAATCTCCTTGCCCAGAAGTTCGCGCACCAGATCCTTCAACCCGTGGCGGTCGGTATAAGTGCGGACCAGCTTGGACGCGATCTTGGTGCAGAACACCGGCGCGGCGGTCACGCCCAGATAGTGCTCTATCGCCGCCAGATCGAACCGGGCGAAATGGAACAGCTTCAGCCGCGCCGGATCGGCCAGCACCGCCTTCAGGTTCGGCGCCGCATAATCGCTGCCCACCTTGAAGCGGACCAAATGCTCATCGCCCTGCCCGTCGGAAATCTGCACCACGCACAGCCGGTCACGCGGGGTGATGAGCCCCATCGTTTCCGTATCGACAGCGACGATGCCCGGCGCCAGCGCGCCTTCGGGCAAATCTTCTTCATGCAGGTAGACGGCCATGGACCCCCGCCTACGATGAATGCCGGGAAACGGCAACCTTGGCTTTGGCCCCGGCAGACTTGTGCGCCCGTTTCGAGTTGCGGTAGGAACGCCTTACCTATGGCAACTCCCCTTCCCGATAGCTGGCAGCCGGCGCTGGCCCCCGTTCTCGCCACCCGCCCGCTACGGGCGCTGGGCGGCTTCCTCAGCGCGGAAGAGGCCGCCGGAAAGGTGATCTTTCCACCGCGCGGATCGCGGCTGCGCGCGCTGGAACTGACCCCGCTGGAGGACGTGAAGGTCGTGATTCTGGGGCAGGACCCCTATCACGGCCCCGGCCAGGCGCACGGCCTCTCGTTCTCGGTGCCGCAGGGCGTCAAGCCGCCGCCCTCGCTGGTGAACATCTACAAGGAACTGGAATCCGATCTCGGCCTGCCGCGCCCGTCCCACGGCAATCTGGAAAACTGGGCGCGGCAGGGCGTGCTGCTGCTGAACAACTCATTGACGGTGGAGGCCGGGCAGGCCGGATCGCACGCGGGCAAGGGCTGGGAGGATTTCACCGATGCGGCGGTGGCCGCCGTGGCGCAGCGCGATGTGCCGACCGTCTTCCTGCTGTGGGGCAGCCACGCGCAGAAGAAGGCGGCGCGGGTGCCGGGCCTTGCCCAGGGACCGCATCTCGTCCTGAAGGCGCCGCACCCCAGCCCGCTGTCCGCCCATGCCGGCTTCTTCGGGTGCCGCCACTTCAGCCAGGCCAACGCCTTTCTCGAACAACACGGCCGCGGCGCGATCGACTGGCAGCCCTGAGCGCCGACGCTTCCGCGCAATCGCCTCCGAAGCAGACGCAAATCCGGTTGCCGCGCCACCGGCGCACCGTCACTCTTCCCGTCCGCGCGGTGCGGGAGGGAGCCTGAACCATGTCCAAAACACTGTCGCTGGCGCTGTACGGCGCGCTCGTCACGCTCGCGCCCATCGCCGCAGAGGCCGCCGCCCCGCCCGGACCGGTGATCCCCGGTGGCTGGGCAAAGGCCGGCGTCAACGATCCGCAAGTGCGTCAGGCCGCCGAATTCGCCGCATCGCAATTGCCGGGCGGCGGCGCGGTCAGGAGCGTCGATTCGGCCAGCCAGCAAGTCGTCGCGGGCATGAACTACCGCATCGAGCTGACACTCGCCGATGGCAGCCGCTGGGCGGTGACGGTCTATCGCATGCTGTCGGGCCAGATGCGACTGAGCGAATCGGCGCGGCTGGCCTCCTCCCCGCCACAGGCAGCGGGTAGCCTGCGCCTTTCGCGGAACGGGTTGCAGGTGCGCCGCACTGGCGCCGCGTCCGTCGCCATCGCCTTCGGCGCATCCCGTGCGCAAGTCCTGGACGCGCTGCGCTTCCGTCCCGCACCACAGACCGGCACCAACCGCGAATGCAGCGCGGGGCCGATCGATTTCCTGCAATGGCAGGACGGCGTGAGCCTGCTGTTCCAGCACGACCGGTTCGGCGGCTGGTCACTCAGCGGGCAAGATAGCAGGATCGGCACGACAGACGGCATCCGCATCGGCACGACTCTGGCGGAACTGCGCAAGAAGCGCGGCTTCCGGCTTCAACGCTCCACGCTGGGCCACGAATTCACCGTGGGCGCGATCAGCGGCATCGTCAGCGGCACCTCCGCCCGCGCGCGCGTGACCGATCTGTGGGCGGGCCTGTCCTGCACCTTCCGCTGATCCCAAGCCGAAACGGGAAAGGGCGCCCCGCACGGAGCGCCCTTCCTGTCTTGTCGCGGAAAATTCCGCCTGATCAGCGCGGCAGTTCGGAAACGCCCATCAGCGCTTCGTCCACCGAACGCGCGCACTGGCGGCCTTCGCGGATCGCCCAGACGACCAGGCTCTGCCCGCGCCGCATGTCGCCGCAGGCGAACACGTTCTCGACGCTGGTCTTGTAGTCCACCACGTTGCCCTTGACGTTGCCGCGCGCGTCCAGCTCGACGCCGGCCTGTTCGAGCAGCCCCTGCTTGCGCGGGCCAAGGAAGCCCATCGCCAGCAGGATCAGATCCGCCTTCAGCGTGAATTCGCTGCCCGGCACTTCCTGCATCTTGCCGTTGACCCATTCGACGCGGACGCATTCCAGCCCGGTCACGTCGTTTTCGCCCACGGCCCGCTTGGTCAGCACCGCGAATTCGCGCTCGCAGCCTTCCTCGTGGCTGGAAGATGTGCGCAGCTTGAGCGGCCAGTTGGGCCAGCTCAGCGCCTTTTCTTCCTTTTCCGGCGGCCGGGGCATGATTTCCAGCTGCGTGACCGAGAGCGCGCCCTGGCGGTTCGACGTGCCGACGCAGTCCGAACCGGTATCGCCGCCGCCGATCACCACCACGTGCTTGCCGGTGGCCAGCAGCGAGCCGCGCGGCGCGGCGCGAATTTCATCGTCGCCCGCATTGCGCTTGTTCTGCTGGGTCAGGAACTCCATGGCGAAGCGCACACCGGGCAGCTCGAAGCCCGGAATGTCGAGCGGACGCGGGTCTTCCGCGCCGCCCGCCATCACGATGGCGTCGAAGTTTTCCTTCAGCGAGGCGACCGACACGGTCACGCCCACTTCGACCGAGGTGCGGAACTGGACGCCTTCGGCCTCCATCTGCACCATGCGGCGATTGATGACGTGCTTTTCCAGCTTGAAGTCGGGAATGCCATAGCGAAGCAACCCGCCGACGCGGTCCGACTTCTCGAACACCGTCACCGAATGGCCGGCGCGGGCCAGTTGCTGCGCGCAGGCGAGGCCAGCCGGGCCGGAACCGACGACCGCGACCGACTTGCCCGTCTTCTTCGCGGGCACCTGCGGTTCGATCCAGCCTTCCTTCCAGCCCTTGTCGACGATCGCGCATTCGATCGACTTGATCGTCACCGGCTGGTCCACGATGTTCAGCGTGCACGCCGCCTCGCACGGGGCGGGGCAGATGCGGCCGGTGAACTCCGGGAAGTTGTTGGTCGAATGGAGATTGTCCAGCGCCTCGCGCCAGTCGTTCTCATAGACCAGGTGGTTCCAGTCCGGGATCTGGTTGTTCACCGGACAGCCGTTGTGGCAGTACGGGATGCCGCAGTTCATGCAACGCGAAGCCTGCATCTGCAGCCCCGCCGCATCGTGCGGGATCACGAATTCGCGATAGTGCTTCAGCCGTTCCGCGGGGGAATCGTAGGTACGGTCCTTGCGGTCGACCTCGAGAAAGCCGGTTGCCTTGCCCATGATGTTTCCCTGATCCCTGTTCTTATTCGGCCGCGACGTTGGCGGCGGCGAGGCGCTCGGCCTCCATCTGGCGCAGCGCCCGCGCATAGTCGCGCGGCATCACCTTGACGAAGCGCTTCACCTCGTCGGCCCAGTTGTCGAGAATCGCGCGCGCCCGCTTGCTGCCCGTGTAAAGGTGGTGGCGTTCGACCAGCACCTTCAGGCGTTCCGCATCGTGGCGCAGCATGTCGCCCATGCCATAGTCATAGACGTCATGCCCGCGCTGCTGCGGACGACCGGCGCCCTCGTCCTCGTCGCGCTCTGCCGAAACGGGGATCAGGTCCACCATCGCGGGGTTGCACAGCTTTTCGAACTGGCCATCCGGATCATAGACATAGGCGATGCCGCCCGACATGCCCGCCGCGAAATTCCGGCCGGTCCGGCCAAGCACGGCCACCACGCCACCGGTCATGTATTCGCAGCCATGGTCCCCGGTGCCCTCGACAACCGCGATCGCGCCCGAATTGCGCACGGCGAAGCGTTCGCCGGCGACGCCGTTGAAGTACGCCTCGCCCGCGATCGCGCCATAGAGCACGGTGTTGCCGACGATGATGTTCTCGGTCGGCTCGCGATCGACATGCGCCGGCTGGCGCACGATCACGCGGCCACCCGAAAGGCCCTTGCCGACATAGTCGTTGGCATCGCCCACCAGATCGAGCGTGACGCCGTGCGCCAGGAACGCGCCGAAGGACTGGCCGGCAACGCCCGTGAAGCTGACCTGGATCGTATTGTCCGGCAGCCCCTTGTGGCCGTACTTGCGCGCCACTTCGCCCGAAAGCATCGCGCCCACCGTGCGGTTGACGTTGATGACCTTGCGTTCGAGCCGGACCGGCTCGCCCGTGTCCAGCGCGGGCGCGCTGGCGGCGATCAGATCGTTGTCGAGCGCGGCCTCGAGCCCGTGGTCCTGGGTACCGCTCCAGTTGAGCGTGGTGCCCGGAACCGGATCGACCTGGTGCAGCAGCTTCGAAAGGTCGACGCCCTGCGCCTTCCAGTGCGCCACCGCCTTCTTGGTATCGAGCCGGTCGACCCGGCCGACCATTTCCGCGACGGTGCGGAAGCCCATCTCGGCCATGATCGCGCGCAGTTCTTCCGCCACGAAGAAGAAGTAGTTGATGACGTGTTCCGGCTGGCCGGTGAAGCGCGCGCGCAGCACCGGGTCCTGCGTGGCCACGCCCACCGGGCAGGTGTTGAGGTGGCATTTGCGCATCATGATGCAGCCGGCCGCGATCAGCGGCGCGGTGGCGAAGCCGAACTCGTCGGCGCCGAGCAGCGCGGCGATGGCCACATCGCGTCCGGTGCGGATGCCGCCGTCCGCCTGCACGCAGATGCGCGAACGCAGGTTGTTGAGCAGCAGCGTCTGTTGCGTCTCGGCCAGACCGATTTCCCACGGAGAACCGGCGTGGGTCAGCGAGGTCAGCGGCGAAGCGCCGGTGCCGCCTTCGTAGCCCGAGATCGTCACGTGATCCGCGCGCGCCTTGGAAACGCCCGCCGCCACGGTGCCCACGCCCACTTCGGACACGAGCTTGACCGAGATGCGCGCGCGCTGGTTGGCGTTCTTGAGGTCGTGGATCAGCTGGGCGAGATCCTCGATCGAATAGATGTCGTGGTGCGGCGGCGGCGAGATCAGGCCGACGCCCGGCGTGGAATGCCGCGTCTTGCCGATGGTCTTGTCCACCTTGTCGCCGGGAAGCTGGCCGCCCTCGCCGGGCTTCGCGCCCTGCGCCATCTTGATCTGGATGTCATCGGCATTGACGAGGTATTCCGCCGTCACGCCGAAGCGGCCCGAAGCGACCTGCTTGATCGCCGAACGCATCGAATCGCCGTTGGCCAGCGGCTTGAAGCGCGCCGGGTCCTCGCCGCCTTCGCCGGTGTTCGACTTGCCGCCGATGCGGTTCATCGCCACGGCCAGCGTGGTGTGCGCTTCCCAGCTGATCGAGCCATAGCTCATCGCGCCGGTGGCGAAGCGCTTGACGATCTCGCTCGCCGGCTCGACCTCGGCGATGTCGATGGAATCGTCGGCCTTCTTCAGTTCCATCAGCCCGCGGATCGTCAGCATCCGTTCGGACTGGTCGTTGATCGACTGGGCGAACTCCTTGTACTTCTCCGGCATGTTGCCGCGCACGGCGTGCTGCAGGTTGGCGATGTTCGACGCCGTCCAGGCGTGTTCCTCGCCGCGCAGGCGCAGCTGGTACATGCCGCCCACGTCCAGCATCTTGCGGTAGATCGGGTTGTCGCCATAGGCCGCCGCGTGGCGCCGCACGGCTTCCTCGGCGATCTGCTCGATGCCCACGCCCTCGATCGTCGTGGCGGTGCCGGTGAAGTACTTGTCCACGAAGGCGGAGCTAAGGCCCACCGCGTCGAAGATCTGCGCGCCGCAATAGGACTGATAGGTCGAGATGCCCATCTTGGACATGACCTTGAGGATGCCCTTGCCGATCGCCTTGATGTAGTTCTTCTGCACGTCCTTGGTGGTGAGCGGCAGTTCCTTGTCCACCCGGATCGCTTCCAGCGTCTCGAACGCCAGGTACGGGTTGATCGCTTCCGCGCCATAGCCCGCCAGCACGCAGAAGTGATGCACTTCGCGCGCTTCGCCGGTTTCGACGACAAGCCCGGTCTGCATGCGCAGGCCTTGCCGGACGAGATGGTGGTGCACCGCCGCCGTGGCCAGCAGCGCCGGCATCGGGATGCGGCTGTCGCACTGGGCGCGGTCGGACAGGATCAGGATGTTCTTGTCCGCCAGCACGGCCTCGGTCGCCGCCCAGCACATTTCCTTGATCGCCAGTTCCAGCCCCTGCGCGCCGGCAGCGGCATCCCAGGTGGTGTCGATCGTGGCGGTGCGGAACGCGCCGTCGAGCGCGGCCTCGACCGAACGGATCTTGGCGATATCGTCGTTGGTCAGGATCGGCTGGTCGACTTCCAGCCGCTTGTGGCTGCCGGCATCGCGGCCCAGCAGGTTGGGGCGCGGGCCGATCATCGACACGAGGCTCATCACCAGTTCCTCGCGGATCGGATCGATCGGCGGGTTGGTGACCTGCGCGAAGTTCTGCTTGAAATAATCGTAGAGCAGGCGCGAACGGCTGGACAGCACGGCGATCGGGGTGTCCGTGCCCATCGAACCGATCGGGTCGTCGCCATAGACGGCCATCGGCTCCAGGAACTTGGTCACGTCCTCCTGCGTGTAGCCGAACGCCTGCTGGCGATCGAGCAGGCTGGTCGTCTCGACCGGCAGCGCCGCCAGTTCGGGCTCGACCACTTCAAGCTCCTTGAGCTTGTATTGCGCCGATTCCAGCCAGTCTTCGTAGGGCTCCGCGCCCGCGAGTTCGGCCTTGATCTCCTCGTCCTCGATGATCGCGCCCTTTTCCAGGTCGATCAGCAACATGCGACCCGGCTGGAGCCGCCACTTGCGCACGATGTCTTCCTCGCGGAACGGCAGCACGCCGCTTTCCGAAGCCATGCAGATCAGGTCGTCGCGGGTGATCGAGAAACGCGCGGGGCGCAACCCGTTGCGGTCGAGCGTGGCGCCGATCTGGCGACCGTCGGTAAAGGCCACGGCGGCCGGGCCGTCCCACGGCTCCATCAGCGCGGCATGGTATTCGTAGAAGGCGCGGCGCTTGGAATCCATCAGCGGATTGCCCGCCCAGGCCTCCGGCACCAGCATCATCACCGCGTGGGCCAGGCTGTATCCGCCCGCCAGCAGTAGTTCGAGTGCGTTGTCGAGGCTCGCCGTGTCCGACTGCCCGTGCGGGATCAGCGGCCACATCTTGTCGAGGTCCGGACCCAGCAGTTCGGATTCCATCGTGCGGCGGCGCGCGTTCATCCAGTTCACGTTGCCGCGAACGGTGTTGATCTCGCCATTGTGGGCGATGAAGCGGAACGGGTGCGCCAGCTTCCAGCTCGGGAAGGTGTTGGTCGAGAAACGCTGGTGGACCAGGCCCAGCGCCGAAACGCAGTCCGGATCGCGCAGGTCGTCATAGAACGAGCCGACCTGGTTCGCCAGCAGCAGCCCCTTGTAGACGATCGTGCGGGTCGAGAAGCTCGGCATGTAGAGCTGCGTCACGCCCGGGAGCCCGTGCTTTTCGGCCATGGCGGCAAGCGGGTTCTGCGTCTGCTTGCGGATCGCCAGCAGCTTGCGCTCGAACGCGTCCTGATCGGGCGTGCCCTCGCCGCGCTTGATGAAGCACTGGCGCACGACCGGCATGGATTCGATCACGGTCTTGCCGAGGCCGTCGAGCGTGACGGGCACGTCGCGCCAGCCGATCAGTTCCTGGCCTTCCTTGGCGATGAACTTCTCGAAGAACTCGGTCACGAAGTTCCGCGAAGGCTCATCCTGCGGCAGGAAGCACATCGCCACGGCGTAATCGCCCGGCGCGGGCAGTTCCTTGCCCTGCGAGGCCGCCCACTTGCGGAAAAGCTGATCGGGCAACTGGATCAGGATGCCCGCGCCATCGCCCAGCAAAGGGTCGGCGCCCACCGCGCCGCGATGGTCGAGATTTCGCAGAATTTCCAGCGCCTGCTCGATAATCGCGTGGCTTTTCGCCCCTTTGATATGGGCGACGAAGCCCACACCACAGGCGTCATGCTCATTACGCGGATCGTACAGGCCCTGAACCGGCGGAAATCCCATATCGAAGGTCGTCCCTACATCCAGAATTGGAAATATCGCACGAATCGCGCCGCCCCCCTTGGCGACGAAAGTTGCGCGAATATCCCCCATGACTGCAGGAAAGTTATTTTGCAACCGCGAGCGTCATTTCCCGCGCCGATCCGCGCGGGAAATACGGTTGCACCCTTCAAAACGGGCGGGATTCCGTCGAAAATAGCTACATTCAGGACCGATTTCGGACGCGGTTAGCCCTTGGCGGTCATTCTCTGGAGCGTGGCGAGGGCCGCGCGCAAGGCGCGGTCGGCCTCTTCGGGATCGCTGAACGCGGGAACGGCCCCGGCAGGCGGTGCGAAGGCCGGCGGCTCGGGTTCCATCACAGGCGATGGCATGGCCCGTCCACGGCTGGCCAACGGCGTATCGGGGCGGGCAAACGGCGGATCCACCGGCGCGTCGTCATGGCGGCGCGGCGCGGGGGATGGCATATCGACCAGCGAGGGATAGCGGTGTTCGGACAACGGCGCCTCGCCGGGCACGATCGCCAGGAAAGGCGGCGCATCCGCCTCCCCACCTGCTTCCACATCCTCCACGCCCTGTTCGGCCGCGTCTGCGGTGTGCGTGGCTGTACCATGAGGCGGCGCGGCGTCGATTTCCGCCTCGGCGCGGACATCCTGTTCCTGGTGTCGGGCCAGTTCCTCGCGCCGGACCGCTATCGCCATCGCCAGCCGCTCGATGAGCTGCACGAGACCCAGCGATTCCAGCGGGGCGGCCTCCATCGCCGGCGTATCCGCGCGTGCTTCCGCCGCATCGTTGAAAATCCCGGGCGCGGGCAACGTCGGATAGGGCTGCGCAAAGGGACGTTGCGTGTCGGAGGCCAGGGGCAGCCGTACATCATCTCCGCCGGGCGGGGCCTCAAGCCCAGCCAGATCAAGGTCCGCATCGGCCGATGGCTCGTCCGCCAGCGCAGCGGGAAGCGCAAGCGTCGGCGGCGCAAACGGCCCATCGTCGATCATCGGCACGGCAAAGCGCGCGGGAGCGCCAACTTCTTCCGCAAGCACCTCGTCTTGCCCGGCCGCTTCGTCCGAATCCGCCGCTTCGAGCGCCGTTCGGGACAAGGCCGCACCATCGACGGGCACCTCCGCGCCCCTATCTTCCGCGATCGCGGGCTGTTCAAGCTCGCCACCCGGCTCCGGGTCTTCGAGCGCCGGCACCGTCGCCAGTTCCTCGCTCAGCACCAGCGGCCGGCGCGGCGGGGCATCGGGGTGCGCGTCGCGCGCGCGGATTTTCACGGCACGTTGGGATACCGCCACGGCGGGCGTCTCGGATTCCATCGCGTCGTCGCGATCGGGCATCGCCGGCGTGTCGCGCTTGGCCGCCTTGTCCCGGCGCAAGCGCGCGGCGATGACAAGGCCGATCAACCCGCCGACCACCGCCAGCGCGAAAGCCACCAGCACGCGGGCGGTGAAGCCCAGCGGCGGCGCGGCGGCCGGCAGGACCTTGGGCAGTCCGCTCGCCACGACCAGGCTCGCCAGCATCCGGGGCGGCACGACGAAGCTCGTCAGCCCCAGCAAGGCGGCGAACCACACCATCATCACCACCGGGAACAGGCGGTGCGCCGAAATCGATGCGGCCTGCTTGCGTTTCGCCTGCTTGCCCTGCGGAATGGTCACGTGCGTATCGATCCGTTCAAACCTGGCAAGTGCCCCACGCCGTCAGGCGGCGACACCCGCAATTGTACCTTTCCCGGCTATCACCTTTTGGTAAACAGCTTGATAACGACGAACATTGCCGGCCCAGTCGTGCTCGCGCTCGACGAACCGCCGCGCCACCGCGCGCCGTTCCGGCCAGGCGCTCCGGTCGCCCAACAGCGCGATCATTGCCTTCGCCAGCCCGGCGGGATCGTCGGCGGGAAACAGCGTGCCTGTCACCCCGTCCTCGATCAGTTCCCTGTGCCCGCCCACGTCGCTCGCGGCAACCAGCTTGCCCTGGGCCATCGCTTCCAGCGGCTTGAGCGGCGTGACGAGGTCCGTCAAGCGCATGGCCTTGCGCGGATAGCACACGACGTCGGAAAGGGCGTAGTAGCGATCGACCTCGGCGTGCGGAACGCGGCCGACGAAGCGGATCGCGTCCGCCACCGGCGAAGCCTCCGCCTGCGCGCGCAGGGCATCGCCCGCCGGCCCACCGCCGACCAGCAGCAGCCTGGCTCCCGGCACCCCCGCCACGATCGCCGGCATCGCCGCGATCAGATCGTCCAGCCCTTCATAGGGATAGAAGCTGCCGAGAAAGCCGATCACCGGCCCGTCGCCCAGCCCCAGCGCCTCGGCCAGCGCCGGATCGCGCGGCTGCGCCTCGCCGAACACGGTAAGATCGACGCCATTGGGCATGATCGACAGGCGATCGCGGGCCACGCCCCGCGCCGCCAGATCCTCCAGCAGGCCGCGGCAGATCGTCACCACCGCATCGGCGCCGGCAACCACGCGGTTCTCGAGCTGGCGGGTCAGCCAGTAGCGTGGCGAACCCTCCCGGCCGGTGCCATTGCCCACGGCCGCGTCTTCCCAGAACGCGCGGATTTCATAGACCACCGGAATGCCGAGCCGCCGCCCGGCGCGCACGGCGGCAAGGCCGCACAGCGCCGGCGAATGGGCATGCAACACGTCCGGCCGCCACGCGCGGGCCACCGCTTCGATCCGGCTGGCCAGAGCGACCACCTCGCGCCATTCGCGCACCCCCACGATGCCTTCGGCTTCCCCCGGCGTGCGATGGAATTCCAGCCCGTCGATCTGTTCGGGCGCGCCGTCGTCCGCCGCCAGCGGCCCATCGGGCAAGCGGTGACGCTGCCCGGTGATCGCGCGCACCTCGATCCCTTGCGCCTGCTGGGCCTTGAGGATCGCGCGCGTGCGGAAGGTATAGCCGCTGTGCAGCGGCAGGCTGTGGTCGAGAACGTGCAGAACGCGGGTCATGCCCCATTCCTGCCACGCAAGCCTTAACGCGCCGTCAACCCCGTTCCGCTAAGCCCGCGGTCCCGGCCACGATCATCGCGCGGACATGACCCTGACGCCCTCCCCCCTGTCGCACTGCCGTTTGCCGCGCCTGCCCGGAGCGTTGCGCCGCCAGCGGGGCCACCGTGCTTAACCTGTTCCTCACCGCCTTCGTGCTGGCCTTCCTGGGCGCCGGGATGCGCCGGCCGTTCCTGCTGGTGCTGGCCTATACCTATATCGACATCGTCGCGCCGCAGAAGGTAACCTGGGGCTTCCTCGCCCATATCCCGATCTCGCTGATAGCGTTCGTCTGCGCGTTCGGTGCCTGGATGGTGGCCGAAAACAAGCAGGGCATCCGCTTCTCGTTCCGCCAGTTCCTGCTCCTGCTGCTGCTGGTCTATTGCGGGCTGACCACCCGCACCGCCGATTTCCCGGTGGAAGCGGCGGAAAAGTGGGGCTGGGTGTGGAAGGCACTGGTCTTCGCGATGTTCCTGCCGCTCACCCTGCGCACGCGCCTGCGCATCGAGGCGCTGGCATTGGTGATGGTCCTGTCCATCAGCGTGATCGTGATCGGCGGCGGGATCAAGACGCTGTCCTCCGGTGGCGGCTATGGCGAACTGAAGCTGCTGGTGAACGATAACACCGGCCTTTACGAAGGCAGCACGCTGTCGATGGCAGCGGTTGCGATAATGCCGCTGATCTACTGGCTGGCGCGGTACGGCACGATCTTCAAACCGGGAAAGCTGGTCACGCTCTATGCCCTGGGGCTCGGCTTCGCCTGCCTGCTGATCCCGGTGGGCACGCAGACGCGCACCGGCCTGCTGTGCGTGCTGTTGCTGGGCGTGCTCGTGCTGCGCACTACCAAGCGGCGCTTCACCTATCTCGCGGCGGCGGGGGTACTGGCCGTGGTGGCGGTGCCATTCCTGCCCAAGAGCTATACCGATCGCATGAGCACGATCGAAAACCATCAATCGGATCAGTCCGCCTCCACCCGCGTGGCGGTGTGGAAATGGACGTGGGAATTCGCCAAGCACAACCCCTTCGGCGGTGGGTTCGAAGCCTATCGCCAGAACGAGGTGAGCTACAAGACCATCAACACCGACTATGCCGGCAAGAACAACGCCGCGCTCGAAACCAACGATATCGTGGAAAAGGGCCGCGCCTATCATTCGGCCTATTTCGAGATGCTGGGCGAGCAGGGCTATCCCGGACTGGGCCTTTGGCTGACGCTGCACCTTCTGGGGCTGTGGCAGATGGAGCGGGTGCGCGCACGCTGGACCAAGCGGGGTGGCCCGCAGGAGGACCTGCCCGATGCGCAGTGGATCGGGCCTCTGGCCAATGCGCTGCAACAGGGGCAGTTGGTCTATATGGTCGGCGGCAGCTTCGTCGGCATCGCCTTCCAGCCCTTTATGTACATGCTGATCGGGCTGCAGATCGGCCTGCGCGCCTATGCCATGCGGATCGACCCGAGCCGGGAGGCGTTCCGCCCGCTTCGGCCGGTTAACGCGCAGGCGCGCGCGGCGACACAGGCCGGTCCGGGGCAGCCCCCGCTGGCCGCCCCACGATGAGCGAGCCCAATATAAACACGCCGAGCGAACGCGGACCGCGCCATCTCGACGCTCTGACCGGCCTGCGCGGGATAGCCGCGTGGCTGGTGGTCCTCTACCATATCCGCTTGTCGCTGGTGTCCATACTGCCCCCAGGCGTCATCGCGGTCCTGGCGCGCGGCTATCTGGCGGTGGATCTGTTCTTCGTCCTGTCCGGCTTCGTCATGTGGTACAATTATGCCGCTCCACTGGCGTCGGGCGGGCCCCGCGCCGCCGCCCGTTTCCTGTGGCGACGGATGGCGCGAATCTGGCCGTTGCACCTGCTGATACTCGGCGGCTTCGTGTTGTTCCGAGCGGCGCTGACCGTTTCCGGGCGCCCCGTGGAGGGGCTACCACTGGCCGAATTGCCGCTGCAGGTGCTGCTGATCCAGAACTGGGGCTTTACCCACGAACTGGCCTGGAACCACCCGGCCTGGTCGATCAGCACCGAATTCGCCGCCTATCTGGTGTTTCCCGCGATCGTCGCGGCGGGCCAGCCGATCATGGGCCGCGGTCGCCTGGCGATCGCGATCGCGGCGTTGCTGCTGGCGGGAGAATATGCGCTGTTCACGCACCGGAGTCTGCGCACGCTGGGCGCGGATATCCCCACCATGGGGCTGTGGCGCTGCCTGGTCGGCTTCATGCTGGGCACGCTGGCCTGCGTGATCTGGCAAGCGGCACGATCACCGCGCGCCTGGCCCTGGGCGCTGTTCGCGGCGGGCTGGATCGCGCTGGGGAGCGTGGCCGGCTGGCCCGAAACCGCGATCGTCCCGCCCGCGATCGTCACTGCGATGCTGGCGCTGACTTATGCGAAGGGACCGCTGGCACGCTTTCTCTCCAGCCGCGCGGCGGTGTGGCTGGGAGAGGTAAGCTATTCCACCTACCTCGCGCACGCCTTTCTGTTCCTGGTGTTCAAGCTGCTGTTCGTTGATGCCTCGCTGCAAATCGGCTGGGCGGGACTGGCGGCCTATCTCTTGCTGCTGCTGATCGCGTCGTGGACGCTTTATCGCCTGATCGAAAAGCCAGCCCAGCGTTGGCTCAATGCGCGAACGCCGGGCTGGACCCGCCCCTTGCCTGCGTCCCCCGCAGAATAGCCCGTCCGTCCCGACCGGATTGCGCCCGGTTGCACCTTTGCAAGGGTCCGTCCATGATGGCGGAACAAAAGAATGGAGAGCAACGGTATGGCGAGGATCATTCCCGCGACAGAAATCAAGGCGCTGGCAGGCACGATCGTGGGCACATCGGAATGGGTCGAGGTCAGCCAGGAACGAATCAACCAGTTCGCCGAAGCGACCGGTGACTTCCAGTTCATCCACGTCGACGAGGAAAAGGCCAAGCTGACGCCGTTCGGCGGCACGATCGCGCACGGCTTCCTCACGCTCTCGCTGATCCCGCTGCTGACGCAGCTCAGCGATTGTCCGCGCCCCGATGGCATCAAGATGGGCGTGAACTATGGCGGCAACCGCACCCGTTTCCTCGCCCCGGTCCGTTCGGGCAAGCGCATACGCGGCGTGTTCAAGCTGCTGGAGATCGAGGAAAAGCGCCCCGGCCAGTGGCAGCAGACCATGGAGATCACGGTGGAGATCGAAGGCGAGCCGAAGCCCGCCCTGATCTGCGAGTGGCTGACCCAGTTCTTCGTCTGAGAAGCGGCGTTTCGGGACGGTGCGGGAAGGCTTCTTTCCGCACCGCCTGCCTTCAGGCGACGGCCGTCAGCTTGCGGCCCTTGCCCCGGCCTTCGTGGCGCACGATCCACGCATCGACCACCGGCGCGATCTTGGTCCGCCAGCGCGATCCGTTGAAAATGCCGTAGTGCCCCGCCTCGGCGGCGAGGAGGTACTGCTTCATTTCCTCCGGCACGTTCGGCGTCACCTTGAGCGCGGCCTTGGTCTGGCCGATGCCCGAGATGTCGTCCCGCTCGCCCTCGATGCACAGGATCGCGGTGTCGTGGATCGCGCCAAGATCCACCGCGTGCCCGCGATGGACGAATTCGCCCTTGGGCAGGGCGTGGCGCTGGAACACGACATCCACGGTCTGCAGATAGAATTCCGCCGGCAGATCGCAGACGGCGCGGTATTCGTCATAGAACGTCTTGGTCGCCTCGGCGCCCTCGCCATCGCCCTGCACCAGGTGCTTGAACAGCGAATAGTGGCTCATCATGTGGCTGCCGAGGTTCATCGACATGAAGCTCGCGAGCTGGACGAAGCCCGGATAGACCTGCCGCCCCTCGCCCGGATAGTTCACCGGCACCGTGGTGATGACGTTGTGCTTGAACCACACATAGGGCTTGGTGATCGCGTGATCGTTCACCGCCGTGGGCGATTCGCGGGTATCGATCGGCCCGCCCATCATCGTCAGCGTCACCGGACGGCACGGATGGTCTTTGGCGGCCATGATCGCGGTGGCGGCAAAGGCCGGCACCGAAGGCTGGCACACCGCCATCATGTGCGCGCCGGGGCCGATGTATTCGAGGAAGCCGACCAGATAGTCGATGTAATCGTCCAGGTCGAAGCGCCCTTCGGCCAGCGGCACGTATTTCGCGTCGGCCCAGTCCGTTATGTAGACCACGCAGCGTTCCAGCATCCGTTCCACCGTGCCGCGCAGCAGCGTGGCGTAATGGCCGCTCATCGGCGCCACGATCAGCAGGCGCGGCGCGTCGGGCGGAAGCCCTTCGTGCGTGAACTTCTTGAGATCGCCGAACGGGCGATGGATTTCCGTCGATTCCCGGACCGCGTGGGTCGTGCCATCGACATGGATCGTGCGGATGCCGAACGCCGGCTTTCCGCGCGGGGCCGCCGCGTGGGCAAACACTTCCAGCGCCGATGCCATCATCTGGCTGGGGCCGAAGCCACTGAACGGAAGCCGGGGATCGCCCAGCAGGTCCGCCGTCATCGACGCCATCGCGCTGCTCGCGCTGAGCAGGGAGCGCTGGATTTCATAGGCCTTGTAGAGCACGGCCGTTGTCCTTGTTCTGTTGCCCGGCAACACCGGGACTCGCTTGCCCCCAGATTGCCGCGATTCGTTGCTTTGTGCAACGCAACATTGAAGATCGCGCTACGAGCGGACCAAACCGGTCCCTAATCCGCGCCCCGATCGCGCGGGATGGACTGGGGAAAAAGCATTGCCGCGCCTTACCGGCATGCGCCCCCTTCCTGCGCGGGCGCGCTTCGGCTAGGCGAGCGGAATGGACGAGGGAACCCAGCCTGTCGAAGCCCCGCGCCCCGCGCGCACCCTGACCCCCTTGCGCATGGTATGGCGCCAGGCGCTCGACTATCCGGGAAGGGTCGCCGCCGCCGCCGCAGCGCTGCTCGTCACCGCCAGCGCCACCTTGGCGATACCTTCCGGCCTCAAGCTGATCGTCGACAAGGGCTTCTCGCAAGGGGCGGACATCACCGAGATCGGCCGCTGGTTCCGCTATCTGCTGCTGGTGGTGCTGGTGCTGGCGATCGGCACCGCCTGCCGGTTCTATTTCGTGTCGTGGCTGGGCGAGCGCGTGGTCGCCGATATCCGGCTGAAAGTGCAGGCCAACCTGCTGCGCCTGCCGCCCAGCTTCTTCGAGAGCAACAGCCCCAAGGAAATCTCCTCGCGCATGACGTCGGACACGGCGATCATCGAACAGGTGGTCGGCACCACGGTATCGGTGGCGCTGCGCAACGCGATCATGGCGCTGGGCGGCATGATCTACCTTTTCGTGCTGGCGCCGAAGCTGACCGGCGCGGTGATCATCGGCATCCCGCTCGTGGTCCTGCCGATCGTGTGGTTCGGCCGGCGCGTGCGCACCGTTTCACGGTCGAGCCAGGACCGCGTCGCCGCGATCGGCGTGATCGTGTCGGAAACGCTGGGCGCGATGAAGATCGTCCAGGCCTTCGGGCAGGAACAGCGCGAACTGGGCCGGTTCGGAGAGCGCGTGGAGCGCACGTTCGACGTGGCCCGCCGCCGCATCATCCTGCGCGCGGTGATGACTGCGATCGTCATCCTGCTGGTGTTCGGCGGCATCGTCCTGCTCGTGTGGCAGGGCGCCGTGGGCGTGGCCGAAGGCACGATCAGCGGCGGCACGATCTTCGCGATCGTGGTGACGGCGGGCCTCGTCGCCGGCGCGCTGGGCGCGCTGACCGAGGTCTATGGCGACCTCTTGCGCGGCGCCGGCGCGGCCAGCCGCCTCAACGAACTGCTGCTCGAACAGCCCGACATCGCCCCGCCCGCGCGGCCAACCGCGCTGCCGGTTCCCCCGCGCGGCCAGCTGGCGTTCCAGAACGTCGGCTTCCGCTATCCCAGCCGCCCGGAAATCGCGGCGCTGGAAGACTTCTCACTGACCGTCGAGCCGGGCGAGACGGTGGCGATCGTCGGCCCTTCCGGCGCGGGCAAGTCCACGCTGTTCCTGCTGGCACAGCGCTTCTACGACCCCCAGGCCGGCACCGTGCGCATCGACGGCGTGCCGCTGCCGTCGGCCGATCCGGCGGAAATCCGCGCGCGGATGGCGCTGGTGCCGCAGGACGGCACACTGTTTGCCGCCAGCGCGCGCGACAACCTGCGCTACGGCAACTGGGCCGCGAGCGACGAGGACATCTGGGAAGCGGCGCGCGCCGCCAATGCCGAAAGCTTCCTCCGCGCGCTGCCCGAAGGGCTCGATACCTTCCTGGGCGAAGACGGCGCGCGCCTTTCCGGCGGCCAGCGCCAGCGCATCGCCATCGCCCGCGCGGTGCTGCGCAACGCCCCGATCCTGCTGCTCGACGAAGCGACCAGCGCGCTGGACGCCGAAAGCGAACAGCTGGTGCAGGCCGCGCTCGACCGGCTGATGAAGGACCGCACCACGCTGGTCATCGCGCACCGGCTGGCCACGATCCGCGCGGCCGACCGGATCATCGTGATGGATGGCGGGCGGATCGTCGAACAGGGCAACCACGCCAGCCTGACCGCCGCCAACGGGCTCTACGCCCGGCTTGCGCGGTTGCAGTTCCAGGACGCCGCCGCCTGATCCGCGTGCGCGCCGCAAGGCATTGCCGAAATTTAAGGTTGCCGAACGCCGACCGCCCTTGACACCGTGCTGCGCTGCGGCAACGCCCTGCGCATGGACAGCACGATCGTTACCGCCGTACTGCTCGGCATCGTCGAGGGCCTCACCGAGTTCCTTCCGGTTTCCTCGACAGGGCATCTCATCCTTGCCACCGAACTGTTCGGCTATGACGCCGCGCAATGGGCCATGTTCAACGTGGTCATCCAGCTGGGCGCGATCCTGGCGGTGGTCGTGCAATACTGGCGCACGTTCTGGGCCGTCGGCATGGGCCTGCTCCGGCTGGAGCCGCTGTCGCTGCGCTTCCTGCGCAACCTGCTGGCCGCGTTCATGCCCGCCGCGGTCATCGGCCTGCTGCTCAAGCACCAGATCGAGGGCTTGCTCGGCAGCCCGCTGGTGGTGTGCTGGGCGCTGATCGTGGGCGGTATCGGCATTCTCGTGGTCGAACGCTTCGCCAAGGGCGGTGAACCGACCGGGATTGGCCAGTTGCCGCTGCGACAGGCCGTGGGCGTCGGTTTCGTGCAGTGCCTGGCCATGATCCCCGGCGTCAGCCGTTCGGGCGCGACCATCATGGGCGCGCTGGCGATGGGCATCGAGCGCCGCACCGCCGCCGAATTCAGCTTCTTCCTGGCCATCCCGACGATGCTGGGGGCGACCACGCTGGAACTGCTCGACAAGCGGCACGAACTGGCCGCCGGCACGCTGGGCGTGGGCTGGGCCGAGATCGCGGTGGGTTTCTTCGTCTCATTCGTGGTGGCGCTGGGGGTGATCCGCTTCTTCGTCGCCTATGTCAGCCGGCACGGCTTCACCCCGTTCGCGTGGTATCGCATCGTGGCGGGCACGGCGGCGATGTTCTGGCTGCTGCGCGCCTGACCGGTCCCGCCCCCGCCGATTCCCCCAGCCCCCCGATCAATCGCGCCGTAACGGCGTGATTTCCGGAACCAAATTCCCGCCGCCGGATTGTGACAGGCATCAAGGCAACAATGGGGATGTCCGGAAAATGGGTATCATCGTTCTTCTCATCGTGGGTGGCATTCTGGGCTGGCTTGCCAGCATCGTGATGCGCACCGATGCACAGCAGGGTATCTTCCTCAACATCGTGGTCGGCATCGTCGGCGCCATGCTCGGCGGGTTTCTGCTCACGCCCTTCATCGGCGGCGGCAGCATCACCCAGGGCATTTCGGCGGGCAGCCTTATCGTGTCGTTCCTCGGCGCGGTGATCCTGCTGGCGATCGTCAACCTCGTGCGGCGCGGCTCGGTTCGCTGATCGCGGCGGAACAGAATCCCGAGGGAAAGGGGCGGCCTTCGCGGGCTGCCCCTTTCTTGTATCGCCCGTTTTCGTGCAGGCTCGCCCTCCGTTCGAATCACAAGGGCGCCGCGCTCCATGAGTGAACTGAAGAAGAAGGACTACGAAGACCTGCTGGAACCCATGCAGGAGGAACTGACCTGCATGGCCCGCTGGGTGGCCAAGACCGGCGCACGCGTGCTGGTGATCTTCGAAGGGCGCGATACCGCGGGCAAGACCGGCGTGATCCACGCCATTCTCCAGCGGCTCAACCCCCGCCAGTGCCGCACCGTGGCGCTGCCCAAGCCGACCGAGCGCGAACAGGGCCAGTGGTACTTCCAGCGCTATATCGCGAACCTTCCCGCCGCCGGAGAGATCGTGCTGTTCGACCGCAGCTGGTACAACCGCGCCGGGGTGGAGCGCGTGATGGGCTATGCCAGCGAGGATCAGGTGCGCGCGTTCCTGGCGCAGGCGCCCGCGTTCGAGAAGCTGCTGGTGACCGACGGCCTGCTGCTGTTCAAATACTGGCTGACCTGCGATCAGGAGGAACAGGAACGCCGCTTCGCCGAACGCCGCGACGATCCGATGAAACGCTGGAAGCTGTCTCCGGTCGATCTCGAGGCGCGCGGCAAGTACGAAGCCTATACCGAAGCGCGCGAGGCGATGCTGGCGGCCACCCACACGCCCGAATCGCCGTGGACGCTGGTGGACTTCAACGACCAGCGCCGGGGCCGGCTCACCGTGATCCGCAACCTGCTCGACCGGATGCCCGATACCCGCGTCGATGTGCCACCGCTCGATCTGCCGCCGCTGAAGGACAAGCCGCTGAAGGAACGCTTCGGTCTGGTCGAACCGCTGCACCCTTATCCCAAGGCTTGACTTTCGCGTGATTCTCCCCCAACGCCCGCGCCCTGCGAAGGCGGCGTGGCAACGCGCCGCCGCAATAGTTTTCAGCACGCGCGCGCAAGCTAGTTCAGGATTGTTAGAGCCATGGCAAAGCCCACCACCGTCAAGATTCGTCTGGTCTCGACCGCCGACACCGGCTTCTTCTATGTGACCAAGAAGAATCCCCGCAACAGCACCGAGAAGTTCAGCTTCCGCAAGTACGACCCGGTGGCGCGCAAGCACGTCGAATTCAAGGAAGCCAAGATCAAGTAAGGCGTTCCGCCTACCGTCCGCCGGAACCTTCCCGGTTCACGGCGAGTTCAACGCCGACCCTGCAACAAACGGCGATGAACACGATGCTTGATCTCTTCCGCCTTTCCGGCCGATCCCGCCTGATGCACGCCGTCGCGGTTTCCGCGATGGCGTTCGCTGGCCTTGGCGCGGTGACGGCCTCGGCCCCGCTCGCGGCGCAAAACGTCCCCGCGCCCGCCACCGACGTTGATCGGGCGGTAAGCGCGCTGCGCGCGATCACCACGATGCGCGCCAACTTCGTCCAGACAGACCGGTCCGGCCAGTCGCTGTCCGGGGTGATGACGATGAAGCGGCCCGGCAAGATCCGCTTCCAGTACGAACGCGGCGTACCGTTGCTGATCGTCTCGGACGGTCGCGCGCTGACGCTGATCGACTATGAAGTGCGGCAGGTCCAGCGCTGGCCGATCCGCAACAGTCCGCTGGGCGCGCTGCTCGATCCCAGCAAGGACGTCGCCCGCTTCGCGCGGCTGATTCCGACCAACCATCCCAGCGTGGTCAGCATCGAGGTGCGCGATACGCGCCACCCCGAATACGGCACGATCACGCTGATCTTCATCCGCAAGGCTTCCGCGCCGGGCGGACTCGAACTCGATAGCTGGGTCGCGCTCGATTCGCAGAACAAGCGAACCACCGTGCGCCTGTCGGGCCAGCAATACGGTATCGATGTGCCGGAAAACACGTTCCGCTGGAACGATCCGCGCCCAAACTCGCCCAAGCACTGACGCGACCTGCCCGCAATCCGGCGGCCCGTTCTTTACCGGACGGGCCTTCCGGCCGTTCGTCGCCGGCACGCGGCGCTTCGGCAACAACCTGTGCGCGGCACGCGACAAGCTGCGACAAACTTGTCGTTTCCGTTCATCCGCCAGCAAGCGCGGCGGTCCTAGAACGGTTTCAGACGAGGCGGTTGAGGCGGGTTTCCCCCCTGTTGCCCAGCCTTCGAAAAGCCGCCGCGTCTAAGCGTGACGAACGCAGATGGAACCCTCGCCCCCAATGCCCCCGGGGCGAGGGTTTTTTCTCGCCCGTTCTCGCTTCCATCACGAGACAGCGCTTCGGGCTTGCACCGGCCACCGGCCTGCACCTAAAGCCTTGGCCATGGTCTCTATCGCTACCTGGAACATCAATTCCGTCCGCCTGCGCATCGATCAGGTCGAGCGCTTCCTGGCCGAACAGGCGCCCGACGTCCTGTGCCTCCAGGAGATCAAGACCGCCGAGGAACTGTTCCCGCACGAAATGTTCGAACGGCTGGGCTATACCCACCGCGCGGTGAACGGGCAGAAGGGCTACCACGGCGTCGCCACGGTCAGCCGCATACCCTTCCGCGAGATCGGCCGGCACGACTGGCAGGACAATGGCGAAGCGCGCCACGTGGGCGTGGAACTGCTCGGCCCCGGTCAGGGGATGCTGCTGGAAAACGTCTATATCCCGGCGGGCGGCGACATTCCCGACCGCGAACTCAATCCCAAGTTCGGGCAGAAGCTCGATTTCCTCGAACGCATGACGCGCTGGGCCGACAAGGTGGACCGGCCCACGCTGATCGTCGGCGATTTCAACATCGCGCCGCTCGAATCCGACGTGTACAGCCACAAGGCGTTGCTCAAGGTGGTCAGCCACACCCCGATCGAGGTCGAAACGCTGGGCCGCTTCCGCGACGCGCACGGCTGGATCGACCTGGGGCGCAAGCACATTCCCGCGCCGGACCGGAACTACAGCTGGTGGAGCTATCGCTCGTACTGGCGCAACAAGGATCAGGGCCGGCGGCTCGACCACATGTGGGCTTCGCCCGATCTGGCCGCGCAATCGACGGACCACCGCTTCGTCGAGGAAACCCGCAAGTGGGACCAGCCTTCGGACCACATACCGCTGGTGACCGGGTTCGACCTGTGAGCGATACGCGCACGGTCGCGCGCGCGCTGGACGCGCTGCGCCATGGCTGGGCCGTGCGCGTCACCGCCGACGATGGCGCGCTGGACCTGCTGCCGGCGGAAACCGGCTTTGCCCAGCCCGGCGTCTATGCCGCCAACCTGCTGATATCCGCCGCCCGCGCGGCTACGCTGAAACTCGCCAACCAGCGCGATGCCGCCGTGCCCGAAGCGCCGGTGCTGATTCACGGCGCCGATCCGTTCACCCAGTTCAGCGCGCGCGAACTGGCCGATCCCTCGCTCGATCTGAACCGCCCGCTGCGTGGACCGTTCCGCGCCCTGCCGATCGCGGCGCACGAGGCCGCCGTCACCGCGATGGAGCTGGCGCGGCTGGCCGGCATCCTGCCCGCCTTCCTGGTGGCGACGGGGGTGGAGCCGGCGGTCGCGGTGTCCGCCGCCGATCTCGCCGCGTTCAAGGACCCGCTCAACCTGACCATCCAGGCGCGCGCGCGCCTGCCGGTCCACGCCTGCGAACGGGCCGAGATCGTGGCGTTCCGCGCGCGCGACGACTTGCGCGAACACGTCGCGCTGATTCTCGGCACGCAGAGCAGCGAGCGCGTGCCGCTGGTCCGCCTGCACAGCGAATGCCTGACCGGCGATGTGCTGGGCAGCCTGAAGTGCGATTGCGGCCCCCAGCTCGATGCCGCGCTGGCGCGCATGGCGGAGGAGGCCAATACCGGCGGCTGGGGCATCCTGCTCTATCTGCGCCAGGAAGGGCGCGGCATCGGCCTGATCAACAAGCTGCGCGCCTACGAACTGCAGGACCAGGGCTTCGACACGGTGGACGCCAACGAACGGCTGGGCCTGCCGAGCGAGGCGCGCGACTTCCCCGTCGCCGCGCGGATGCTCGATCTGCTGGGCGTCACCACGATCCGGCTCATGACCAACAATCCCGGCAAGGTGGCCGCGCTGCAGCAACTGGGCGTGGACGTGGAGGAGCGCGTGGCGCACCAGCTTCCCGCCAACCCGCACAACGAGCGCTACCTCGCCACCAAGCGCGACCGCACCGGCCACCTGCTGCGGTAAGGCAGGCGGCATACCGCCCGCTTCGTCCCCGCTTCGTCATTGCGAGCGACCCGCGAAGCAATTCAGAGCCCTGCGCGCCACGCCCTGGATTGCCGCGGGGCTTCGCCCCTCGCAATGACGAATAAAGGCGCCGCCGTCCGGCTCTACAACGCCCGGAACATGATCAGGCCGACGCACAGCACCAGCACGGCCGCGCCGGCGACGCCCTTCATCACGTCCTTCAGCGTGAACCGGTCGATATGGTCGCCGCGGAACCGGGCATAGCCGCTGGCGATGGCGGGATTGCTGGCGATCATGCCGATGTCGAGCGCGTTGGCCTCGCGCCGGAAATAGTTCACGAGCACGCCGTGCTCTTCGGTGGAAACGTCGGGGTAAGCCGCCAGCAGCGCCTCGATATGCGCACGGCGGGCGAGAGCAGCAGGGCTGCTTTCCTGAATGGTCATGTCGGTATTCCTGATATGCGTGAAGGTGGCGCCCGAACGCGGGGCGCGGCGGCACATCAGGGGGTGGGCGGACCTCGTGGCGCGATCTTGCGCGCCAGCGGCGCGGGAAGCGGCGGGCCGGTCTGGTCGGGCCAGGCATGGGGAATCGCCGCCACCAGCGGCATCGCCGGCAAGACGATCGCCGACACCGTCGGCAGCACCGGCGCCACCTGCACGACGGAACGCTCGACCGCGATCTTGCGCGCGGGCGCGATGGCGACGTCCGCCGTGGCCGCGCTGAACGCCGATCCGCTGCGCACCACCAGCGGCGCCTCGAATGGCGTGACCGCGTGGAACGCCACGGTCAGGACCAGCAGCGCGGCCCAGAACCGCGCGGCCAGCCGTGAAGGAATACGGCTCAGCACCCGGCCAAGGTAGGGGCCGGACGCGCGAACGGCAAGCGCGCGGGCCGGTTTCGGCCCCCGCCCGGCGGAGGACTTGAAATCCGGAGCGATTCGGTCCACAAAGGAATCGCGGGACCGGGCCCCTCTGGCACGGCGCGCTGGCCCTTTCGGGCAGCCGCCTTGCGATGTCGGACCGCATCGGGTGACACCGATGCCTGCCGGTCCGGGTTCCTTCCCATTTCCCGCCCATGGACCGCAGGGCCTCGGTGCGCCCGATCGAACACCACGTTTCGATCGAGGAGCAAGCAATGTCCGACCTTACCTTCCGCCTGATGGAGCGCCACCAGCAGATCGACGAGGCGCTGCGCGCCGAACGCCAGCGGCGCTGGCCCGATCCAATGGCGATCCTCCGCCTGACGCGCGCAAAGCTTGCGCTGCGCCAGCGCCTGGCGCGCCTGATGCGCCGCCGCGTGGCGCTGCACGGCTAAGGCGGAGAGCGACCATGGAATTCCTGTTCACGGACTGGCTGGGCACCCCGGCCTGGTTCTGGCTGGCCTTCGCCGGTCTCGTCATCGTCCTTACCGCCTTCGACCTTGGCGTCCTGCACAAGGACGACCGGGCGATGGGCATCGGCGAATCGCTGCGGCTGACCGCCTTCTACGTCACCATCGCGATGTTCTTCGGCGCCTGGGTCTGGGCCGCGAAGGGCGCCGATTTCGGCATGGCCTGGTACACCGGGTTCTTCATCGAAAAGGCGCTGTCGATCGACAACGTCTTCGTCATCGGCCTGATCTTCGGCACGTTCGCGATCCCTGCGAAGTACCAGTACCGCGCGCTGCTGTGGGGCATCATCGGCGTGATAGTGCTGCGCGGCGCGATGATCGCGGCGGGGGCGGCGCTGGTGTCCGAAGCCTACTGGGTGCTCTATCTCTTCGCCGCGTTCCTGATCTTCACCGGCGTGAAGATGCTGCTGGGCGGCGATCACGAGCCCGACGTGGCCGGCAATCCAGCGGTGCGCTGGATCGGCCGCCACATGCGCGTGACGCCCGCGCTCCACGGCCAGCGCTTCTTCGTGCGCGTGCCCGATCGCCGCACCGGCCGGCTGGTGCTGGCCGCGACGCCGCTGTTCCTGGCCCTGGTGGTCATCAACGTTGCCGACCTGGTCTTCGCGGTGGACAGCGTGCCGGCGATCTTCGCGATCACCACCGACCCCTTCATCGTCTATACCTCGAACATCATGGCGGTGCTGGGACTGCGCGCGCTCTACTTCGCGCTTTCGGCGATGGTCGACCGCTTCCAGTACCTCAAGGTCTCGCTGGCGGCGGTGCTGGTGTTCATCGGCGCCAAGATCTTCGTGTCCGACTTCCTGCTGGGCGGCGCGAAGTTCCCGCCGCTCGCCAGCCTGGGCGTGACCTTCGGCCTGATCGCGGCCGGCGTGCTCTATTCGTTGTGGAAGACGCGCAGCGCCCCACCTGCGCTCAATGCTGCCGAATGACCTCGAGGAACTGCTCGCCATAGGCATCGAGCTTGCGCGCGCCCACCCCGCCGATCCCGCCCAGTTCGGCGCGGCTGGCGGGGCGGGTCGCCGCCATCTCGCGCAGCACCGAATCGTGAAAGATGACATAGGGCGGCACGCCCTGTTCCTGCGCCAGATCGCGGCGCAGCGCGCGCAGCGCGTCGAACAGCGGATCGCCCACCGGGTTGAGCGCGGCGCCGGCCGCACCCTTGCGTCGCCGGCCGCCACCTTCCTGGCGCGGCGGCAGGATCAGGTCGACGCGCGCATCGCCCTTCAGGATTTCCCGCGCGTCGCCGCCCAGCGCCAGCCCGCCATGCTCGGTGGCGACAAGGCTGCCCCGCGCCTGCAAGGCCCGCGACAGCACGCGCAGCAGCGGCGCATCCTCCGCCGGCACGATGCCGAAGACCGATAGCTGATCGTGCCCGCGCGCGGTCACGCGTTCGTCGGCGCGGCCGGTCAGCACTTTCTCGATATGGCCGAAGCCGAAGCTCTGCCCGGTGCGATAGACGGCGGACAGGAACTTGCGCGCCAGTTCGGTGGCATCGGTCTGCGCCGGCGGTGACAGGCAGTTGTCGCAATTGCCGCAGGTCGGCGGCGGGTCCTCGCCGAAGTGGCGCAGCAGCACCGCGCGGCGGCAACCGCCGGCCTCGACCAGCCCGGCCATGGCATCGAGCCGCTGGCGTTCGCTGGCGCGGCGGTGTTCCTCGACCTCGCCGATCCGCTGGCGCGCGCGCAGGAAATCGTCCGCCCCCCACAGCAGCAGCGCCACCGACGGATCGCCGTCGCGCCCGGCGCGCCCGGTCTCCTGGTAATAGCCCTCGATCGACTTGGGCAGCGCGGCGTGGGCGACGAAGCGCACGTCCGGCTTGTCGATTCCCATGCCGAAGGCGACCGTCGCCACCATCACCATGTCCTCGCTGGCGACGAAAGCGGCCTGGTTGGCGGCGCGCACCTCGGGCGGCAGGCCGGCGTGATAGGGCAGCACCGGCCGCCCCTGCCCGGAAAGCTGCTCCGCCAGCCGCTCCACCCCGGCGCGGGTGGGCGCATAGACGATGCCCGGCCCCGGCTGCTCCGCCATCAAGCGGGTCAGCTGGCGCAGCGGATTGTCGCGCGGGGTGATCGTGTAGCGGATGTTCGGCCGGTCGAACCCCGCCACGATCAGCCCGTCCTCGGCGATGCCGAGCTGTTCGAGGATGTCCGCGCGCGTGTGCCGGTCGGCCGTGGCGGTCAGCGCCAGGCGCGGCACCGCCGGGAACATGTCCATCATCGGCCGCAGCAGGCGATAGTCGGGGCGGAAATCGTGCCCCCATTCGGATACGCAATGCGCTTCGTCGATCGCGAACAGCGCCACGCGCCCCTGGGTCAGCAGTTCGCGGAAATGCGGCTGGCTGGCGCGTTCGGGCGCGACATACAGCAGATCGAGATCGCCCGAAAGGAAGCGGTCGATGGTCTGCCCCCGGTCGGTGTCCACGCTGGTCAACGCCGCCGCGCGGATGCCGTTGGCGGTGGCCGATCGCAACTGGTCGTGCATCAGCGCGATCAGCGGCGAAACGACCACGCAGGTTCCCGCCATCATCACCGCGGGCAACTGGTAGGTCAGCGACTTGCCCGCACCGGTGGGCATCACCGCCAGCGTCGATTGCCCCGCCAGCACGCGCGCCACCACCTGTTCCTGCACGCCCCGGAACGCGGGAAACCCGAACACCGCGTGCAGCGCCTCGACCGGGTCGGTCCAGGCCGGGGCTGGCGAAGCTGACGCAGTGGAAACGGTCCCCGTAAAGAACAGGCCGGGGTCCGTGAAATCCCGTTCGTCCTCTTCAGCGTAGAAGGAATAGGTATGGGGTTCGTCAGGCAAGGTCACGCCCGCCGCTATGGCAGAGGAAGGGGCCGCAGGGAACCTGCGCGCGGCCGCCTGCCACGGGAAAAAGACGGCGCGACCACCGGTGCGTTACTGTTCCGCCGCCAGCCAGTCCGCCAGTTGCGCGATCTCTTCCGGATCGAGAATCCACGTTCGCGTGGCGCGGCCTTCGCGGTGCACCGGCACGGTCAGCAGCACGCGCGCCTGCGTGCGGGCGTGGGGCTTGTAAAGCGTGTAGTGCATCGCGCAGTCGCGGATCGTGCCGATAATCGGCGCGCGCCCTTCCAGGTCGATCATCGTGGCCGCCTGGTCCCACGGAATGCTGGCCGTCAGCATCGGATCAGACGTCCAGATTGGCGACGTTGAGCGCGTTTTCCTGAATGAAATCGCGGCGCGGTTCGACGATGTCGCCCATCAGGCGGGTGAAGATCTCGTCGGTCACGTCGGCGTCTTCCACCTTGACCTGCAGCAGCGAGCGGTTGTCCGGATCGAGCGTGGTTTCCCAGAGCTGTTCGGCGTTCATTTCGCCCAGCCCCTTGTAGCGCTGGATCGACAGGCCCTTGCGACCGCCGGCCAGCACCGCATCGAGCAGTTCGGACGGGCGCGTGATCGCGTCCTTCGGCTCGGCGCGCGGCTTGGCGGCTTCCTGCTCGCTCTCGTCGGCGGTGGCGACCGGCTCCGGCTCGGCGACAGCCGCGGCGGAAGCGCGGACCAGCCGCGCGGTGGCGGAATAGACCTCGGCGGTCTCGGCCGTCAGCCGCGCCAGCTTGCGCGCTTCGGCGCTGGTCAGGAAGCCCGGTTCGATGATGTGGTGGTCGGTCACCCCGCGCCACTGGCGCTGGATGTGATAGCCGCCTTCTTCCGAAAGCCCCGCCGTCCAGCGCGCTTCGGTATCGCCCCGGTCCAGCCAGCGGGCCGTGCGCGCCAGCGCTTCGACGCGGGCATCGGCCGAAAGATCGGGATCGAGCGCACCGGCCAGCGCCAGCGCCTCGATGATCGCCGGATCATAGCGGCGCGGCACGAAGGCCATCAGGTTGCGCATCCGCAGCGCGTGTTCGACCAGCGCATCGAGTTCCACGCCGCCCCGCGCGCCCCCGGCCGTTTCCAGCACGCGCCCGGCAAGGCCCGCCTCGATCAGGTAGCGATCGAGCGCGGCGTTGTCCTTGAGATAGACTTCCGAGCGGCCCTTGGCGACCTTGTAGAGCGGCGGCTGAGCGATGAAGAGGTGCCCGGCGCGGATGATATCGGGCATCTGCCGGTGGAAGAACGTCAGCAGCAGCGTGCGGATATGCGCACCGTCGACGTCGGCGTCGGTCATGATGACGATCTTGTGGTAGCGCAGCTTTTCGAGGTTGAACTCGTCGCGGATGCCGGTGCCCATCGCCTGGATCAGCGTGCCCACTTCCTTGGACGAGATGATCCGGTCGAACCGCGCGCGCTCCACGTTCAGGATCTTGCCCTTCAGCGGCAGGATCGCCTGGTAATGGCGGTCGCGGCCCTGCTTGGCCGAGCCGCCTGCCGAGTCACCCTCGACCAGGAACAGTTCGCACTTGCTGGGATCGCGCTCCTGGCAATCGGCCAGCTTGCCGGGCAGGCTGGCGATGTCCATCGCGCCCTTGCGCCGCGTCAGTTCGCGGGCGCGCTTGGCCGCCTCGCGCGCGGCGGCGGCGTCGATGATCTTCTGGATCACCGCCTTGGCGTGGGCCGGATTTTCCTCCAGCCACTCGCTCATCTTGTCGCCCATCAGGCTTTCGAGCGGCTGGCGCACTTCCGAGCTGACCAGCTTGTCCTTGGTCTGCGAGGAGAACTTCGGGTCGGGCAGCTTGACCGAGACGATCGCGGTCAGCCCTTCGCGCATGTCGTCCCCGGTCAGGCTGACTTTTTCTTTCTTCAGCATGCCCGACTTTTCGGCATAGCCGTTGAGCGTGCGCGTCAGCGCCGCGCGGAACGCCGCCAGGTGCGTGCCGCCATCGCGCTGGGGGATGTTGTTGGTGAAGCACAGCACGTTTTCGTAGTAGCTGTCGTTCCATTCGAGCGCGACATCGATGCCGATGCCATCCCGCTGCGCCGAGATCGCGATCGGATCGGGCAGCAGCGCCACCTTGTTGCGATCGAGGTAGCGCACGAAGGCCGCGATGCCGCCCTCGTAGAAGAGATCGTGCTCCTTGACCTCCTCGCCGCGCTTGTCGCGCAGCAGGATGCGCACACCCGAATTGAGGAACGCCAGTTCGCGGTAGCGGTGTTCGAGCTTTTCGAAATCATAGACGGTGACGTTCTTGAACGTCTCGTCCGAGGCGAGGAAGGTCACGCGCGTGCCCTTCTTCCCTTCTGGCGCCGGCCCGCGCACCGCGAGCGGCGCGACCGCATCGCCATGGGCGAACTTCATCCAATGTTCCTGCCCATCGCGCCAGATGGTGAGTTCCAGCCATTCCGACAGCGCGTTGACCACCGAGACGCCGACGCCATGGAGGCCGCCCGAAACCTTGTAGGCGTTGTCGTCGCTGGTGTTCTCGAACTTTCCGCCGGCGTGCAGCTGGGTCATGATGACCTCGGCCGCCGAAACGCCCTCTTCGGCGTGGATGCCGGTGGGGATGCCGCGCCCGTTGTCCTCGACCGAGACCGATCCGTCGGGGTTCAGTTCGATCAGCACCAGGTCGCAATGCCCGGCCAGCGCCTCGTCGATCGCGTTGTCGGAAACCTCGAACACCATGTGGTGCAGACCCGACCCGTCGTCGGTATCGCCGATGTACATCCCCGGCCGCTTGCGAACCGCGTCAAGGCCCTTCAGGACCTTGATCGAATCCGCGCCGTAGGAATTGGTGTTCGGGGTGTTTTCTGAAGAGCTGGCCATACCGAGCATATAGGCAGAGCCGCGCCCAAGCCCAAGCGAAAGAGCCCTGATGCGGGGGATTTTCCACAAGGAATGGTCACAAATCCGCACGGTTTGCCGCGATCGGCCGCGCGCGCGCGAAAAAGGCATCGCCGGGCCGCTTCCCAAGGGCCGGGAATGGTGCTGAAACGGTCGCCATGAAAACGCTTTTTCGGGGGATAGGAATGCGTTCGTTCCGCCTTGGCGCCCTTGCCGCCAGCCTGCTTGCCGCCACACTCATGACACCGGCCGCCCACGCGGCCGACGCGCCCGCACCGCTGCGCGCCGATCAGGCGAAGTTCCGCGAACTCTACAAGGAATTCGTGGAGACCGACACGTCGATCACCACCGGCAGCTGCACCGCGTTGGCCGACAAGATCGAAGGCCACCTCAAGGCCGCCGGCTTCGCCGACACACAGATCACCCGCTTCGCCGTGCCCGATCATCCCAAGGAAGGCGGTCTGGTCGTGGTGCTGCCGGGCAGCTCGAAAACGCTCAAGCCCATCCTCCTCCTCGGCCATCTCGACGTGGTCGTCGCCAAGCGCGAGGACTGGACCCGCGATCCCTACCAGTTCATCGAGGAAAACGGCTATTTCTATGGCCGCGGCGTGGCCGACATGAAGGCGATGGACGCCATCTGGGTCGACATGCTGATGCGCTTCAAGTCCGAAGGCTATCGCCCCAAGCGCACGCTCAAGCTGGCGCTGACCTGCGGCGAGGAGACGAGCTGGGCGTTCAACGGCGTGCGCTGGCTGGCGGAGAACCGGCGCGACCTGATCGACGCCGAATTCGCGCTTAACGAAGGCGGCGGCGGCCGCACCGACGGATCGCCGGAAGGCAAGGTGATCCAGCAGAACCTGCACGTCGGCGAAAAGGTCGTCGCCAACTTCAAGATCGAGGCGACCAATCCCGGCGGCCACAGCTCGATCCCGATCCGCGACAACGCGATCTACGAACTGTCGGACGCGCTGGTGAAGCTGCGCGACTACGAATTCCCGCTGATGCTGAACGACACCACGCGCGGCTATTTCGCGAAGCTGGGCGCCACGCGCAACGACGCGATCGGCAAGGCCATGCTGGCGATCGTGGCCAACCCGGCCGACAAGCAGGCCGAAGCCACGCTCAACACCGACCGGTCGTTCCATTCGATGCTGCGCACCACCTGCGTCGCCACGCTGCTTGAAGGCGGCCACGCCAACAACGCGCTGCCACAGCGCGCGGCGGCCACGGTCAACTGCCGCATCTTCCCCGGCGTCTCGTTCGAAGCCGTGCAGAAGACGCTGACGGACGTGATCGCCGATCCGCGCATGACCGTGACCAAGATCGACGATCGCGGCCCGCTGCCCAAGGCCCCGCCGCTGACGCCGCAGATTCTGGGGCCGGCCGAAAAGCTGGTGGCGAAGTATTATCCGGGCGTGCCGCTGGTCCCGGTCATGTCCACCGGCGCGACGGACGGCATCTACCTCGAAGCGGTGGGCATCCCCTCCTACGGCCCGCCCGGCCTCTATGGCGATCCCGACGGCAACGGCGCGCACGGCCTCAACGAAAGGATGCGCGCGAAGGCCGTCTATACCGGCCGCGACTTCCTGACCGATCTGGTCAAGGCCTACGCCGGCTGAGGGATGAGCGGGCAAGCAGGGGAGGGAGCGATGACGAAGCGATCCGGATGGCGAGGTTTGGTGGCGGGCCTGGCGCTGGCGGGCCTGCTGACGGCAGCGGGCGGCGCGCGGGCGGCGGAAGCGCCCCTGCGGCCCGACCAGACGCGCTTCCTTGCCCTGTTCCGTGAGCTGATCGAGACCAATACCACGCTTTCGGCGGGCAGCTGCACGCTAGCGGCCGAACGCATGGCCGCCCACTTGCGCGCCGCCGGCCTGCCGGAAGGCCAGATCACGCTGTTCAGCACGCCCGAACATCCCAAGGACGGCGGCCTCGTCGCGGTCTATCCCGGCACGTCGAAGACGCTGAAGCCGCTGCTCGCGATCGCCCATATCGATGTGGTGGAAGCGAAGCGCGAGGACTGGGAGCGCGATCCGTTCAAGCTGGTCGAGGAAGACGGCTACTTCTACGGGCGCGGCACGGGCGATGTGAAATCGATGGCGGCGATGCTGGTCGATACGCTGATCCGCTTCCGGGAAAGCGGCTACAAGCCCGCCCGCACGGTCAAGATCGCGCTCACCTGCGGTGAGGAGACCAACGGCGCGTTCAACGGCGCGGAATGGCTTGCCGCCAACCGGCGCGACCTGATCGATGCCGAATTCGCGCTGAACGAGGGCGGCGGCGGCACCACCGACGGGCGCGCCGTGGCCGCCGGCGGCAAGGTGGTGGAGCAGACCATCCAGGTCGGCGAAAAGACCTTCGCCAACTACCGGCTGGAAACGCGCAATCCCGGCGGCCACAGTTCGGTGCCGCGGCCGGACAACGCGATCTACCAGCTCGCCCACGCGCTCGACCGGGTGGAAGCGCACGCGTTTCCGGTGGAGTTCACCGATACCACCCGCGCCTATTTCCGCGCGGCGGGCACGGCGCGCGACGATGCCGTCGGCAAGGCGATGGTGGCGCTCGCAGCCAACCCGTCGGACAAGGCAGCGGAAGCGGTGGTCAATACCGATCCGTTCCTGCATTCGAACCTGCGCACGACCTGCGTCGCCACGATGCTGGATGGCGGCCATGCCCGCAACGCGCTGCCCCAGCGTGCCGGCGCCAACATCAACTGCCGTATCTTTCCCGGCCATTCGGTCGAAGCGATCCGGGGCGAGCTGGCCGCGATCATCGGCGATCCGGGCGTGACCGTCACCGCGTTGCCGCCGCTGCGCCCTTCCCCACCCCCGCCGCCGCTATCGCCCAAGGTAGTCGACCCGGCGCGCAAGCTGGTCGCCCGGTATTTCCCCGGCGTGCCGCTCGTCCCGGTCATGGCCAACGGCTATACCGATTCCACGTTCCTGGGCGCCGTGGGCATCCCGACCTATGGCGTTCCCGGCATGTGGGGCGATCCCGACGGCAACGGCGTCCATGGCCTGAACGAAAGGATCGAGGTGCGCTCGCTGTTCGTCGGCCGCGATTTCCTGTTCGATCTGATCAAGGCCTATGCCGGCTGAAGGCAGCGCGACCCGATGCGGACCGGCACCCCACCTGTGGAACAAGCTGTGGATAGCGCGTGGACAAGGCTCTTGACGCATCCCGCCCTGCCGTGTTCCTTGGCTGGCATGCGTCACGAAGCGGTCACGCAGATTTTCCACATAGCCACGCAGGCGGGCATTCCCCCTGCTGCCGCTGCCCGCTCTGGCCGGCCCTGGTTCGCTGAACCGGTGCCGGCAAGGCAGGTTTGCGGGAGACGCGCCGGAGCATGCTTCATACCGCGTTGATAGAGCGGGCGGCTGCGGCCAGGCCCCATAGCGGCGATGCCGCGCGGAACCTGTCGGGTTGCCCCGCGCTTGTCCTCAATGCCGATTACACCCCCTTGAGCTACTATCCGCTCAGCCTGTGGCCCTGGCAGACCGCGATCAAGGCCGTGTTCCTGGAACGGGTGGACATCATCGCCACTTATGACCGCGAAGTGCATAGCCCTTCGCTGGACATGAAGATCCCGTCGGTGATCGCGCTGCGCCAGTACGTGCGGCCCAGCGAGTTTCCGGCCTTCACCCGCTTCAACCTGTTCCTGCGCGACCGGTTCGTGTGCCAGTATTGCGGCAGCCCGGACCAGCTCACGTTCGATCACGTGGTGCCCCGCCGCCTGGGCGGCCGCACCACTTGGGAAAACGTGTCGACCGCCTGCGCGCCGTGCAACCTGCGCAAGGGCGGGCGCACGCCGAAGCAGGCCCACATGCGGCTGATGGAGGAACCGATCCGCCCGACAACCTGGCAATTGCAGGAAAAGGGCCGGGCGTTCCCGCCCAACTACCTGCACGCAAGCTGGCGCGACTGGCTGTATTGGGACGTTGAACTGGAAAGCTGACGATTCAGGCCGCCGCCTGCCCCGCATCCCGCCCGCAGTCTTCCTGCTGATCGCAGATGATGCACAGGGCATGGATGATCGCGCGGACCACCGGGTCCTTCAGGCTGTAGAACCGGGTCTGCGCCTCGCCACGGATCGCCACCACGCCTTCCTCGCGCAGCATGGCGAGATGCTGCGACACGGCCGATTGCGACAGACCGGTCAGCGCGACCAGCTCGTTCACCGATACCTCGCCCTCGTCCATCCGGCACAGCATCAGCAGCCGTTCGGGATGGCTCATGATCTTGAGTCGCTGGGCCATGCGGTTGGCGTTGGCCTTCAGGTCGGACAGGTCTGCTGGCTTCATGACTACCGTGACGTAAGTGTTTCGCGACGCCACACAAGCCCCGCCACCGGCACAAACACACCAAAATCCGCCCGATCCGTCAAAAGAAGGGGCGGGAAGCCCCACAGGCCCCCGCCCCCAGCGCACGGGACCATGACAGTCCCGGCAGGGTCCGGATCGGTTGATCGCGTCAGATCGCGGGATCGTCGTCGATCGGCGAGTTGAATTCGTGCCACATGCCGTTGATGATGCCAAAGGCCAGCGCCAGGCCCAGGCCGAGAATCCACGAAAAATACCACATCGGTCCGTATCCTCAGTAGAAATCGGGGTTGGTGCGGACATCCTCGATCGTCACGCGGCCGAACAGCACGCTCATGACCCAGCTCGTGTAGGCCAGCACGATCGGCAGGAAAATCACCGTCACCAGCAGCATGACGAACAGCGTGAGGTGGCTCGACGAGGCGTTCCACACCGTGAGGCTCGATCGCGGATCGATCGAACTGGGCAGGATGAACGGGAACATCGACAGGCCGACCGTGGCGATGATGCCCACCGTCGCCAGCGCGGACCCGATCAGGTTCAGCACCGAACTGCGCCCGCGAATGCCCGCCAGCGCGATCGCCGGACCGCCAAGGCCCAACAGCGGCGCGACCAGCATCCAGGGATGCGCGCCGTAATTGGCCAGCCATGCGCCGGGCACCGCCGCCGCGCTGGAAAAGCGCGGATTGGAAGGCCCGGCGGCGTCGATCAGCCCGTCCAGGCGGAAACCCAGCCCGCCCTTGGCCACGATCAACCCACCCGCCGCGAACAACACGATCGAGCCGATTGCCGCCCAGGTGCCGATCCGCCGCGCGCGCTCCATCACCGGGCCGTCCTCGATCTTCACCGCCAGCCAGCCCGCGCCGTGCAACACGATCATCGTCACCGACAGCAGGCCGGTGAGCAGGGTAAAGGGCGTGAACAGGCCCAACAGCGTGCCCTCGTAGGTCACGCGCAAATCGCTGTCGAAGCGGAACGGCGCACCCGCCAGGACGTTGCCCACGGCCACGCCGAATACCAGCGCGGGCACGAAACCGCCGACGAACAGCGCCCAGTCCCACCGCGCGCGCCAGCCGGCATCGGGCTTCTTGGAGCGGTACTTGAACGCCACCGGCCGCAGGATCAGCGACGCCAGCACCAGGAACATGGCCAGGTAGAAGCCGGAGAAGCTCACGGCGTAGACGAACGGCCAGGCGGCGAAGATCGCGCCACCGCCCAGGATCAGCCATACCTGATGGCCTTCCCAGTGCGGCGCCACCGCGTTGATGACCAGCCGGCGCTCCTCGTCGTCCTTGCCGACGAACGGCAGCAGCGCCGCCACGCCAAGGTCATAGCCGTCGGTCAGCGCGAAGCCGATCAGCAGCGTGCCCAGCAGCACCCACCAGATCAGGCGCAGCGTTTCATAGTCGAGCGGGATACCCATGCCCCTGTCTCCTTATTCCGCCGGCAGCGGCGCGAAGCCGCCGTTCATGCCGTCCTTCGCGCCATTCGCAGCCGGCGTGTGATGCTCGACCGGTCCCTTGCGGATCGACGCGAGCATCAGCCGCACCTCGATCACCGCCAGCGTGCCGTAGAGCAGCGTGAAGCCGGCGATCGTCGCCCAGACCTGCGCGACCGTCAGCGAGGATGCGCCGAGGAAGGTCGGCAGCACGCCATCCACCGCCCACGGCTGACGGCCGATTTCCGCCAGCACCCAGCCGAACTCGATCGCCAGCCACGGCAGCGGAATGATCGCCACCGCCACGCGCAGGAACCATGGGCGGTTGAACTGGCACGCCGACGCGCACCAGAACGCCGCCGCGAAAAAGGCGATGAAGAAGAAGCCCAGCCCCGCCATGAAGCGGAACAGCCAGAACATCACCGGCACGTTGGGCACGGTGTCCCACGCGGCCTTGAGGATCTGTGCGTCACTCGCCTGGCGCGGATCGGCCAGATGCCGCTTGAGCAGCAGGGCATAGCCGAGATCGGCCTTGTGGTTCTCGAACGTTGCGCGCGCGGCGATGTCGTTCCGGTCGGCCTTCAGCTTCTCCACCGCGTCATAGGCGATCAACCCGCTGTGGATGCGCTGGTCGGCGCGCAGCACCAGTTCGTTGATGCCGGTCACCTCGCCCGTCAGGCTGCGCGTGGAGATCAGGCCGAGGACATAGGGGACCTTGATGTCGAACCGCGTTTCCTGCGCCTGCATGTCGGGGATGCCGAACAGCGAAAGCCCGGCCGGCGCCGGTTCGGTGTGCCACATCGATTCGATCGCGGCGAGCTTCATCTTCTGGTTGTCGGTAAGGGCGTAACCCGATTCGTCGCCCAGCACGACGACCGACAGCGACGAGGCAAGGCCGAACGCCGCCGCCACCATCATCGACCGGCGGGCGACGTTGGTCCACTTGCCCTTGAGCAGGTACCACGCCGAAATGCCCATCACGAAGACCGAGGCGCAGACATAGCCCGCGCTGACGGTGTGGACGAACTTGGCTTGCGCCACCGGATTGAACAGCACCGTATAGAAGTCAGTCACTTCCATGCGCATCGTGTCGGGATTGAACGTCGCGCCCACCGGGTTCTGCATCCAGCCGTTGGCGATCAGGATCCACAGCGCGGAAAGGTTGGTGCCCAGCGCGGTCAGGAAGGTCACCAGCAGGTGCCCGATCTTCGACAGCCGGTCCCAGCCGAAGAACATCAGGCCCACGAACGTGGCTTCGAGGAAGAAGGCCATCAGCCCCTCGATCGCCAGCGGCGCGCCGAAGATGTCTCCAACGTAATGGGAATAGTACGACCAGTTCGTGCCGAACTCGAATTCCATGGTAAGGCCCGTGGCCACACCCAGCACGAAATTGATCCCGAACAGCTTGCCCCAGAAGCGCGTGACAACGCGCCAGATCTCCCGCCCGGTCATCACGTAGATGCTCTCCATGATGACGAGCATGAACGAAAGGCCAAGCGTAAGCGGCACGAACAGGAAGTGGTACATGGCCGTCAGCGCGAACTGAAGGCGGGAAAGCTCTACGACTGCCATATCCATCTGGCATGTTCCCCGTTAATTGGCCGGCAGATTGCGGGTGCGGCATGGTTGGTGCCACCGGGCCGGCGCCGGAGGTTTGACTCAAACCCTTGATCAATTACAATATTTACTAATATAAGACTTTACGAATATGTCAAGCAGCGCAATTTCCCAAATGCCTGAAAGAAAACGCCGCGGCGCGGGCCGAGCCGGCGCCTGGTGGCTTCTGGACAGCGCGGGCGCAGTGGCTGTTGCCCTTGCGCTGGCCATCATCGTGGGCCGGCGGGCGGAAGGCCATCCTGCTTTGGTATGGGTCTTGCTCCTGCTGGCGGGTGGAGCGTTGCGCGCCTTCGCCGTCGCCCGCGCCCGCATCAGCGGGCAAATCACCGCCAATGCGGAAAAACGAATGGTGCGACAGGATCTCCACCGCGCGCTCCTTCCGACAAGGCTGCAACGCGCACGCCTTGTCGGCGAGGACCTACACCTCGCCGTGGACGCGGTCGATGTGACAGAAGGTCTCACCGCGCGCTTCTCCCCCTTGCGTCTGGCGGCAACCGTTTCACCCTTTCTTATCGCGCTTGCCGCCGCGCCCGCAAGCCTGATCGCCGCCGGCATCATGCTGATAACGCTGGCGCCGTTCGGCCTGGCCATGGCGCTCGCCGGATCGGCCGCGCGCCGCGCCGCCGATGCCCAGCACCAGGCGCTGTCCCGGCTTTCGGGCCTGTTCGTCGACCGCGTCCGCACGCTGCCGGCGATTCTGGCGTTCGGGGCGGAGGCACGCATCGCTGCGCACTTGGGCACGGCATCCGCCGATGTCGCGCGGCGCACGCTGGCCGTGCTGCGCATCGCCTTCCTGTCGAGCGCGGTGCTGGAATTCTTCGCCGCGCTCTCGGTCGCGCTGGTCGCCGTCTATTGCGGCTTTTCGCTGCTGGGCCTGCTGCCCTTCCCCGCGCCCGAACGCCTCACGCTGACGCGCGCCTTCTTCGTCCTCGCGCTCGCACCCGAGTTCTACCTGGGGATGCGCCGCCTTGCCGCCGCCTATCACGACAAGCAGACCGGCGAAGCCGCGCTGGCCGCGATCGCCGCAGAGCGCGCGCGGATGCCGGCCCCGGCGGTGACGCAGGCCGTCCCCTCCGCAGCAACCGTGCTGGCCGCGCGCGGGCTGGTGCTGCGCCATCCCGAAGGCGCGGCGATCACGGTGCCCGACGCGAACTGGCGCGGCCCCGGCTTCCACGCGATCACCGGCCCCACCGGCGCGGGCAAGTCCTCTTTGCTGCTGGCGCTGATCGGCCATGTCCCGATCGAACAAGGCACCCTCACGCGCGACGGAACGCCCTTCGCGCCCGGCGCGCTCAACCCGGCGATCGGCTGGGCGGGGCAAAGCGTCGCGCTCGTCCCCGGCACCCTGCGCGACAATCTGGTGATGACCGACACGCCGCTCGACGAAGCCGCCACCCTGATCCTGCTCGGGCGGCTGGGGCTCGGCACGATGATCGGATCGCGCGGCGGGCTGGACGCGCCGCTCGATCATCGCGGCAGCGGGCTTTCGGGCGGGGAACGCCGCCGCATGGGGCTCGCCCGTGCCATCCTCAGCGGCCGCCCCATCCTGCTGCTGGACGAACCGACCGCCGATCTCGATGTCGACACCGCGCGCGCGATCCGCGCGATCCTGGCCGATCAGGCCGCGCGCCGCCTTGTCATCGCCGCCACGCACGACGCCGACCTCATCGCCATAGCGGGGTCCACATGCCGCCTCTCCTGATCGACACCTTGCTGGCGGAAGCCGCCCGGCCCCAGCGCGCCACGCTGCGCCTGGCCATACTTTGCGCCGTGCTGGCCGCGCTGGCCGGCGTAACGCTGCTGGCGCTGTCGGGCTGGTTCCTGGCGGGCGCGGCGATCGCCGGGCTGGGTGGCATCGCGGCGGTGCAGGCGTTCAACTACCTGCTGCCCAGCGCGGCAATCCGGGGCTTGGCGATCACCCGCACCGCCACGCGCTATGGCGAGCGGCTGCTGGGCCACAAGGCCGCGCTGCTCACCCTTGCCGGTCTGCGCCCGCGCCTGTTCGCCCGACTCGCCGCCGCCCGCCCCGCCGATGCGTTGGAAACCAGCACCGGCGATCTCGCGGCCCGGCTCGGCAACGATGTGGATGCGCTGGAAGACAGCGTGATCCGCCGCACCACCCTGCCCACCGCGCTGGCCTCGGCCACGGTCGCGCTGGTGGCCGCGCTGGCGATGGGCCACCTGCCGGCACTGGCATTGGCGCTCGGCATGGTGGCGATGCGGCTCGCCGCCCGGCGCATGGCCGCGCGCCTGCTGGCGGAACCGCTCGCCGCCAGCGCGGAAGCGCTCGCGCGGATGAAGCGCGACTATGCCGACCGCGCCACCCCTTGCGCCGACATCGCCATCTATGGCCTGGCCCCGCGCATCGCCACGCTGACCGCCGATGCCGCCGCCGGTTACGACGCGGCGCGGCTCGCCACCGTCCGCGCCGAAGCGCGCATCGGCGCGGTGCAGGCGCTGATCGCGGTCGTGACCGTCGCCGCGATGATCGCGCTCAGCCCCGCCGGCGCGCCGCTGCTCGCGCTGGGCGCGCTCGCCGCGCTGGGCGGGCTGGAAGGCTGGGCCGCGCTGGCGCAGACCGACGTGCAGGCCCCGCGCGTCGATCTCGCCCGCCACCGCCTCGCCCTCCTTGCGCAGCACGGCTCCACGCCCGAAGGCCCGGACATCAAGGGCGAAACGCTGACCATAGCCGGCGCGGTCTTCGCGGGCGGCGCGCGGCTGCGCATCGCCGGACGATCGGGCGCGGGCAAGACGCGGCTGGTCGAAACGCTCGCCGGCCTGCGCGACGATGCCCCGCAGAGCGTGGCAATCGACGGCAGGCCGCTGGCCGGCATCCCCCCCGAAAGCCGCCGCCCGCTGTTCGCGCTCGCGGCGCAGGACGCGCCGCTGATCGCCGGCTCGGTCGCCGACAACCTGCGCCTTGCCGCGCCGGGCATCGACGAGGCGCAGATGTGGGACGCGCTGCGCGTCGCCTGCGCCGACGACGTGGTGCGCACGCTGCCCGAAGGGCTGGACCAGTGGCTGGGCGGCGATGGCGCGCGGCTTTCGGGCGGCCAGCGCCGCCGCATCGCGCTCGCCCGCGCGCTGCTGGCCCGCCGGCCGTGGCTGGTACTGGACGAACCGAGCGAAGGCCTGGATGCGGAAACCGAGGCGCTGCTCGTCGCCCGCCTGCGCGACTGGCTCGATACGAGCGGCAGCGGCCTGATCCTCGTCAGCCACCGCCCGGCGATGGCCGCGTTGGCGCAGCAGACCGTTCCGCTCGGCTGAGGCTCAGGCGGGCGGCGCGCGCAGGCCCGCGATCAGGATGTCGACCATCGCGCGCGCCGCCGGGCCGCCATCGTCATCGCGGCCAAGGCCGGCCACACCGCCCAGCGCGCGCAGCAGGTCGAACGGATCGCCATCGAACCGCATCTCGCCCGCGCTCACCGCCCGGCCGATCAGCGCAGTCATCGCCTCGCGCATCACGGCGCCCGATGCCGCATAGAGCTGGCCGGGGCCGGCCGGCATCGCGTTGAGCAGGTCGGTCATGCCCTGCTTGGTCGCCATGTAGTCCACGAAAGCCAGCATCCACGCGCGCAGCGCCGGCAGCGGCGGCAGTTCGGCGGCCAGCCGCCGCGCCGCTTCGCCAAGCTGGTCGGTCTCGTTGCGATAGACCGACTCGATCAACGCATCGCGGGTGGGGAAATGGCGATAGAGCGTGCCAATTCCAACGCCTGCCGCGCGCGCGATCGCTTCCAGGCTCGCTTCGGCTCCCTTCGCGGCGAAAACCGCCTTGGCCGCATCCAGCAGCCGCGCGCGGTTACGGGCCGCATCGGCACGCGGCCGCCGGCCGGCTTCAGCACCGGAAACTTTTTCGACCGTCGCCACACGACGCCCCTTGATAAACGGAGGATACCTCCGTATTAAAGCGGAGGAACCCTCCCTTTCATATACCCTCAACCGGCGGCAGGCAATGGGCCTTCTGGCGGAGGGAGCGGTGCGCCCCAGACAGGAGTCGCTTTCATGTCCCAGACCTTCGGAGCAACATCCACCACCGACGACGTGCTGGCCGGTGTCGATCTTTCCGGCAAGCGCGTGCTGGTCACCGGCGTATCCGCCGGCCTCGGCGTCGAAACCGCGCGCTCGCTGGCCGCGCACGGCGCCCAGGTCGTGGGCGCCGCGCGCGATCTCGCCAAGGCGGAAGCCGCAACGACCGTGGTGCGCGAACAGACGGCCCGTGGCGGAGGACTGGACCTGATCGAGCTCGATCTCGCCTCGCTCGCCAGCGTCCGCGCCGCCGCCGACGCGCTCGTCGCCGATGGTCGCCCGTTCGACCTCGTCATCGCCAACGCCGGCGTCATGGCCACACCGTTCGGCAAGACGGCGGATGGCTTCGAGACCCAGTTCGGCACCAACCACCTCGGCCATTTCGTCTTCGTCAACCGCATCGCCGGGCTAATCGCGCCGGGCGGCCGGTTCGTCGCTGTCGCCTCGTCCGGCCACCGCTTCTCCGACGTCGATCTGGACGATCCCAACTTCGATCGCACGCCCTATACGCCCTTCGAAGCCTATGGCCGCTCGAAGACCGCTAACATCCTGTTCGCCGTGGAATTCGATCGCCGCCACCGGGATCGTGGCGTGCGTGCCACCGCGCTGCATCCGGGCGGCATCCAAACCGAGCTGGGCCGCCATATGGGCCACGATGCGCTCGACGCGCTGGTGGAACAGATCAACGCGGATCTGGCCGCCGAAGGACAGCCGCCTTTCGCCTGGAAGACCATTCCGCAGGGCGCGGCAACCTCGGTCTGGGCCGGCGTGGTCGCCAGTGCGGACGAGGTCGGCGGACGCTATTGCGAGAACTGCCACGTTTCCGAAGTGACCGACGGACTCATCAGCCCGGTGTCGGAAGGCGTGCGTTCCTACGCGCTCGATCCGGACAAGGCCCGCGCGCTCTGGGCGAAGAGCGAGGAAATGGTCGGCGAACGGTTCTGAAGCCGAAGGCGGCGCGGGGGTTTTCTCCCGCGCCCCGCGCTATCCGACTAGCGCGTGGAACAGCAGGTAAAGTCCGCCCGAGAGCAGGATCGAGGCCGGCAGCGTCAGCACCCAGGCCATCAGCAGGTTGCGGATCGTGCCCATCTGCAGGCCGGACCGGTTGGCCGCCATCGTGCCCGCCACGCCCGAGGAGAGGACATGCGTGGTCGAAACCGGCAGGCCCAGCATGTCCGCGCCGGCGATCGTGCCCATGGCCACGAGTTCGGCCGAGGCCCCTTGCGCATAGGTCAGGTGCGACTTGCCGATCTTTTCGCCCACCGTCACCACGATGCGCTTCCAGCCGACCATGGTGCCCAACCCCAGCGCCAGCGCCACGGCCACTTTCACCCAGGTGGGGATGAAGCGCGTGCCGGCGTCGAGCGAGCCCTTGTAGGCGGCGAGCGCCTTGGTGCTCGCTTCGGGCAGCGCGGCCTTCTTGTCCTTGCCCAGCCAGCGGATCGCCTCGGAAGCAAGGTACATGTCATTGCGGATGTTGCCCACGGCGGCCGCCGGCACCTTGGCCAGCGAGCCGTATTCGCTGACCTGCGTGTCGACATCGCGGATCAGCACGCCCAGCGCCGGCAGCGTGGCGGGCGTGAACTTGCGGTCGGCGATGTAGTGCGTGATCGTCTCGCGCGCCTGTGCGGGCGTGGTGCCGGCGGCGGCGGGCGCGCCCAGCACGCCGGCGGCGGCAACGGTGTTGGCGTGGAATTCGGCCATGTAGCGATCGGGCACCGCGCGGTTCAACGCATAGGCGGTGGGCACCGTGCCGATCAGGATCAGCATGATCAGCCCCATGCCCTTCTGTCCGTCGTTCGACCCGTGGGCGAAGCTGACGCCGGTGCAGGTGAAGATCAGCAGCCCGCGAATCCACCACGGCGGCGGCACGCCATCCTTCGGTTCGGCATAGAGCGCGCGGTTGCGCACCAACACTTTCATCGCCAGCAGCAGCAGCGCGGCCACGCCGAAGCCGATCAGCGGGGAAAGCAGCAGCGCCTGGCCGATCTCGGTCGCCTTGCCCCAGTCCACGCCCGATGTGCCGCTCTTGCCGTGCAGCAGCGCGTTGGCGACGCCCACGCCGATGATCGAGCCGATCAGCGTGTGCGAGCTGGACGAAGGCAGGCCGAACCACCACGTCGCGAGGTTCCACACGATCGCCGCGATCAACAGCGCGAACACCATCGCGAAACCGGCATTGGACCCCACCTTGAGGATCAATTCCACCGGCAGCAGCGAGACGATGCCGAAGGCGACCGCGCCCGAGGACAGCAGAACGCCCAGGAAATTGAAGAAGCCCGACCACACCACCGCCGCGTGCGCGGGCATGGCGTTGGTGTAGATCACCGTCGCCACCGCGTTCGCGGTATCGTGGAAGCCGTTCACGAACTCGAAGCCCAGCGCGATCAGCAGGGCCACGAACAGCAGCACGAACGGCAGGTACGTCGTCGGCTGCACGCCAGAGGCGGCGGCGTCCGAATAGATGCTCCAGGCCACATAGACCACGGCCGCCGCGATCGCGCCGATGAAGGCGATCATCCCCACCCGGCCCAGGCCATGATCAAGATCAGGCCGCCCGGCCGGCGCGGAAGCGCCGACGCCGGAAGCGGCGCCGGACATGGTAATCGATGCGTTCATGAAACCCGAATCTGTGGCCCTGAGCATTCTTGCTCAGTCTTGCCGTAGGCGCGGCACATGACACTTTTGTTTCAATGTTACAGCGCCACCGGCCACGCCGGGGTCTCGTCGCCAAGGGTCAGGTGTCGGGCTGCTCGCCGTGCCGCGTCAGTTCGTCGCCCGCCAGCGTCACCACGTGCAGCAGGTTGGTCGCGCCCGGGGTGCCGAAGGGAACGCCGGCCAGCGTCACCAGCTTGGCTCCCGCGGTGCCGAAGCCGTGGCGCAGCGCCATGCGCTTGCCCTTGGCGATCATCTCCTCGAAGCTGCCGATGTCGCGCGTGGTCACGGCGTGCGCGCCCCACAGCAGCCCCAGCTTGCGGGCGGTCTTCACCGACGGCGTCAGCACCAGCATCGGCACCGCCGGCCGCTCGCGCGCGACGCGGCGCGCGGTCGATCCCGATCCAGTGAACACGATGATGCCCGAGATCGGCAGCGTATCGGCAATGCTGGCGCAGGCTTGCGACAGCGCGTCGGCCGTCGTCGGATCGGGCAGCGTCTCGATGAAGTGGACGCGCGCGGCATAGCCGCGATCGGCCTCCACTTGCGCGGAGATGCGGTGCATGATCGTCACCGCCTCTTCCGGCCAGGCGCCGGCGGCGGTTTCGGCCGAGAGCATCACCGCGTCCGCGCCGTCATAGACCGCGTTGGCGACGTCCGAGACTTCGGCGCGCGTCGGCGTTGGCGTCTCGATCATCGATTCGAGCATCTGCGTGGCGACGACCACCGGCTTGCCCTGTCGCCGCGCGAATTCGACGATGCGCTTCTGCAACGGCGGCACTTCCTCGGGGTTCAGTTCCACCCCCAGGTCGCCGCGCGCCACCATGATGCCGTCGGAAAGCTCGATGATCTCCTCCAGCCGCGAGATCGCCGCCGGCTTCTCGATCTTGGCCATAAGCGAACCGTATCCGCCCATCAGGCGGCGCGCCTCGGCCACGTCCTCGGGCCGCTGCACGAACGACAGCGCGATCCAGTCCGCGCCATGCTCCACCGCGAAGGCCAGATCGCGGCGGTCCTTGTCGGTCAGCGCCGGCACCGGCACCACCGCATCGGGCACGTTCACGCCCTTGCGGTCGGAGATCACCCCGCCGACCTCGGCCGAACACAGGATCTCGTCCTTGTCGGCGCGGATCACGCGCAGCTTCAGCTTGCCGTCGTCGATCAGCAGGCGCTGGCCCTTTTCCAGGATGCCGAACAGTTCGGGATGCGGCAGGCAGACTCGCGTTTCGTCGCCCGGCTCGGGATTGCGGTCCAGCGTGAAGTGGCCCGAATGGCGGATCACCGCGCGGCCTTCGCGGAACGTGCCCACGCGCAGCTTCGGCCCCTGCAGATCGCACAGGATCGTGATCGGCCGGTTGACCTTCTTTTCCAGCGCGCGGATCGAGGCGATCGTTTCGGCGTGCGTGGCGTGATCGCCGTGGCTCATGTTGACGCGGAAGGCGTCGGCGCCGGCGCGGAACAGTTTTTCGAGCATGTCGGGCGCGCGGCTGGCCGGACCGACCGTCGCCAGAATCTTCACCTTGCGGCCCCGGGGATCATGTTTCGCCACGCGTGGCTCCCTAGCTTTTGCGGCCCTTACGGAAAGCGCCTCTTCAACGGCCCCGGCCTATGGCCTATGCGACGGGAAAACCCAAGGGAATGATTGCCATGGATACGAATGCGACACCTGCCGCCGGCGATACCGCCGCCGACGCGCTCGATACCCTGCCCGATGCGGTGGCCGCCGCCGCGTTCCACCGCCTCGTGCGCCACCTGCGCCATCGCCACGATGCGCAGAACATCGATCTGATGGGCCTCGCCGGCTTCTGCCGCAACTGCCTGGCCGACTGGATCAACGAGGCCGGGGCCGGACTGGGCAAGGCCGCCGCGCGCGAAGTCATCCACGGCCTCCCCGCCGCCGAATGGAAAGCCCGCTTCCAGACCGAGGCGACGCCCGAGCAGCTGGCGCGCATGGACGAGAGCATGAAGAAGAACGCCGAACGCTGACGATCCGGCCGCTTGCGGAGAGGATTTCCACAGCCGCCGCTTTGCGCGAACCGGCGCGCCCGCTATCAGCGCGGCCGACCGATTCACCATAACCCTTGCGGAGTTTCCCGATGGCCGAAGCCGCCGATGATCGCCTGCGCCTCCTGATCGAGCGCATCGAACGCCTTGAAGAAGAAAAGAAGGGCATCGGCGACGACATCAAGGATGTCTACAACGAAGCCAAGGCCGTGGGCTATGACGCCAAGATCATGCGCCAGATCGTTCGCCTGCGGAAGATGAAGCCCGACGACCGGCGCGAGATGGAAATGGTTCTCGAAACCTACAAGTCCGCGCTGGGCCTGGGCTGACCCCGATACCGTCGCGCGCGCGCAAACACCGAAAACGGCGGGAAATCCGGGGGCGGTTGCTATCGCCCCCCCGCGCGGTGTAAGGCGCGCGCAACCGGGGCGCCGAGGATGCCGGAAGCTCCGCAACTCGCAGACTTCCGAAGGTTCCCATGGCAGGCCATTCCAAATTCAAGAACATCATGCACCGCAAGGGCGCGCAGGACAAGAAGCGCTCTGCCCAGTTCTCCAAGCTCAGCCGCGAAATCACCGTGGCGGCCAAGATGGGCATGCCCGATCCGGACATGAACCCGCGCCTGCGCGCCGCCGTCAACGCGGCCAAGGCGCAGTCGATGCCCAAGGACAACATCCAGCGCGCGATCGACAAGGCCAGCAAGGGCGATGCGGAGAACTACGAGGAAATCCGCTATGAGGGCTATGGCCCCGGCGGCGTTGCCCTCATCGTCGAGGCGCTGACCGACAACCGCAACCGCACCGCCACCAACGTCCGCACCGCGTTCGCCAAGAACGGCGGCAACCTGGGCGCGTCCGGCGCGGTCAGCCATGGCTTCGAACGGCTGGGCCTGATCGAATACCCCGGCAAGGCGGGTGACGAGGAGAAGGTTCTCGAAGCCGCGATCGAGGCCGGCGCGGACGATGTCGAGAGCGACGAGGAATCGCATTCGATCTGGGTGGCGGTGGAAAACCTCCACGAAGTGGCGCGCGAGCTGGAAAAGACGCTCGGTGAGGCCGAGGGCGTGAAGCTGGCATGGCGGCCCAACCTCAAGACCGAGGTTTCGGCCGACGATGCCGCCACGCTGCTCAAGCTGATCGACGTGCTGGACGACGACGACGACGTGCAGACCGTCTGGGGCAACTACGAGATCCCCGACGAAGTGATGGAAAAGCTTGGGTGACGGAAAAGCTGGTCTGACGATGGGCGCGCTGATCGCCAAGGCGCTGATTTCGGGCGTGCTGATCGCGCTGATTTCCGAGATCGGCAAGAAGCTGCCCGCCACCGCCGCGCTGGTGGCCTCGCTGCCTCTGGTATCGGTGCTGGGCATGATCCTGCTGTGGCGCGAACGGCCCGACGCGGAGAACATGGCGGTCCACGCCAGTGCGACCTTCTGGTATGTGCTGCCCTCGCTGCCGATGTTCCTGCTGATGCCGGTGCTGCTGCGCGCGGGCGTGTCGTTCTGGCTGGCGCTTGTCTGCGGTTGCGCGCTGACGGTCGCGCTCTATCTGCTGATGATGCACGTGGGGCCGCGGCTCGGCCTCAGGCTGTGACATGATCATCCTCGGCATCGATCCCGGCCTCACCTGCACCGGCTGGGGCGTGGTGGCCAAGGCGGGCAGCCGGCTGAGCCACATCGCCAACGGCCAGATCCGCACCGACGCCAAGGCCAGCATGGCCGAACGGCTGGTGGAGCTGGACGCCGCGCTGACCGACGTGATCCTGGCCCACCGCCCCGATACCGGCGCGGTCGAGGAAGTGTTCGTCAACGTGAACCCGCAATCGACGCTGAAGCTGGGGCAGGCGCGCGGAGTCGCCATGCTTTCGGTAGCGCGCGCGGGGATTCCGGTGGCGGAATACCCCACCAAGGTCATCAAGAAGGCGCTGGTCGGCACCGGCGGCGCAGAAAAGCAGCAGGTTCAGGCCATGCTCAAAGTGCTGCTCCCCGGCGTAAAGCTGGCCGGCGAGGACGCGGCGGACGCGCTGGCGGTAGCGATCACCCACGCCAACATGCTGGGCAGCCACCGGTAGGACAGCGGCGGGAAGACTTGGCGGGGGCTACAGCGGGGGGCTAGACAAAACCGGCAACGCCAAAGCATCTCGGTGTCTGACAATCAGCGAATGTATCGTTTCTCGGAAATTCGATGGCTGATCGAGAAGTGTAGCCATCTTGCGCGCCGCCTGCGCCAAAGCCGAGTCCGGTGACGCGAACCCGTTCGAAACACTAGCAAACATGTCACTCGCCTCGGCGCTTTGCCCAGCAATACCTGCCGCCATGCCCGCGTTATAGGCCATCCATCCACCGGTGAAATTGCGGCGTTCTTCTTCCACGAGGATTGCCGCTGTTGCGGGCAGGGAGTGGAAAGAGTCGGTCAACTTGACCGCCTCTGCAGCAGCGCGTCGCGCAAGATAGTCCGCAGCTTCAGCGAACTGCTCGTCCGACGCGTATGCGATATGCTCTTCCACGCGACCACCGAAATCAAAGCTGAGGAAGTCATTTGACGACCAAAGCCAATGGGCTGCGACATTCAGGTACGCCCCCTTGCTCCAGGAGCTTGGTTGGAATTCAACAACCGTTGCCCACCAGAAATGATCTGCGATCCAAATACGGGAGCGACCTTTTCGAACAAATCCGATCGACCCAAGTTCCCGCTTGGCGGCGCTGGCGATCAGTTTGTCATGTGCGCGTTGCATGATCTCAACCTGGCAAAGTCAAGGTCGCTACGCAACGCCCCCTCCTTCCGCCTCACATCGCGCGCGGACGGAAGCTCACCCCCTACCGCCGCTTCGCCTTGCCCTTCTGCCGGATCAACCGCAGGTAGGTATCGGCCACCGCCTGGTTGATACGGTCCCAGCTGAATTCCAGGCTGCGCGCCTCGCCCGCCGCGCCGTGGCGCGCGCGCAGGGCGGGGTCCTCGACATAGGCGCGCAGGGCCTCGGCGAACTGGCGCACCGCGCCGGGGGCGATCAGCCGGCCGGAAATTCCGTCGTCGACCAGGCTCTGGCTCCCCGTCGCCGCCGCCGCGACCACCGGCACGCCGCAGGCCATCGCCTCCAGCGTGACGTTGCCGAACGTCTCAGTAACCGAAGGGTTGAACAGCACGTCCATGCTGGCGACCGCGCGGCCAAGGTCCGCGCCGCCCTGGAAGCCGGTGAACACCGCCTGCGGCAGCCGTTCGGTGAACCAGTCGTGCGCCGGCCCTTCCCCCACCACCATCACCCGGTGCGCCACGCCGCGGCGGGCGAGCTGGTCGATTGAATCCGAAAAGACGTCCAGCCCCTTTTCCATGACGAGCCGGCCCAGGAAGCCGATCACCACCTCGTCATCGGCGATGCCCAGGCTTTGCCGCCAGGCGGTATCGCGGCGGCCGGGATGGAAGACATCGCGGTCCACCCCGCGCGACCAGATGTCGATATCGTAGTTCATGCGCTGCGCGCGCAGCACCTGCGCCATCGATTCGGACGGCGCCACCAGCGCGTCGCACCGGCGGTAGAAGCGGCGCAGCACGGCTTCGAGCACCGGCTCCAGGAACGCCATGTTGTAATAGCGGGGGTAGGTCTCGAACCGGGTGTGGACCGAGGCGAGGATCGGCAGGCGGTGCCGGCGCGCCCAGCTCACCGCGCGGTGGCCGGCGATGTCGGGCGAGGAAACGTGGACCACATGCGGCGCGAAGGCTGCCAGATCGCGCCGCACGCGCGGGCTGAGCGCGACCGGCAGGCGGTATTCCGCGCGGCCGGGAATGGCGATAGAAGGAACGCCCACCAGCTTGCCCTTGGACGGGAACGCGGGATTCGCCACCTTGGGCGCATAGACGCGCACTTGCGCGCCCTGGCGCTGGAGATAGCCGACCAGCCGGTTCAGCGCCTGGTTGGCGCCATCACGAACGTAGTTGTAGTTGCCGCTGAACAGCGCCACGCGCAGCCCTTGGGTCGTGGCGGGCAGGGAACCGGTATCGGGGGAGTCGGCCATCGCGTCCCCTTAGCCGCCCCCATCGTGCTTGGCGAGTACACGAAAGGTAGCGGCCAGGGCGAAATCGCGGCGAAATTACCAGCCGCGCCGGTATCCGTGATGCCAGCCGCCGTACCGGCCCCAGCCGCCGCGATAGACCACCACGGGCGGCGGAGGCGGCGGCGCGTAATAGTAGCTGCGCGGATAGACCGGATAGGCGGGATAGACCGGCGCCGGATAAGCGGGATAGGCCTGGTAGGCCGGATAATCGGCGTAATAGCCGCGATCATAGTAGCGGTCGCGGTGGTTCGACGCGATGGCCGCGCCGACCGCAAGACCGACGATGCCGCCAGCGATCGCCGCCCCGGTGCTGTCACCGCCGCGATGGCCGTAATAGGGGCCGCCGTAGTAGGGGCGTGCCTGCGCCGGTGCCGCGGCGGCCAGCGCGGTCGCCGCCAGCGTCATCGCAACGATGCCCTTCTTGAGATGGTTCACGACTGTTCTCCTCATCTGCCGTGTCGGTCCCTGGCACGGACTGTTGCCTTTTCATCTGCCCGGCTCGCGCTGAACGGAGCCTGAAAAATCCCGTCACACGGCGTTATCGGGGCACGATCCGTCGCAAAAAACGGGGCGGGGTTGCCCCCCGCCCCGTCCCCCCGGATCAGTTGCCGTAAGGGTAGCCGCGCGGATCGCCGCGATAGCCATCCCGGTAGTCCCCGCCATAGCCGTTGTTGTAGCCCTGGTTGTTGGTGCGCCCGTCATAGCCGTCGCGCCCGTAGTAGCCGTTGTCGTTGTAGCCACGGCGGGCGTAGTAGCCTTCGTCGTCGCAAGGGCGGCCGTTCTGGTCATAGCGACGGCCGTCGCGGTCCCAGTAGTATCCGTCGCGCCAGGTCCAGCCGCGATCGCGGTAGCGGTCGTGCTTGTTGCTGTTGGCGCTCGAGGCGATGAGTGCGCCGATGGCGATGCCGACGATCCCGCCGACGATCGCGGCGCCCGTGGCGTCCCCGCCACCGCGATGATAACCGCCGCCATAGCCGCCGCCGTAATAGGGACGGGCCGAGGCCGGCGCGGCGCTGGCAAACGTGGTGGCGGCCAGCGCGGTGGCGAGGATCGCCTTCTTCGCGAATTGCATCATGAGCGTTCTCCCGGAACGGTCCCTGGAAAGCCCCGTGCCTTCCCCGATGTGCCGCCGTGAAAAGCGGTCTAGGCGATTCGCGCTGAACGAAACCGGAAAGGAACTGGCAGCTTTTGTTCAGGTTCATTCCGGGTTTGATGAACAAATGTGCGGCCTATGGGAGCGGCGGAAACTGTGTGCGTTTTGGCGGTACGGGTTGCGTTGCCGCAAATAATTCGCCCTACTTCAACACGCTGACGCGGGTCCGCCAATGGCGCACGCCCGCTGAAACGGGGGCAAAGACGCATGGGCAGAATCGATTTGGCAGGTGTTTCGGCAATGGCGGCCGTGCTGCTGGCGCAACCCGCCGCCGCCGGTGAAACGCCGCTGTATCAGCCTTCGCCCGCCTGGATTCATCCGGTTTCCCTGCCCGCCACGCTGGCCAGCGACAGTGCGTTCGCGCCGTTTTACGATTGGCAGGTGCGGATCGCCGATGGCCGGGTGTGGAGCTATTTCGACATCACGGTCAAGATGACCAACGCCGAAACGATCGCCAGCAACTCCACGCTCGCGCTGCCGTGGCTGCCGGACAAGGGCGATCTCATCGTTCACGAAGTGGCGATCATCCGCAACGGCGCGACGATCGATCTGCTCAAGGACGGCAAGCGGTTCGATGTCCTGCGGCGCGAACAGCAGCTGGAACAGCGCCAGATCACCGGCCTCCTGACCGCCACGATGGAGCCTGAAGGCCTCCAGATCGGCGATACCCTGCACGTGCGCGCGTCCGTCACCACGCTGGACAAGGCGCTGGGTGATCGCGCGCAATGGCAGGCGCCGCTGCTCGCGCTGCCCGCCAAAACCAGCGGCGCGACGATGGCGTTGAGCTTCCCGTCCAAGCGGCCGCCGCACTGGCAGATCGTGGGCGCCACCCCGCAAACCACCACGGTCACGCGCGATGGCTTCACCACCGTATCCGTGGCGCTGCCCACGCCGAAGAAGCCGGAGATGCCCGGAGACGCGCCCCTGCGCTTCCGCCAGCCGGCCTTCATCGAAGCGTCCGATTTCGCGTCCTGGCGCGAAGTCTCGAAAGTGATGAGCCCGCTGTTCGCCACGGAAGGCAAGATCGAGAAGGACAGCGCGCTGGCGGCGGAAATCGAAACGATCCGCAAGGCGAGCGCCGACCCGCTAACGCAGGCCGCCCTGGCGCTGCGCAGCGTGCAGGACAAGATCCGCTATGTCGCCGTCCAGATGAACGGCGGCAACTACGTTCCGCAGGCGCCGGAGCGGACCTGGTCGATCCGGTATGGCGATTGCAAGGCCAAGACGCTGCTGCTGCTGGCGATGCTGCGCGCGCTGCAGATCGATGCCGAACCGGTTCTGGCCAGCGCGACGATGGACGATCTGGTGCCGCAGCACTTGCCGTCGGCGGGCGCATTCGACCACGTTTTCGTGCGCGCGCGCATCGGCGGCCGATCGGTCTGGCTCGACGGGACCGACACGGGAACACGCCTGCCCGATCTCGGCGATACGCCGGCGATGCGGCAGGTGTTGCCGCTGCGCGCCGACGGTGCGGAGCTGGAAGCGATCCAGCGAACCGCGCCCGCGCGCCCCACGGTCGATATCACGCTGGACATCGATGAAAGCACCAGCACCGATTTGCCCTCGCTGACGCAGATCAACGCCGTCTTCCGGGGCGGCGCGGCCACGCTGATGAATACGGCCAGGGAACAATTGGCCGAGAAGGAGCACGAACAGTTCCTCGCAACGATGCTGCAGCGGCTGCTCGGAGAGGGACAGTTCGCCGATCTGGCGGCAAAGCCCGATCCGGACCTCGGGACGGTCGCCGTGTCCGGCAAGGCCGTGTTCACCACGCCGTGGACCACCGAGGATCACCTGCGCAAGCGGCAGGTTGCGCGCCTGACCGGGGATCAGGAATTCAGCCCCGACCGCGCCCGCACGTCCTGGGCGAATATCCCCGTAACGACCGGCACCCCGGATCGCATGCACTACAAGGCCCGCATCCATCTGCCGGAAGATGGCCGGGGCCTGACGGTCGAAGGCGCGCGCCATCTCGATACCGAGGTAGCCGGGCGGCACCTGCAGCGCAGCCTCTCGCTGGAGGGCGCCGTGCTGACCCTGGACGAAACGATGACCATGGCCGGCACGGAAGTGGCGCCCTCCGCCGTCGCCGGCGAACGGGACCGGGCGGCCGCCGTCAATGCGCAGGCGCCACGGCTGATCGCGCCGCTCGATACACGGCGGCGCTGGCAACTGACCGAAGCGGCAACCCGCGCCTCGTCCCAGATCGCCGGTATCAACGCGGTCTATGAACGCGCGATCGCAACCGCCGAGGCGGACGATACGCTGCCGTGGAGCAACCGCGCGAACTATCGCAAGGGCATCGGCGACCGGAAGGGCGCCATCGCCGATCTTTCGCACGTGATCGCCACGCACCCGTCGGTGGAAGAGTACCTCGTGCGCGCCGACATCTATGACACCCTCGGCGATTATGCCTCCGCCGAGAAGGATGCCGATGCGGCACGGGCGATCGATCCGTCATCGGTCCCGGCGATCGGCCGGCTCGCCTACTATGCGGCGAAACAGGGCAAGGTGGACAGCGCGCTGGCCCTGCTGGACGAAAAGATCGCGCTCGGCGGCCAGACGCGCTTCGACTACCAGCTCTCTCGCGCGCAGATTCTCGGCGAGTTCGGCGATCCGGCGGCGGCGATCGGGCAATACGACGCGCTGATCGCGCAGAAACCGGGCAAGCCCAGCCTGCTGAACGGGCGCTGCTGGACCAAGGCGCTGCGGCAGGTGCAGATCGACACCGCGCTGAAGGATTGCACCAGCGCCATCGAACTGAGCGACGACACCTCCGAAATCCTCGACAGCCGCGCGGTCGTCTGGCTGCGGCTTGGCAAGTTTACCGAGGCGCTGGCGGATATCGACGCCGCGCTGGTCCAGTCCCCCGGCCTGGCGCAGAGCCGCTACATCCGCAGCCTGATCCTGCGGCGTCTGGACCGCGGGGCCGAGGCCGATAGCGAACGCGAACAGGCCCTGCGCATCCTGCCCATGGTCGAAAAGGAATACCACCGCTACGCGCTGTAGGGGGAAGCCGGGGCGTGGCGGAAAAAAGGCGGCGGAACCGAAGTCCCGCCGCCTTTCTTGTGTTCCGTTGACCGGGTAGCCGTGGCTTACGCCGCTTCCTTCTTCCGGCTGGCCTTCTTGCGCTCGTTCGGATCGAGGATCGCCTTGCGCAGGCGGATCGTCTTGGGCGTCACTTCGACCATCTCGTCGTCGTCGATATAGGCGATGGCCTGCTCCAGCGTCATGATCTTCGGCGGGGTCAGGCGGATCGCGTCGTCCTTGCCGCTCGACCGGAAGTTGGTGAGCTGCTTGGACTTCATCGGGTTCACTTCCAGATCCTCGGGCTTGGCGTTCTCGCCGATGATCATGCCCTCGTAGATCTTGTCCTGCGGCCGCACGAACAGGATGCCGCGATCCTCAAGGCTGTTGAGCGCATAGCCCACCGCCTCGCCGGTGCCGTTGGAGATCAGCACGCCGTTCAGCCGGCCCTCGATCGGGCCCTTGTGCGGTCCGTACTTCTCGAACAGCCGGTTCATGATGCCGGTGCCGCGCGTGTCGGACAGGAATTCGCCGTGATAGCCGATCAGGCCGCGCGACGGGGCCGAGAAGATGATGCGGGTCTTGCCCACGCCCGAAGGCTTCATCTCGGTCAGTTCGGCCTTGCGGCGCTGCATCTTCTCGACGACCGTGCCCGAGAATTCGTCGTCGACGTCGATCACCACCGTTTCGTAAGGCTCGGTGCGCGCGCCCGTCTCGTCGGTGGCGAACAGCACGCGCGGGCGGCTGATGCCCAGCTCGAAACCTTCGCGGCGCATCGTCTCGATCAGCACGCCCAGCTGGAGTTCGCCGCGACCGGCCACTTCGAAGCTGTCCTTGTCCGCGCTTTCGGTCACGCGGATGGCGACGTTGGTTTCCGCTTCACGCAGCAGGCGGTCGCGGATCATGCGGCTGGTCACCTTGTCGCCCTCGCGGCCCGCGAAGGGGCTGTCGTTGACGGCGAAGCGCATCGCCAGCGTCGGCGGATCGATCGGCTGCGCGGCGATCGGCGTGCTCACCGAAGGATCGGCAATGGTGTTGGCCACGGTGGCCTTCTCGAGCCCCGCCAGCGCAATGATATCGCCCGCGCGGGCTTCTTCCACCGGCACGCGGTCCAGCCCGTTGAACGACAGCAGCTTGGAGGCGCGGCCGACCTCGATCACCTTTCCTTCGCCATCGAGCGCGTGGATCGGCTGGTTGACCTTGATCGTGCCCGACTGGACGCGGCCGGTCAGCACGCGGCCCATGAAGTTGTCGCGATCAAGCAGCGTCGCCAGGAACGAGAACGGGCCGTCCACGTCCAGGTTCGGCGCGGGCACATGGGCCACGATCTTTTCGAACAGCGGCTCCAGCGTGCCTTCGCGCGCGGCTTCGTCCTCGCTGGCGTAGCCGTTGCGGCCCGAGGCGTAGAGCACCGGGAATTCAAGCTGTTCGTCGTTGGCGTCGAGGCTGACGAACAGATCGAACACTTCGTCCAGCACTTCCTGCGCGCGGCCATCGGGGCGGTCGATCTTGTTGACCACCACGATCGGCCGGAGACCCAGCGCCAGCGCCTTGCCGGTGACGAACTTGGTCTGCGGCATCGCGCCTTCCGAGCTATCCACCAGCAGGATCACGCCATCGACCATCGACAGGATGCGTTCCACCTCGCCGCCGAAGTCGGCGTGGCCAGGAGTATCGACGATGTTGATGCGGGTGGTTTCGCCCGACTGGGGCGAGGTCCATTCGACCGAGGTGCACTTGGCCAGAATGGTGATCCCGCGTTCCTTTTCGAGATCGTTGGAATCCATCGCGCGTTCTTCCACGCGCTGGTTGTCGCGGAACGTGCCGGACTGGCGGAAGAGCTGGTCGACCAGGGTGGTCTTGCCGTGGTCGACGTGGGCGATGATCGCGATATTACGCAGGGCGGACATGATGGCGCTTTCGGTAAGGCGGGTGTTCTGGGTTCGGACCCGCGCGCCACTAACAGGGGCAGGCCGGCTCGGGCGCGCGCTTAGCGGGAATTGTGCGTTGCGGCAAGGACAGTCTGGCGCCGGGCGGGATCGCAACCCCGCTTCGCGCCCCCTGTTACCCCCTCCGCTACCCCCGCTGTTACCGGCATGCCACAGGCCCGGCCTTAGCCGCCAAGCCGCCGGAAAAACATCAAAATGCCGATTGTATCGCGTCCTTCAGGCTCATATTGGTCCGTTCCAGAAGGGATGAGGGGTGTCGATTTTCCGTCGGAATGGACGGAAGGCTTTGTTCCGGGGCGTTTTTCCCGCCATCCGGTGCCGGCTTCGGCCATGGGCCTTCCCCGCGCCTGCTCCCGTTACCCGCTCAGTTACAGGATTGGTTGCCACATGAAATTTGCCGAACTCGCCCGCGCGGGCCTGCTCGTGGGGGTCTGCGGTTTCACCATGACGGTGCCCGCCGTCGCTTTCGCGCAAGCCCAGGCCCTGCCGGAACGGGGCATGCCGGAACAGGCCGTCGCCCCCGCCGCCGACGGGGAAGAAGCCCTGCCCGCGCCCGAGGAAGAGGCGAAACCCGCCACCGACCGTGGCGAAGACACCACGCAGGGCAACGAGATCGTGGTCACCGCGACCAAGCGCGAACAGACGCTGCAGGACGTGCCCGTCGCCGTCACGGTCACCAGCGCGCAGACGCTCGAACGCGCGCAGATCCGCGATCTCAAGGACCTCGCCAGCGTGGTGCCCTCGCTGCGCGTCAACCAGCAGCAAAGCTCGGCCAATACCAACTTCATCATCCGCGGCTTCGGCAACGGCGCCAACAACGCCGGGATCGAACCGTCGGTGGGCGTGTTCGTCGATGGCGTCTATCGCTCGCGTTCGGCCGCGCAGATCGGCGATTTCCCCGATGTGCAGCGGATCGAGGTGCTGCGCGGCCCGCAATCCACGCTGTTCGGCAAGAACGCTTCGGCGGGCGTCGTCTCGGTGGTCACGCAGGCGCCGCAGTTCAAGTTCGGCGGCAATCTGGAAGCGACCTACGGCAATTACGATGCCGTGGTGCTCAAGGGCGTCGTCACCGGCCCGGTGGCGGATAACGTGGCGGTCAGCCTGGCCGGCGGCTACAACAAGCGCGATGGCTACATCCACGATCTGGGCACCGGGCACACGGTGAACGACCGCAACCGCTGGTTCGTGCGCGGGCAGACGCTGTGGGAAGCAAGCCCCGCCCTGCGCGTGCGGATCATCGGCGATTACAGCCGCATCAACGAGAACTGCTGCGCCGCGATCAATCTCCAGCCTTCGGCCGCCACCACGGCGATCCGCGCGCTGGGCGGCAAGGTCAACAACGCGGCGGACCGTTATGCCGACGTAACCTACAGCAATTTCGATTCGACCAACGACATCCGCAACTGGGGCCTCTCGGCGCAGGCCGACTATGACCTCGGCCCGCTGACGTTCACCTCGATCACCGCCTATCGCCGCACCGACGCGCTGACCAACCAGGATTCGGACTTCACCAGCGCCGATCTCCTCGGCGAGAATTCGCAGGACCTGCGGATCAAGACCTTCACCCAGGAATTCCGCATCGCGACCAATATCGAAGGTCCGCTGAACTTCATGCTGGGCGGGTTCTATTTCAACGAGAAGATCGACCAGTCCAACCGCGTCGCCTATGGCTCGCAGTACCGCCCCTATGCCGATCTGCTGATCCGGTCGGGCACCGGCGGCGCGCTGAACGCCTCCTCGCTCGAAGCGACGGTCAGCGGGCTGACCGGCCAGAACTACACCGGCCGCTTCTTCGGCACCGGGCAGGGCCTGGACGAACGCTATCGCCTGAAGAACGAGGCGTTCTCGATCTTCGCGCAGGCCGATTTCAAGGTGCACGATCGCCTGACCATCACCGGCGGCATCAACTTCACCCGCGATACCAAGAATTTCTCCGCGCAGGTTTCGTCGAGCGACGTGTTCTCGGGCCTTTCGCTGGCGGACATCGGCCAGACGGGGCTGACGCAACAGTACCTCGCCACGGCGGTCGGCACCGCGCTGGGCCTGGGCGCGGCGGCCAATGCCGCGCAGATCCAGGGCTTCGCCACGGCCCAGCCCGGCATCTTCGGCGCGCTGCGCACGCAGGCGACGGCGTTCGGCGCGGCCAATGCCAACATCACGCCCGCGCAGGCGGCGGCCAGCGGCAATCCCGGGCTGGTCGGCAACCCGCTGCTCGCGCTCAAGAGCCTCCAGTTCCTGCCGCCGTTCCTGGGCGTGCCCAACGGCGTGGAGCCGGGCCGCACCAGCGACAGCAAGTTCACCTATACCGCCCGGATCGCCTACGATCTGACGCGGCAGATCAACTTCTACGCCAGCTTCGCCACCGGCTTCAAAGCCAGCTCGATCAACCTTTCGCGCGATAGCCGGCCCGCCGCCTCTGACGCGGTGGCGCTGGCCGCCGCCGGGCTGACGCAGGTCAACCAGACCTATGGCAGCCGCTTTGCCGGGCCGGAAAGCTCGACGGTGCTGGAATTGGGCCTCAAGGCCAACTGGGGGCTGGTGACGATGAACGTCGCCGCCTTCCGCCAGTCGATCAAGGGCTTCCAGTCCAACATCTTCACCGGCACCGGCTTCTACCTGTCGAACGCCGGCAAGGAGACGGTGCAGGGCTTCGAGTTCGAAGGCACCGCACGGCCGGCACGCGGCGTCCAGCTGTCGATGGCGGTGACCTACCTCGATCCCAAGTACGACAGCTTCGGCCTTTCGGCGGTGGGCGATCTTTCGGGCACGCGGCCCGCGGGCATCCCCTCGATCTCGGCCACCTGGGGCGCGCAGATCGACCACGCCTTCCCCAACGACGATCACCTGATCCTGCGCGGCGATTTCCACTACGAAGCGCAAGTGCGGATCCAGGAAGGCCTGCCCGGCTTCCTTTCGGGCGGGACCGACGCGGCGATCGCGGCGGCGCGGCCGTTCACGCGCGAGGTCAGCGAACTCAACGGCTCGCTCACCTGGGCGATGCATAACGGCATCGAGTTCTCGGTCTGGGGCCGCAACATCCTCAACCACCGCTGGCTGCTCAACATCTTCGATTCGGTGGCGCAGCCCGGCTCGATCTCGGGCTACGTCAACCAGCCGCGCACCTGGGGCGGCACGGTGCGCTACCGGTTCTGAAAGACCGCTCCACAATCGCGCCGAAGCGGAGGAGGAAAGGGAGGCCGCGGCCTCCCTTTTTCTTGCGGACCGCGGAAAATCGTGCCT